>JBBDSC010000001.1:0-14031 GCA_040905145.1 Anditalea sp.
CCGACCCTCTGCTTGTAAGGCAGATGCTCTGAACCAACTGAGCTAAACTCCCATTATCTTTAATTTTGAGGTCAACCCTCCCGACTGTTGGGCGGAATGCTCTGAACCAATTCGGGTAAATTCAGGATTTATCCTGGATCTTGCCCCTTAGATTGGATTGCAAAGATAATTTTTATTTTTGTTGGCGCAAATATTCTTCTTTAAAATATTTGTTTTTGAAATAAGACCTTGATAGTGAGGGATGAAAATTCTACTAAGAGTTTCAGCCCTGTAACACTTCCTCGAGAACACTGAATATTTGGGTGTAGATGCAATCTACACAGATTTCTATTGATCTGATTGAATGGTAATCAATGTGGAACAATTCAAAATGGAAAAGCATATTTGTATTTCAATTCCAGCCTATTGAACCTTCATATTTGCTTGTCTAATATCCCGGGATAAAAAAACTGCATTTCCATAAGCTTTTTGTATCTTCAAGATTTCAAACACTCAAAACAAACAAAAATCTTATGAAAAATGCAAGGTATCCTTTCTTGGCCCTTACCCTTACCCTTACCCTATTGATGATCCTCTCAGCAACTGACCGATCCCATGCTCAATTGGTAGCCCCGGCTCCAGCCCTGCCGCCTATGTTTCCCAAAATGTGGGTTTCACTAAAATCAGTATTGACTATTCCTCTCCTGGGGTTAAAGGCAGAAAAATATTTGGAGAACTTCAAGAATATGGCGTACCCTGGAGAGCAGGTGCCAATGCACCAACTACCATTGAATTCAGCACTGCAGTAAACATAGAGGGAACCAACCTTGATCCCGGGAAATACACTGTTTTCATTTCCCCTCAGGAGTCCGGCGACTGGACCATTCACCTCAACAGCAAGGGAAATGCAATTTACGCCTATATGAAAGATGAACAAGTAGATGCGGATGCCCTTGCCCAGGACGATGCAGTGGCCATCAAGGTCACCCCTGATATGACTTCCGACATTCAGGAAAGACTTACTTACTCCATATCAGCAGAAAACAATAGAGTAGCCAAGGTGACGATGGAGTGGGAAAATGTAAAACTTTCATTTATGGTGGATACGCAGGTAGATCAGAAAATGGAAAGCTTCAAGGGCGCATTCAACTAAATCGAATATTTCAGGTATCCAAAAGCTTAGATTTTGAACCAAGCAAACAATGATAAAATCAAAACCTCCGATCAGGAGGTTTTTTTTATGAAAACAGCATTGACTATATCCCTTCCAGCTTACTTTTAAATATTTAACTAATTTTTTAATAGTTATGTGAAAATAGTTGTATAACTAATTTTTTAGATTTAACTTTATAAAGATCATTACAGGAGTATCTCTATCAAAAATCTCTTGAGCGGTTACTTTGGAGGTTCTTTTCTGAGACTGGCCTCATTCTTTGCTAAGGATGAGGACTTTGACCTCAAGGAATTGGAAAAATTAATGGACGGAGTAAAAATGACGTCAATGAAAGCTAATGGCTGAAATCATCAACTATATCTGGCAAAGCTCCTTCTGCCTGCTGTTTTTCTTCTGAATCTATTGGTGTTTCCTTAGAGACGAAAAGGCTTTTACCCTTACTCGGGTTTTTATTTTAATTGCGCCCATTATGGCAATGCTTTTTCCTGTTATAGAAATTCCGGTAGACTTCACCAAACCAAGTATTTCCCTGGAGGATACTGGATTTTTACAATATTTGACCGCTATTGAATCAGAGGAAGAAATTGTCGGCACGTATGGCCTTCCAGAGTTTACCGTGGAGGGTACCAAACTCCCCATTTTGTTAGAACTAAAGGATTACTTTATAATTGGGTACCTGATCATTTTCTTTTTGTTAAGTCTGAGACTTTTGTGGCAATTTTTACAACTCCGCATGTTATTGCGAAAAGGCTGGTACCAAACCATCTATAAATTAAGGGACAACTATTTTTTGGTACCCACTTTTGGTTTGGCCCCGGTATTTTCCTTTTTCGATAAGTTATTTTGGGATGAAACCCAAAATTTACGGACTGATGAAAAAGACCACATCTTCAAGCACGAGATCGAACATATCCGGCAAGGTCACTCTTGGGATGTGCTTTATTACCGGATTCTAGGTATTCTGTTTTGGTTTAACCCTGCCATCCATCTGATGAGATCTGCCTTAGTTGATACTCATGAATATTTAGCTGATGCGTATGTCCTCAAAAGAACGGATAACAAAGAATCCTATAGAAAACTTATTGTCAAAATTGCATTTAAGGGATTGGACCTTCCTATTGGCAACTATTTTATTAGATCTACTACTTTAAAAAGAATTATGATGATGAAAAAACCAAGTAAAGCCAACTGGTTCAAGCTGGTTATGGTACTGCCATTGACAGCTATGTTGTTGGGATTGGTTTCAATGAAAACCATGCCTGATTCCAACTTTCTCAGCCAAAAAATGGCGGGGGACATTATAATGATCAAGAAACAGATCGATGCTGCCCGGGATTCCATTCAAGTTACCACCAAGGTGAAAAGGATCAATTCACCTGCTCATTATGAATATGTAAGTGGACTGATGGATGGGAAAATAATGGCTCAGATTGGGCAATTACAATATGAAGTCGCGGATATTTCCAATAAGGATGAATATCAAAAGGTACTTGAGATGTTACAGGTTTTCAAGGAGAACTCTTCGTTCAAAAAAGATTATGAAATAGAGGATTTGATCAGCAAATCCGATAAAATACCCACACCAGAAGCTGGAATGGAAGCTTGGACTAAATCTCTTGCCAGTAACCTGAAAATGCCCGCTGAAGCCAGAGAACTGGGAGTGGATGGAATCGTGTATGCTGAGTTTATCGTTGATAAGGAGGGAAAGATAATATCCCCCGTAATCCGGAAATCTTTGGGAATGGGACTGGATGATGAAGTATTAAGGATACTGTCCCTCCCTTCTGTCCCCAAATGGACCCCGGGTGAAAAGGATGGTGAACCAATCAACACATTGATGACCATTCCTGTGAGGTTCAAATCTGAACAAGTAGCAGAAACTAAACCTTTCTTTCCTCTACCCCCATCTCCCCACTCATGGGGTTCTGAAGGCCTTAATAGAGAACCTATTTATGATATCGTAGAAAAAATGCCCGTTCCTGCGGGAGGCATGGAAGGATGGAAAGATTATCTCGACAATAATTTAAAATATCCGGAAACTGCAAAAAAAGCAGGCATTGAAGGCACTGTTTATGTAGCTTTTATTATTGATAAAGAAGGCAAGGTATCAGGTCCCAACATTTTGCGGGGAATCGGTGGCGGTGCCGATGAAGAAGCCTTAAGGATAGTCCGAAATGCTCCTGACTGGACACCCGGTATGCAAAAGGAGCAGAAGGTCAATGTAAAGGTGAGAATGCCCATAAGCTTTAAATTACCTACGGAAAACAATGAAGAAAGTGCTTCCTTATCCGATCGCGGAACAAAAAAAGATTCCAGTAAAACATCTTCTGGTACCCTGGACACGGTTTTTGTAAGAGGGTACGGGCTTAATCCGGAATATATTTTAAGTACCTCCGATAAAAACATCATCAAAATCACCATAACAGGTGAGGACCATATTCTTATCAATGACAAAAAAGTTCAATGGGAAGATTTAAAACAGGAAATAGCCAATGAAGCGGAAAAACTAGCAGTCAATAAGGTAGAAAAAGATCAGATCATTGCTTCCATAAAAGCCAAGGAGAAAATTAAATTAGGGCAGGTTCAGGATATTCTCAGAACCTTGGGTATCCGAAAAGTCAATTATTCAAACTTCAAGTAACGCATCTGTTAAAAAAAAATCAACCATGATGACCAAAAAAATTCCGATCCAAAGAACCATTTTAAAGCTAGTTAAATGGGTTCCACTATTTAGTTTGATGCTGCTATTCTTTAGCACCCATTCTTACACCCAAGAGGGCCAGAAAGGAAAGCCTGAAGTTATGGTTCAACCTGGTGAAGGCGCTTCGGCTGAGCTTTTAGAGGAATATGATAAAACCATAGAGGGAATGAAAACCATAAAAACGCTTTCTAATGGAAAGAAAATCCTATTCAATGATTTGGGAAAAGTCAATAGGAAAAGAATGGCAGAGATATATTCGATAATGAGTGAAGACCAGCGGATGGTAGGCGAAAGAAAAAGCACTGGCAAAATGTTTCTGTCAATGACAACTCTGCCTAAACGAAATCCTCCCACATCTGAATTTTTTAAGGAATTGGTAGACGCCAATAAGTTTGGGGTATGGATTGATGGAAAAAGGGTGCAAAATAAAGCATTGGCAAAATACAGTTCTTCTGATTTTGATTTATTTTATAAAAGCAGATTAATGAAAAATGCCAAAAATTATGGAAAACATAAATATCAGGTAAACCTTTATACCTCGGCCTACTATGAGGAAATGGTCAAAAATTATGTTGCTGATCAATAAATCCACAGTCCATATTCCGCCCCGCTAGGTGAGATTGCATCTACACCTTCCTATCTATGGAATTTGTAATTCCATTTTAGTTAAGTTGTATAAATCATAATTTTGGTGGTAAAGCCTATCCTGGTCTGGGCGAGTTGGTGCGTATGCAGGCCATGGTGTACGACTACGACCAGCTGCATCGGATTGTCCAGGCCAGGAGCCTGAGCGGTTATGGGCAAAACGGCTTTGCCCAGAGAAGAGCCAATCAGAAGAAAAAGAGAGTTTATGATTCTGCGGCTATTTTTGGATTTACTAAGAATTATCAGGGAACAAGCGGCAGTTTAACAGGAGTCACTAAAGTTGGAGGACATAAGGACCACGGTCATTTGGGTTTGCAGCATAATAGTTTAAATTGGGAATATGTTCCAGCCGTATGGTTCAGAGGGTGCTTGGAAGTATGGATGGATAAAGTGGAAGAGTAAAGGGAGGCTGATTATTGAACTATTTTATTTTGCATAAAAGGAGTTCGCCTCTTTGGCCTCACCGAGCAGATAACCCACGGCGGCATCCAGAACTCTTCTTACCGCCAGTCATTTCGCTAGTGATTTATTGGATATTTGAGCAAAACTATTTTTCTCATAATATAATATTGCCCCGTCACAGTAACCCCAGGTATTTATCAGCTCCCCCTGATGGGTAATAATCAATTCTTCGATCTTTCCTGTACCGTTACAGGTACCTATAATAATTTCCTCACCTGATTGAAAGGTCAGCGTCAAATAGGCCCTGGCCTTGCTTGAATCCGAAATCTCTGCTTCTATCAAACTGAATTCCCCAGAAGCCTGAAAACTACCATCATCTGTCTCCCTGGTTTTTATAAAAGTGTTGTCATCATTAAAATCATAGGTTTCTTTCCATTCCAGTTCCTCACCTTCCAGCACTTTGCCTGTCATACTGCCCTCACTCTTTACCAAAATCCACTCTCCCTGGACTGCCAAATCAGGTTGGATCTCATCCTCTTTACAACTGCTTATTACGAGCAATATAAAAAATACAGGTAAAACAAATAATTTTTGCATTTTTTTTATTTAATATAACATATATTAATCTCTACGGAAGTTTAGCGTACTTTGTCTCAAAGTAGCAAAAAATACTCTATAATATTTCTTCCACCTATTATACCAATTTCCCGGGATCGATGTACTATTTTATCCTTTGCTGGTCATAATGGCACAGTTCTTTCCACCCGAAATTTTCCCTCCTTCTTTCAGCTTTTTTTTAAGCTTTAGATCTGTTTCACTAATTTGGTCAGTTCTTCCAATAAGTATTTAAGAAGAAATTAGAAGGGAATTGCATAAAAAATTCAGGCACTTTTTTACTTCCTTAAACCATTGATAAATTCCTCTTTGAATCCGGCGAATACTTTTTCAATGACACCTTTTTCATTTATCAGATAGAATGTAGGGTATCCGCTTACTCCATAGGATTTACCGACTTCTTTGGCTTCGGCAATTACGGGAAAAGGGACGCTGAATTTTTCCAGGTATTTTTCCATCTCAGCCTTACTGTCCACAGGATTAATATACAAAGCAGTAATCCCATCAGCGAAATAAAAGTCTTCTTTATTAAATTCATCCAACGCGATTTTACACCAACCGCAATGGATCATAGAAAAATTCATCAGCACTTTTTGCCCTCTGAGATCTGATAATTTAATGGTATTGCCTTTCATATCCTTTAACTCAAAATCAGGGGCTTCAAGACCTTCACTCAATAGAAATACTTTTTCTTTTTCACTGGCCATTCTTGAAGTATACTGGATTGGGTCGGTATAGGATAATTCCACAGGATCTTTTCTGAGGTCATAATCAGTGTAGGAACATTCAATAAACTGGGCATTTTCCCCGTCATGGAAAAGCCTCCTCTCATACCGCTCCACCAAAGCAGTGGCAGTATTTATAAAAATATGTTTTTCCAGATAAATTTCTTTACCCTTTATGACGGTATCCATGTCTACTAGAAAATAATTGAAAAACCGTTTATTGGAAATGATAGTATCCTTAACAAAACTCCATTTTCCCTCGTCCAACAGTCCCACAGGACCAAAATCAATAAACATATTGTCCTCGAAAAGATATTTTTCCTTTTCAAGATCCTCCGGAGTGTAATAGGTGATCAGGCTATCCTTATGGGAGATCTGCTTGAGTTCACCATTGATATACACCATATCCGAATTTTTCCTGGTACCTATAAAATCATAATCAAGATGTTTATTTTTCCTCCTGCGGAATTGGGCAGTGCCTGTTATGGTATCGATTTTACCTGTTGGAACAGGAAAAATACCGGAATGCTTATAGGATATAAATGAACTGTTATCCAGATTATCCTTGGCTCTTTCCAGGACCTCATCAGGACTTTTTTGACAACTAATCAATAACAGGAGGAGGCTAGCAGTAAAAAATAGTTTAAACATGGCTAAAGGATTATAGGAATGAAAATAAAAGTTAACTATTTCATTATCAAATAACAAGATATTTATAAAATAAATTAAATATTTAGTTTGAAGAGGGTTCCATCCTGGTCTATAAAGACTTGATCACAAAAAAGCCCCGAAGGGCTTTTTATCAATCCTTAGCCTGGTTTTCCCAGAACTTCTAAGGAGTGTCTATCATTTAAAGAATACTATTCCTCTTCAACAATGATAGAGGCCAAAGCATATGCACTGGCATTGAAATACCCCACAACCGGATTTATCCTTAAGCACCAACAGTGGATGATCCGGAACATCTGAAAGAAAAAGGTTTAAATCATGACCAGACTTGATCGATTTGATTTGGCACTCAGGCACAATTACTTTATATTTATTCCTGTAATAAAAAGTCAGCTGATGTGGTATGGTCCAATTCAGTAAAGGAATCCATCCTAATACACCATTGTCAAAAAATATATCATCCAAAATCCTTTTTAAACATGAAAAATCTTAATTATCATTATTTGTTTTACATGGTATTCCTCACATGGGGTATGATTTTAACGGGATGTGGGGGAGCTCCAGAAAGCGAGGAAGAAGAAACGCCCTACTTTACGGCTGACGAAGATCAGGGTGGCCTTAAACTGGCCCCTGGTATGCAGGCCTATGTGATTGCTGATGATATTGGCAGAGGCCGGCATGTTGCGGTCAACGAGCAGGGAGACATTTATGTCAACTTGCGGGAGCCTCACGAAAAGGGAGGCATCGCAGCACTCCGGGATACTGATGGAGATGGAAGGGCTGATGAAATTGAATACTTTGGGGATTTTGGTGGTACAGGGATGGCCTTTTACAAGGGGTATCTTTATGCTTCAAATGATAGTACCGTCTTTAGGTTTTCTTTTGATGGTGGTAGCCTTCTTCCCGAAAATGCCACTTCTCCGGATACCATAGTTTCCGGTTTTCCCAGTCAGAGCTCACATGCTTCCAAGTCAATCACCTTTGATGATCAGGATCATCTCTATGTAAATGTGGGAGCACCTTCCAATGCCTGCCAGGAACAGGACCGTACCAAAGGTTCACCAGCTATGGACCCCTGCCCCTTGCTTGAGCGTCACGGTGGGGTTTGGCGCTTTGATGCCGAACGAAAAGGCCAGACCCAGGTGGATGATGGACACCGATTTTCCACGGGAATCAGGAATGCAGTGGCATTGGGCTTTAACCCTCTTGATGGTCATGTGTACGCAGTACAGCATGGGAGGGATATGTTGAGCGGTTTATTTCCTGATATGTATGATGAAAAGACCAGTGCCGAGAGCCCGGCCGAAGAACTGTTCAGGCTAAGGGACGGAGCGGATTTCGGCTGGCCTTACTGCTATTACGACCCCGCACAGGATAAAAGGGTATTGGCGCCTGAATATGGTGGTGACGGACAAACCGTAGGCCGATGCGAGGGTACCGAACAACCGGTAATGACCTTTCCTGCACATTGGGCACCCAATGATATCCTGTTCTATACGGGAGATCATTTTCCCGAAAATTATAAGGGAAGTGCTTTGATAGCTTTTCATGGCTCATGGAACAGAGCCCCTTTGGAACAAAAAGGGTATTTTGTAGCCTTTGTCCCTTTTGAGAACGGCAACCCTGCCGGGACACACGAGGCTTTGGCGGAAGGTTTTGCCGGGGTATCCAAGATTGAGAGCCCAAGTGATGCGGAGCACCGGCCCACTGGTTTGGCCCAGGCGCCGGATGGCACCATCATTATTTCAGATTCCGTCACCGGGAAATTGTGGCGGGTTTTTTATCAGGAGGAGAAAGCAATGGCTTCAAAATAGGCCATTGGTCATAATTTTATAAAAAAATTGACGGTGCTCCAAGGAAGTTAAGATTGTTGTATGATAATGGGTAGTAATGGACAAGTTGGGGCTTGTACCAAACCGGTTGTTTTCTTCCTTAATATACTTCTGGTGTCTTCCGCCCTAAGACCCATACCGTTTTAGAAATGGATAATCTGTAAGCGTAACATACCACATCAATTTGCTGGTCACAGGATTTGAAAGGATTACTTTCCAATCAGACTGCGGTTTCTGTACTGACAGTCTCCCTATTCTATAAAATCATTATTTGTCCCCATCTTTTAAAGTGATGATAACCACACCGTTTTTTCCCTCCTTTCCGACCCTGTCGATTGCAGATTGGTCTTTTAGGACCTCTACACTTTTGATATTATCCGGTTTGATCTTTTCCAAATCTTTTATTTCGGTCAATCCTTCCTGAGTTGTAATATAGATAATGGGTTTATCTTTCGTGTTGTCACTTTTTAAAGTCATCGCCAGTGATCCACTCCGTTTTTTGGAAGATCTAACCGCAACTGGCTTTGAGGAAAGCTGACCTTTCACCTTTTGGAGTTCATCCTGTTGCTTTTCCGTCAATTCATTCTTTATTGCTACCAAAGTAAATAACTTCCTCTTTTTTAAGGAATTTTCCAGGTTTAGAACAACATCCATTTGCTTCTGAACAGCATCTAAGTTGGGTTTGGATTCCTCAAGCATGGCTTTCAACTTAGAGGTAGCTGATTCCAGGTCCCACTTCAATATATTGAACTCAGCGGCATTTTCACTGTGGATTTTTTTGATTCTTTCGCTCTCTAGGTCTGACAGATCAATTTTCTCTCTGCTTTTCATGACCAGATCGGCAGAAAAAAGAGATTCCTGGAATAAATCCTGTGCCTGTACTGTTGCAGTGAACAGGATCAGGCAAACGGTCAATAACTTTTTCATAGGTATATAATTGTTTTTAATCGTCATATGTCTGACTGCCGGTAGGCAGGGAATCTCGATGGAAATATTTATCCTGGTGTGTGAGGCTTTTTCTCATGCTCAATTTCATGGCATTTTATTTTAGTTAAAATTCTGTAAGTAAAAGGATTATATGACAGGCAGCTGAAATTAATTTTAAACAAAAGAAATTACCCAAGTAAATTTATTTAAATTCAGAAAGCCAATCAATGATGAGAATCAAATACTACCATTCTTCCTCTAATTTACGCGGATTGAAAGAAAGCAGCTGGCAAATAAGGGGCAGTCCGGATAATTATGTATTTTGCATCTTAATTTATTGGTGTGGTAACCGCAACATCATAAAAAGGCGGAGATTACGAAGGTAAAATCCGCCTCCGTACTTTTCAAGATCAAGAAATTTAGGAGAATTTTCTCCGGATGACAGTATAAATTACATAAAACTTAAATGATGAAACGAAGAAAATTTATTAGTCTTGGCGCAGTGGCCGGCCTTGCTGCTGGTACCGTACCGGCTCTGGCAACAAATAAACCGCAGCATACTACACAAATGGAAAAAAGGTACCAAAAGAGCCAAAGCCCTTGGCCCATTTGCCTGGATACTGCCACCATAAGGCCTGCCTCATTAAGAGAAAAAGTTCAAATAGCTGCGAAAGCAGGATATGATGCCATTGAGCCCTGGGATGGAGAACTGGAAGAGTTTGAAACAGCAGGTGGAAACCTGAAAGATCTAGGAAAGGAAATTAAGGACCTTGGCCTGTTTGTGCCCAGTGTAATTGGTTTATGGAATTCATTGCCTCCCACCAAAGCATTGTTTGAAGAATCCCTGAAAGACACCCGCAACCGCATGCGGATGGCCTCCGACATCGGATCTGAACACATACAGACGATCCCCAATACAGTGGGAGAAGATTATGATCAAAAATATGTGGCCAATAGATATCGCGAACTCATTGAAATAGGAATTAATGAGTTTGATATAAATCCTGCGATCGTGTTTGTGAAATTTTTCCCCCTGAAAACAATGGGGCAGGCAGCCGGAGTAGCCCTGGATGCCAATCATCCCAAAGCCATGATCATTCCCGACACCTATCACATGCACATCAGTGAAGGAGGCTTTGAAGGACTTAAATTAATCAAAGGGGAAATGATTGCCATTTTCCAGTTTGCCGATGCCCCTGCTTCACCTGCAGTAGCGGAACTGGGGGATAAGCACCGGGTATATCCCGGAGACGGTGTGTTGCCTCTCCCTGAAATATTAAAAGACCTTAAAGCAACAGGCTTTAAAGGATGTGTTTCTCTTGAATTATACAACCCAGATTACTGGAAACAGGATTTGCAACAAGTGGCTGAAACAGGCCTCAGAAAAACCCTGGAGGTAATTCAAAAGGCCGGGGTTTAATGTGGATGAATAATTCAGAACCGGGAACAGAACTGGGGATGGTCCAGTAAAGCGTTCGGTAAAAAGGTAAGCCTTATCCCGGAGTATGCCCAAGCGCTGAAAATCTGTGATCAGTCGGTTGGCGGTGGAGGGATGTACTCCTAATAACTCTGCCATTTGGGTACCATCCAGGATTGGCTGTTTATAAAGTTCGCTGATCAGTCACTTTCCATCACTTTGCTTTTTACCCAGAGTAATCAGTTTATTCAGCTCAATCTCATCCCTCAGTTGACTGATACCCTGAAAGGTGGCTATACTTTTCTTTGATCAAAGCCTCCTGAAAGGATGTCTGCGTACCTTCTATTTTACTGGATACGGCATAAGAAAACTTGACTTATTCCTATGGCTTATGGGTCAGATAATTTTCCAATGCATCTTTAGTATTCAATTATTAAGCAAATATTTGCAGTATAAAATAAAAAATCTGTATTTTGTCATTTGTTTAACTTCATTGAAAAATCCCCACATAATAAGATGAAAATTTAACGATGCATTACAAAGGAGAGTTTACAGGAATCAGCCCTAATAAACAAATTCTAACGGAGAAAAATACTGGGGCACCATCGAATGCAGGAACCTGCGAATTTATTATAGAACCTGTGTTGCATAAAAAACTATTGCTTTTAGGCAGCCGTTATGGGGTAACTGAAGTGATCACGATTCTGTCAGCATTTAAAGTTCTACTATATCAATACGGCTTTCATGAGGAAATGGAGGTAGAAGCCAATGGTTCTGTGGGAAAAAGAGAAGCATCCATTGGTTCTGAGTTTCAATTCCAATCTATTTCTGAATTTTCAAAATTAGATGGCCAAATCACCTTTTCAAGACTTTTAAAGATGGTGAAGGAAAATTCAGAGGATGTTTTTAACAAATTTAATGGCACCTTTAAAAATTTTTCCCATTCCATAGCCGATGAGAAAAATCCTGAAAATAACCCTGTGTTTAAGCTGACACTCCAATTTAAGATCCCTTTTCAGCAAGAGGTTCAAAGGTATAATAGAATGGGAACTGGAGCCACAAAAGCTATAGGCCTAGCGGGATTAGGATTAGAAATTACAACCAAAGATCCAAAAGTTCTGGAAGGAAACTTTTCATATTCCCCAGAACACTTTAGTAAGGAGACCATATGCCGAATTAAGGACCATTTCATTCAATTGTTAAATGCGGTATCAGATACACCTGATGAAATCCTGGGGAAGCTAAAAATGCTGACAAATGAGGAAGAGAATCAGCTACTGAATACTTTTAATAGTACCTATAGCCCTTATCCCAATAAATCCACTATTGTTGATCTCTTTATAAAACAGGTAGATAAAATCCCAAATGCAGTGGCATTGGTATTTGGTCAACAAAAGTTAACCTATAAAGAACTGGATTTAATCAGCAACCAAATTGGTCATTATTTAAGAGACAAAGGAGTTCAAGAAGGGGCAATGATCCCTATTTGTATGGAAAGGTCATTGGGGATGGTCATTGGGATACTGGGCATATTAAAGGCAGGAGGTGCTTATGTTCCTATAGATCCTGAATTCCCAAAAGATAGAATAAAATTCATTATTAAAGAAACCAAGGCCTCAATAGTATTAATCGACAAAACTACCCGACAAAATATAGACAAGGATAATCAATCTAAAGTGGTTGATTTAGAGGAAATACAGCAGATAATTAATCAACAACCGAAAGAAATACCAATTACAAACCTTAAACCCCATCACCTGGCTTATGTCATTTATACTTCTGGCTCTACCGGTAAACCAAAAGGAGTCCTTATTGAACATGCCCAGTTAATTGCATCCACTTCTGCCAGAAATTCTTATTATAATCACCTTGGCTCATTACTACTTGTGCCTTCATTTTCCTTTGATGCCTCAGTAGGCGCCATTTTTGGCAGTATAACCAGTGGAGGGTGTTTGATATTAAGCAGTAAAGCCTCTATACAGAATTCCTTTCAACTTAAAGATTTATTAAATCAATCGGACACCTTATTATGCGTTCCCTCCTATTATAATTTTTTACTTGAAGAAGGCCTTGTCGCAAATTCCAAACTCTCAACTGTAATTGTTGGAGGAGAAAATTTAACCCAGAAAGTTGTTACTGCTCACTTTAATCTGAAAAAGTCCATTTCATTGTATAATGAATATGGTCCTACAGAAGCTACCATATGGTCCACCGTATCAAAAATTGAATCAGAAGAGATGCCTATTACTATAGGATCTCCCATTGCCAATACCCAGTGCTATATTTTGGGTAATTCAAATGAAATATTGCCCCTGGGAGTTTCAGGAGAATTACATATTTCAGGAGATGGGCTTGCCCGAGGTTACCTTAATCGTCCTGATTCGACATCAGAAAAATTTATCGGAAATCCATATAATACAAAGCCTGGCTCCAAAATGTACAAGACTGGAGACTTATGCTATTGGCTGCCGGATGGTAAAATAGTCTATGTCGGCAGATTGGATGATCAGATCAAGATCCAGGGTTATCGTATTGAATTGGGAGAAATCGAAACCACCATCCTGAAAAATGACGCTGTTAAACAGGTGGTAGTAATGGGAAAGGAATTGGAGAACGGCAATAAGCAACTCATCGCCTATATTATATCCAATGGCAAATTTGACCGCAAAAGCATTATTAGCTATCTCAAGGCAAAACTTCCAGCCTATATGGTGCCTGGTTTTTGGGTAGAATTGGACCGTTTTCCTTTGACATCCAATGGAAAAATCAATAAGCAGGCATTACCTGATCCAGAGAAAAAGAGAATATCAGGTGACGTTATTGTTGAACCTCGTGACAATTTTGAACAGACCATTGTATCCATTTGGAAAAGGCTCCTTAATATTGACAGGGTGGGAGTTGAAGCTAATTTCTTTGAAATCGGGGGTGATTCTCTCTTGGCAATG
>JBBDSC010000002.1:0-2276 GCA_040905145.1 Anditalea sp.
GGAGCTGCCTTTTTGGAAGTATTTGTCAGTTTCTCCGGATGAAAAAGTACCTGCCATACATACTTGTCTTTACCCTATCCATCCTGTTTTACTGGATATCCCGTAGGTCCTATGCCCTTCAGGCCGGTGACCTGGAAAGCATGGAGCTGTTTCGGTTATTCAGGGGGATCAGTAACCTGATTGCCCTTTTTGTTCCGCTCATGCTTTTTGTATTTTACATGCTGACTTCAGGCCTGATGTTTACTCTGCTGGATGAAAAATACGATACCCCAAAACTGGCCTTTGTCCTTTCTATTTCCTTTATTCCCATTATCCTCAACAGCCTGATCTATCTTATTGTGCTGTATGATATGCCAGATGGGAGCAACCTTTCCGAAATACTTCAGCAGTCCTCCTTTATCGGATTGGGGTTGTCGGATATGGAGGAGGTAAGTTATATTTTCTGGTTGGGGTTTTATTTGTTCTTTGTTATTATGTTATGGCATGAATTTGAGATGGGATTAGGAAAGGCTATTGCCATTAGCTGTATGCCTACCCTTTTGGTGGTATTGGGAAAGTGGGTGATAGGTCTTATATGACATTTTAGAAAATATTTTAATTTTACGTTATTGGATCAATTTTTCTAAATTAGAATAAAAGGATTGAGATATTTTACGATTTTCCAGGCTGACCGGTGCCAGACTGACTAATACCAGGTTGACCAATACCTGGTTGACCGATTCCAGGTTGACCTTTTAATCTATTCCCTCTTTGAGAAAGAGATTGAACTTCATTTTGAAGGTCTTTAATTTTCAAATTTAATTCCATTATTGTTTCAACTTTTGGATTAGATTCAGTTTCAATTTTTTCCTTTTGAACCTCAATATAATCTAAATCTGACTTGAGGCGTTTTATATATGGCTCCATGGTTTGCTCATAGGAATAAACTACTTCTTCAAATCTTCTATTATATTCATTTAAAACTTCATCTTGGTTTTTTCTGAAATCTTTTCCTTGTCTATATATAAACCATCCAGCTACAATTGCACCAATGGTAAATAAAACACCCAATGATGCGATAAAGACACCTAAAGCAGTCCACCAAATACCCAGTTGGGAATTACTTTGTTCTAATATTTCTACGTATTTATATACAAATTCAGGATCAACCTGATACCTGAGGGTACTGTCATTTTCACTAACAGCCACATTTAATGAGTCAAGATCTACCATAATACTTTTTTTATTTCGCAAATCCCCCTTACCAAAACGATAATAATCAAAGAAAAAATCATTTACCAATTATTCATCTATAAAGCACACACCTCAAATTTTATGCTTTCTTGAAGAAACCAAAGAGATTTTGAATTTACTTAATTTCTTCTAGAGTTTTTCACAAGAGGTTATAAACGTATTTTTTGGGCAAAAAATATGACTAAAATTCAAGCTACTCATTAAAGATCCTATAAGGCGGTCCCGCCAATCTACCAGTTATAGGTATTTGAATTTAAGGTACTAAAATTTAATTTATTATGGAAAATAATTGCACAGCGCTCATAAAATCCAATTCTCAGAAACTATGAAATGACATATCAAATTACTTAACCATACAGAAAAATTATATTTTTTAAGTGAGGATTTACTTTGACTTGATTTGGGAAACCTGACTATTTCCAGAAAAGAATTCAATCTGTTTTATGACCTGACAGCGATAAGCATTTATTAGAATATTAAGGTGCTCCTTTAAGATTAAAAATTATGCCAGATTTAAAGTTACTTTCCTTACCCACCAATTGTTATCATTTTAAAAAAGGTGAATGTGATATTATCAATCCAAAACAGATTTAAACCCATCCACCTGGATTCAATGAAGGCCTATAACAGGCCTTCATCTGCAAAACTCAAGTACGAAACATCCGTGAAGATCAAATGGTCCAGGACCGGTATTTCCAGGCTCTTTCCGACTTTGGTCAGCCTGCTGGTCAACCTCTTATCCTGTTCTGAAGGTTTCATGTTTCCAGAGGGATGATTATGCACCAGAATATGTCCGGAAGCTAAATAATCCAGCGCTTTTCTGAAGATCAGTTTTGGATCTGCCAGGGTACCGTGGGTTCCCCCGGAGCTGATCTTATGGAGTTTGAGCACTTGGTTGTTACGGTTCAGCAAAAGGATGTAAAAATGTTCCACCACTTCATCAAACAGGAAGGGTTTCATGCAGTTGTACACGTCCTGGGAACAGTTAATTTTGATTTTCTTAACCGGCTGTTCAAACATCCGTCTTCTTCCCAGTTCAAAGG
>JBBDSC010000003.1:0-2260 GCA_040905145.1 Anditalea sp.
GTGGTCCTTGCTTTCCCTTTCCCCTTCTTAAACCACTTCGCCACATCCTCCGGTA
The DNA here is from genome assembly GCA_040905145.1 of Anditalea sp. Lineage (GTDB taxonomy): Bacteria > Bacteroidota > Bacteroidia > Cytophagales > Cyclobacteriaceae > DATGMS01. Next base: position 56 of record JBBDSC010000003.1, read on the forward strand.
TAGGCTGCCCTTTCTGTTCGTAGAAGGCTTCCACATCCTTTTGCTTATGTAGGCCTTGCTTTGCTTCCTCTTCAAAGTACAGATGGTTCAGTTCCAGCAATCGTTTCAGGATTTGTTTACGGGCATCGGGATGGATAGTATAACGCACCCTGTCATTTTCTGGAAGGTAATCAACCTCATAAAAATCATGGCGAAGCTGTATATCTGTCCATCCATAGGCTTCCAATACGGCCACGTCCATTTCTTTATGAAGTTCTCGCAGCCTGACAATTCCATTTACAGCTTCTTCCCACAAACAAGTGCCTTCTGTTTTTTGAAGGTGATTCCAAAAATTCCAAGTCTCTTTTCCGAATTTTTCTTCAATTGTTTTTTTATCTAAATGCTTTAAATTAGTATCAATATTTTTCTCAAAAATATCACCATTGTTAATTGAATTATATGTTTTGGTAAATCCTAATTTTAATTCTTTCGTTAATTTTTTTCTATACTCATAATAGTCTTCACCAATTTTATTTAATGATTGCTTATTTTCAATTTTAAGGTTAATTGGAAAAGGGAAAATTTCAAATGCATCAGACGTAATATATTTCATCCTACTTTCAAGTGTGGAAGAGTTCTTCCAAACCCAATACAAATGAATAGAAGATTTTAGAATGGAAAAAAAGTCAAATTCATCCGTAACAATGATTTTATTTGCGTGTGAAAAGACTATATCTGTTGGGCAAAAAGCAAATGTCAAATATTTTGTTGTTTCAGGTATTACCAAGACATTTTTGAAAGGAGTTATTGATTGATAAAGTTCTTTTCTTATCCTTAAAAATTGCCACCAAAATTCAGCTCCTCTATCTCCTTTTTTTGCTATCCTATCGGGTTTCACCAATCTTTCTAAAATTTCATAGCAATCAGAATATGTTTTGGCTTTTTCTTCAGACCAATCATGAAAGTTTATTACCCATCTACTTGGACTTTGATCATAATTGTTATTCAAATCATCTCCATTTAGGAATGGAAATAGAACATCTTTGTTTCGAGGATCTTTTGCAATTAAAGATTGGGCTCGGTCTGGATCCAAAATAAAACCCTTTCCCAAAACAATACTTCCTTGAAAGCTTTTTCCTTCATTCATTTTTAACTTAAATGGATTTCCTTGTTCTTCTGAATTATCCAGATAAGTGGTAATAGTATCCACAATTCTTCCACCCAAAACAAATATTCCATTCCAATACTGTTTAGTAACTGTTACAAGTGCTACTTCTACAGCCGCAATTCCTGGCCATTTCATGCTTTTTATGGCATGATTTATATTACCGCCTTGTTTTAGAATTATATCCAAACCGTCTTTTCTTGCCTTTCCTTGGGCAATGGTATTGGTGGAAATAAGAGATTGAAAGCCTCTTTCTTTAATAATATCGAAAGATCTTCGGAAGAAATAGGTTACCAAATCAACAGCACCAATAGGGTAAAATTGATATTGAATGAATTCTAAAAAATTATCACCAAAGGTTCCTGAAAGCTTTTGACCTCCCAAAAAAGGAGGGTTCCCTAGAAGGCAATCAAATCCTCCTATTTGACTCCGATCAGGGCCCGACTCCTGGAAAACCTCAGGAAACTCTATGAAATAATGGAAAAAGCCTTTTTCCTGTGCCAACACTTCTGCTTTAGCTGGTGGCATACCGGTTGGAATGATCTTTTCTCTCAGGTATTTCCGATAAGTGGCGTCGGTACAGATATAGCCTTTGTTTACTGCTGTCTTGGGGATAAAGAACTGGGCTACCTGCATATCAGCCAAACTTTTAAGCCGTGAATAGGTAATTCCGGTATTTAGTTCCAAAAACTTCTTTTGCTTTGCTTCGATTTCCTCTGGTGTACGTTCCGGTAGGCTTTTAAAGAGTTGGAACTGCTCGATAGCCTTATTGACTGCTTCAGTGACATCTTTCGAGTAATCAATAGTCATCTGATCTTTTTGCTTTCGCTCTTCCCCATTACGCTTTCTGAAGCTCACAGCGGTTGCCTTATCATCCCCAGGCAGGGCTTTGAAGGCTTCATCAGCTATCCCTCTTTCCAGTTCTTCTTTATGGGCGAGGCCGACGATAGCATCCCCACATTTGATTTTATGATCCAAAAAATTCAGTGGTTCACCTGGATTATGAGCTTCCAGCCAAAGGGCTACCTTACAGAGTTCCACAGCAAGAGGGTTCTTATCCA
>JBBDSC010000004.1:0-65176 GCA_040905145.1 Anditalea sp.
ATTCTGATCTATGTGCAGCTTTCCAAGTTTGGCGGGATGGAGATTCCTGCGGCCATCAGGGAAGAAACGGCTTTTCTTTCAGTCACCGATCTGTTTGATTTTCTCCAAATCAAAAATGCCATTTCTAAAGAATCCATTATTGAAGGGTTTATTTTAAACCCCAAGGATGAATTTGCCATTGATCCTATCCACGCGACCTTAAATTATCAAGGAAAAGAACATGAATTGGCCACAGAGGATTTTATTTGGAAAGATGGTTTACTGTTCCTGCAAGATAGCCTTTTTGGCAAAATTTTCGGCCTGCACTGTTCCTTTGATTTCAGAAGTTTATCCGTCAGCCTTTCCACGGAACTTGACCTTCCGGTTTTGCGCCTGAAACGGCAGGAAATGATGCGCAAGAATCTGGGCAAGCTTCAGGAAAAAACAGTAGCAGACACGGCCTTTCATCGAAAAAGCTCATTGGCCAGGTTATCTATAGTGGATTGGGGAATAATCAACACCCAGCAATTCCAGGCTGGAAACAAAGAGAGCCAAAATCTCCGCAAATTCAATCAGTCCAGAATAAACCTTTCCCTGGGGGGGGAACTGGCATTTGGAGAGTTTAATGCCAGACTTAATTTCACCGAAAGAATGCCTGTTCAACATAGAAGTCAGTTTTATCAATGGCGCTATGTCAATAATGAGTATGCCCTGGCTAAACAGATTACGGCCGGAAGGATCAATACCCAGGCGGTTTCTACTTTATATGCCCCGGTAACGGGGGTTCAGGTGACCAATGCCAGTACCCTAAAGAAAAAATCTTTTGGTTCCTATAGGATCAGTGACCATACGGAACCGGAATGGATCGTTGAACTTTATGTCAATAATCTTTTAATAGATTATGTACAGGCCGATGCGACGGGGTTTTATACTTTTGAGGTGCCCCTTATGTATGGAAGTACGGCTATACAACTGAAATTTTATGGTCCCCATGGGGAAGAACTTTCCAGCGAGCAATTTCTCAATATCCCTTTTAATTTTGTGCCTAAAAATGAGTTGGAATATACCTTAAGTTCGGGATTGCTGGAAGATGGCAAAGGAAGTGTTTTTTCACGGGGGACGGTTAACTATGGCTTATCCAATCAGGTCACTTTAGGGGGGGGCGTGGAATATTTATCCTCTTTATCCGGGCAGCCCTTTATGCCTTTTGTCCATTCCTCCATTAGGGTGGCTGATGGCCTGATGTTTTCGGGGGATTACATGCCGGGGATCCGTACCAGGGCCTTAATCAATTACAGGCTTCCTGAAAGCCTTCAGATGGATATCAATTATACCAAACTGAATGAAGGCCAAGAAGCCATATTTTATAATTATCTGGAAGAAAGAAAGCTGTCCTTGTCCATGCCCCTTAAAAGGAATAATTTATCCTTGTTTTCCCGGCTGTCCATCAGTCAAATGATTTATCCCACCTCCCGTGTCACCACGGGGCAGCTGTTACTTTCCAGCATGCTCTTTGGGGTGAATACCCAAGTGTCTACTTTTGGTACTTTTCGTAGGGAAAATTCTTCCAGTTTACAAACCCAGATTTCCCAAACCCACCGGTTGCCGGGTAATATTTCATTTACCCCACAGCTGCAGTATCATTACGGGGCCAAGAAAATTTCCTATATTATGGCCAAGGTGGATAAACGGGTATCTAAGCGCGGATTTTTGAATGTTTTCTACCAAAATAACCGATTGTACAAAAGCAGCACTTTTGGAATAGGCTTCCGGTATGATTTCTCTTTTGCCAATACCAGCATGCAAATGAGGCAAAGTAATGACCATACAATGTTCACCCAAACCGCCACCGGAAGCTTGATGTATGACGGGAACACGGGTCATGTAGAGGTAAACAATAGAGTAAATGTTGGTAAAGGAGGGATTACGGTGCTGCCGTTCCTGGACCTCAATGCGAACGGTAAAAGGGATGAAGAGGAATCCTTGGTGGAAGGGCTTAAACTGAAAATAAAAGGAGGACAGATCCATTATGACAAAAAGGGGGAAGCCATTCGTATCACCAATCTGATGGCTTATGAAGATTATATGTTGGAATTGGATAAAAGCAGCTTTGACAACATTGCCTGGAGAATTAAAAATGCCACAATTAAAGTGAGCGTAAGCCCCAATCAGTTCAGGAAAGTAGAGGTTCCCATCAGTGTCATGGGAGAGGCTGCGGGTATGGTGTACCTGGAGGAGGCATTCAATGGAATTGGTAGAATTAAAATGAATTTCTATGATGACCGGGACTATTTGATCCATACTATGCTGACGGAGAGGGACGGATATTTCAGTTATATGGAACTTCCCCCTGGGAATTACAAAATTATGCCGGATTCTGCCCAGTTGCAGAATTTGGGCTATACTTTTCATTCGGATAAAACCTCCTTTACCATTGGAGAAAATTTGGAAGGGGATTATTTGGATGACCTTGAATTTATCTTACATAAAAACCTGAAAGAACCGGCTGCTCCGGGAGCCGATTTGGCTGAAGTTTCTGGATCAGCGGAAAGGTCATTGGAGGAAGGAATGGAAGAAGAATCTTCAACGGAAGAAAAAACAGGTTTTCCGGATGAAAGCAAGGAGGAGATCCAGAAGGGAGTCCAAGAAGAATTCATTGAACCGGAATCAGAACAGGGGGAGAATGAACTCCCGGAACAGATGAATGGAAAAGAAAAAGGGTCAGACGCTTCATCAGATTCCCATCCATACCGTAGTTTGAGATTTACCTTAAAAAGTTCCAATCCAGAACTATTGGAAAATCTTATGGGCAAAAGTATTAAAGAGCAAAGGCAGCTGGTTCAACGTATGGGGGATTTCTCCGGTCCTATTGCCGATGCTTCGCCATCTATAAGCTCAAAGGATACCATGGGTCACCGGGATTCACTTCCTGATAACGGAATTTTTTACAAAATACAGGTCATGGCCAGTGAAATAAAAGCTCCGTTAGACCATCCTTATTTTAAAGGCATTTCCAATATTACGGAAGAAAACCATCAGGGCCTCTTTAAATATACCACTCAACCTACTTCCTCTTATAAGGAGGCCCGGGAAATCCTGAAAATGATGAGGAATTCTGGGTTTGATGATGCCTTTATGGTAGTATATTTCGAGAGCAAACGATTAGGGCCAGGAGGGGTAGCAGATCCAGCTCAGGCAGACAGGATCAAGCAAAGACAGCATCCGGACACCTATTATAGAATCCAGATTCTTGTTTCTGAAAAAATGAAGGCACTGGATGATCCTATCTTTAAAGGGATAGAAGGGTTTGATTATTATACCCACCATGGGTTCTACAAATACACATATGGGATCGCATTACAATATGAAGAAGCGGTGGTACTTTTGAGCCAGGTCCGCGCCATGGGTTTTGAAGATGCCTTTATCGTTTCCTTTTACAAAAGAAGACGTCTTGATTAGGGGTTACTCTCCCACAGATCCCGCTGACTTGCCTTGAGGTAGGCAGAGTTGCGCGGATGAAGCCCAGAAATGCTGCGTAGACCAGCGGAAGTCTGCGGAATGAGACTGTAAGCTGAACTCTGTCAGCTAACACTCCCGCGGGAATCCCTTTACTGCGGCCAAATACCATATACCATATACCAGCTACTAAGACTGTTCGTGGTAATGTTTTTGATTTTTTGACATGTTTCTTTCATTCCACTTAATTATTTTTGTTTGCGCAAATCGCCTTACCGGACAGTCTTTTACGAGACAATAATGGCAGCATTTTTCCGGAAGGCAGGGATCGGCGTGAACAAATACTTCAACATGTCCCGGAAGGCTTTCTTCCAGCACCTCCTCGACTTCCTGAACAACATCATGGACAGCCCTCAAATCATAATAATACGGCAAGGTAAGGTGTAAGTCTATATGCCTGTCACCTCCATACTGCTGTACCCTCATGTTGTGGACATCTATCCAATTTTCTTTTCTGTGCCGGTTCAATATTTCTACCGTGGCAGTCATCGCTTTTGGATTGGATTCATCCATTAAGCCGGCCACAGATTTTCTGACCAATAGGTAACCATTGAAAATAATATACAGGGAAAAGAGGATAGAGAGTATGCTATCCAAAAAGAAATATCCCGTGAAGTAAATCACAGCTATGCCAAGGAGCAGTACCAAACTACTGGCTGCATCTGTAAGAATATGCTTTCCATCCGCTTCCAGGGTAAGACTGTTGTATTCTTTACCTTTTTTACTGAGCATATAACCTAAGCCACCATTGATGATCCCCGAAAAACCTATCAGAGCCATGCCATAGGGCAGTAAAGTCAGGGCTTCTGGGAAAAATAATGCATAGACGGATCGGTAAATGATAAAAACACCTGCCAATAGGATCAAAACCCCTTCTATCCCTGCACTGAAAAATTCTATTTTACCATGCCCATAAGGGTGGTTTTTGTCTTTGGGCTGTGCACTCAGATAAATACTGTAAATGGCAAAGCCCGAAGCCACCACGTTTACAATACTTTCCAAGGCATCGGTAAGAATGGCTTTGGAATTGGTAAGATAAAAGGAGTAAAATTTTACGATCAGTAATAAAATACTTACCAAAAACGAAAGGACAATCCACTGCTTTTTTTTCCTATTTATTGACAACACTCTTTACTTTTGATTGATTTAAAATTAACACATATTTTGGAGAATGGTTCTATATTGGTTCCGGCGAAGATTTATTTGACAAATATATCACTTTAGAACATCCATTGAGATAAATAAAGGTTTTAGCGTCTCCAAGTCACCTCTCTTTGGCACATCCTGAATTTAGTTGACACTTCTTTTGTTTTACATAAATTTGGCTGAAAGGGGATTAATCCGGATCTTTAAAACAAATATATACCGAGTAAAAATGACGTTAAACAGATTATTTTCAATTTTGTCGGTCTCCTTACTGCTAATTGCCTGTGATAGTCCCGAGGACAAAAAGGGCCGTTTTCTGCTTAAAGGGAATACCAAGATGCAGGAAAACGATTACAAAGGTGCCAGGGATTTTTATAATGAGGCCATACAAATAGACAAGGATTTCTCAGAAGCTTATTATAACCGGGGCATTACCTATTTGATGATGGCGGATTATGAATCTGCTGTTCATGATTTCACGGAAGCCATTGTGCTGAAGGAAAATTATGCCGATGCTTATTATCAAAGGGGACTGGCCTATCTGGACAATGGGGAATATTATAAATCCTTGGCCGATGCCAGTAAATTGATCCAATTGGAAAGCGACTCCGGTAGGGGGTATTTCCTCGAAGGTTTGGGCTATGAAGCTTTAAAAAATCATGAAGAAGCGCTTGACGCTTTTGACAAAGCCTTAGGTTTAGAGGAGGATAATGTTGATTTATATGTCAACAGGGCCACCATTTATTTCTATTTGGATCAAATTGAGGAAGCTTTGGCAGACCTGGACAAGGCCGGACAATTAAATCCCGGCGAATCAAACATTTACAATTTACGCTCTATGATTGCCTTTGAACAAGGGAACTATCAGGAAGCCTACGATTGGGTAGAACGGGCAATTGCCCTGAATGCCCGGCAACCTTATTTTTTTAATAACCGGGGTCTTTATCAGCTCTATTTAGGGAACCTGGAAGAAGGACTGGAAGATATCAATCTAAGTTTAAAGCAAGATAGCAGGAATCTTTATGCCCTAAGGAATAAAGGTATCTATTACGTGATGACAGGAGACAAAAAATTGGCCATTAAATATTTGGAGGAAGTCTTAGAAAAAGACCCCCAAATTCCTTTGACTGAGGAATATTTGAACAAGGCTAAAGGTGGGTAAGGGAATATTATCGAATTGGACTGATCAATTTGACAGTTCGACAATTAACCAATGGGTTTTAAGAAAAAAATAAAGCTGTAGTGATTCACTACAGCTTTATAAAAAGTTTATTGAAACTTATTTTACGGCTTGTTTTTTTACGATGTTCAATGCAGAACCTGCCTTAAACCAAGCGATTTGGCCTTCATTATAGGTGTGGTTTACAAGGATTTCATCCTTTGATCCGTCTGAATGGTTTAATAGGACAGTCAAGGGTTTTCCCGGAGCAAATTCGCCCAATCCCAATAGGTCTATTGAATCATCTTCCTGAACCAGATCATAATCATCAGGATGATCAAAAGTCAATGCTAGCATCCCTTGTTTTTTGAGATTGGTTTCATGGATTCTGGCAAACGATTTTACCAGAATGGCCCTTACCCCTAAAAATCTTGGTTCCATTGCTGCATGCTCACGTGAAGAACCTTCCCCGTAATTCTCATCACCAACGACGATAGATCCAACATTTTGAAGCTTATATTGACGCTGAACCTCTGGCACTTCCCCATATTCACCGGTCAGTTGGTTTTTCACTTTATTGGTTTCCTCATTAAAGTAGTTGACCGCACCTATCAGCATATTATTTGAAATATTGTCCAAATGTCCCCTGAACCTTAACCATGGGCCTGCCATAGATATATGATCCGTGGTACATTTTCCTTTGGCTTTGATCAAAAGCTTTAAGCCTTTTATATCAGTGCCTTCCCAAGGAGTAAAAGGCTCAAGCAATTGAAGCCGATCAGAGTTAGGATCCACTACTACTTCCACCTGGGAACTGTCTTCAGCAGGGGCCTGGTAACCCGCATCTTCAACTGCAAAACCTTTGGAAGGCATTTCCAGTCCAGTGGGTTCCTCTAATCTCACCTGTTCTCCCATTTCGTTGGTGAGGGTATCTGTCATGGGATTGAATGTCAGGTCACCTGCTATGGCCATGGCGGTTACCACTTCAGGGGAAGCTACAAAAGAGTGCGTATTGGGATTGCCGTCCGCACGCTTCGCAAAGTTCCTGTTGAAAGAGGTAATGATCGAGTTCTTTTCCCGTTTTTCAGCGCCATGCCTTGCCCATTGGCCAATGCATGGGCCGCAGGCATTGGCTAAAACAATACCCCCCATATTTTCGAAGATATTTAGAAATCCATCCCTTTCTACCGTAAACCTTACCTGTTCAGAACCTGGTGTAATGGTGTACTCAGATTTGGCCTTTAACTTTTTATCCACTGCCTGCTGTGCCAAGGATGCCGCTCTGGAGATGTCTTCATAAGAAGAGTTGGTACATGAGCCGATCAACCCTACTTCCAATTTGACTGGCCAGCCGTTTTCCTTTACCGCGGCGGCAAATTCAGAAAGTGGCCAGGCCAGATCCGGAGTAAATGGACCATTGATGTGTGGTTCCAGTTCTGAAAGGTTAATTTCAATTACTTGATCAAAATATTTTTCTGGATTGGAATACACTTCGTCATCCCCTGTCAAGTGGGCCTTCACCCCATTGGCAAGGTCCGCAATATCCCCTCTTTCTGTTCCCCTCAAATAGGCTTCAGATTTTTCATCGTAGCCAAAGATGGAAGTGGTGGCGCCAATTTCAGCCCCCATGTTGCAAATGGTGCCTTTACCTGTGGCAGAAATGGAGCGGGCACCTTCGCCAAAATATTCCACTATACAGCCCGTACCACCTTTGACGGTCAAAACCCCAGCTACTTTAAGGATAACATCTTTAGCTGCAGTCCAACCAGATAGTTTTCCTGTTAATTTTACACCGATAAGTTTAGGGAATTTTAACTCCCATGGCAAGCCTGCCATCACATCGCAGGCATCCGCCCCGCCCACACCTATCGCGACCATTCCCAAACCGCCAGCGTTAGGTGTATGGGAATCCGTACCGATCATCATCCCTCCAGGAAAGGCATAATTTTCCAGGATTACCTGATGGATGATTCCTGCTCCTGGTTTCCAGAAGCCCAATCCGTACTTGTTGGATACAGAAGAAAGGAAATCGTATACCTCTTTGTTTTTATCTTTGGCTTTATCCAGGTCGGATACGGCTCCTACCTCTGCTTGTATCAGATGATCACAATGGACCGTAGAAGGTACAGCCACTTGCTCGCGACCAGCTTGCATAAACTGCAAAAGGGCCATTTGGGCAGTAGCATCTTGCATGGCTACCCTGTCTGGCTGAAAATCCACATAAGAAACCGCTCTCTCATAGGATTTAGAAGCTATCCCTTTGGATAAATGCGTATACAGTATCTTCTCTGACAGGGTAAGAGGCTTTCCTACCACTTTTCTTGCAGCTTCGATTCGCTTAGGGAATTCAGCGTAAACTGCCTTGATCATTTCTATATCAAATGCCATTTGAAATGAATTATATTTATTTAAATAATTATAGATATGTTTAATTCTCTTTGTTCGCAGACAAAGATAAAAAATTAGTGGCGAAATAGAATAAAATCAGAGTGTAGTTTCTTATTTAGAAAGGATATGAATCCTTGCAAAGGATTACATTTATATAAGCTGAATAAATCACTATACTAAGGATAAAATCTTTATACCTGACAATAGATGGTTAATTTTGTTTTATGATCCTGATTTCATAGCAAAATTTGGAATGATAATATTGGTCTTGAACAAATCAATGATATCCAGTAAGGTGTCGGTTTCCAAAGGTTTTTCAAGATAGCCCATAACCTGTGGATATTGTTTGGATTTTTTCTTGTCAGACAATGCCGTGGATGAGGACATAATCAAAACATTTATTTTATTTTGAAATCCTCTGTTCTGCAACTCATCCAAAAATCCCCAACCATCCAATACCGGCATATTGATATCCAGAAAGATCAATACCTGATCCAAGTATTTAGCTTTATCATCCAAATGTGCCAAAGCCTCTTTCCCATTTTTGAATGTTGACACCACGTTTTTGAATTCGGTCATGAAAATCATTCTTTGGATACACCTATTGGTAAGGATATCATCATCGATTACTAAAATATCTGATATTTTCATATGAAAAAAGATTGGATAAAAATAATTGGTTTTGCTCTTAATGTTTTTTTTATAAATCTAATACATTAAAATATTCCAATCAAAAAAAATTAAAGTTTTTTCTTTATATCATAATCATCTGCTTTTTTTTGTTAGAAAAAGGATTATAATATTAATTTATATGAATACGAGGATAATCAAATAAGATGGATATATACTTTTTTCTGTTGTTGAAAACAGTTTTTGTGCTGAAAATATGGCTTTTTTAAGTTTTTGTCCCAACTTTGGTATTTCTCTTGTCAGTGGATAATCAAGAGACCTATAAATGGAATATCCTACTAATAATGAAAAACAAATACAGAAAATTGAAGCTATAAAAAATCACTTTTTTAGTGGCACTTTAAATAAAATGTAATCAGGGTCTGTGATAAACTATAATTTTTGGGATTCTTCTCGCAGGTCCCGCTGATTTCCGCATAGGAAGGCCTAAATTATCGGCGTGAATTTCATGGATAATTTTTAAAATAAAAACCATTCTTCTAGTCCTAAAAACTTTGGAATACCCTAAAATAGGATATAAATCCAAAAAATTGTTTTGTAAAAATAAACGTTGATTTATAAAAATTAATAAATTTTATTTGAGGAAAATTAATCAAATCCTGGGGATTTAGAACATAAAAAAACATCCATCAGAATGGCAATCCTGCAGTTAACTTGTACTGTAAAGATTGTTATTTAAAAAATTTAATATTATGTGGAACACAGAAAAAAAAATAACAGAAGAACAAAGCGTAGCTGACTCTACCTCTTTTTTTGCACAAGGATTCAGATTTAAAGGAGATATTAATGCCACTAGTGATATTAGGATTGAAGGAATAATCGAAGGTAATATTAAGACCAGCAAAAAAGTGATTATTGGTCCTTCAGGTTCGGTTATTGGGAATGTCAATGCATCAAATATTTCGCTAATGGGAGAGGTGTCCGGAGGTATATTTATATCTGGTCTGGCGAGCATTGGTGAGACGGCAAAAATCAATGGCAACATTACAGCCGATAAAATCCAAATTGATCCGGGGGCCCTGATTGAAGCTTCAATTAAGAGATTCAGCACCTCAACCAATGATAATGTGATTAACAAAACTGTAAAAAAAGATATCCAGGTTGTTGAAGAAAGGTCAAAAAGTTTTCAAATGGCAGGAGCAAAATAATTTAGTTGTAATTGGTGAGATTAAAATGATGTTCTAAAAAAGGAATGATTGAGTTAAAAATTATTCCTTCTATTACGTGTCATTTTAGATACTTGTTTCAAAGAATATTATAGGTCAGCTTTGTCCGATGAAAGATGAATTTTTTGCTCAGACGTTTAGTATAATTTAATTCCGAAAGATTGTTTTATTGACCTGTTAACTATTAATTGATGCAATTTGATTTCAACGTTTTTTCTATTATTTTAATTGTTAGTGGTTTTGCGGTAATTTTGCTTTCCCTTTTTATTTTTTACCGGCTAGAGGAAACCATAAAATTATTTGCTTTTACCATGTTTAGCTTTTCCCTTTGGGTTTTAGCTTACGGCTTTGAGGTAGCCAGCTCCAACTTCGAAGACATGCTTTTTTGGGTCAAAATCGAATATTTGGGAATAGTTTTGGGTCCAAGTTCCTGGCTGCTCTTTTGTATAAAATATTCAGGGAAAGATTCCTGGCTGAATAAGCGGGTTTTATTTTCTGTCTTTGCTTTCCCCTTCTTTACCTACTTTCTTGTCTTGACCAATGGATGGCACCACTTATACTACACCACTGTGGGGATGACTAACGCCGGGCCTTTCCCCTTATTGGCTATTCAACATGGGCCGGGATATTACCTTTATGTATCTTATTCTTATCTAATGTTATCAGGGGGCACTTACCTGCTAATTTCAAATTTCAGACATGCCGATCCTAGCTATAGGAATCAAATTTACCTCCTGGTCATTTCTGTTACTTTACCCTGGATGGTCAATGTCATGTATTTATTGGGCTATAAACCATTAGGGCACATTGACCTTACCCCTTATGCCCTGATATTTGTCTATGGACTCATAGGTTTGGGATTGATTAAACTTAACTTGTTTGATGTTATACCTATAGCAAAAGATAAATTGATCGCTGCAATGACCGGGGGGATATTGGTGATTGATTTAAAAGGAAAAGTGACGGATATAAACGCATCCATGAAGAAATTGATTGGATTGAAAGGGGGAAAGTATATAGGCAAACCTATTTCCGATTTATATGGTTGGCACAAGGACTTAATGGAAGTGATCTCAAGCAGGAACCATCAACAAATAGAAATTTTTGATCATGTAAATAAGAGATATTCGGTTGAATCTATCCCTCTGATAGAAAAACGGGGGGGAATTAGCGGTATGCTCCTTCTTTTTAAAGATATAACTGAAGAAAGAATGAACCAAAACCTGTTAAAGATCCAATCAAATCAACTGAAACATCATAATGAGCTTAAAGACAAATTGTTTTCCATTATTTCCCATGATTTGAAAGGTCCTATTCTTGGAGTTAAGGAAATAATAGATTTGGCTAAAAAAGGTTCAATCCAAGTAGATGATTTCCTTGAGATTTTACCGGAAGTATCCAAAAGCGTGGATGGGGTGAGCATGCTTTTGGAAAATCTCTTAGCTTGGTCAAAAAGCCAATTGAAGGGGGAGTTCACGGATAAAGTAGTATTGGATATTTGTAAATTGATTCAAGAACAAAAGGTTATCATGGAGCCCATTGCTGCTTCAAAAGAAATAGATTTGCAAATAAATTCGGAAGGGCCAAGGATGGTTTTTGCCGATAAAGACATGGTTGAACTGGTAATCAGAAACCTGTTGAATAATGCAATAAAGTTTTGTAAAACAGGGGATAGAATTCTTGTACTTATAAAAGATGAAAAGGGTCAGGTAAGGATTTCTGTGAAAGATACTGGAGTGGGTATATCCGAAAGCAACTTGAGCAGGTTAAGACAGGGAGATTCTTTTTCTACTTTTGGGAGTAATAATGAATCGGGAACAGGTTTGGGCCTGCTGTTGGTGAGGGATTATGTAGAAAAAAATGGGGACCAACTACAAATTGAAAGTGAGGAGCACAAAGGGAGTGAATTTAGCTTTAGGCTTACCAAAGTGGGAATAGACAATGGATGAATGGATCATGATTATAAATTCGTCAAGAATTCCATGGTATCCACATGATCTGCATAATCGTCCACAGAGGGATATTGGGCTTTGCCGAAGTCCACACTTTGTGGATACCACCCGTTTTTGCTGACGATGCACTGGATTTTTTGGGATTGGGACTGAAGCTGGACCCTTAGGTCTCCCAAATCTGAATAGTATTCATAATAGAGCACTGAAATAGGGGAGACCAACCCTTCGCTTTCCTTTAGGAGTAGAAAGCCATTATCCAAATGGGATTCACCGTTGACTAGATAAATGGATTTATTGTATTCATAATTGTTCAGGTATTTATGGTGGCCAAGTAGGAAATGGAATCCTTCTATCGCCTTTAAAAAATCCTGAAGCTGTTCCTTATTTTTAATATACAGTTTGGAGACATTTCTGCATCCAAGTCCGAAATATTGAAAGATATCATGGGCTAAAGCCTGGAAATCTCCCTTCTGTTCACCCCCTTCCAGAATTCCAATTGAAGTTCTGTTCTTTCTGATGATACTGGGGAATTTTCCAAAGTAGTAATTAAAATAACGGGCTGAATTATCACTTCCGGTAGCAATGTAGGCCTCTTTTCCCTTCAACATATCTTCAAAGAATATTTTGGAACCGAATTCCGGATGAATGTTGATCAATTCCCTAGCTAACCACTTGATCAAAACTTGATCGGAGGAACTTAACTTTGCATGTACTTCATGGCCACTTAATAAAATGCACATAAAATCATGGAAACCGACTGCGGGAATATTCCCTGCCATAAGGAGACCAATGGATTTAGAGTGGATATTATCAGGAATGGAATAACCATTTAACCAATCTTTTAAAGTAGCCTCATCCAAAAAATGGGATATGCCATTTAGGCAGTGTTTGGTTTGTTCTGGTGTAAACCAACTATTTTGATTTTCCACCTGTGTGGCCAAAGCAGAAAATTCTTCATCACTCAATTCTTCTATTCTCGTTGCCAGTTTGGAAAAAGATGTTATTCTTTCTTGTAGGGTCATGTTTTTGATCTATTATACCACAAAGATATTTATTTGCATTCAAAAAAGGAACTTTAGTTAGCATGACAACTTTTGTTAGGGTATATTTAATTGGTTGGTGATTTTGCTTGGTAGATTGTCAATTGGTTAGTAATTTTGAAATTAAATAAAATAGAATGCAATGGCTATAATGATAACCGATGAATGCATCAACTGTGGTGCATGCGAACCTGAATGTCCAAACACTGCCATCTATGAAGGTGGTATAGAATGGACGTGGGGTGGGGGCACTAATCTGAAAGAAGTAACACTTGCTGATGGGACAATGATCGATGCTAACGAGAAGCAGGAGCCTGTTTCGGATGAGTTTTATTATATTGTGACAGAAAAGTGTACTGAATGTACTGGATTTCACGAGGAGCCCCAATGTGCGGCAGTTTGTCCGGTAGATTGTTGTGTAGATGATCCCGAACATAGGGAATCGAAAGAAGAATTATTGGCGAAAAAGGAATTTATGCACGGGGAATAACAAAAGGAGTGGGCTTCCACTCTTTTTGTTATTATACATTCTTATAAATTGATTTGATTATTCATGGAAGATATATACATTTTACTGTTATTTGAAAAATTCTTGCCAATGCATTGAATTTAATTGATGAATTCAATTATCTTGCCGAGAATTTATTTCTTAATGAGAACAAAAATATTGGACAGTGGAAGGAAATTATGAAAATGATAGAGAAGAGTTCTTCTCTAAGAAAGTAAAGGCAGGAAAAAGAACGTATTTTTTTGATGTTAAGGCCACCCGGTCAAATGATTATTACTTGACCATTACAGAGAGTAAAAGAAAAGTTAAGGACGACGGTTTCTTTTATGAGAAGCACAAAATATTCCTGTACAAAGAAGACTTTGCCAAATTTATTGAGGCACTTCAGGAATCAGTTGACCATGTTAAGAATGATTTGATGTCAGATTTTGATTTTTCTCAATTTGAGGTTGAAACTGAGAAGACTGAATCACGAGGTGAATTTGGAGATGATTTGAAGTGGGAATGATCCCCCAATGAGTTTTTAAAGAGGGTGTGCCAAAAACCAATTAATCATTGATCAGGGATGGCCTGAAACGATAAATGGGTTTTGGCACACCCTTTTTATTTAGAAATATGCAAAAGCTTATCCTATATGTCCTATTCTTCCTGGTCATCCTTTTTTTTATAGGCTGGTATTTTTCGGACATTACCCTTTATTTTATTTTTTCCATGGTCATAGCAGCAGCACTTAGGCCGCTTACCAACAGGATCAACAGTGTTCATATTCTAGGACAACATATTCCCAAAACTGTGGCTATTATCCTATCCTTTTCCTTAATTGGGCTGATCATTTTTTTTATAGGTCTGCTGTTTATCCCATTGTTTAGGACGCAATTTGAGGTCATTCAAGGGTTGGATATGGATTTTATTTACGAAAAGGTCCAGAACCCAATAGAATTTATTGAAAATCTGTTCATTAAATTTAATTTAACCAACCACGAACCGGGTTATTTGATTGCCAATCTGCGGGAAAGCCTGGCTGAAAGTTTCAACGAAATAAATATCCAGGGATTTTTGAATCTTTTTATAAATACTACCAGTTCACTGGTAATCAGTGTTATCTCCATATTGTTTATTACCTTCTTTCTTCTTCTGGAAAATGGTCTCTTAAGAAGGAACCTCCTTAACTTCATACCCAATAGTTACTTTGAACTATCCGTTGCTACCTTTCATAAGGTGGAGAGGCTTTTATCCAATTATCTCATTGGTCTATTGGTTCAAATGTCCGCTATATTTACCATTGCCTCTTTGGGATTGAAGATAATGAATATTGATTATGCTGTTACCATAGCCATATTTGCCGCAGTAGCTAATTTAATCCCTTACGTAGGTCCTGTGATGGGCGCTTTTTTTGGTGTTTTGGTAGGCCTTTCTACAGGAAGCTATATCGGCACCAATGAAATTTATTTCCTTTTGTTTAAGATTTTATCTGTTTTTGCGGTGGTTCAGCTTACCGATAACATCCTCTTACAACCACTTATTTTCTCTAAATCCGTAAAAGTACATCCACTTGAAATTTTTGTTGTTATCTTTGCCGGAGCAAAAATTGCAGGGGTATTGGGAATGGTTTTCGCCATTCCCGTGTACACTATTTTCAGGGTTTCTATTAAGGAATTCCACAAAGGGTATAACGAATACCGGATATTTAAAAATTAATAAGATTCAAGATTCATGGCATTACAATGTGGGATCGTTGGTTTGCCCAACGTTGGTAAATCAACATTATTTAATGCAATATCAAGTGCTAGAGCTGAGGCAGCAAACTTCCCTTTCTGCACCATAGAACCTAACGTAGGCGTAGTAACCGTTCCGGATAAAAGGCTGAAAATCCTTGAAGAACTGGTAAAGCCTCAAAGGGTCCTTCCTACTGTTATTGAGTTTGTGGACATTGCAGGATTGGTAAAAGGGGCCAGTAAAGGAGAAGGCTTGGGCAACAAATTCTTGGCCAACATCAGGGAAGTTGATGCCATTGTCCATGTGGTCAGATGCTTCGAGGACGACAATATTGTACATGTGGCTGGCGGAGTAGATCCTTTATTTGATAAGGAAGTCATTGATCAGGAACTCCAATTAAAAGATCTGGAATCCATTGAAAAGAAAATCCTTAAAAGTGAAAAAATAGCAAAATCAGGTGATGCCAAAGCCAAAAAAGAACTTGAAACTCTTAAAACCTTCAAGGAAGGACTTAAAAATGGCATAAATGCAAGGGCAATTGAAGTAGAAAAAGAAGAGCTTGAGGCTATCAAAGATTTGCATTTGCTCACCGTCAAGCCTGTTCTGTACCTGGCCAATGTAGATGAAGCCAGCATTCTGACAGGAAACGAGTTTGTCACAAGGCTCAGGGAAAACGTCAAAGAGGAAAACGCAGAGGTAACCGTTCTCTGTGCTTCCATTGAAGCTCAAATAGCAGAATTTGAGGATTTGGAGGAAAAGCAGATGTTCCTTGAGGAGTACGGCCTGGAGGAGAGTGGACTGAACAAATTGATTGCGGGTGCGTATAACTTGTTGGATTTGATCACTTATTTTACAGCGGGCGTCCAGGAAGTAAGAGCTTGGACCATTAAAAGGGGATGGAAAGCCCCAGCGGCCGCCGGGGTTATACATACGGACTTTGAGAAGGGTTTTATAAAAGCTGAAGTCATAAAGTTAGCTGATTATAAGCAGTATAAAACAGAAGCCGCTTGCCGTGACAATGGAAAAATTGCAATTGAAGGTAAGGAATATGTAGTTCAAGATGGAGATATTATGCATTTTAGATTTAATGTCTAAATAATTCAAAATTTTATATGTAATTTTATCCCAACTTATTGGCTGTAAAATTAGTTGATTGTTCATATAGTACTTTAATAATTGTTTAACTTTTCATTTTTGATACCGTGAGAATAAGATTAATATTTTCCTTAAAGAACAAAGGCGCTTATTTACCCTTTCACCACCAGTACATTCTGGCACAGTTTCTCAAAGGGCTGATCGTAAAAGGTGGACGTGAAGAATTTTTTAACTACAATTACTTCAACTTCTCAGGCCTTAAAGGCCAGACTAAAGTAAGTAGAAGCGGTTTGCATTATTACTCGAGCTTAGTAACCCTGGTGCTTTCTTCACCCAATGAAGACTTTATCGACTATTTGCTGGAGCAAGTGTTTAAAACGCCGAAAATTGAATTGGGAAATTTGATCATTTCACCTGAATATACAGAACAGGAAATTGAGCCACCTTTGGAAACGTCAAATAAATTTGTTTGTATTTCCCCTCTTGTATTACTTACCCCTACTTTTGACGATGAGTCAGGAAAACGTTTTATAAACCCAGATACGGATGAATTTTCCGATCTGCTTTATGAGTCCACCCTGACCCGGATGGAGAAATCAGGTTGGTACTCACAAGAGCAAATGGAATCCTTCTATAAGTTTCAAGTGGTCCCTGACATGAATTATGTGAATAAGCTAAGGGATCAGCAAAAGAAATTTGCCAGGATTTATTCTGTTTATGACATGGATGTGAAATATGAGGTCAGGGGATATACCCTTCCATTTACTTTGTATGCGGCTCCAGAGGTACAGGATTTTGTATTCCGCTGTGGTTTGGGAGCTTTTACACACAAAGGTTTTGGCATGTTGGATTTGGCGAATAACTCTCCAAACCAAAGAACAGAGGCATATAAATTTAAAAGAGAGGGCTTCGTCCCTTACAGGTCCCAACAGCAAGAGGATCAGCAACCGCCCATTACGGATGCAGGGCCTGAAGGGGATGAAGATTAATAAAAAAAGACCGATAAATTTAATCGGTCTTTTTTTATATAAGGGTTGAGATTATATGACTTAATTGGCTATTGAATGGAATAGTGGAATAATGGAAAGGAAAGAATTGGGATGATACGTTCCGTTGAAGTTGGGAAAAGGGAATGAGGTAAGTCCAAGTTGGGCTTATAGTTATTAAACCGAAAACTTTTAACTTTTAGTTTTTAATTTGTGTCACGTCCTGAATTTGTTGACTCTTGCGAAATCCAAAATTCCCCCCATCCCTATGTCCTTGGTTCTTAATTCTTGGTTCTAGGCTCTTATGATACTTTTAATCCAAAATCACTGCGTTAAATGGCTCATTGTACGCACCAACCCCCTTTACAGCCTTCTCTTATTGGGATTCAGCACTGTATATCCTATTAATTCATCATATCTGGAACCCATATCTCTGTAATAGATAAAAATTTCATATTCATTTTCTGTTTGGAAATGTTCTCCTTCCAATTTTTCCAATTCCCAGCCTTCAGGGGTTTCCAAGCCATACTTATAGTCATACCATCCTTGTTTCAGTAGAAGGGTAGCCTGATACATCCCTTTTTTGTCATCATATACCATTTTGGCTTCTGGTTTCTTGCCCCAATTGCTCAGAGCACCTAGGATATAGGGATTTCCCGGCAGCGGATCAGACTTGAGATGGAATGTGGTAAGTACGTATTCACTTTCCAGTTCATGATTTTGTTTTTCAAAAGTGAAAACGCCAAATTGCCCATTCAAGTCCAGGTATTCCAAATAAGCCTGCCCGGCACGTGGCTGGTCTATGGTAGTTTCTGCAAAAACAGCATCTTCTTCTATTTTGACCGAAGCAATATTTCTTCCTTTGGACCTTATATAGCGAAGATCCACAAATCTAAATTCATTGCCAGCTGAAAAAATGTTGCTGCCATCAAAAAGCTGATATTCAATCAACGACTGGCCTATCCTGATAAAGCTAGGCTTAAGTCCTATTATGGCATTGTCCCATCTTTGGTTCTGCCTGATCACCACTTTTACATTGTTTATGGGGTCCAGTAATTCCCTCCCTCCGTAATTTACATTAAGATTGATTTGCTGGGAAGTCTTTCTATCTTCGGTCTTACTGGGAGGGACCACACTTGCGCCTATAATAAGCTGATTATTATAAATCATGAACCTTTTGGTAATGATTACTTCATCTTCATCTCTTCCCCTATATATCTTTAGGATATAGTTGCCTGATTTTTTGACCCGCGGAACCTGAAATGTAAAATGAATAAAGGGTATCCGAGTATTGATGGAATATTCGTATTGGTTTACGTTGAACTCATTATATTGATTTAAATAATCCGCGGCCTTTAATCCTGAGGGTGTCCAGTCAGCATTGCAGTGGATGATTTTAGCAGAGTATATGTCCGCTTCATAAGCAATATCATCAAATTCCAGTACAAGTGGAACCAGGGAATTAAGGGCTATAATAGGGGAGGCCATTTGACTGGAAAACTCAGGTGTCTTGGGGTATATCCTCACCGTCTGGATATTTTCTTCATAAACTTTATCCACAAAAACCGACTGGGCGTCAATAAAATAGCTGCTAAAGAAAGAAAATACAAAAATGGCAAGGGTTAGGAAGTTTTGCATGGATATATAATTTTTATTTCAGCTAAGAAAGAATCCCCTGAAGATTTTCAATCTCTTCTGCTATCCTTTCCCAATCTCTATTTAAGCTGTCAATTCTTTTCTGCAATAAGGTGTAGGCAGCATTGATTTCGGCAAGCTTTACTTCATCCTCATACATGGCGGGATTTGCCAATTGGGATTCTACTTTCAGCTTATCTTCTTCAAACAGCATGATTTTTTCGTCAAGTTCAGTCAAATCCCTTTCTTTTTTCTTTAGGTCTTTACGTACCTGATTGGATTCAATATCCTTTTCAATGGGTCTAACCAGAGCAGGCTTTTCCTTTTTTGGGGCCTTTGCCTCAGTAGGTTTAGCTTCTTGTTGGGATTTCCAATATACATATTCCTCATACGTCCCCAAATATTCCTTAATCTCCTGGTCCTCTATGTACCAAATTTTGTTGGCTACCTCCTTGATGAAATACCTATCGTGGGAGACGGTTATAAAAGTCCCTTCATACTGCTGAAGGGCCTGGATCAGGATATTAACCGATTGTATATCTAAGTGATTGGTAGGCTCATCCAACAAAAGAAAGTTGGCTTCAGAAATTAAGGTTTTTGCTAAAGCTACCCGTGATTTTTCCCCTCCGGACAATACCTTTATTTTTTTGAAGACATCATCACCGCTAAATAAGAAACAACCTAAAACGCCCCTTAACTCCATTTCTGATTTGTCGCTTCCTGCTTGCATCATCTCCTGTATCACCTCATTGTCCACATTCAGTGCTTCCAACTGGTGCTGTGCAAAAAATGATTTGATTACATTATAGCCAAATTCCCGTTTACCAGTTACCGGCTCAGTCCCATCAATTACCCTTAGCAAGGTGGATTTGCCTTTGCCATTGGCACCTATCAAAGCGATTTTATCCCCTCTTTCTATTCTTGCATTGGTTTTGCGTAAGATCACATTGTCCCCATAAGCTTTAGAAACATCCTCCAGACTGACCACCTCCCGTCCGGAAGGGCGGGAAAATTTAAACTTAAAGTTCACCGACATATTATCATCAATGACCTCGTTCACTTTTTCCATTCTTTCCAGGGCTTTCACCCGGGACTGAACCTGATTGGATTTGGTAGCTTTGGCACGGAAACGTTCAATAAACTTTTCCGTCTGCTTGATCATCTGCTGTTGGTTGTCATACGCATTTTGCTGGATTTCCATCCTTTCTTTCTTTTCTTTCTTGTAAAAAGAATAGTTGCCAGCATAGGCGGTAAGGGTTTGTTGGGAAATTTCAACCGTGGTTTCAATACAATTATTTAAAAAGGTTTGATCATGGGAAACCACAACCACGGCACCTTCATACGTTTTAAGGTAATTTTCCACCCATTGGATGGAAGGTAAATCCAAGTGGTTGGTGGGTTCGTCCAGCATCAGCAAAGAAGGCTTTTCCAAAAGCAGTTTGGCCAGCATCACCCGCATTCTCCATCCTCCGGAAAATGTTTTCAATGGACGCGTTAAATCTGCTGTAGTAAAACCGATCCCTTCCAAAACCTCTTCAGCCTTTGCTTTAATGGTATACCCTTCATTGGCTTCAAATCGCTCCTGAAGGTTGGCTAATTTATGGATGATCTCTTCGGAATAGTCTGTTTCCATTTGCTTGAGCACCTCATCAATTTGCTCCTGAAGCCCCAAGGTTTCTTTAAAAGCCTCCAACGCCACTTCAAGGATACTGTCTTCAGATAGATAGGAAAGCAAATCCTGATTTAAAAAACCAATAGTACAATCCCTGGCTTTTTGAATTTCACCACTGTATGGCTGATAATCACCAGCAATAATTTTCAATAAAGTGGATTTGCCGGTACCGTTTAAACCAACCAAGCCAATTTTGTCTTTTGGTTTTATGTGTAGAGAGGCATTTTCATATAAAGGTCTGCCCCCGATATAATAAGAAAGATTATTAATTGATAACATTCTGCAAAAATAAGAAATCTCTCGCTCATAAATGAAGCTTCCTGGAAAATTAACGCATTTGGCAAGATTAAGTCCAATTCTAATCCAATTGTCCTGAACTTGTACTCACATACTTTATGTAGAAACCTGAAACTTAAAGGCTGGTTCCTTTTTGGAACGTGCTTTGTGTCTTTTATAGGAATTGATTATCACTTGATTTAAATTCTACCATTATGAAAAAATTAAATATATTTCCCGCCATCGCGTTTACTTCGCTGCTTTTGCTTGGATGTAGCTCGTCCACGGAAATCACGGCTTCCTGGAAAGCGCCTGAAGCGGATCCTGCAGGTTATCAAGATTTATTTATAGCGGCATTAACAGAAGATCTGAGTGCCAGGCAAAACCTTGAAGAAGAGTTTACATCCATGCTCAATAGCAGCAATGTAAACACGGTAGAGAGCATTAAAACATTCAGGCCTGACTTTCTGGATGAAGGAGCACCAGAAAGGGAAGACCTTTTAAAAATAATTCAGGAGACTGATGTAGATGGCATCCTGACGGTTACCTTTATTGACACCAAGGAAGAGAAAAGGTATGTACCTGCTGGACCTACTTATGCACCAATAGGCCGATTCGGGTATTATGGTGATTTCCACGGTTATTTTAATAATTGGTACGGCAATTCCTGGAATACAGGTTATTATACCACGGATAAAGAGTACTTTATCGAAACCAATCTTTATGATGCCAATGACCTCAAGTTGGTATGGAGTGGGCAATCAAGAACCTATGATTCCTCCGATCTTAATGTTTTGGCCATGGAATATGTAGATGCCATTAAAGAGGAGTTGCTTAAAGAAGGATTGATCGGGCAACAATAATATCAAACGCAGGGAATTTTATATTTTCTTGGTCATTATTAAACTATAAGCCTGATGAAGTACGTTTATATCTTTGATTAAATCCGATCTATGAAAGCAAGAATGAAGACTATAGGGACAGTTGTTGTTCCGCTCCTGGTGCTGTTTTCCTTTATTTCCTGTAATGAAGAAATAGAAGATCCCCAATATATACCTTTAAAAGTTAAAGAAGCCATTTTTGAGGGGATGCAGGAATGGTATTATTGGAATGCAGAGTTACCACATACCCTCAATTTGGCCAATTACCAATCTAATGAAGAATTATTGGAAGTTTTGAAGTATAAAACCTTTGATAAATGGTCCTATCTCACCACTAGGGAAGATTTTGATAAAGCCTTTACCGGACAAAATGCAGGTCATGGCGTGGGGTTTACCATAGATAGTGATGAACGGATATTTTTGGCTTTTGTATACGAGGATAGCCCTGCCGGCAAGGATAACTGGCAAAGAGGATGGGAAATAGTAGAAGTTAATGGAAAACCTGTGCCCTTCTACAGACGGGGGAATGGGTATGATTTTCAATTAGGCCCGGATAATACGGGAATTTCCAATACTTTCAAATTTCGAACTCAGGACGGCGATATATTGGAAAGGACCATTCCAAAAGCCGAATATCAGTCCAATTCTGTATTGTACCAAAATGTTTTGGAGGAAAATGGAAAAAGGATAGGATACTGGGTTTATAATAGTTTTAAGGCTACACCCGGAATCGAACCTACCACAAGTGTCGAAGTGGAAGAAAGCATGAATTATTTTGAGGAAAACCAGATTGATGAACTGATCATCGATTTACGCTATAATGGTGGGGGTTCAGTGGAAGTGGCAGAGCAACTTATGAACTATCTTATTCCAGTAGGTTCATCGGATATGTTGATGTATACCAATGCCTTCAACGAAGACAGGTCCGATCTGAACGAAGATCAATATTTTGAGAAAAAGGGCCAAATCAATTTAAACAGGATCATTTTTATCACTTCCCGGGGTTCAGCCTCCTCAAGTGAGCTGATCATCAATTGCCTATTGCCCTACTTGGAGGTGGTATTGATCGGGGACAATACCTATGGTAAGCCTGTTGGGGCATTTCCTTTATCGGGGTTTTATAAGGCTTTAGAGGAAAATAATGTGGAGTTGGTGCCGATTACTTTTGCCATCGCCAATGCAGAAGGAAAGGCAGCCTATTATGAGGGATTTCCTGTCAATTTTCAGATAGCAGATGACCCCGCCAAAAACTGGGGAGATCAGGAGGAAAAGCGGTTTAAAGCAGCCCTGGAATTTATCAGAACAGGTACTGTTGATGCCAGGAGCAGGGCATTTTATGTCCCCCCATCTTGGGCGATGATTGATGATTTTGATGGATTGAAAAAAGAATTTCCGGCTTATTGAACTTTTAATGATTGTTTTTTATTTGTTTTTTGCGATTTGTTGTTTGAAATTTTGCCCAAAAACACGAAAATTACTGATAAGAGCCTAATACATAAAAAATATGTTTGAATATGATCCTGAGCGGCATTATCCCAAAGAAACAGAAAGCAGGGTGCTCATCCGTTTTCAGGATTGCGACCCTTTACAGCATTTGAACAATGCGAAATACCTTGATTATTTCTTCAATGCCAGGGAAGATCAGGTCCCTAAGTTATATGGCATTGAGCTGATTGATCTGATCAGAAAGTATCAGGCGACCTGGGTGGTTTACAACCACAATATTTCCTATATCAGACCAGCCAAAGTTGGGGAGTGGGTCAGGATAATGAGCCGGATAATCTCGCACAGCCACAATACTGTGGTCGTGGAGTATTATATGACAGACGACAGTAAAAAGGAGTTAAAGACATTGTTGTGGGCCACCATGAGGTATGTCACCATGAAAGATGGAAGGTCTTCGGATCATGAAGGGGCTGTTGTAGCCTTTCTAAAAGCAACTTCTGATGATATTGACATCAGCCAAATCTCCATTAAGGGACGGATTAAGGAAATCAAAGCTAAGTTGAAAGGAGTTTGAGAATATATTATCTCAGGACAGAGAGAATATAAACAATGTGAAATAACAGTAAGCAGTGCCTTTTAAATTTCAAGAGGATTCTTTTTAAAAATCCAACCTGTTCAATCCATCCGGGGATTCTATCGCATAATCATTATACCTCAAGGTCCATCCCATTGCGTTGGTGAGGATATAAATCTTTTGAAGTTCGCTAATCAATCTCCCTTTGGCATTTATTCTTAAGTCAGAAGCTTCTATTTTTTCTTCAATCATTTGGGTGACGGCCCCCTTAATTTTATTATAATCTTCAGCATCAAATTTGTTGAAATAATCTTGGGTAACATCATAATACTCAATATCGGGGTAGATGTTTACCTCTTCTTGTGGGATGGAAGTAATGGTCAATGTTTTTGTTGTCTCATCAATGAAGGTGATAATCTGACTTAAATCATAGGATATGGTGACTTTGGCATTTACAATCACCAAAGCCTTTTTTTTGGAAGAGAACAAGTCCAGGTAATTTTTTCTGGTATTCTTGTAGCTTGTTACCTGTGAAAAATTTCCTTCGGTCACCACGAGCTTGCCCACTTGCTGGATTTGTTGCTGTATAAGGGCAGAGTTCAAGGCCAATTCTTCTTTTTCTTCGCTTCTGTTGACAAAGAAAAGAATCCCAACTGCTACCACGGCAGTTGATAAGATCCCTAATAGAAATTTATTCATGAATGAATTTTATCAAGTTACTTTTTAAAAAAACGGATATTTTGTTTTTAAGTTCATCGGGCGTTTTTACCCTTGAAAATATAATATCAGTAAGTTCATTGAGATATTGATACTTTTATTTGTAAAGCTTCCCTTTCAGAAATAGTATAATCCAAGAGGAAATATTCCAAACTTCTTTAGTTGCGGTAATCTTTTTTTAAAATCAGAATTATTCTATATTAGTACTTTATCGGTAGGCCAACTCAATTACAATAACCTAAAATAAACATGCAAGATTACCCTTGGTTTAAATTTTATCCGGAATCTGTTCCTCATGAAGTGGATGTCAGTGCCTTTAACAGTGTGGTTGACCTATTTGAGGAAAGCATTAAAAAATACCAGGATGCCGTGGCCTATGAATGTATGGGCAAACAGCTCACATTTAATCAATTGGATGAAATGTCGAAAAATTTTGCAGCCTATCTCCAGCAGGAACTGAAAATGAAAAAGGGGGAAAGAATAGGCATACAAATGCCCAATTTATTGCAATACCCCATTGTTTTGTTTGGTGCATTGAGAGCAGGGCTTATTGTGGTGAATGTCAATCCGCTATACACGCCCAGCGAAATGAAGCATCAGTATATTGATGCAGGCGTAGATGCCATTGTGATATTGGCCAATTTTGCTTCCAACCTTGAGAAAATCAGAAAAGATCTGAAAGCAAAGCACATCATCATTACCCAAATCGGTGACCTGTTAGGAGGGATTAAAGGAACAATGGTCAATCTGGTGGTAAAGCATGTAAAGAAAATGGTTCCATCCTATGATATTTCAGAGGCCCTGACTTTTAAGGAGGGGCTTAAAAAAGGGGCAGGCTGTAGTTTTAAAAGGGAAGAGTTAAACCAATCCAATATCGCATTTCTCCAATATACCGGGGGAACAACCGGGGTTTCCAAGGGAGCAGAACTGAGCCATGGGAATATAGTAGCCAATATGCAGCAAATCTCTGCTTGGATGAAACCGAAATTAAAAGAAAAGGAAGAAACAGTGATTACAGCTCTTCCACTTTATCATATTTTTGCCTTAACTGTCAATTGTCTTTCCATGCTCAAGATCGGTGCGCATAATGTTCTCATTACCAACCCACGTGATATGGGGGCCTTCTGCAAGGAAATGTCCAAGCATAAATTCAGCGTTTTTTTGGGTGTCAATACCTTGTTTAATGGCTTATTGAACCAAGAGGCATTTAGACAACTTGATTTCAGCTCCCTTAAGGTATCTGTTGGCGGAGGTATGGCCGTTCAGAAAGCAGTGGCTGAAAAATGGCAAAAAGTAACAGGATGTCCTTTGGCAGAAGGTTATGGGTTGACGGAAACCTCTCCTGTGGCAGTCTGCAACCCCATTGATGGAACGGAAAGGCTGGGGACTATTGGTGTTCCCATTCCCAATACAGATGTGAAGGTGATCGATGATGATGGAAACGATCTGCCTATCGGGGGAAAAGGCGAGCTCTGTATCAAAGGGCCCCAGGTGATGAGGAAATATTGGAACCGTCCAGAGGAAACAGAAAAGGTATTCAATGGTGATTGGTTTAAAACAGGGGATATCGCCACTATCGATAAGGATGGGTTTATAAAAATCGTAGACCGGAAAAAAGAAATGATCCTTGTTTCGGGATTCAATGTTTATCCCAATGAGGTGGAAAATGTCATTGGCAGTCATGAAAAAGTTCTGGAGGTAGGGGTAATAGGGATTCCTGATCCCATTTCCACGGAAAAGGTGGTGGCTTACGTGGTGCCAAAAGATAAAAGCCTTACTTCCAAAGAAGTGATTGACTATTCAAGAACGGAACTGACCAATTATAAAGTCCCCAAGGAAGTTTATTTTGTGGATGAATTGCCCAAATCCAATGTTGGAAAGATCCTGAGAAGAATTGTTAAAGAAAATCATGAAAAGACCCGTTCAATTTCCTGATTTTCATCAACAGAATAGTTTTGGATCTTGCCTTCAGCCAAAATCAGCCCGACATCTATTTTACCTCCCTGATTTTACGTTTTTTGTCTTCCCGTGTGAGGATAAAATACTTTTGGATTGCTCCAAATGCCTTTTCTCATGCGCAATGATGATGTCTATGGCTTTATCCAAAGGATAGACCAAAAACCGGTGTGCTGGAGAATGTATTACAGTTCCTGTTTCAAAGAAGGGATCAAGTTTTTGCACATAAGCTGATAATTCCATTTGGTGCCGATTAAATTCCTCTGCAATATCAAGATCAAATTCACTTTGGACGGGTTCCCAAATGGCAAAAGTTTTGGTTTTCCCTTTACTGGTCATTGCACGATAAAGCAAATTCCCGAAGGACTTAGCTAAAAAAAACACTTTACCAATAAATGGCGGTTTATAATTACCGGCGATGACCTGATCAAAAATTGGATAATAGGATTCATTAAGACGAATCAGGTGAGACAGGTTTTCCGCAATGCTCCAGGAGGAGGGTTGGGGTTTTAGATTTATCTCAGCATAACTCAGATCTTTAAGCAATTCCTCAAATTCCCAAGAAATCGTGGCTATTTCCATTTGCCAAGCGTCCGCTTTATCTTTCATTTTTATGGTATTAATCGTTAGCCAATTTAGTTAATTTAAGTAAAGTGCCCAATGGAATTTGCTGTCTATTTTTTTGCCACAAGTAAAGTCACTAAGTTTTTTGGGTAAATATTGCTGGCCTTTTTTCTCCACAAGGTCCTTCTTTGTATATAGTTTTCTGGCAAACCACGTTTCCAAAGGTAAAAACTTTCATTGGAAATACTTTTCTTTTCTTCCTTCGGTTTAACTTTGTAAAAAAACGTGGAACTCATGTATGCCATTGTCGATATTGAGACTACTGGAGGCTTTTCGGCAATTAACCGCATCACAGAAGTAGCTGTAATGGTGCATGATGGGCATCAAATAGTGGAGGAATACCAAACCTTGATCAATCCAGATCGGCCCATTCCCGGCTTTATCACCGGACTTACAGGTATTAGTACCCAAATGGTACAAAATGCTCCCTTTTTTAGTGAAATAGCCCCTAAACTCCATGAGCTTCTGACGGATAAAATTTTTGTGGCACATAATGTAAACTTTGATTATAGCTTTATCAAAGATGAGTTCAGGAGGATTGGAATTGAATTTAACAGACCAAAGCTTTGTACGGTAAGACTAAGCCGAAAGGCTTTTCCAGGATTAAGATCCTACAGTTTAGGAAGGATTTGTGAACATACAGGAATAGGTATTTCGGACAGGCACAGGGCCTTTGGTGATGCAGCAGCCACAGCCCAGTTATTTGGATATATTGTATCCAAAGATCATTCAGGGCTTATTCAACAAGCTTTAAAGCAGAATTCAGGAGAAAGTTTTTTACCGCCCCATGTCTCTGTGGAGAAATATCTCAGTTTACCGGAAGAAGTAGGTGTTTATTATTTTCATGATCCACATGGACAGGTCATCTATGTAGGCAAAGCCTTAAATATAAGAAGTCGGTTTAAGGGGCATTTTTCTAGCGGGAGTAAAAGTAAACAGGCCATGAAGATGGAAGTCTATGATGTTTCCTATGAACTTACAGGCAGTGATTTTTTGGCCTTATTGCTTGAAGCCTTGCAGATAAAACGTCTCTGGCCAAAATATAACCGTGCACAAAAGGTGAAAGCCCGCTCTTGGGGAATTTATCAATATGAGGATGCAGCAGGTTATCAGCGTTTTCAGATTGCTAAAACCAAGCGTTTCCACCAGCCGGTTCAAACATTTACTACTCATGCTGAAGCATGGGCATTTCTTTTGAATAAAATTAAAGACTACAGTTTATGTCCCAAGTTATGTGGTATTCAAAAGTCCCCTAAAGCCTGTTATGCTTACCAAGAGCAAAACTGTCAGGGGGCTTGCTGTGGAGAGGAAGATATATCAAGTTACAACGGCAGAATTAATCAACTGATCCATTCTTTAGGCCAAAGACCTTCTAAAATCCTAATAAGAGAAAAGGGGAGGGGGCAGGAAGAACTGGCCGTCATCTTGTTTGATCAAGGGTTGCTTAGCGCTTATGGTTTTATAGATAAGACTAGGGACTATTTAGGGACAGAAGAGGTGATTTCCTGCCTTGAGCAAGTGAAACCTGTCCAAGAAACCCATCACATTTTACGATCCTATTTGGCAAATACCAAGGCGGATTTCCTAGAGATGTGAGGAGGGAGGTAACCTGTCGTCTACTAAGCCGCAGGAGATGAATATGGCTTAATTTTTGATTGGAGGATTTTACGATTAAATTATATTATGGGTCTTATTTTTATTTTGAAAAGTTGTATATTAATGGAATAATTATACTAGACATCACAGGCCTAAAACTATACAATCATGAAAAAGCTACTTCTAATTTCCTTTTTGGCACTATTTCTAAGCCACCTTTCCTTTTCACAGGAAAACCGCTACTTGGTCTTTGAATTTATCAGAGTGGAGACAGGTCAAACATTTGATTATCTGGAATACAAGGAATTTTTGAATCAAATCTATCATCAAGCTGCTTCAAATGGAGATATAGCAGGTTGGGATTTCTGGTCTCTTCAGACCGGCTCGAACAATGAAGCTTTTCAGTACGCCACCATTACCTATTACAATGATCCGGTGAGTATGATGAATGGGTTTTCAACTGAAAAACTTATTGATATTGCCAAGCAGGCCTTTCCCGAGATGGATGAACGGGAGATTTCGGAAAAGATTAAACAATCACTTGATATCAGGGATTTGGCCGTAAGATCCTATATGGTGGAAATAGCCAAATCCGATGATACTTTTGAAATGAAGCCGGGAGTATTGGCCTCATTTGATTTAATGAAAGCGGTGGAAGGCAGTTTTGAAGTATATGAAAAAGCGGAGAAAGAGATCTTTCTTCCTTTACATGAAGAAAAGATTGATGCCGGATTTATGGAAAGCTGGAGTCTTTTAAGGACAGCCTTACCTGCAGGAAGTGAGGCAAAATCAACCCACATGACTTTGAATATCTATTCGGATTATATGCAGTTTTTCAATTCCCTGGAATACGAGGATTCTCCCACAGATATCGAGCAGGAGGCCATAGAAAAGGGGTTGAGCTCCAGAGATCAAAAATGGATTTATTTGGCTACTTTGGAAAGTATGGTTAGGCAGTAGTAGTTTTCACCACAAATTTTCGGAGAAAATGCCTACTAAAACAGCCAATCCAAAGCTAAGCAATGTTCCGATCAAAACGTATTCAGTCAATTTTCTGTCCCGTGACTCTCTGAGGTCTCCAAACCTAAAAACCGATTTGGCGGCCAATAAGAACCCTATGGCCTCCCAATGATTGGTGAGGATAAATGTAAAAACAAATAACCTTTCCAGTATCCCGATGTATTTTCCTGCATTTTGAAGGGAACCCTGACGGTTATCTTCCGTTTTTGGGGTCCAGCTAGAGATTAGAATCCTTATAAGGACAGAAGCGGGGAGGGTAAGAAAGACAATAGCGGTAATTAATAGAATAGATTTTTCCTGGAAAAAGACCGAGGGGTATATCTCTTGTTCTGTCCAAGCTAAAGTAATCCCCACAATAATGATCAGGTGCAATACCTGATCAATAAAGAACCATTTTTTTTGGCTGCTTTTCTTTTGAAATATCAATTTGATCCAATCGATGAGGAAGTGGGATGATGTGATTGCCATTGCATATGGCCAAAAGGACACTTCTGCTACAAAAGCCATTGAAAGGAGCCCATGAAGCAAGGCATGTAGGTAGAGTTTGGGGCTTTTATGTTTTTTTGATTCTTTTTCCTTTACCCAATGATCAGGTTGAAAAACAAAATCGCCTAAAAGATGAGCTAATAAGAGTTTTAGGAACAGGATCATGTCTTTAGATTTCTTTCATCTTGTTTTGATAATAATTTTCCAATTCCATCATCAAGTCCAATTTTGCACGATTGGATCTCTGACTGACGGCTGATTGTTTTATGCCTAACTTTTGTGCAATTTCTTCTTGTAGAAGGTTTGGGTCGCCAAGGACCATTAAGGCTAATTGAGCGGAAACCACAGACCAATTGTCCATGGTGACCAAAGCCAGTTTCAGCATCAGATTGATTTCTTTATCAAATTCTTTTTGAGGGCTGCAAATGGCCAAATTCACCTTTTGCTTTTTCAATAAATCAAACTGGCTACCGGAATTATTAAAGGCGGATCCATTGGATTGGGAAACTTTTGTACCATCAAAGTTTTTTTCCCCTATTCCAATGCCCATCCTTATATCCAGGTTTTTGAAAGTTTTCATACAAGCCTTTAGCTGGAAAGCCTTTAGCAGCGCCTCCCCGGGCTGTGCAATTTCCAATTGGAATTCATCTCCCCGGTAAATCTCCCATTCTTTTGGAGAAGTACCAAAGCTATTCAATTGGGACTTTAAAGCCTTTAACCAACTAGCGGTATCTGCTTTTCTTGAACCGATGATATCTCCTGTAATCACTGCTATCATACGGTAATATAAGTTTAATAGTTAATATATCAAAATATAATCTAATTAAATTATATTACAAATTATAAGCAAATAACATTATAACCTATTTTCAATGGGTGATCTTAACATTAAGGGTTTTTGACCAATTTTACCACAATGGCATCGATCAAAGCTTCATTTTTAGCCACATAATTTAGAGCTGCCTCTCGGAGAGCATTCATGTTAATGGTACTGGCATCATCAAGATCTACTTTGGCATGAAGGAGATCCGGTTCTATCCGGATGAAGCTTTCAGGCTGAAGCCCCGCATCGAATAGCCATTTGAGTTGGTAGGATACAATCTCTGCATTACCGGACATCAGGATGGAAATCAGCGGCCTTATCCAATTTATAAACCCGAAATTTTTTGCCTTTTTATAAGGATACCCTTCATTCACAAAACCGGTACCTAGAGAAACGAGCAACATGTCTTCTGAAGTGGGGTTGATGATATCTCCAAAGGTGAGTTTTCTTACTTCGGCATAGGCACACATGGCTGGATTATTGGCAAAAACCCCTCCATCAATAAGCACATGGTCTTCTTCCGTAAGGGAGGGGACTTTTATTGCTTCAAAATAAGTGGGCGCGGAGCAGGAAGCCAAAACGGCATCCCTTACCAAAAAATTAGCATCGGGGGATATGGCGGCATTATGCTGGGTGATAAACATGGATTTTCTGACTTCTATTTCATAAGCAGTTACCAGGCACGGCTTGAGCAATCCACTCATCAAAGCGTCTCCAAACTGTTCCTTTAACGAGGCTTTTAATGCCGTATTGGGATACTTTTCATCGAGAACTCCCCAGAGACTCTTTAATTTATGCAGGAAGGGCTTGTTAAAAATTTCCCCTCCTTTTTGATGATACCAGTCCACAATTTCTTTCAACTGGTATTGAGGTCTCCCAGGATCCCTTGAGGAAGGAGCAAGCATGCCGCAGCCAATTATGGCCCCTGTACTTGTACCTGCAATAAAGTCAACAAAGTCTACCAGTCTGGCTTCCGGGTCGCCAGTATAAACTTGAATTTTTTCTTCTATAATTTGAAGGATGGTGCCAGGAATGATGCCTCTTATACCTCCTCCGTCAATGGAGAGAATCCGTATTTTGCTCATGACTGAAATTAAAAGATTTAATTCAGAATTAAAAGCGTCTCATGAAATCGAGCATAATAAAATTTATCACACACGGGATGATTATTTCAGCGAGATTCATCCGATAAAAGATCGGGGCCAATTGCCCTTTTCCTTACTTAAGGGTAAACACCACATCCTTAATTTTCAGCTGCTTACAGATAGCCATCAGCATAAAATTGATCCCCGTGTGAAAAATCATTAACAATATGACCGCCAAAAGGGGGACCCCCAGAAATTGAAGCGGCCAATGATAGGTCCAGGCCCCGAAATTGATGACGACCATTTCCCCAATTGTTGGGAAGATCATGGAGATGATCAAGGCCAGCAGTATTTTTGAAGGGATCGATTGAATGTTTTTAATGAGGATGATTTCTTTTTCAATTCTATAAATATAGGTAAAGGCCAATGCCCATGCAATGGGCAACCAATAAGGAAATTCCCTGTTGTTATCCAAATTATGGTAACTCCAGTACTGGTTACTTATGCCCCAATTTTCACAAGCAACACCTAAAATACTGGTAAGGGAAACGCCGATGAGGTAAATCCATTTTTCATCATCATTATCTTTAATTTTTCTTGCCAAGGTATAAATGAGGTAGATCATTAAGAACCCTGCTACCAAATGGTCGTACTGGTGAAATATTCCGATGATAGCGCCTGCCAAAATCAATTTGATCGTATTTCTGGAAATAAGGTGAATTAGGCGGCGTTGGTCTGTTTTACTTTCCACAGTTATTTTAAGTTTATTAAAAAGGTTTTTCTATAATTTAAATAGTGTTCCGAAGCGGAGAAGTACTAAGTAAAGTACAATAAATACAAGGCAGGACCATTAAAAGTCATTGGATAAAAGTTCCTCCATCATTTGTTTTACTCCTGCGCTGGCCGTTGATTCAATTTTGGTCATATTTTCCAAAAAACCCAATTCCGGCACCTTCACATCAATGATATATTTTGGAATGCCTGCCGGGGTATATTGGATCAATCCCGCAGCAGGATAGACCAAAAGCGAGGTCCCGATTACTGCAAAGATATCGGCCTGCATGGTAGCTTCTATGGCAGGTTCCATCATAGGGACCGCTTCTCCAAACCAGACAATAAAGGGCCGCAGTTGGGATCCCTTCTCACACTTGTCCCCAAACTTTATTTTCCAATGATCCATTTCATAGATCAATGAACCATCCAAGGTACTTTGGCATTTGAACAATTCCCCATGGAGATGGATCACCTGGTTAGATCCCGCTTTCTCATGCAAGTTATCCACATTTTGAGTGACTATGGTTACGTCAAAATGCTTTTCAAGCGCTGCCAGTCCCAGGTGTGCAGCATTAGGTTTGGCATCCAGGCAGGCTCTTCTTCTTTGGTTGTAAAAGTCAAGAACCAATTCCTCATTTTTTCTCCATCCTTCAGGAGAAGCTACTTCCATTACCTCATGACCTTCCCACAGGCCATTACTGTCCCTGAAAGTCTGGATACCACTTTCTGCTGAGATTCCAGCCCCGGTCAGTACCACTAATTTTCTCATTGGATTGTAATTTAATCATTTTCCTGAATCCAAACCCCAACCTTCCTCTCCATACTACTGGGATTTTGATCTTTTCCCCTGATGATCAACCCCTCAAACCTAAAAAAAGCCGGATTTTATATCCGGCCTTTCCTTACTTTTTCTTTTTGGTAAATTTCCCTTTTTTCTTTTCTGGCTGACTTTCAATAATGTCCATGGTTTCCAAATAGTCCAATTCTTCTGCATCTTTATCCTTGGGGATCTTAAAATTGTTTTTGCCGAACTTAATATAAGGGCCCCAACGACCATTTAATATTTGGATCTCTGGATTTTCTTCAAAGGTCTTGATATGCTTTTTGGCATCTGCTTCCCTTTTATTGTGGATTAATTCTATGGCTTCTTCTTCTGTAATCCCCAGTGGGTCATGCTCTTTTCCCAAAGAAACAAATTTCCCGTCATGGCGCAGGTAAGGGCCAAACCTCCCAATTGCTGCCACAATTTTCTTATCTTCAAACATTCCCACGTCCCTGGGGAGCTTGAAGAGCTCCAGTGCATCTTCAAGGGTAATGCTTTCTATAAATTGACCTTTCGCAAGGCTGGCGAACTGCTTTTCTTCATCTTCCTGATCCCCCATCTGTACCAAAGGACCGAATTTCCCAAGCCGGGCTATTACAGGCTTGCCCGATTTCGGGTCCTTGCCCAACTCTTTGGAAGAATTAACATCGGCCCTGGTGATATTTTCCGTTTCTTCTACCTTGGAATGGAACGAGCTGTAGAAATTTTCTATCATTTCTTCCCATTGTTGCGTTCCTTGGGCAATTTCATCAAATTCCTTTTCCACCCTGGCAGTAAAGGTGAAATCAATAATGTTCGGAAAATGTTCTACCAAAAAATCATTGACCACCATGGCAATATTGGTAGGGAACAGTTTGTTTTTATCAGCACCTGTATTTTCGGTTTTATCGGCTTTATCGAATTTGCCTTTGGCTATCTTCATCTCTACGTAATTCCTGGGTGTCCCCTCCCTGGATTCCTTGATCACATAGTTCCTTTTCTGAATGGTGGAAATGGTAGGAGCATAGGTAGATGGGCGACCTATGCCCATTTCTTCCAATTTCTTTACCAAAGAGGCTTCGGTGTATCTGGCAGGAGGACGGGTAAAACTTTGCCTGGCCTTCATTTCTGTAAGGTTGAGTTCTTGTCCTATGGTCAATGGAGGCAAAAGCCCTTTGTTGCCGGATTCTTCCTCTTCCTCCTCTTCGTCTGTACTTTCCAAATATACTTTGAGGAAACCTTCAAATTTGATGACTTCACCACTTGCTGATAAGGTTTGAGGGGAATTGGAAATGGCAATGGCGACATTGGTTTTTTCCAATTGGGCATCAGCCATTTGAGAGGCTATAGAACGCTTCCAGATGAGTTCGTATAAGCGTTGCTCATTTCTGTCCCCACTGCCTTCCTGAACAGAAAAGTTGGTAGGACGGATGGCCTCATGCGCTTCCTGTGCCCCTTCCGATTTGGAAGTATATTTTCTTGCCTTGTGAAATTCTGGTCCGAATGCAGACTTTATTTCCCTTTCTGCCCCAGTCATGGCATCCTCAGATAAGTTGACACTATCTGTTCTCATATAGGTGATCTTGCCCGCTTCATAAAGCTTTTGTGCCACACTCATTGTTTGTGCCACAGAGAAATACAGTTTTCTACTGGCTTCCTGCTGAAGGGTAGAAGTCGTAAAAGGCGCGGCTGGGGTTTTTTTGGTCGGTTTCTTCTCTAAGCTTTTAATGGAAAAGGAAGCCTCGAGACACTTCTTGAGAAAAGCTTCTGCTTCTTCTTGTGTTACGAATTTCTTAGGTAAATCAGCGCTTAAGATTTTACCGTCCACATCAAATAGGGCAGTGATCTTATACGCTGAGGTGGCCTTGAATTTGTCGATTTCCCTTTCCCTTTCTACGATGAACCTTACCGCTACCGATTGCACGCGACCGGCGGACAATCCTGCCTTGATCTTTTTCCAAAGCACGGGGGATAATTCAAAACCCACCAACCTATCCAAAATCCTTCTGGCCTGTTGAGCATTGACCAGATTAACGTCTATCGTTCTGGGATTTTCGATGGCTTTGGTAATGGCATTCTTGGTGATTTCCCTGAATACTATTCTTCTGGTTTTTTCATCTTTTAGTTTCAGCACTTCCTTTAAATGCCAGGAAATAGCTTCCCCTTCACGGTCATCATCACTGGCCAGATAAATCATTTCTGCGTCCTTGACCAAGATTTTGAGCTGCTTGATCACCTCTTTTTTATCTGCCGTAACTTCATAGGTTGGATGGAACTTGTTTTTGATATCGATAGCCTTATCCCCTTTTGGCAAATCGCGCACATGGCCATAACTTGAGGCTACTTTATAATCTTTTCCTAAATATCCTTCTATGGTCTTGGCTTTTGCTGGAGACTCGACAATGACTAAATTCTTGGGCATAGTACTCTTGATTTTATAGAAACAGTTTATTTCTATTTGATGATTAAAGCCTAAAAATAGAGGCGATTAAATTCTCCTCCAAATATTAACCTATATCATATTTATTTTGGCATGATTCTTCCTTTGCTGTTCATGGATTTATTTTTAGTACCAACATCGGGGAAAATGGGTAAAAAACTTACTTTAATGAGGCACGGGGAGACCAATCCAGGAATAGGTTATAATGATGATTTTAACAGAAAACTCTCGGATAAAGGCATCAATAAACTCAAGAGGTTAAATGAAGTCCTTCAAAAAAAAGGCGCTCAATTTGATCTTTTGATTAAAAGTCCGGCATTAAGGACCAAGCAAACTGCCGAATTGATTTCAGATAACCTGAAGGTGAAGGAACAAAAGATTGAAGAGGACATTTATGAAAGTTCCTTGGAAAACCTTTTAGAGGTAATCAATCATTTGCCGGATCACTTTGGAAACGTACTTATGGTAGGGCACAATCCGGGAATAAATTCCTTACTGGCATATTTGACGAATGATTTTCATATATCTTTGCTCCCGGGAATGATGGCAGACGTTACTTTTGACCTTCCGGAATGGAAAATGCTCTCCAAGGGTTCAGGATGCCTGAATGAGGTGTTGCAATAAGTCTGCTCCGGACCAGGTGCTAAGCAAAGCTGTTTCGAAGGTTGGATGGTAATCCCCTGCAATATCGGCTAAACCCATGCCACACGAATTTTTAAAGTTATTGAAATGACAAAACAAGAAATCATCAATGATTTTGACCCCAATGGGGTGGGGATCATGGACAGTTTATTTGGACTTCCATTTGATGAGAATACCGCAGAACTGATAATTATCCCTGTGCCGTGGGAAGTCACTGTTTCCTACTCAAATGGTACTGGTGAGGGACCTGAAGCCATATTAAAGGCCTCTACTCAGGTGGATCTTTATCAAGAGGATATCAGGGGGGCATGGAAGCTGGGGATATACCTGTTACCTGTTCCTGAAGAGATTAAGGGCATCAGCATAAAATACCGTGCCATAGCCAGTGAATATATCCAATGGTTGGAATCAGGTTCTCCGGAAGCTCAAGAGGAGGATTTTAAGCTGTTACCTGATAAGGTCGACCAAGCTTGTCAGAAAATGAATGATTGGGTTTATGCCCAAGCCAAACATTACCGTGAAAAGGGTAAATTGGTAGCCCTTTTGGGAGGGGACCACAGCACACCTTTGGGTTTGATAAAAGCGGTGGCAGAAGATCATGCTAATTTCGGGGTGTTGCAAATAGATGCCCATGCAGACCTAAGAGTCGCTTATGAAAATTTTACTTATTCCCATGCCTCAATTTCCTATAATTTTATTGAGCTGCCCCAAATCAGTAAATTGGTACAAGTAGGGATTAGGGATATTTGCGAAGCTGAAATGGAAATGGCAGATCAACATCCCAATATCACTCTTTTTCATGACAGCACCATTAAGGCTGCGCAGTATGAAGGCAAAACCTGGAAATCCATCTGTGAAGAAATAATCAGACAGCTTCCCGATGAAGTATACATTACTTTTGATATTGATGGTTTGGATCCTAAATTATGTCCCCATACCGGCACTCCCGTAGCCGGGGGCTTTGAGTTGGAGCAGATTCTATACCTCATAAAGCAATTGGTCAAGACAGGAAAGAAAATTATCGGATTTGATCTCGTAGAAGTAGCTCCCGGAGAAGAAGACGAATGGGATGGAAATGTGGCAGCAAGGTTGCTTTACAGGATGTCCAACCTTTATGGAGCCTCCCAAGGAAAATTGGAGTTGAGATAGTTTAAGACAGAAGGAGGGGAATCAGAAGACAGGAGTAGGAGAATTTGAGAGAGTACAAGGTACAAAGATGACGATTCTGTTGCCTAGAGTTCTATTCGGGGAATGGAATAGGGAGAAAAATCCGGGCTTTAGCCCCATTAATCAGCCCATCCGGGATAATGTGGCTAAAGCCATAAGGATTACTTGTCCATTATCCCGTTGGCTAAAGCCAAACGGCAATTGAATAAATAGCTCAAAAGCAGTCATCAAAATGTGTCCCCAGCTGGCAGTATTATGGCTTGAACGGAAAAATATTAAGTGGAAAATGTCAACCTATTTTAGGCATGCACAATAAACCCAATACAGCTATGAATCATCAAGAAGATCTGAGCAAAGGAATCAACCGCAGGGAATTTGTCCACCTTGGCACCGGGGCATTAATGACCTTGGGAATGGTGGGATTTACACCAAACACAACCCATACAAATAAAATGAAATACCCATCAAAGATCAGGATCAGGAATGTCAATTCCAATTTCGAAAGGGAGCCTTTAATCCCCTACCGCTTTAAGGGCAGCGCCATCACAGAAAGTTGGCAAGCCGTTGCTTATATCGAAGGGGAATCGGGCATCAGTAAAATAGGGCTAGGTACCCAAGGAACGCTGTGGTCGGATTCCAAAGTGTTTTTCGATCATTCCACCAATGGCGGAAATGCTTTGATGTATGTCATGACAGAAAGGGCTTTGCAGATCATGAAAGGCAATTCCTTTACAGATCCCGTAACCTTACTGGATGACCTGTTGCCGGAAGTATATGCATATGGGAAAAAAATCACAGGCAATCCGGACCTTAAAAAAACCTTTGCGCTCAATGCCCTTGTACCGGTGGACAACGCTGTCTGGTTATTATATGCTGCAGAAAATAATATAGATCAGTTTGATGAGATGATTCCCGAGGCTTACAGGCCTGGTCTGTCCCATCGGCATGACAAGGTGGCCAGTATCCCTTCCTTTAGCGTAGGCGCAAAAGTGGAGAATATTAAGGAGGCGGCAGAAGAAGGACATTTTATCATGAAGCTAAAGACGGGGGCAGCAGGGACCCAAAAAGAGATGTTGGAAAAGGATATGGCTTTCTTGACGGCCGTACATAAATCCATTGGTCATTTTGAGACCCCTTATACCGAAAACGGTAAAATCCCCTATTATTTCGATGCCAATGAAAGGTATGATGAAAAGGATACGCTTATGCGTTTTCTGGACCATGCCAAAAAAATAGGGGCTTTTGATCAGATTGCCGTGATCGAGGAGCCTTTTGGGGAAAGAAATGAGGTGTATGTCGGGGATCTGGGAGTAAGGGTTGCCGCCGATGAAAGTGCCCATACCGTAGAAGATGCCGCTGCCCGAATTGAACAGGGATATACCGCCATTGCTGTAAAGGCCATCGCCAAGACCTTGACCATGACCATGAAAATAGCCCAGTTGGCCTATGAAAAAAATGTCCCTTGTTTTTGTGCCGACCTGACGGTAAACCCTATCCTGGTTGATTGGAACAAATGTGTGGCTGCCCGTCTGGCCCCCTTTCCGGATATGGATCTGGGGTTACAGGAAACCAACGGACATCAATATTACAAAAATTGGGATAAAATGACGTCTTACCACCCAAAACCCCATGCCTCTTGGGTAAAAACCATAAATGGTGTTTATCCGACGGACGAATCATTTTACAAAGAAAGTGGGGGTATTTTTTATCCTTCGGCCCATTATGAAAAATTGTTCATGGATAAGGTGTGATAAAGTATTTCGGAATTGGATGATTGCGCTTCATGAAGAATAATAATGGGCCTTTCAGGGATGGGGAGCAAAGCGTCTACGAAGGGGGCTAAGAGTGCCTACAGGTATAGTATGGGAAAACCACATCACTTCAGGATCAATAACAAAATATAAATCTCTTTCAATGGATATTTTTCCTACAGTAGTTTCTATTGCAGGGGGTAAATCCTCGAAGGATATTGAAGGAGTAAGCTTTTTACCTTTATTAAAAGGAGCCTCATTTGATGATGATCAAGATAGACCATTTTATTTTACACGGAGGCAGGGAATAAATTTTTTGGTATCCCTTACCGTCGACAGTGAACGGTGGATCGTTGACTTTTTTTACCCGATTTAGTGGCACAATCACAGATAAACCCATACCTTCGGCCCATAAAGTGAATAATTCTCTCTATCTCAACCATGACCTTTTCCTTAAAAGACTTTTTTCATCGGGAATTTCAATCCAAGGGTTTGGATACTTCCAATGAAGCTTTTATCCATGCTTTGGAAATTGCACTTTTTTCTGAAAGATCACTTTTCCTTACGGGTAGGGCCGGTACCGGCAAAACCACCTTTCTCCATACCTTAAAAAGAGTCAATCTTGAAAAAAACATGGTCGTAGTGGCTCCTACAGGCGTGGCAGCCATTAATGCCAAAGGAAAAACCATCCATTCCTTCTTTAAAATAGATCCCCGTCAAATTTATCTCCCGGGCGACCCCAGGTTACAAACCAAAACCAAGGAAAAAGGCA
Source organism: Anditalea sp. (assembly GCA_040905145.1). GTDB lineage: Bacteria > Bacteroidota > Bacteroidia > Cytophagales > Cyclobacteriaceae > DATGMS01. Next base: position 40,481 of record JBBDSC010000004.1, read on the forward strand.
TATCCATATTTGATAGTTTTCGGTACCGAAAAAAACAATTGGATATCATCCGCCGTCTGCAATTGTTAGTAATTGATGAGGTATCCATGGTGAGGGTTGAAATCCTTGATGTCATTGACCAGATCCTAAGGGTCTTCAGACGTAAGATGCACCTGCCCTTTGGTGGGGTTCAACTTATCCTGATAGGGGACCCTTTTCAGCTTCCCCCGGTGGTTAGATCTACTGAATGGGAGCATCTTTCCAAATATTATGACACCCGCTTTTTTTTTGGTTCCAATGCCTTTAAAAACCTACAGCCCATTCACATTGCCCTGCAGAAAATATATCGGCAAAAAGATGAAAACTTTAAAAACCTCCTCAACCGGATAAGGGAAAGCAAACATTCCTACCAGGATATTGAGCTATTGAATGAAACATCAAAAAAATATGATTTTAGCCTGCTTGATCAAGGATATATCCTCCTCGGCACCCACAACACCACGATTGCTGAAATTAACCGTCGCAAATTGGATGAACTGAAGAAAAAGCCCAAAATTTACAAAGCTATTATCCAAGGGGATTTCCCTCTCAATATGGTGCCTTTTGACCCCATGGACCTTACCTTAAAAGTGGGTGCTCAGGTCATTTTTATGAGGAACAATCCTGAAGAGCGATACTACAACGGAATGATTGGCAAAGTGGTAAAAATGACAGAAGATCTCATAGAAGTGGAAAGCAATCAAGGATTTTTTTATCAAGTGAGGCAGGAGACATGGGAAAATATTGAATTTATCTTTAATGAAGAAGAGAACCACCTGGAGACCAAAGTCATTGGTACTTTCACCCAATTTCCCCTCAAACTTGCCTGGGCCATTACTGTCCATAAAAGTCAGGGACTGACATTTGATCGGGCTATTTTGGACATTGAAAAATCTTTTGAAGCAGGTCAGGTTTATGTAGCACTGAGTCGTTGTACTTCTTTGGAAGGCCTGGTATTGAAATCCCCCATGGGTATCCAAAGTGTAAAAGTAAGCCATGACAGCCTGCAATTCAGTCAACAACAATCCACATCAGACCAGATAGAAAATGAACTGGCACATGCCCGGGCAATGGTGGCTATCAAATATGCTTTTCAGGCCTTCAAGGCAGGGGACTATGAAATGGCCAAACGGCTTTTTGACGAAGTGCAGTCCATTCAAGATGTCACGGGTTATCCCAAATGGAGGCAATTTCTTAAGGTAAGGGATTGGCTGGAAAATAGATTTTTTACCAGAGAATAAGACTGATCCAGAGGATTTATCAGAGGTAAACCTTTGTTTCTGCCATCGAGTTGTTGCGCGTCTCCCGATGTTTCGGGACAAGTGGTGCCGTGCGATCATTAAAATTTAGTCTTCGACTCCCAGGAATCGTTTTGAGTCACAGACTCAAAGTTATTTTACAGTGGCATTATCACTGGTAGTATTCAGGATTGACACCTCCTCTTTGCTTAAAAACTCCGGTTCTTTCCCGGTACTTTCCACTGGTATATATCCTCCGGAAAAACACCAGTTCTTTTTTCCAAACCTATTGTCTGTCATATGCTTAGAACCTTGGTTAAATAATCATTCAAAAAAACACCATAAGGATCAAATTCTCTTCTTAATTCCATGAATTTGTCCCACTCCGGGTAAAGTGGCCTAAGGCACCCAATGATACTTTTGCCGCTTTTAATGTTTCAGGATCCTTTTCAGTAAACTCCCTAACTTCTTCTTTTCCATCTATCATACGGCAGCCTGTTATCATTCCTGAAAGGTTCTGCAGCTTTTTGCCTGAGCCATGTGTGCCCGTTCCAAAAGCACCGCCCAAAAACTGCATATCCACATCCCCTGTATTGTGCATGCTCATCTTGAGCTTTATCAGTTCTTCACCTGTTTCAGCAATGAAGCATCAATTTCCCTGCCTTTTTTATCAAGGGAAGTTATTAACATAAAATTCGAAATTTAAAACACCTGAAACCCAGGGAATGAGGAATTTAAGACGGAGACAGGGATTTTGTTCTCCAGACTTCCAGCTTCCGTCTCCTCCGGTCTTCCGGCCTTGTATCCTTTTGTCCGTGCTTCCCTTCCCATTTCTCACTTTGTCTGGTCAGCATATTTCCAATAGATCACAGTTGCAAAATATCCGGCGATACTTGTAAAAATTAAGATGGTATAACTCGTCACGTTCAGCTGTGCTTTAAATTCACCGCCAGCTCCGCTAAAAAGCCCAGGAACAGACCAAGGAAAATAGTAACCATATCCAGTGGCAGCAATGATTTGGGAAAAGACCAAGGTCAGGGCAACAAAGCCCAAAGGAGCAAGATAACCCTTACCCCACATTGCAAAAAAAGCAATGGGAGTTCCAAGAGAAACTGTCAATATAGTTGTGACAAGGTAATTTGTTAAATGTGTAAAGACAAAATCCCCATCAGAAGCTGGGATTTGTAGTAAGGTGCCAATTAAAAGTCCCACCAATAAATTAGAAACTACCAGTGCAAAACACCAAGCCCCATAAATTAAAAATTTTGCATTTATAATCTTTGTTCGTGAAGTTGGCAGGGCCAATAAATCCTTTGCTGTGCCATCAGAATATTCCCTGCCAAAAACCCAACTTGCCACGAAACCAAATACCAATACGCCGCCTACACCTATTGCTTGGGTTAGGATTCCTATATAGGATTTCCAATCGGTTGAAAAATCCATCATTTGTGCTTTTGCTTTTAATGCTCCTGCATTTTCCATAGCGTCAGGATTTCGCATGATGAGCATAAATACACCTCCCATTAAGGGAGCTAATGAAAAGGCAATAAATGTTACCCACAGACTACTGGAATACTTGTTTTTGATTAATTCTGCTTTTAATGCTTGTATCTGGCCTTTCATTTATCGCTATTTCTGACAGTTCTTAAAAAATACATTTCTAGATCTTCGGTAAATAAATACACTTGCTTTGGGGGGAATCCTTTTTCAACCAGTAGGTTGGAGATGATTTCAGGATTTTCAATGGCATGGCCATCATAAATTTCTATTTCATTGTTTTTATTCAGAACAGATTGAAAATTGCATTGGCTTAAATGGTTAATAGCTCCTAGATTATCATTTGTCTTAACCAATATTTTTCTGATAAGCTGATCGGCCAATTCTTTAGTGGTAAGTTCTTTAATTAATTTGCCTTGGTGGATTATCCCTATCCGGTTGGCTACTTTTGAAATTTCACTTAATATATGGCTTGATAGAAATACCGTTGAACCTTTATTAACAAGTTCTTTGAGCAATTTTCTGACTTCGACAATTCCTTCAGGGTCCAATCCGTTAATGGGTTCATCAAGGATGAGTAGCTTTGGTTGGTGCATTAATGCTTTGGCTAAACCCAATCGTTGCTGATTTCCTAATGATAGGTGTCTTGCTTTTGTTTCGGTAAAAGGGCTTAGCTTGAGTTTGTCTATGATAGTAGGGATTGATGTTGGATTCCTCAATTGCCTTAGATGATAATATACCTGTAGGTTTTCAGCAACAGAAAGGTTGGGATAGGAGTAGGGGGTTTCTACCAAATAGCCGATGTCGTTCCATAAGCGAAATTTTGGTGAAAGCTTTTCCTCAAATAGGTTTACGCTACCCTTGTCGGCCTTGATCATTCCCAGCAGAATCCTGATTAAGGTGGTCTTACCTGCACCATTGAGCCCTAAGAAACCATAAATCTCTCCTTGGTTTTGATGAGAAAAAGGAAATGGAAATGATTCTCAGGCAAAGAGATCATCCAATGAGAAATATTCAACGCTCAATAATTCAAGTGGGGTTGGAGCGGGAGATGGGAGAATAAAGGGGACTTCCCACTTCGAGCTTTACCCAAAATCCTATATTTGTCTTTAAAATTTTTGATCCTAATCCTTTTCATAAACCAGGAAGTGCTGAATACGCATAAACTGGCCATTTTGGACTAAATGAAATCCATTAGCAGTTAACTCTTTATTAATCTGCTTTACAGTCATTTTGTGCAATTTTTTTATGCCTACCTTAGGATCTTCACCGCGGTACTCAATTAACAATAATTTGCCATTTGGCCTTAATGATTGCTTAATTTCCTCTAACATTTCCTGCGGGTACAGGAGCTCATGATAAACGTCTACCATAATGGCCAGGTCGACAGAATTATCCGGTAAGTTAGGGGATTTCTCGCCTCCTCTAATAGGCTCAACATGGTTTGCCTTTAGCTTATTGCTGCGCACCTTTAAATATTGAATAGCATCATCCTGGATCTCTACCGCATATACTTTGCCTTCAGAAACTTTTTGGGCGATGCGAAAAGTATAGTAGCCCGTTCCAGCCCCAATATCTGCCACTACACTGTTTTTTGTGACCGGCAGTTTTGAAATCGCCAAGTCAGTGTTTTCTTCTTGCGGGCGGCTGTCCCGCTCCAACCAATCTTTTCCTTGAAAACTCATGACCATGGCTATTTCACGCCCCATATATACTTTGCCGGTGCCACCTGGATCCGGGTCCTTGTAGGTGTATGCCGCATCTTCCAGCTGCTTTTCTTGGGCATAGGTGCTTGCATAACAAAATAAGAAAAGACAAAAGGCTAATGAATATTTTATGTAGTTCATGATTCGATCTATAAATGATAACGCTATTTAAATGTTTAATCCAACTAAAATTAGCTAATTTTATCCACCTAAGCTAAATATACATCATCCAATGTTCAACACGATATTGTCAAGTGGAATAACGGCTGGTCAAGCATTCACATCTGACATCCGATACCTCTTTCTTCGATCTCCGGTCTTCCAGCCTTCAAACTTCCAACTTCGAGCTCATTCAACAATTATCCTTGGTAAAACCTTTTAGGTCCATTGGCCTCTGTTAACCAAAGTTTTGTACCTTTAATCGCTACCTTAAATGACAACATCATTATACAATAGACTTTAACGAGATCACCAAAATCATCTTTAATCGAGCATGATGAAAATTTATTGCACATCAGGATGAATATTTTGCGAGATTCCCCCGATAAAAGATAAGGGACAGGTCATGACCATCAAAATCAATATATACATATGAAAATCACCTCCTCTTTTGCTGTTTTTGTGCTGATTGCCAGCCTGTTTATTCACGGGGAATCCCGTTCCCAAACAGATAAAAAGCACCATGAAACTCCCAAACTGGTCGTGGGTATCATGGTGGATCAATTGCGGCCTGATTATATTCACCGGTATTGGGACAAGTTCGGAGAAGATGGCTTCAAGCGGCTCCTGAACGAAGGCTTTACGTTTACCAACAATCATTTCGACTATATGCCCACCGCAACCGGTCCCGGCCATGCCAGCGTGTATACGGGGGCCACACCGGCGGTCCACGGTGTGATGGGCAACGGTTGGTATGTCCGTGAGCTGGACAAAAGCATCAATGTGATCGAAGTGCCGGGATTTGAAGGAGTAGGATCTGAGCCTGGCAAGGAAGGAAAGAAGGGGCCGGGCAATGTGCTGACCACTACGGTGGGCGACGAACTTCGCCTGCATACCAACAACCGCTCCAAGGTAATTGGTATTTCCCGTAAGGACCGTGGGGCCATTTTGCCCGCTGGTCATACCGGTGATGCCTATTGGTTTGAAGGGGCCACCGGCAATTTTGTGACCAGTACCCATTATCGGAATGAGTTGCCGGGTTGGGTGAGGGAGTTCAATGACCGGAAGCTCGTGGAGCAGTATTTGGCCCAACCTTGGGAAACCCTTCTTCCTTTGGAAGAATATATAGAAAGTATAGCCGACGATAATCCGTATGAAAGGATGTTTGACGGGGAAACTGCCCCTGTATTTCCCCACAATCTTCCCGAGCTGGTGGAAAAAAATGGTCTTGGGATTATTTCCTCCACGCCCTTCAGCAATGATTTGCTCCTCGACCTGGCGCTTGCGGCGATAGAAGGGGAGTCGCTGGGAAGCAGGGAAACCACGGATCTTCTTTCCATCTCCTTCTCCGCTACCGATGCCGTAGGCCATCAGTTTGGCCCGGCCTCCATAGAAGTACAGGATACTTACCTCCGCCTGGACCAGACTATAGCCAAGTTGTTGGACTACCTCGATGGAACTTACGGCAAGGACAATATCCTGCTGTTCCTTACCTCCGATCATGGAGTCGCCCATGTTCCTGATTATTTGGTTGATCAGGGGATTCCCGGGGGGCGTTTTGACAGCAATGACAAAATTGATTCCCTGAGGGGCTTCCTTACAGAAGAATATGGAGAAGACCTGCTGCTTGCATTCAGCAACTTTGAAGTATTCCTGGATCATCAACTGATTGACCAAAACAACCTGGATCACGAAGAGGTACAAAATAACGTGGCCCGATTTATGTTGTCCTTAGAGGGAGTTGCGGGAGCATTGACCGCTACAGCTTTAAACAGTGGGGAATTTACCAAAGGGATACGGGCAAGGGTCCAGCAAGGATATAATCAAAAAAGGTCCGGGGACGTAGTGATCTGGCTGGAACCCCATATTACTCCCGGCACCAGCTCACAGGGAACAACCCACGGTTCGCCTTGGGTTTATGATTCCCATACCCCTATGCATTGGTATGGCTGGGATGTGCCGGCAGGCCGTTCCTCCCACCCGGTCCATATTTCCGATATTGCTTCCACGGTGGCCACTTTCTTGAATTCCCCTTTTCCCAGTGGGAACATTGGAAAACCCATGAATGAGCATATGCGGAAATAGCATAAAATTGGAGCATTGATCCCATCACCGACAGGGGCCTTTGACATTTGTAGCTATAGTGGTATAATTAAAAAATTAAACTCTTATGAAAGCCATTTCTTTAGTACCCGGAACTACCCACATTTCCTTGGAGGAGGTAGAAGAACCCATGATCACACAACCGGATGAAGTAAAAATTAAAATGTGGCAGGTGGGCATTTGTGGTACGGACCGTGAGCAAGCCGAAGGCGGCAGGGCGGATCCGCCTACCGGAAAAGCTAACCTGATCATCGGGCACGAAATGTTTGGTAAAGTGGTGGAAATTGGAAGTGAGGTAAAATCAGTGCAGGTAGGGGATTATGGGGTATTTACCGTGAGGCGTGGATGTGGTAAATGCAAGGCTTGCAACCATAACCGTAGCGATATGTGCTATACCGGCGACTATACCGAACGGGGTATTAAAGGGGCCGATGGTTTCCAATCCGAGTATGTGGTCGATAAAGAACAATATCTGATCAAGGTCCCGGAAGCAATTAAAGGTATAGGGGTATTGACGGAGCCGATGTCGGTGGCCGCAAAAGCAATAGATGAAGCCATGATCATGCAATCGGCGAGATTAAAAGACTTTGATAGGACAGAAAATTGGCTGAGAGGAAAAAAAGCCCTTATCGCAGGTATCGGGGCCATTGGCTTAATGGCAGCCTTTGCCCTACGGCTAAGAGGGGCAGAAGTCATAGGAATGGATATCGTGGATGAAAATTCCCTAAGACCGCAAATATTAAAACAAATAGGAGGGACCTATGTGGACGGACGGGTGGTAGAGGTGATGGATATTGATGACGTATGTGGTGAATCAGACTTTGTTTTTGAAGCGACAGGAATTGCAAAGCTCCAGATACAGCTCATAGATACATTGGGCATTAACGGGATTTATGTGGCTACAGGTATCCCTGCAGGTAAGCGGCCCATGACGATCATGGCGGGGGAAATCTTGCAGCAAATGGTGCTAAAAAACCAAATTATATTGGGGAGTGTAAATGCCAGTACCGACCATTATAAAATGGCCGTAGACGACCTAAAGGCTTGCTATGAAAAATGGCCCGATCAAATGCAACAGGTCATCACGGAAAAGGTGCCTTTTACCCAATTTGAAAAAGCCTTAGAACACCATTCCATGGATGAAATCAAGGTGGTGGTGGAGTGGGTATAGCCAAAGCTTTTAAAATGATTATGGCTCCTTTACAGATGGGTCCGGCCAATCTCCTTTGGGAAAAGCCAACAGGGTACGCTGCCACCATGGTAGGGCTGCCCTATGATGATCTGAAAAGTTGGAGATCGCACTACCCAGTGGAAGTCTTTATCTCCCAGATGAACAAAGTGGCCGATGAATTCCAGAAGGCGCTGATGGAACTTAGAAGGCAAACAGAGACCTTAACACTTGACAAGGAAGGGAAAAAGGCGCTTAGCGAGGAAGTCCATATAGCCGAAACCATCGCTATCCATTCTCACAGTATTGTAAGTCAAGCTCGTTTTATCACCCTCAGGGATCAGTTGTCCAGTTTGGAAGACCAAAAAGAGCGGGAGGATGTTTGAAGGAGCTGGAACAGATTTTACATGAAGAAATAGCTTTGGCCAAGCACATGCATATTTTGCAGGGGCGGGATTCCCGGTTGGGTTTTGAAGCCACCAACCATTATTTCTATACCCCATAGATCTCGTCGAGAAGGTGCTCAATTGCCGGGACCTGTTGGATCGCTGGCTTCCTTCGTTAAAAAGATGAAGTATTAAGTACAAGGAACAAAGTACGAAGATTCTTCTTCCCTGCCTTCGGCACTCATAATTCACAATACCTCAACTTCGGTCTTCCAGCTTCCGTCTTCCAATTGGCAGTGGCCGCAGAGATTTAGGCTGAAACCGAAAAGGAAGTTTGCTTTATACTCTATGGTTATGGTTGCCTGCACAAGCTAATATCCTTTCTTCCATTGATCCTTCAAAAATTCTTTGGATCTTCTAACGAATTCCTGTTTGTTTTTGCCCTCTTGTGGACCATGACCTGTATTGGGTAAAATCCATAAGTAAGCATCAAATAGATTATTTTTTGCGCGGGAAACTGATTCTAAAGAAACGCTAGTGTCCTGGTCTCCCAAAACAAAAAGTATTTTTGATTGGATACTTTCCATCTCTTCATCACTGATGGATACGCTATAATTGGGAAATTGATCAAGGATTGACCGGATCTGCGCTTCGTTGGTCTGATGCTCATACATCCAGTTCAAATTTCCTATATTTTCATAAGATAGAAAATCCATCCAATCCGGAAAATCCCGGGCATTCCAACTGCCGGAAGAACCTATGGTTATCATTGATCTGATAAGCCTGGGTTGTAGAAAGGCCAGTTGAAATAAAACATCCCCTCCAAAACTGAATCCTATGGCCTTGATTTGTTCAAGATCTAGATGTTTGATCAGCGCATCCACATCACTTGCCGCTGATTTTACGGATAGCTTTTCCTTAAAAGGACCCGATTTACCATGTCCCTGTAGGTCAATTAAGTAAACCTCAAAATCATCCACATAATCGGGAAGGAAAGGAAGCCAGTATTTGGAAGATTGGGTATATCCGTGTAGCAGGATTAATGGATCTCCTTTTCCATAAATCTCATAATAAATGTTTGTTCCGTTCAAGGAGACAACTTCAGCTTTTTTAGGCGTCATGATGAAATGTTTTTTTTAAGTACTAAGTACAAGGTACGAAGTACGAAGACTCACACTTTCTTCTTCCCGCTCCCTCATTCCAAGGTCTTCCCCTTCAATCCACTTTTGCCCTTTCAATCATACCCGCCAACTCCTCCACTGCAGCCTTGTTGTCCCCGGTAAATCCCGTGACCTGATACCGGATATTTCCCTGGCCATCAATGATAAATTTGGCGGGAATGCCGCTCACGCCATAGCTTTCCACCACAGGATTCTTTTTGGAACCGGGATCCTTTAAGTCCATGAGTACCTGAAAGGTATAGCCTCTTTTTTCCATAAACTGTTGAATCGATTTTTCGGGGTTTTCCCTTTGTTCCCAAGTGTTGATAAACAGGAATTTTACATTGGGATCATTTTTATATTGATCCACGGCCATTTGCATGGCAGGGAAGGATTTGATACAGGGGGCACACCAGGTTGCCCAAAAATCCAATACCACCACCTTGCCCTTTAAGTCACTTAAGGAGACTGTATTACCTACCAGATCTTCAAGGGTAAAATCAGGGGCCGATTCATTTTCCAACCCCCCAGCTTGTGGTGGGGTAATTTTATGGGCTGGGAGTTCAGCTGTTATGACTGATCGATTTTCACTAAGCCAATCGTCCTGGGCGGTTATATCACCGGCCAGTATAATAGCAAAGGCAATGGAGAAGGGTAATTTCATTTTCATAGGTTTAAAAATAGTTTTTTTCTTCTGATCTGCCAAACGAAATGGTTTCTAAAATTGTTGAAAAGGTTTCACGTCCACCTCCCGGAGGCAGGCAATGGCCACAGAGTTTTTTTTATGCGGAGGCACAAGGATGATTTTTTAAAAACCAGGTGGCTGAAAGGTTAAAACAAATTTTGGTCAAAGAACTGAATAGAAGGGTTGAAGGACTAATCCGAAGCGGGTGAAAGCAACGGCGGAATCTGCAGGAACCTGACATTATGGACAGATTCTAATTAGTTGAGCCGGAATTTTTAATTCTCAGGATTCCAAAAGCAAAAGTGCAAGGTTTTTTGAAGTTTTCGGGCCGATGAAGAAGCAGATGGGCCGGTGTTGATCCAGTTGCCGGCCAATGCTCCCTTCAAAGCATCGACGGAAAGACATTTTTATGAAATCCTGGAAAACGAATATTCAGAATATGCATTTGCCATAGAAATTAGGAATGAATCCCGGTACAGTGAGGAATCCTTGGAATTGATGAAGCAATATAATATTTTCCTGTCCTTTAATATTCCTGCGTCCCTCGTCACCCAAGGTCATCGCAGCCCCCATACCCTTTTTTCTTCACTGGCTTTCCTGGTTTGTTGGGTGGTCAATCCCTTATGTCTTCAAAAAAAGGAGTCCGTTTTTCTTCCACGCATTTAACCGCATAGAGGTAAAGTGCGGCGCTCCAGGTCTGCCAGTCCTGGCCCAAAGCTTTGCCGTTTTGGGCTTTTATCCACTCGTTAAATCCAAAATCCAAACTTTCGGAACGGCTTTCTTTTAAACAATGGGTAAGTGCCAAAAGCTTTTCCTCAGCCAGCCTGTATCTTTTAGCCGCTACTAAAGCCGCCACATAAAGCCCGCAGATAAAAGGCCATATCCCTCCATTGTGATATTCCCCTGGATGATTATGTAAAGCATACCGTGTACGCCAGTCAGCATCTTCAGGTTTGATAAACGGGAAGAAATTTGGTGGCAGATCAACTGCCAGTTCACCTTTATTTTTTAATTCCGAGCACTCGGCTTCGATCCAGGTAATCATTTCTTGGGCCCTTGAGGGAGAGGCTATTCCTGAGAGGATCGCAAGACTGTTGCCGAGAAGGTCAAATCTTTCGCTGCTGTAAATTTTATAGGACCAGCAGGCAAAATAAGGTTTCTTTTTTACCACAAGGCCTTCGTGGACGTGGCGATGCGCCTTTTCTCCAGTAACGGTAAACCGGCTCATTTCCTGACGTACCCTATCCGCTCGGTCATGAAGGCCAAATAGCCGTAGGTAACTATATACCAAGGTGTTCACAAAGAGGCCATATCCCAGCACCCATTGTTCATCGCGCCAATCACTGGTGGGCAGTTGGGCAACCAGATACCTGTCCGAGGGGCTTTGATACGCCATCCATTTTAAAGCCTTGTGTACCGCTTCCTGAAGAAAATCCTGGTGCCCGGTTGCTTTCCTGAAAATTCCCGTACCCAATAAAAACAATGGAGTCGTATCACTGGAGCCCCGGTCTTCTTTGTCATGAACCAGAGATGGAATATGGCCATGTTCCGTTTGATTTTTAGCAAGCGTTTCCAGAACCCTTTGTATACTGCCAAGGAGCTTTTTGTTGCCTGAAATTGCTATTCCCAATATAGAAAAAAGAAGATCTCTCGTGTATGGTTCAGGATACCCCCAGCCGGCAGTCCGTGGAAGTCCCTGATAAGGCCCTTTGGCATTATGAAGCAGTACTTCAAGGGCAGCCTTTTTGGCTTCTTCAATTACATTTTTTTTTTTCCTTTTCATCTTACTAAACCCCTAACCTTTCACCAATGATCTGTACAAATCGTCTTGCGACCACGCGGTAGTCAAAGTGTTGAACAACATGTTCCCTGGCAGCCAGGCCCATTTTTTCCCTTAACCCAGCATCTTTCATCATTATCATCAGGTATTTGGCGATATCCTGAACGTTGGCGCGGTAATCTACTGTCCGCGGTTTACTGAATGAAATTTCATGTTCCCCTTCAAATCCCGATTCATCGCCAAGCCTCACTTCATTTACCGAAATTCGCTGTCCGATTTTTGTCATAAAGGCGGTTTTTCCATGGATAAGCGTATCCAACATTCCCATGGCCTTGATTCCTATTACAGGTTTTCCGCAGGCCCCTGCTTCCACTTGCGCCATTCCGAACCCCTCCAGCCGTGAAGGAGCTGCATATATGTCACATGCCCCAAACAGATAAGGCATGAAATTCCGTGATATAGTATTGGTGGTGTAAACAACATTTTTTTCTATACCCAATTGGGTAGCCATCTCCAGGTCCGCAAGGTTTTGCAGCTTGGTTCTCGGCTGAGGCCATACTTTACAGACATATTTCCAATCCGGCGCTTTTGAATCAATAATAGAGAGCGCCTGCATGACTTCCTGGGCACCTTTTGAAGCGGCATCCCCACCGACTGTGAGGATCATTAACTGATCGGCTGATATCCCCAATGCTTCCCGAACAGCCAAAATTTTAGGATTTTCTCTATGGTGTGGGATAAATGCATCTGTGTCACAGCCTACGGGTAATATCTCAATATTATCGCCATTGATCCCATCGCGGATATACATCTCTTTTACCCAATTTGAGGTGACCAATATCAGTGGGAGCGCATTCAATACCTCCTGGTAATTGGCAACATATCCATCCGCTACAAGCCATGGCACTGACGGTACCCCATATCTTTGGGGATGAAGCACCAATTGTGGTGTGTGTCCCCAATACCCTACGCCCAACACCACGTCCGGTTCAAACCAGCGGTAGTACCATTCCTTCTCCTGTGCGGATTCGAAATGAACGGCATGGGCATCTATTCCCATTTCAAGTAATCCCCTATACAGCAGATCTCCTTGCGTGGCAAGCCCACCGGGTGGGGGAGGATAATCATATAACACCAAAACTTTCATCTATAGATGTGCTTGTGAATTTTTATTATATGCGGAACCGGGAATCCACCATTATTCCCCTACTGATTTCTTTTTCAGGAAATTATTATTCTTTTAGTTTCATTTTGCCTCCCTTGTAAGCCATTTTTCAGCATCCGCCGGATTGGTAAATTGCCAGAAAGATTCTGCCGAGGGGGTGGTTTTGGCCTCAAAACTGTCTTTTTTAAATCCATAGATTTGGGTAATGATGTCATATTTTCTTTGCCAAATAGGTTTGGGAAGGTGGTTGTAAAAAGTAGCCTTTTCTATAGGTCTGGGTAAATATTCCTTATATCCATCTTCATAAGCAAAGATCCATAGTGTTTTGGTGGAAATCTTCCCTGCCCGCCATAACTTAATTACGGCTTTACCTGTTTCTTCATGCCTGATATGTCTGGTATATTCCCCCGAAGGACTATGGGTAAGGATCAAATCAAATTGCTTTGGAGGCAATAAACTCAATATAACCCGCTCCACTGCTTTTCCCTCCAAAGGAGATTGTTCAGGCCCATCATCAAGATCTCCCATGATTCCTTCTGAATGAAGGATTTTTAATGCCCTGTAAAATTTCGGGGCCCGGTCTGGATCATTCCCCCGGCACAGGCAAGCGGTAAACCACTGGTAGGAGGGATGGCTCAGCAACATTCCGCCTGCCCATAATGTCTCATCATCGGGATGAGCGACTATTACGGCACCAGATTTTGTTATTTCACTGGTCATATTTATCATTATATAAATAATTTTTTCCCGCCATATCAGGAGGTCAACTATTCATACTTTTTCAAAAACCAACCGATAATGGCCCATGATCTTTTGTTCAAAACAATATTTAACGGAATCTACTCATAAAAACTAGGATTTCCATATCCTGCTCAAAGTAAGGCACTAAAATATTATTCAAAAAACCATTTAGAAAAAAATCGTAAAACTTTAGCTGTCGTTATCATATGGAAAGAATATCGGAGGCTGAAGATGGCGTCCATTTGGTCCATGCGGAGGGCGCAAAGAAGACAGGGCGACCGCAGCGTGATTTTACCTCAAGGGAAGTCATGGTATGTCAGGGAAGCCTTCAGATAGCTGGATTTGCTTATCCAATATTTCTTCTTATTTTTTTCTGACTAAGAGGGTAATCAAAGCAGTGGTTACCATGGTGCCGACAAATACTTTTTTCACCAGACCTCTAGGATTGTATTTCCATTCTGCTTTCCAGCCTTTTTCCGCAAAAATATTGGGAATATAGCCACGCTTTAGGTCATCCACAATACCTTCCACCACATTGACCCGATCTGCCAACAGCAAAGGGAGCCAATGTCCATAACTTGATTCACTGTGTTTAAAAGCCAATCGGCGGATGGCGCCACTCAGGCCTGTGGGTGGTACAGAAGTGCCAAAAACGGCACTTACGCTGGGACGTTCGATGGAATGAAGAACTTCCACATTTACCGGTTGCTGAGGGGGTCTGGCCCAGTTCAGCCGATTGTGATCATCCCCGGTATATTTTTTCATGGGATAGGTAGGTTCATTTTGGGGATCAGCATCCACGCCCCAACCCTTAATATTTGAAAGTGTATGATCGTTATCCATGATATAGATTAATTAGCTGATGAAGGAATAAGAATGGGTTTGATACAATTATCCAGCTTAGCTGAAAAGATATGATAAGCTTCGGCCACTTCTTCCAAAGGCACGCGGTGCGTAATGATAGCCTTTGGATCAAGACGGCCTGACTGGACATGGTCGATCATTTTCGGAAGAAGACGTTTCACCGATGCCTGATTGGCACGGATGGTGAGCCCTTTACTGACCAAATTCCCCAAGGGAACCAGGTTATCTGTCGGACCATATATTCCAACGATGGAAACGATACCCCCTTTTTTAACCGAATTAACGGCCCAACGAATGGCAGTGGCAGAACCCGCCTGAAGCAACAATTTCTTTCCGGTAATGGTCTGCATGGCACTGCCTGCCGCATCACCTCCAACGGCATCAATGCAGACATCAGCACCAAACCAGTCTGTCGTTTTCTTTATAAACATCACAGGATCTTCAAGAGATTTAAAGTTATAAGCTTCACATTGGGCATATTTCCGAACAAAATCAAGCCGATATTCCAAGTGATCGATGACAATGACGCGGCCTGCCCCAAAAAGCCAGGCACACTTAGCAGCCATAATGCCCACAGGTCCGGCACCAAAAACAACCACGGTATCCCCGGTTTTGATGCCGCCCATTTCCGCAGCCTGATAGCCCGTTGGAACAACGTCTGTTAAAAGGACAGCATCATCAGGATCCATGTCACCTGGAATGATAGTTGGACCGACATCGGCGTAAGGAACCCGTACGTATTCCGCTTGCCCACCATCATAGCCACCTGCCGTGTGGGAATAGCCAAAAATGCCGCCAACTGCCGTCGCTTGAGAATTGGATTCATGGCAATTTCCATACAGTTCCTGCTTACAAAAAGCACAGGTTCCGCAGGCAATGTTAAAAGGTACCAATACATTGTCCCCTGTTTTCAATTTTTGGACAGAGGAACCTACTTCTTCCACCACTCCGATAAATTCATGGCCAAAGGTCATCCCAACCCGTGTGTCCGGCACCAGGCCATGGTAGAGGTGCAGATCCGACCCACAGATGCAGGAACGGGTAACGCGGATAATGGCATCCCCCGGATGCAGTATTTCTGGTTGTGGCTTATGGTCTACACGGACCCTAAAAGGTCCACGGTAATTCATTGCTAACATAGAATGCTCCTTTCTTTTTTAAGTTTGCTAATAGTACCTATTTTAGAAACCTAACCTGCGGATGTGTGTAAACAGTCAATTGTTCTAGTCTTATTATGAATGTTTTATCTATCCAATGGTGGCCCAATACGCTTTATTTTCTCAAAAACCGCACCAGTAAAATCTTGTACAAGGTGGACAGGGAAATTTTTTTTTATTAGATCAAGAATGGCTGGTACTGGTTTTTCCATAAATATTGAGTTTATTGATAATAATTGCACAGTATAAATCACAAAAATAAATAAATAAGTTTTTCTTCTCTCTTTAACATTCAGGTAAATATCCTATTAAATGATAGTTTGTTTTATCCCAAATAATACAATTGATCAGCCGAAATCTCAAGGCATAGCAGGCTGGATTTCTTCTGCCACCAAAACTCAGTTGCAAAAGTCACACGAATAATTTACTTTTGCTTAATGAGCAAGTATGATAAATTACTTGAAAAGTTATTAGACCATAAAACTGTGATCAAATTCCAGGAATTGGAGTATTTACTTGGTCAGCTTGGGTACATTGAAAAGAAAACCGGAGAAACATCAGGCTCTAGAAAAGCTTATATTAATGAAAAATCAAAACATATCATCCGTATTCACAAACCCCATCCGGGAAATGAATTGAAAAAATATGTCAAAGACGCAATAGTAGCAGAACTTCAAAAAATGAAATTGGTATGAAAGATAAATTAATATACAAAGAGTTTATGGCATCCGTTCACTATTCAGATATTGACGAGACATTTTTCGGTCAAATAGAAGGAATCAATGATCTGGTAACATTCGAAGGCCAAACGGTAAAAGCACTAAAAGCCGCCTTTGAAGAATCTGTGGACGATTATATAGA
The DNA here is from genome assembly GCA_040905145.1 of Anditalea sp. Classification (GTDB taxonomy): domain Bacteria; phylum Bacteroidota; class Bacteroidia; order Cytophagales; family Cyclobacteriaceae; genus DATGMS01. The sequence goes on from JBBDSC010000004.1 coordinate 57,169, forward strand.
TCTATGCCAAGAAACGGGCAAGCAGCCCATGAAATCTTTTAAAGGATCATTCAATGTAAGAATTTCACCTGAATTACACGGGAAGGTTTTTAAAAAGGCAATGATAACTGGACAGTCCTTAAATCAATTGGTTCAAAAAGCCATTGAAAAAGAATTAAACTATGACGAATAGCCAAGACCAACTTTTATTGTGTTTGAACCTCATTTATCCATAACAGATATTTTTCTTTAAGGGAATTGACTATTTCCGGGTGTTGATCGGCCTCATTTTTATTTTCACCGGGGTCGTTTTTTATATTAAAGAGGTACAGGTTTTTTGGATCTTTTTCATAATCGGCCAAATGGTTGCCAATTGGATTCTGAAGGAGCTTCCAATCCCCGTGTCTTACTGCCCATTGTGGATCTTGCCCTCCCCCACTTTGCCAGAAGAATGTGTCATGGGGAGATGGGGCATTGGATGATTGGATAATATCCACCATGCTTTTTCCATCAATTTTATGGTCCGCCCGGGGAATGCCACATAGTTCCAGCAAGGTCGGAAACCAATCCACATTTACAGCAAGTTGATCCCTAGCTTCATTTTGAGGTATATTCCCCGGCCAACTGATAATGGCAGGTATTCTTATTCCTCCTTCAAAAAGACTGAACTTGGCCCCTCTGAAAGGACCGGCAAATCCACCCCCACCAAAGGTTCTTTCCTCTTCCGAATGCCCATGGTCAGACTGAAAAACGATGATGGTATTTTCTTCAAGACCCAATTCTTCCAGTTTTTGCATTACCGCTCCGATTTTTTCATCCATGGTAGAAACCAAAGCCGCATATTCCCTACGGGGAGACGGAAGATCCTGATAGTACTTTCTCCATTTTTCCTGACCTTGCAAGGGGTAATGAGGAATGTTTAAGGCCCAGTAAAGGAAAAACTGGTTGTTCTTGTTTGATTCAAGATACTGCCCCACTTCTTCTACCATCCTATCCGGGAAATACTTTCCGTCTTTTGGCCTCACCGCTCATCCTGGTCTTTAGGCCTTCATCCATATTAACACCCTCTATATTATCCAAGAAAGTATTGGTCCTACCGATTCCCCCATACGACACATTCCATCGGCCAGCTATGGTGCCATCCGTGGTAAGCTTAACTCCCCGGGCAAGTGGACCCAAACCACCATTTTCATTATATCCCCACGCATTTGGGGTCACCATATCGGTTTCATACACCCAACCACCTCCGTAGAGGTTACGCAAAATTTGGTAACAGCCTGTGAGGCCTGCTCTGGCGTGTTCTTCCGTACTCCAAAATGTTTCAATACTGTATTGGTCTGCAGGGTTTATGTTCAGATTATCATCGTTACAACCATAACTGGAAAATATCAGAAAGGCCAAAAGGAAGTAATATTTATAGGATATCATTTTCATATTGTTGAATTTAGAATGTAACATTTATACCAGCGGTATACATTTTTACCGTCGGATACTCATAAAAATTAATCCCACTAATGTTCTTTTCCGGGTCAAAATCCTTCATTTTGCTAAAAGTCAATAGATTTTGTCCATTCAAATAAAACTTCAAGTTAGTGATACCGTATTTACTTGAAATTTGATTTGGAATTGTGTATCCTATCTGTAAATTTTTCATACGCAAATAGGAAGCATCTCTTAACCAAAAGTCAGAATTCCTGAAATTTTCATTGAAACTGCTTTCGTAGGTGGTTAAAATCGGTAACCTTGCATTTCGGTTTTCCGGGGTCCAGGCATTCGGTAATCCATTCTTTCGTTACTGCCGTGCCAAACCAGAATGGCTGTGCTGCAATTAATGAGGTATAAGTATTTATATTCTGTACCCCTTGAAAGAACGCATTTATATCAAATTTCTTATAACCAAAGTTTAGTGAAAATTGGTAGGTGAATTCCGGGATAACCCCACCTGAAATGATTCTATCATCCTCCGTAACAAAACCATCACCATTGAGAAGGAAGATTAACCGCCCTCAAAATATCTGTTGTTCTTTTTTGAAGACATCAACTTCGAGGCTTACCCTGTTATCAAAAAAACCCGCATCAATGCCCACATTGGAAATTGTGGTCGTTTCCCAAGTAATATTGGGGTCATTGTAGGAGGTTACCGCAGCACCGGCAGTAACATTATTTCCAAAAGAGTAATCCTGACCAAGATTAATGAGATTTAAATAGCGAAACAATCTTATTCTTTCATTTCCAAGCTTCCCCCATGATGCCCTCAACTTTAAATCTGATCCAGATACCCCAGGGACAATGCATAGGTTATATTTTCCGCACCCCCGGAAAATTGTAGATTATGTTCTTGAATTGGGGCAGCACTACGGTGCATTTTCCGGACTCCATGAAGAAATACCCACTTCAGGGGGCGGGCTTTTATCATTTGACGGGAAAGGTGACGGAGGAGTTTGGGGTTTATGCGGTGGAAGTGGTGGTGATGAAAACGGTGGGGTTGAAGGAGTTTTGAATAGTCATTATTTCTTCAAAGGTATTTAATCCATCTTTCTTTAAAATGGAGAATAATAGAGGTTTAAGGGCTCAGAACCCAGAGGCTGGTGTAGTTTTGAATATAAGCGAATTCCAGGTATATTAAGCAGGTATGAAAATTAAGCCACCTCATTTGAGTTATTTGTATTTCTTTTATTCCCAAATTTAACTTTACTTTAAAAAGTATGGATTCTATTTCTGTATTAATACTAAATTATCTTATTTCAAAAACTATTGATATTGGAATTGGGACGTTAATTAGGGAAAAACCCAAAGTTCTGGTAAATAATTTAATTGAAACAATCCAAAGAAAGTTTGGAAATGGCCCGATACCTCGAGAAAACAAAGATCTTCAAAGAGCTATTAGGATTTCCTTTTTAAATGCAACCTTGGTTGCTATTGATCATTATCAGAAAAATAATCCAAAAAATATTCCTTTATTTTCAAAACAGAAAGACCGAATAGCCCCCGCAATTAAATAAATTAAAAAAGAAATCGCCCATTCCCGAGATAATAAAGTTTGGATTCCCAAATCCAGCTTTGATGAAAAACATTTTAAATTAATCAATCCTTCAGGAAAAGAATCAGAAAATGGTTTGTCTGAATCAATTATTCTTTTGAAAGATAATTTATTTAAAGAGCTTGAAAGAAATCAGATTTATCCAGAAAATGGTTTTAAAAAATATTTAATTGAAGGTTGGGAATTTCAAGACAAAAAATATAAATGGATAGACTTGATTTGTGTATCATTTAAAAAAGAACTAAAAAAATCACCAACACTTTCCAACATCATCCAAACTGAATATCTGGACGAAATAAAACGTTTAGTTGAAGGACAAGATATTAAATGGACGAGCATTGAGAAATTTCTAGAAGGAATTGATAATCAAAACTTATCAATAAAGTCAGAACTTACTAGAATAACTGAATCTATTGAAAATATTGAACAAAACTTTGAAGGACTTTCTGATAAGGTCAATTTTATTGAAGATTATGTAAAAAATTCACACCATATCGTTCCTCATAATTTAACACTACAACCTTTTCGGTCAAATTATTTTATAGGACGAGATAATGATCTTAATAAAATCTATTCGCATTTTTTCAAAGAAAATCAATCAATCCTTTTAATCAATGGAAGCGGAGGTATCGGTAAGACTACTTTAGTTTCATACTATTTTCATAAATACCAACAAATTTATAAACATACTGCCTGGATAAGTACCGGAAACAATTTGACTGAGGCCTTGCTTTCCTTAAGGCCAGCTTTAGGCTTGAAGATTTCACCAGATGATGACACTGAAGAAGAAATAAAAAAATTGTTCCTCGAATTACCAAGGTTGAAAAATCCTTGCTTATTGGTAATTGATAATGCCAATGATTTTGATAACTTAAATGAAAATAATCAATATCTTCAAACCTTAAGTAATTTTCATATCATTATCACTACCCGAATTTCTGAGTTCCGGTCATTGAAAACTTTTCATATTAATGGATTGGGAAAAGATTATACTATTTTACTTTTCAAGAAGTTTTTTCCAAAACTTAAAAAGGATGAAGAAAATCTTGTTCTTGAAATTAGGAACGCGGTTGATTCTAATACCTTAGTCATGGAATTATTAGCCAAAAATTTATTTGCTATAAATAAACTCAACAATTATTCCTTACAGGAGCTAATTCGTGACATTCAATCAAAAGGTTTACTCCAGTTGTCTAAGCAGAAAGGAGTGGAAGTTGATTATGGTAATTTTAAGAAGGCAACACCATCTCAAATTATTGAAGTAATTTATGATATCACCCAGTTATCACAATTGGAAAGGGTAATACTTTCCAGAATCAGCCTCTTACCTACTGAGGCCATACCATATATTTATTTAGAGCCATTACTCTTAGATATTTCAGAAAATGATAAAGAGCTTTTATCACTTTCCCTTAAAGGATGGATAGATTTTAATGATGACTCAAAAAGCTTTAAATGCAGTCCAGTTATCCAAGAGATAGTAAGAACAAAAAATAAATTTCTGCATAATGATTGTTATCCATTGATTATGTTTTGTATAGAGTTATTGGACTTAAAGAAAATTCATAATAATAATTATAACGATTCTTTAAAATATGCTCAATTTGCTCAATCAATTTTAAGATACTTTGCCCCAACAGATTCTAATACATGCCGACTGTTGAATCTTATGGGTGAATTTAATTATACAACAGGGAATTTTAAAAAAGCTTTATTATTTTATAGAAGCAGAATAAAAATATTAAATGAATTTTTACATTTAAATCCGCCAGAACCAATTATTATTAAAGATATCGCTTTTACATATTCAAATATTGGAGATGTTTATTATAAAAAAGGACAGTTTAATACCGCCTTTTTCAATTTTAAAAAGGAATTTGTATTGTTAAGGAATTTAAATAAGACTTTGATTCAAGATAAATCAATTTTAGATGGCATAGCAAGATGTACAGCTAGATTTGGGGATATTTTCTTAAAAAAAAATGATTTCAAAAATGCCATAGTTTGTTATGAAAACTCCTTAGAATATACTAAAAAAGTCTATTTATCAAATACATCAAACCTTAAATCCAAAAATGAATTAGCCATCGATTATTCTAGTTTGGGAAACTTAAATATGGGTTTATTAAATTATCCCCAAGCAGAAAAATATTATGAAAAGTATTTAGAACTCAAGATTGATTTATGGAAACTTCATCCCACTGAACCTAAATATATAAATGGCTTATCGATTGCCAATGAAAGATTTGGTGAATGTTTGGCAAAACAAGAAAAGGATGGCGCGCTAAGTTTTCTTTTGAATGCCAATAAATTTTCCAAAAAGTTATTCGATGACTATCCTTCAAATTTCGATTATAAAATAGGGTATTCTATGTCATGTGAAAAAGTTGGTAAATTTTTCCGAGATGCAGAAAATTTTAATATGGCATTAGGTTATTATGATACTCATTTTTTTATCCATAAAGAGTTATATGAAAATGACCCCTTTCACCAAGATATTGCAAGGGAGTTATTCACTGCTTATCAAAATAAAAATGATGTATTTTACCGGTTAGGACAATGGGATGAATTAATTGATCATAATGATAATCATATTGGGCTTTTAAAAGTATTAATAAAAAATTTCCCTAACCAAACCAATTTTAAGGAAAGCTTAGGCTTAGTCTATTATCAATTTGGGTTTGCACAAGAAAAGAAAAAATTGTATCTCTTAGCAAAGGATTCCTATATCGCAGGAATTGAACAACTCGATTCAATTATTTCAAATAAAAAATCGAGTAATACAACTTTAGAACTTTTAGGAGCTTCTAATTTTAATTTGGCAGAAATATGTTTTAGAATTCCAGTGGAAAATCCAAATGCATTAAAATATTTTAAAAGCGCAAAGGTTATGTTTGAGAAATTAATGCAATTGGAACCTAACAACTCACGATTTAATCAGATGGTGAATCAAATTGAAGGAAAGATTAAGAAAATTTAGCAGGATATTAGAGGCTATTTTATTACAGTCGATAAAAAGACGGAATTAATAGGGGCAATCATTCACAGACCCAATATTTTTTAATAAATGGTCGGATATAATTGATATTACGAAGTAGACCGATAATGATAAGATTGTAAATCCAAAGAAGGTAACGACGGTGACAACTTTGGACGGCCATTTGGATTTTGAAGCATTTGAGGCATCAGGGGGTGGGTATCGGATTTACAGATTAACAGGGTGGTCAGAGGAGTTTGGCGTTAAAAGTTCTATCAGTTTTTGAGGTCGGCTTTTTCTTAAAATTCTTCATTTATTGATTTCACTTTACGAACTGCCCCGGTTCCCCAAAATAATGAATTTTTGCTTCGTTTATTAAATGCTACATTTTGTTGCTATTTCTCCCTGTCTTTGATTTTCTGTGTCAGATATATACAGCTTATTTTAGGTGGATGATTTTTTTAATGGAATATTTACAAATATCCATTTAAAATAGTATGATATCTTATAAATTTTTAAAATTTTATCTTTTTGGGTCCAATTCTTGGGCTTAGGAACTATCTAGGTTAAGAAGAAAAAAGAAACAAAAAACAAACTAATTTATTTAACAACCTAAACAACCAATATTATGGATATGGAACAGAATAAAAAAGAAGGCCGAGTGGCTAAAACAATTGAGGAGAAGACAGCGAACTTACCATCTGATGCATTTTTATGGGCTGCCGTAGCAGCAATGGGCGTATCTTTAACACTTAAGCTATTGAAAAAGGATGATCTGGCCCTGTTTATAGGCCAATGGCCATCACCATTCCTATTATTCGGAGTGTATAATAAAATTGTAAAAGTTGAAGGTTCAGATTAAAGCAGATTAGAGATTCAAAAAAGGTGTCTAACCCGAAAATTAAGTTATTGAAAGAACAGCAATTCTTTGATTTAGCTTAAGTTTTAGGTTGTTGATACCTTTTTTAATTTTTGAACATCGGCGAGAACCCGGGTAATCATATCCGGGCCTGCTAAAAATGTTTCTCCCTTACCGATAAGATTATCGTCGAAGAAGGCCTCCTATTAATATTAAATACCTGCTTTCACCTTGGTGTTCAGGGTAAGGAGCAGGGTTAGATTTGTCGGCACTTGCTCCACGTTTCCTCTAAGATAAAAAGTCAGGTGTCCGGGAGATAAAAGCAAAGCCTCCATTTTAGCCATTTCCTCTGCCGTTACGTCCAACTCTAGGGCACCTCCGCTACTTAAGACATTCAAATCAATAGATGGGATGCTGTAAAGAAGGGTTTCCGCCTCATTCGTGACAGCACTGAAACTTAAGTTTCCATCAGTTATTTTATAATCTCATCCATCACCGGATCATCGGCCGTTAAGTCAATGTTGATGGTCTTTACTACATTGCCATCGAATTCTGTTTCTGTGGCTTCTTTCACTAATTCACAGGAGGATAAACTTAAAGCAATAATAGGCTAAAGAATTTAACAGTTGTTTTCATAAAAATTTAAATTGGGTTTTGTGTTAAAGATAAAATTTAGCTGATTGTTTTTTAAAATTTTTGTAGTGTACAAATAAACTTCCCGGTGTCCAGGGGGAGTTCTTTGGTCAGTTTAGTTAATCTGGTAAAATGTCCTTTATTACCTGACTTGAATTAAGCTTGCTGATAAAAGTCCGTCCTTTCTTTTGATTCCTTCTTTTGGCGACTCCTAGAAGGGGCAATTCTTTTCTTTGTTTTTTCTTTTTATTCCACCATACCAAAAAGCCTGTTACGGGCAAACTGGCACAAATAAGACTGATAAAGAACGCGGGAATTTTGCCGGGTAGCCCTAAAACCGACCCGATATGGATATCATAATTGAGCATATCCAACTGGTCTGCAAAACCAGCTTCCGAAAATCTGTCTCCCTGTACACGGAATAGTTCCAGGGTATATTGATCGTAATAATAGGTATTCCTATTATACCAGGAACCATGATCCTGATAAGCGATGATTTCAATAGCATCCTCCTCATCCG
>JBBDSC010000005.1:0-2257 GCA_040905145.1 Anditalea sp.
TTAGATGGAATATCTCCTGCTGCTTTTCAGGAAGTTCTTTCAGGAACCTAAAGACCAACTCTACCGATCTTGTCTGTCCGGACGGTGGTGACTCGGAGATATCCGGTAAATCTTCTTCCTCTCCTAAAACAGCCCATCGCTTATGTTCCCGGATTTTTTGCAGACTTTGGTTTTTCACCACCTTGACCAGCCATCCGGTTGGGTTATCCAATTTTTGAAGCATTTCCCTGCTGGACCATGCCTTTTCCAAAGCCTCCTGAACGGCATCTTCAGCCTCCTCTCTGTCTTTCAACCAGAGAAAAGCCATCCGATAAAGCTTATTGCGCAAGGGCCAAATAGTTGCTTCAAAAAAAGTCTTCATTTATGGGGATAATGGCATGGTAAAGACAATGTTACAGATTTGTTGGAAAAAATCTCAAGGCCTGGCAAAAATCCTGGTTATAAAGCAATAGGAGTCTTCATTTCTTTAACCAAAAAGAACAAAGAGGAAGGATAATTTGTAAAAGATAAATTTCACTACCAATAATGATTCACATATAACCTTAATTTAATTACCTTTCCTAAAGCATACATGTATTCTATTTATAACTTTGCTTCGTCATAAAAAAACAAACTATGCAGGGCCTGGAACAAAAAAGGAAATCGGAAATAAAGGACATAAAAAAAGCCCTGAATTGCTTCAAGGCTGGTGGTGATGAGTGGATTCGAACCACCGACTCACGGATTTTCAGTCCGATGCTCTACCAACTGAGCTACATCACCGTATTAAAGTGATGCAAAGGTAGACATAAGTTCTATTTCTGCAAAATCAAAACAAGAAATTAAGAAAAAAAATGACCCTAAAAATTTAAATATTTCAATATGAGCTTTTTACCTCAGGCAGCTTTTTTACTGATCATGGCCATCACCGGGGTGATCCTTTACCAAAGGATTGCTTTTCTTAAAAAGAGCATACTACTTGGCAAACCCGAAGCCAGAAATGACCGTCGGTCCGAAAGATGGAAAACGATGTGGTTAGTGGCGTTTGGGCAAAAGAAAATGTTCAAAAGGATGATCCCTGCCATTCTTCATTTATACATCTATGCCTCCTTTATTATCATCAATATAGAAGTAATGGAGTTTGTCATAGATGGCATTATCGGTGGACATAGGACATTTGCCCCCTACACGGGTTGGTTCTACGGCTTGGCCATGAACCTATTTGAATTTTTGGCTCTTGCGGTATTGGTGGCCTGTATCTCTTTCCTTATACGAAGAAACATCACCAAAATCCCCCGTCTCACCTCCAGGGAACTGAAGGGATGGCCGGCCTTGGACGCCAATCTGATCCTGATCATTGAGATCCTGTTGATGTGCGCCATCCTTACGATGAATGCCACTGACCAGATTCTTGCCGAAAGGGGCATGACCTACTATATTACCATTGACTACCTGTTCTTAAGCGGTCTGATCATCCCGTTATTTGAAGGCTTCAGCAGCAATACCCTATGGATAATTGAGCGATCCGCTTGGTGGTTTCACATCATTGGGATCCTGGGCTTTGCCATCTATATCACTTATTCCAAACACCTTCATATATTTCTGGCTTTCCCCAACACCTGGTATACCAATCTGAAGCCCAAGGGAGAAATGCAAAACATGCCTGAAGTGACCAATGAGGTTAACCTCATGCTCGGTATTGCACCAGAAAATGCCCCTGAAGCTCCCCCTTCTGAAATCGAAAGATTTGGTGCCAAGGATGTGAATGATTTAAGTTGGGTGAGTTTGCTAAATGCATTTTCCTGTACCGAATGTGGAAGATGTACGGCCGAATGCCCTGCCCACATTACCGGCAAAAAGCTCTCCCCCAGGAAAATCATGATGGATACAAGAGACCGGGCAGAAGAAGTGGCGAAAAGCCAGGATGCCGATGGCCCTGGCTTAGCCGATGGAAAAGCTTTACTGGACGATTATATCACCAAAGAAGAAATCAATGCCTGTACCAGCTGTAATGCCTGTGTGGAAGCCTGTCCTGTAAATATTGATCCACTAAGTATCATCATGGATCTAAAAAGGTATGTCGCCATGGAAGAAAACAGTGCCCCGGCACAATGGAATGTCATGTTTCAAAATATGGAAACCAGCTTTTCCCCCTGGAAATTCTCCCCCTCGGACCGGTTCAACTGGGCAGACGGGGTAAAGGGAGAGGAAATGAAGTAGACATAAGTATCAAGTCCCCACGATCTTGCAATCGAACATCAAACAAGATAACTTGTGG
>JBBDSC010000006.1:0-10646 GCA_040905145.1 Anditalea sp.
AGCCTTTCCAGTATTTGTTCCGGATGGCCCAGCCGTTTTCATGTTTATTTCCCAATCCAAAATATCTTTTTTCCCCGATGCTGTAATATATCTCCCGACAGAATTCTTTCGCTGTCTCCAATGAAATACACCTGGAATGCAGATAGTCGGTAATGGCTTGGTTGTTTCCAAGGGATTTGATTTTAATGATGGATATTCCGGGTGTTTCTTTTTGGGATGGAAGGGGTGGGGGAATGTTTTGCTGATGAAGAGAAAAAGAATGACCGCTGATTTTGGAGATTTCTTTAATCGCTTCGGAAATTCCAAAGGAGGGGTTCATTTTCAGTACCAGGTCTACACCGTATCCCCATAAAGGAGGGCATACGGCTGGATACCCTGTCAGAAGTATTCGGCAATCTTTCACCGGAGGATAAAATTATTTTAAAACCATCGGAAGAAATACAAGAGGGGCAAATATAAAAATGGAATTATGGGACCTGCCTTGACAGCGGATTTCTCCAAAGACAATGAAAATGCAGGTTCCGTGAGGCCATTAAAAAACCAACTATTTACAAATGAAAACACGAATCGGAAAAATGGTTCTTCTCCCGGTATTGCTCATTACGGGACTGGCCTACGCTTCAATAAAGGGTATTAACATTGATGTCAATACGAACAGTAATCAACACATTAATGGTGTTTCGTCAGTAATACCTGCTACTCAAACACCTGAGGTTAAGTTCAAAGATGAAAACGGCAAAACCGTATCGCTGAACTCGCTAAAGGGAAAGGTGGTATTTATCAATTTTTGGGCGACATGGTGTCCGCCCTGCATTGCCGAAATGCCATCCATTAATAAGCTTTATTCAGAATTTCGGGACAATGACAAAGTTATGTTTCTGATGGTGGATGTGGATAACAACCGGGCCAAGTCTGAGAAGTTTATGAAGAAAAGAAAATTTAATCTACCTGTTTACACGCCGGCCGGTCCGGTTCCCCCTTCCTATCTGGGCGGCTCAATACCGACTACCTTGGTTCTCAACAAGGATGGCAAAGTTGTTTTTAAACATGAAGGTATGAGTGACTTTTCCAACGGAGAGTTTAAAAGCTTCCTGACCAAACTAACCGCTGAATAATGATAAAGAGAATATTATCAGCGCTCCTATTGGTTATAATAGGTTCTGTCTATGCCAATGCACAAATCTATGATCCTGTCAAATGGGAGACTACAGTTGAAAATATCAGTGAAAATGAGGCGACTGTAGTTATAACAGCAACTATAGAGCCGGGTTGGCACCTTTATTCCCAGTTTATCGAAGAGGGTGGCCCTATTCCTACAAGTTTCAAATTTGACGAAGGAAGGGGTTACTTGTTGGACGGCTCCGTTGGTGAGCATCCAGAGGCTGTTTCGGCATTTGATCCTAACTTCAATATGCAGATAGCCTGGCATAAATCAAAGGTCCGGTTCACGCAAAAAATAAAGCTCACCGAGCCAGAGGTAAAAATAGCCGGAACCTTGGAGTTTATGGTCTGTAATGACACAAGCTGTCTCCCCCCGGAAGAAGTTTCGTTTGAAGCTTCAATTGATGCTGCCGGTGTTATCACGGGCAGTTCATCAGAAAAAGATGTAAAAAGCCCGAATAACGGATCTGTTAGTCCAGCTATTGGGTCACTGGCACGCTCGGACACATCAGAACAAGGCATGGGGCAGGCTGTGAATAAGCAGGATTCAATTGATCAGCATGTAAACCAAACAAGTAGTAGGAATGAGGTTGCCGATAGCGACGCTCCAGGTGGCCCGTCACAAAGCCGTACGCTGTGGGGTATCTTTATAGCAGGATTGATTGGGGGGATTGCTGCTTTCCTTATGCCATGCATCTATCCCATGGTTCCCTTGACGGTATCCTATTTTACAAAACAAAGCGGTAGCCGGTCTAAAGGAGTCTGGAATGCTGTCATTTATGGTATCTCTATCATAGTAATCTATGTGGCATTGGGGATGGTCATCACGTTGATGTTTGGCGCTTCCGCACTAAATGAGGCAGCAAGTAGTGCACTGTTTAACCTGCTTTTCTTTGCTGTCATCATCGTCTTTGCGGTTTCTTTTTTAGGTGCCTTTGAAATAACCTTGCCGTCGCGCTTCGTAAACAAGGTAGATTCTAAATCAAACCGCGGAGGCTTGATCGGCATATTCTTTATGGCCTTTACTTTGGCTTTGGTATCGTTTTCTTGTACCGGGCCTATCATTGGCTATCTACTGGTGGAGGCGGTATCAGAGGGTTCCCTTTTAGGACCGGCTATCGGCATGCTGGGATTTTCGGTGGCACTTGCTATTCCGTTTATCCTCTTTGCGCTGTTTCCGTCTTTTCTGAAAGAAATGCCTAAGTCAGGCGGTTGGCTTAATACGGTAAAAGTATCCCTTGGCTTCTTAGAGCTGGCGTTAGCTTTTAAGTTTTTATCGAACGTTGACCTCGCATATCATTGGGGGATACTGGACAGAGAAGTGTTTCTGGCAATATGGATTTCTATCTTCGCATTGTTCGGACTCTATTTGTTGGGTAAGTTAAGACTATCGGAGGCAGACACCAGTAGTATTACATCTCTGCCCCGGCTGTTTTTTGCCCTATTGATTTTTTCGTTTACCGTATATATGATACCCGGTATGTGGGGCGCTCCATTAAAAGGGATAAGTGCCTGGCTTCCCCCACAACCTACGCAGGATTTTGATTTGAACCGGCTTACATATGGAAGCTTATCTCCGGCCAGCGGGATCAATGCTGAATCTTCCGGGAAAAAATATGCGGATTTATTCCAAGCCCCGCATGGCCTAAATGCCTTCTACGATTATCAGGAAGGGCTCGACTATGCAAGAAAAGTAGGCAAGCCGGCACTGGTAGATTTTACGGGCTGGAGTTGCGTAAACTGCCGTAAAATGGAAGCGTCGGTATGGCCGGACCCTTCTGTGCTAAACCAATTGAAATCTGATTATGTATTGATTTCGCTATACGTAGATGACAAAACTGAGCTTGAAGAATCGGAAAAATATGTCTCAGCGTTCAGCGGAAAGAGGATTTCAAGAATAGGGCAGAAGTGGAGCGATATGCAGGCTACTGTTTATGGCACCAACTCACAACCTTACTATGTGATCGTGGATCATGATGGCGAAGCATTGGTGCCGCCGAAAGCCTTTGATTTAGATATAGAAAACTATGCCGGCTTCTTAAGAAGCGGGATAGAAGCATTTAAAAAGAATAACAAATAGTTAACAACCAATAAATACCCATACCATGAAAACAAGCCTAATATTAACAAAGATCTTCACCCTGATCTTCCTTATGTCATGTAATGCCGCAGAGGATGATAAATTTATTCTAACCGGACGCATCGAAAATGCCGGCGAAATTAAAAGCATACAGGTATACGAGGGAGAAGCGGCTAACCATTCCATAGAATTGGATCGTAACGGGGAGTTTAATTTTGAAGGAAGCGCACCTGGTGCAACCCTATACACTTTATTGGTGGGGCAGCGGCCTTTTATGCTGATATTGAAAAACGGGGAAGAAGTAGAATTCATCGCTGACTTGAAAGACCCCGGGAATTATACGGTGACAGGCTCAAAAACCTCGGTCAAAATGAAGGAGCTTGACACCATAACTGAAACGTTTCGGGAACAACAAAATAATCTACAAATGGAATTTGAACAGCGAATGAACGCCGGTGAAGAGACGTCCGCGATCCAACATGATCTAACGGCAAAAAACGATAGCTATATCAGCGAGCTATCAAAACAGGTTTTGCCGTTTTCTTTTGAAAACCAACAAAACCTGGCTGGTTTTTATGGTATACTGACTTTGTATTCCGTCGATCCAACGGGACATGAACAAGAAATGATCAAGTACATGGAAAACATACAGGGTAAGTTTCCAGAGAACGAGGAAGTACAACGGTATGCCGCACAAATGGAAGAGATAAAGCCATTAAGTATCGGTCAGCAGGCGCCCGATTTTAGCTCCTTAACGCCGGAAGGAGAAGAGGTCAGTCTTTCCGACTTCAGGGGCCAATACGTTCTTTTGGATTTCTGGGCGGCTTGGTGCGCTCCCTGCCGTGAGGAGAATCCCAACATCGTCGCCCAGTATCATAAATTTAAAGACAAAGGCTTTACGGTGTTAGGCTTATCCTTGGACAGGGACCGTGATGCCTGGCTCAAGGCAATTGAAGATGACAAACTGGAATGGACGCAATTGTCGGATCTGAAAATGTGGGACAGTGGGGCTGGTCGCCTATACAACATCACTGCTATTCCCGCATCGTTTATGATTGACCCGGACGGCAAAATCATCGGAAAGAACCTACGCGGCCCGGCGCTGGAGCAGTTTTTAGAAAACAATCTATAACTGAATTAAATGAATGTAAATGTTAAGGAATGTCGCAGGCTAAGGACATGTACAAAACGAAAAAGGATTATGAATAATAAAGAAGTCTTAAAGGATAACCCGCCGGAAAACAAGTTCTGGGCTTTCCTAAGGAGTTACGGTTTTTCCACATTAATGGGAATTGCCGTTGTGATCATGTTTGTCAGTCCGGATGCGAAATCGTTTGTACTTCGCCAATTGATGCACACCGGGCTTTTTAATGCCAGTATAGAAAAAGAACATTCCGATACCTCCAACCTCGCTGCTGTTGATTTCGCTTTTGAAGACGGCAGCGGGAATGTTTGGAATACATCATCATTAAGGGACAAAGTGGTGTTTATAAACTTTTGGGCTTCCTGGTGCCCACCATGCAGGGCGGAATTCCCATCGATTGAAGCCCTTTATTCTGATTACAAAAACAACTCCGATATGTTCTTTTTGATGATCAATGAGGATACTGACATTGCTGCGGCCTATAAGTACCTGGAAAGGGAAAACTACACGGTGCCGTTTTATAGAGCCAAAGGCAATGTTCCGGATGAAATTTACGCCGGAATATTGCCTACAACTATTGTATTGGATAAAGAAGGAAAAATAAGGCTTCACAACACTGGTTTTGCCAATTACGGATCAGAAAAATTCATGATACAGATTGAGGGATTGCTCCAGGAATGATGGTTTAATAACTAATGCATCTTTCGGTAACAAAACCAAACAGCAGTGGAATAATAAATCTTCTCTCGCTTTATTGCTTTCGCATCTATCTACCACAGCTACACCCGAAATCCCGCATTCTCGTCCCGTTATATTATACTGATGTCTGAACATAAATAAATTAAAAGCCTGTTTGGAAGTGCAGGAAAAGGGGAATTAGCAAGAAGAATAGACAGTACAGGTTAAAAGATGTTATACCTATCGAATATGATGGTTAAATTGTGGAACGGCATCTTTTTTGAGTGTAATCTATTAAAACAGTTAAAGTTATTCTTCACACATTTTAAATTTAATATGAAAAATACTGAAAAAATGGATAAAAGGGATAATTCGAGAAATGCGACCTCTGATAAGTTCAATGAGAAAATTGATAACAGGATCAAGGAAAATATCCGACAGTTGTCACACAATTTAGAATCCAATGAAGTTGGACGCCATATCGAAGAATTGGAAAAGGAGTGGGACATCGACAGGACTTTAATGGCAAATGCCTCAACCTTAAGCTTGGCGGGAGTTGTTTTGGGATCAACGGTTAACAGGAACTGGTTCATTTTGCCTGGAGTGGTCGCTTCCTTTTTGCTATGGCATGCAATTCAAGGCTGGTGTCCTCCATTACCCATTTTTAGAAAATTTGGGTATCGGTCCAGAAAAGAAATTGACATTGAAAAGTTTGCTTTAAAAGCGCTAAGAGGTGATTTCCAGACATTAGACAAACAAGAAACTTTGTCCAAAGAATTTCTTGCTGAAAAAGCATTCGATGCTGCAAGGAAATAGAAAGCAATAAAAAATATTTTATTAAAGGAACTATTAAAATATGATAATATGTTCATATATTTGTAAGACGATAAATTTATGGCAGAACTTAAATTAAGGGTGGATAGCAACAAGCTAGAGCGTGCGGCTTATGTGCTTAAGGCAGTTGCACATCCTGTAAGAATAGGAATTATTGACCTACTTGACCAGCGAAATGATATTTCCGTGACAGAACTGTGTGAACTTTTGAATTGCGAGCAATCTTTGGTTTCCCATCATTTGACCAAAATGCGTGATAAAGGTATTCTTGGGGCTAGAAGAGAAGGAAAAAACATCTATTACTCCTTAACCGATAAAACAATAACCAATATCATTGAGTGTATCAATGATTGTGATCAGTTTTAAAAAAATTTTTCCAATTAAATGAATAGGTTAACATATAAACATATGTGTTGATATAGATAAAATATTTATGGATAACATCCTCTTTTACACACCAGCTTTAATTTTGGGGATTCTACTCGGGCTCATGGGTGGGGGAGGATCAATTCTTACGGTTCCTGTATTTGTATATTTAATTGGCTTTAATCCTATGGTGGCGACCGGTTATTCACTATTTGTGGTAGGCTCAACCTCTCTTGTCGGAGCATTGACCTATGCCAGAAAAAAACTTTTAAATGTCCCTGTTGCCGTTTCCTTTTTTATACCATCTTTTATAGCGGTATTCTTGGTAAGAAAATATCTGCTGCCCTCTGTTCCGGAAGAGTTGTTTCAGATTGGTGGTTTTCAGGTAACCAAAAATCTTTTCATAATGCTGTTTTTTGCTTTTGCTATGTTCGCAGCAGCAATTTCTATGTTAAAAAAAGCCAACGACATAGAGGACGAAGATGAGGAGCAAAAAGTAAACTATTTCCTGTTCTTTGTCCAAGCTGTTTTGGTAGGGCTGATAACCGGAATTGCCGGTGCCGGGGGTGGCTTTTTAATTGTGCCGGCACTGGTCCTGCTTGCCCATCTTAAAATAAGACTTGCAGTCGGTACTTCTCTATTGATTATTGCCATTAATTCCTTGATTGGGTTTATGGGGGATATGTCTAATCTTAAAAACATAGATTGGATGTTTTTGTCCATATTTTCAGCGATTTCCATTGCAGGAATTTTTTTAGGCAGTTATCTATCCGGGTTGATTTCATCACAAAAGCTCAAAAAGGGTTTTGGCTGGTTGATATTGGTTATGAGTGTGGTTATAGTATTTATAGAACTTAAATAACAATAAAATGAAAATAGAACAATTTGAAGATAAGGGATTGGCGCAATACTCTTATGCAGTATTAAGTGAAGGTGCGCGTGAGGTAGTTTTGATTGACCCGGCAAGGGATCCAAAACCATATTACCGGTTCGCCAAGAATAGCAATTCGAAAATTGTTGGAGTGGTTTTAACCCATTCCCATGCGGACTTTGTAAGTTCCCATGCAGAAATACAAAGGAAAACAGGAGCCAGGATCTTTGTAAGCACTCATATGGGTGCCTCATTTGATCATGAAAAAATAGAGAAAGGCTTGGTAATTTCCTTTGGCAAGATTAAGTTAAAAGCTCTTTATACTCCCGGACATTCTTTCGATAGTATAAGCGTACTGTTGGAACATGATGGAAAAGACAAAGCTATTTTTACAGGAGATACCTTGTTCATCGGCGACGTGGGAAGGCCAGACTTAAGGGGGAATGGTGAAAATACGGAAAACATGAGAAGAGCTTTGGCCAAGGAAATGTACTACAGTATCCACAACAAACTGAAAAAGCTATCGGAAGATATAGTAGTTTATCCCGGTCATGGTGCCGGAACATTGTGCGGTAAATCCCTTAGCACTGATTCATCAAGTACAATGGGCAGGGAGTTTAAAGAAAATCATGCATTGCAGGATAGATCTGAGGAAGATTTTATTGAGATCCTTCTTGAAAATCAACCTTTCATCCCTCCATACTTCAGTTACGATGTGGCTTTGAACAAAACCGGAGCAAAAGATTTAGAAACAAGCCTGAAAGAAATCAGCAGCTTAAAACATGAGGATGATTTGGGTGACGCAATAATAATTGATACCAGGCAAGAGAAGGAATTCAAAAAAGGTCATTTATCAGGAGCCATAAATATCCAGAATGGGGAAAAATTCGAAACCTGGTTAGGAACCATTGTTTCTCCGGATCAACAGTTTTTCTTAATTGCGAAAGACAATTCAGAGCTGGACGGGGTAATCAGGAAAGCTGCCAAAATTGGTTATGAGGCAAATATTAAAGGTGCTCTGGTTAAAGGCTTTTTTGGACACAAGGAAAGTCAGACATTTAATGTTTCGGATTTCAAAAATAATCCTTCACAATATACTGTTGTTGATATCCGGAATATCGAAGAAACAGCAAATGAAAAACTGTTTGAGAACAGTATCAACATTTCTTTGCCGGAACTTCAGAAAAAAATGAAGAAAATCCCCACGGATAAGCCTGTGGTTGTACACTGCGCCGGAGGATACAGGTCCGCAATAGGTTCGAGTATTCTTGAAAAGGAATTTCCCCAAACCAAAGTATATGATTTAAGTGAAGCTGTCAAAGAATTTCAGGGCACAAAAGCATAATCTGCTGTTTAGTCAATGAGTGCTTGCTGGCTCAGGTGTTCTTCGGGGCCAATAGCCGGTTAACTTCAAAAATGTAAGATTTAAAAAATAATGGAATTATTAAACTTAATTAAAAACCCCTGGCCCTGGTATATAGCGGGGCCACTCGTCGGGTTAACAGTCCCACTGTTGTTGATATTGGGAAATAAATCTTTTGGGATATCATCATCATTAAGGCATGTATGTGCAGCATGTGTTCCTGCCAAAATCCCCTTTTTTAATTATGAATGGAAGAAGGAAGCTTGGAATCTGTTTTTTGTTGTTGGTATTTTAATAGGTGGCATTATAGCAGGAAATTTTCTCAACTCAGATTTTGCTGTTGATGTCAATGCCAATTTACAGGAGGAATTACTCAGTTACAATATTTCAGTTTCCGATTCGCTTGTTCCCCCGGACCTGTTCAATTGGCAGCACCTGTTTACGCTTAGAGGTTTTATCATAATGGTAATTGGGGGCTTCTTGGTCGGGTTTGGGACCCGGTATGCGGGCGGTTGTACTTCCGGCCATTCAATTATGGGGATTTCCAACCTACAGTGGCCTTCCGTTATAGCCACTTGTTGCTTTATGGTCGGAGGATTTATTATGGCCAATTACATATTACCGTTTATTCTTTCACTTTAATCAATCAGGAAATGGCAGTTAAAGATATTGTCGGAAATGCTAATACAGACTTTGAAGTTAGATCCTTGGATTCAGTTTGTGTTAATGAGTCACAATTAAAGCATCCTTGGTGGCACAATCTAAAATATTTAATAGTTGGAGTTCTGTTTGGGATTGTATTTGTGAAGGCTGAAGTAATCTCTTGGTATAGAATACAGGAAATGTTCCGTTTCCAATCCTTCCATATGTATGGGGTTATCGGTTCAGCAATTGCTGTGGGTATGTTGTCGGTTTGGCTCATCAAGAAATTCAGCATTAGAACAATCCATCGGGAAGCAATAGAATTCCATCCGAAAAAATTCAATAAGGGCCAGATCTATGGAGGTCTTATTTTTGGGTTGGGATGGGCAATGACTGGGGCGTGTCCAGGCCCGCTGTTTGCCCAAATAGGAACAGGGGCAACCGTGATTTCGGTAACTTTATTAAGTGCAATAGCCGGTACGTGGATTTATGGCTATTATAGGGAAAAGCTTCCCCATTAGATACTATAGAAATTATGAAATCCATAGAATGGATTTTGATTGAAAAATTCACATAGGGTATGCTGCCTGATCCTTTGGGTCGGGCAGGCATGTCCCTAAACTGGAGGCACTTCCTCAGATAAGATATCGACAAGAAACCAGCTGTCCCCGTTTGATAAAGATAATATGCAGAGGCAAAAGATAAGTCCGAAATGGGTAAGAAATCTTCTCTTTCTACTGAACTGAACAGACTGGGACATCGCCTGATCCACTACTTAAATTAAAAATTCCCTGTTATCGTGATTGGTCTTAGTTATTTATTTGTTTTGGCATCCTATTGTCACGCTCCTATTTTCAGTAAAGAAATAAGTAAGAACAATATTCAATTGGAAATTTCCGTAGATAAGCACCATTTTGAATGGCTCATCAAAGGATGGGAACTATAGTCCGGCCTTAATATAGGACCAGCCTGCCTCCTGTTTTAAAATGACTTCCGCAAGTCCAGAAGGTACTGTTATTGCTTCAGGCAATAAATCATCTTTATCCAACTTATTCCTTCTCAGGGTATTTTCGCAGGCCGCAAATATTACCCCCTGCCCGCTCAGTTCCTTTACATGGGAAGCTACTTTACTTTGTGCAGCAACCAGCATGGGAAGCCCTTCGCTATGACAGACCACCTCTATCTCTGTGTTGGGCAAGGCTTCAAGGATATTTTTGATCTGGCCGATAACCTTTAATTGGGCAGCAGGATCAACGTTGCTAACCTGCATGACCACTTTATGTTCCTGCCCATCATTGATTTTAACATTGGC
Organism: Anditalea sp.; assembly: GCA_040905145.1. Lineage (GTDB taxonomy): Bacteria > Bacteroidota > Bacteroidia > Cytophagales > Cyclobacteriaceae > DATGMS01. The sequence continues at coordinate 10,452 of JBBDSC010000006.1, forward strand.
AGTTGAACGGGTTGGATTGGAAATCATGGTAATAGCGGTAATCAAAATTAATAGTTGGTGTATCATTTGTTTTTTGTTTAGGTACTGATATGTATTATTGAGCAATCCATTCCTCCAACTGGGAAATAAAAGCTCCGTTGCTGTGATTGGTCCTTCCCAAATAGGTATTCATAACCTTTTCTTTCCTTTTCAGGA
>JBBDSC010000006.1:10746-13797 GCA_040905145.1 Anditalea sp.
ATCAGTCATAAATTGTTGTGGAAATCCCAGGAAATATACGGCAAATTCAGTTCTTGGATCATTAAAACCGAAAAAACAAGGTAAGGTTTTTCAAACTGATTTAAAATTATAATTAAACCTTTTGTTTTCTTTCAATCCAATATATGTTAGGTAGAAATACGGCAAGGCAACTAACAATTTTCAAGTAAAAAAAAGTCTGGTTATTCCGAGATTAATGCCATCCTTATATCTCATTCCCCAAAAGGAGAATTATGCGCGGGAATTTTATCCACCTAAATATATTTGGAGCTATCCCTACTGAAGTCTCCGGCCAATTTAAAAGTTGCTAGCTGTCCCGGATAGGTACCACTGTATACTGACAAGCAGCCGCTATGTATAAAAACGAAGGTTTATTTAAACAGCAACAAAAACTATCCATTAATAAATTTTATCTGTTTATATTGCTATGTATTAATTCAATGTTTATTATAGGCAGAACCATTAAGTTTCGTAAACCATTCACCCAATGAAAATGGCTATGCCGGGGTTTCCACTTTTGAACAGGATCTGGACATGCAATTGGATGCCCTGAAGAAAGAAAATTGCCAGCAGGTGTTTACCGATAAAATATCCGGAATCAAATAATCTAAACCCGCCTTTAAAAGACTGCTGGAATATGTCCGCCCTTGGTGATACCATTGTCGTCTGGAAGCTTGACCGCCTTGGCAGGAATACCGTGAAGCTGATCGAACTGGTGCAAGAGCTGGCAAATAGAAAAATAAACCTGAAATCATTGAGTGAGCCAGTTGAAACGACAACAGCTACGGGAAACCTTTTTAAAACCTCACCACCTCACTCAACGGCTGCGAAGACTCCCCAATGGGCTTGGCATCATATTGAAAGCTTTTTACCTCTTTATTATTGCCAAAACCCTGATGGGTGCACTAAAATCCTCATCCGGAATTCCTCCCGTATAAATTACATCAAAGATAAACCCGAAGGTATTGACCGGCTCCTCGGATTCCACCACCAGTTGGGAAAAAGTCAGGGGTGTGGATAGGTTGAAGGTGTTGGCGGGATCTATTACCTGCGTCCCTTCCAATCACTGGGGGAACCCAAGGAATGGAAAACCTGGAACTGTTCAGGTTGTTCAGGGGGATCAGCAACCTGATCACCTTGTTTATGCAGCTGGTCCTTTTGGTTTTTTGTATGCTGACCTCCGGCCTAATGTTTACCCTAGTGGATGAAAAATTTGATTCCAAAAAAGTGGCTTTGGCCATATCCCTGTCTATCCATCCCGTAATCCTTAACTGCCTGATTTATATAATTGTCCTTTATGATGTTGACAAAGGGGGGTCCATGCATGAAATGCTTTACCAGCCTTCATCCATTGGATTGAGTCTGGCGGATATGGAAGAGATAAGTTACCTTTCCTGGCTGGGCTTTTACCTGTTTTTGGCCGTGCTGACCCGGCATAAATTTGGAGTTTCGTATGGTAAAGCTGCTGCAATAACTTTTATTCCAACATTGTTGGTGGTATTGGGGAGGTTGCTTTGGAACCTATGGTAATATATTTTCTCAACTCGAAAACTACAACTAAAGAAAGATACATATATTACAAGACCAACTTCTCCTGTTGGGACATATGCTTCAGAAAACTTATTAACTCCTCCTTTTTCATTTCCGAACGTCCCCTGATTTCTTTCTTGAGCCATCCTGTACAATTCATTCCTGGTTTTGCTTCTAAGCTTTTGAGGGGCCTGCACCTTCATGTTATCATATTCATTTTTCTGCTGCCCGTCCTGATTATTTATTTGGATTCTAACAACTCTCCACGGTTCATCTTTGAATGGTTTGGAACATCCTGTTCGATAGCCATTTCATATAGTTCTTTTCTTGTTTTGTGATTAAGCCCGTAAATTTTTTTCTTTCGCCAACTGTATAGCGCATCTCCTCACTTTCATCCGCCTCTTTTAATTCCTGGATCACTAAAAAAGGATCACCTTGTTCTTTTGTGTTCTTTTAGCTATCTACTATAAGATGGTCAAATACCAGCAGCGGTTTAACCCCATGAACCTTGGTGACTATCAACAGAAATACAGGCAGGCAAAAATAGCGTATCTGGAAAGAAAATTAACGGAGCTAAAAAGAGACGTGGCTTAGTATAGTTATATAGAAGTCTTTTGGCAGCGCTCCTTTAGCCTGCCATCCCAAGCGACCTTGTACCGGAATTAATTCTAAATGATGGAAAGCACAAAAATATATGAATAGTTGAAAAGCATCTTCACTTAAATCAAATAGCAACCTTCCCCTTAGGATAAGAAAAGAGTAGATCATTATTTAAAAATTATATTAATGAGCCACAGGGCCCAGATCGTCAGCCTTGCCCTTTTGGGAACGTTATCCTTTTCCCTCACTTATGTACCGATGATGTAAACCTCATCAACCTATAATTTAGATTAATCTAAATATATATTTTATTTATTAAAAAATAATTTTTTGATTTATTAAAATTAATTGTTAGGTTTATAAAATAAAAATCAATTAGAGGCTTCATGGATCGGAAACTACTATATACTTTAAGCATTGCCGCATTTACATTGACCTGCATAATTTGTGTGGGTTGTGAAGAATTTCTACCTTCCCTCCCATTGGAAGAGGACCTGTTAGATGGCCCGGTAGAACTCAATACCGAGCAGCAGGCGGCCTTTCTTGAAGGCGATATTGCTTTTAACGATGAAGTATTCACGCCTGAAGCAGGCTTGGGGGCAGTTTTTGTTTCAACATCATGCGGCAGTTGCCATGCAGGTGATGGGAAGGGACATCCGTCCACTACACTCATCCGGTTTACCCCCGAACAAGATAGCACCGGGAACACTGTTTTGGAACAGGGACCAACCCAATTACAAAACCGCGCTATCCCCGGCTATGTGCCCGAACAGATCCCCGAAGGCGTGCCGTTTTCTAAATTTACACCGCCTGCCGTTACAGGTTTGGGGCTTCTTGATCTGGTTTCCGATGCTGATCTGCTGGCAATGGCCGATCCGGACGACAGCAACGGCGACGGGATTT
>JBBDSC010000007.1:0-64476 GCA_040905145.1 Anditalea sp.
ATAGAAATAGGAATTCCCTATTCTGATTCTGTTGTTGATGGTCCTACCATACAGGAAAGCAACCGGGTGGCCCTGGAAAACGGAATGAGTCTGAAACTGTTATTTGAGCAACTTGCGAACATGAGGAAGCAGGTGAGTATCCCCGTTATCCTGATGGGATCCCTGAACCCCATGATGCAATATGATATGGAAAATTTCTGTAAAAAATGCCAAGAAGTAGGAGTGGATGGGATAATAGTTCCCGATTTGCTCATGCAACAGTATTTGGATGAATATAAAGAACTATTTGATCAGTATGATTTAAGGAATACCTTCCTTATCTCTCCGCAAACCAGTGAAAAAAGGATCCGTGAAATTGATGAGTACTCCGACGGGTTTATTTACATGGTTTCTTCCCACAGCATTACAGGAGCCAAGTCAGGGATTACTGACGAACAGATCGGCTATTTTACAACCGTGCGGGAGATGGATTTAAAGAGCCCAAGGTTAATTGGTTTTGGGATTTCTGATTATGACTCCTTCACCAAAGCTTCTTCCTTCAGTCATGGCGCTATCATAGGAAGTGCCTTTATCAAAGTTCTGCAGACGGCAGAAAATTTAACGGAAGATATTAAATCCTACATCAAAGGAATAAAACAAGTATAAGATGATCGTTCAGGTTAGACGCGACATTACACACGCACAAAAAGAGAGGTTGATCGATGAAATCAATCAGGTTGGATATAAGATCACGGAAGTAAAAACCCAATTGGGAACTTACCTGGTAGGAATAGGAAAGGCTGATTTTGATATTCGGCGTTTCGGTCATTATGAAGGCATACAGGACATTCATATTGTATCTGACGATTATAAACTGGTTTCCAATAAGTGGAAAGTTAAACCCACCACCATTGATCTGGGAAATGGGGTTTTTATCAAGGACGGGGATATGGCCATCATGGCGGGACCTTGTTCCATTGAATCCGAAGAACAGATCATCAGCATAATCGATCACCTGAAAGCCAATGGGATCAAGATCATGAGAGGTGGCGTTTATAAGCCCAGAAGCAGTCCCTATGCTTTTAGGGGCCAAGGGATTGAAGGCTTAAAGCTTTGGCATGCCTTGGCCAAGGAAGCAGGGATCAAAATCGTCAGTGAAGTGATGCAGGTATCGCAGATAGAAGAGATGTATGATTACGTGGATATTTATCAGGTAGGGGCAAGGAATACGCAAAACTTCAATCTTTTGGACGAATTGGGCCGGGTGGATAAAGCGGTAATGATCAAAAGAGGTATTTCCGGCACCATAGAGGAATTACTTCAATCAGCAGAATATGTGTTTTCGGGAGGCAATGAAAAATTGATCCTTTGTGAAAGGGGGATCCGTACCTATGAAAGAGCGAGCAGAAACACACTTGATCTTAACGCGGTGCCCATCTTGAAATCAAAATCGCATCTTCCTGTAGTGGTCGACCCTTCGCATGGAATCGGGATCAGGCAATTTGTGGCCCAAATGGCACTGTCCGGGGTAATGTCCGGGGCCGATGGAATAATTTATGAAACCCATGAAATCCCGGAAAAAGCTTATTCTGATGGACAGCAGACGCTGGACTTTGCACAAAGTGCCCAGCTGGCCGAGCAAATCAGACAAACTTTTGCCCTTAGAAAAACATTTTCTCTTTTGTAAATGGAAGTAGCAGTAATTAAATACAACTCAGGAAACGTGCTGTCGGTATTGTATGCCCTGGAAAGATTGGGTGTGAATGCTTCCCTGACAGATGATTTTGAAGAAATCCAAAAAGCAGATAAAGTAATTTTCCCGGGTCAGGGGGAAGCAAGCACGGCCATGAAATACTTAAAAGCCAGAAATCTGGATCAATTGATTAAGAATTTGAAGCAACCGTTTTTTGGGATTTGCTTGGGTCAGCAATTGCTTTGTGCACATTCCGAAGAGAATAATACCCCATGCCTGGGAGTTTTTCCTATAAAGGTGAAGAAATTTCCTCCCTTGGGTAAAGTGCCCCATGTAGGTTGGAACAACTTGGAAAACCTCAAATCCCCTTTACTGAAGGGGCTGGACGATACCGCTTTTGTTTATTATGTGCATAGTTATTTTGCTGAATTAAGCAATCAATATACCATAGCGACAACCAATTATCATGGTGATTTCAGTGCTTTGCTGCATAAGGATAATTTCTATGCCATGCAGGCCCACCCGGAAAAGAGCAGCCTCAGTGGGGAAAAAATTTTAATCAACTTCTTGAATTTATAATGGAAATTATTCCCGCAATAGACATCATAGATGGCAAATGTGTTCGCCTGACACAAGGTGATTATTCCCAAAAAAAAGAATATGCCGACAACCCATTGGAGGTTGCCAGAAAATTTGAAGCAGCTGGCATTAAAAGATTGCACCTGGTTGATCTGGACGGGGCCAAAGCAAAGCATATTGTCAACCGGCAGGTTTTGGAATCCATTGCTAACAAAACTTCCCTAAAAGTGGATTTCGGTGGAGGGGTGCAGTCTGATACAGATATCCAACTTGCTTTTGATTGTGGGGCATCACAGGTAACAGGAGGGAGCATAGCCGTGAAGAATCCTGTTTTATTTGAAGATTGGATAAAGCTCCATGGCAGTGAGAAAATAATATTAGGTGCAGATGCCAAGAATAGGAAAATAGCTATTGGTGGTTGGGAAGAAACAACCACAGCCGATGTCATCACTTTTATTAAGGATTATTTTCAGAAAGGTATCCGTTATGTCATTTGTACCGATGTCGCTAAAGACGGGTTGCTCCAAGGCCCATCTATTGAGCTGTATAAGGAAATCCTTGAGAAAATCCCAGGGATAAAATTGATTGCCAGTGGAGGGGTTTCTTCCATGAAAGACCTGGAAGAATTGGAAAGATCAGGGGTTTATGGTACCATTGTAGGAAAAGCCTTCTACGAAGGAAGAATCAGCCTCAATGAACTGGCCTCCTTGGTCTAGCAAAGACGGAATGCGGGAATGTTGTTGTTATGCTCTATTATTCCACCATTCCATCATTCCAATTTCCTTTAAATATGTGCCATGAAAAGAAATTATGCTGACTAAAAGAATTATTCCCTGCCTGGATGTAAAAGAAGGAAGGACTGTAAAAGGAGTTAATTTTGTGGATCTTATAGATGCGGGCGACCCTGTTGAACTGGCAAAGGCCTACGCAGAAGAAGGGGCAGATGAACTGGTCTTTCTGGATATCACAGCGACGGTGGAAAAAAGAAAAACCTTGATTGAACTGGTGACAAAAGTGGCAAAAACCATCAATATTCCCTTTACCGTAGGAGGGGGGATTTCGAGCATAGCTGATGTTAAAGCCTTACTTTATGCAGGAGCCGATAAAATCAGCATAAATTCTGCGGCTGTAAAAAATCCTCAAATTGTAAATGAGATGGCTGCTGAGTTCGGGAGCCAATGTATAGTGGTAGCTATCGATACAAGAAATATGGATGGAATTGATTTCGTCCATACCCATGGCGGAAGAAGGCCTACTTTGCTTAAAACACAGGAATGGGCCATAGAAGTTAGTGAGCGGGGAGCAGGTGAAATCCTGCTGACTTCCATGGACCATGATGGGACCAAAGCAGGTTTTGCCAATGGCATCACCAGCGAAATTTCAGCCCAGCTTTCTATTCCCGTTATCGCTTCCGGCGGTGCAGGTAGCATAAATCATTTCAAGGATGTATTTACCGCAGGAAAGGCCGATGCCGCCCTGGCTGCAAGTATATTTCATTTCAAGGAAATTCCCATTCCAGCATTGAAGGAATACCTGGATAAAGAGGGGGTGAGCGTGAGGGTGTAGGTTTAGAGAGTAGAAAAGTTTAAAAGTGGAGGAGTTGAGTAGTTTAAAAGTGGATAAGTTTGGATCTGGGGAAGCAAACTTATCCACCCATAAACCTATAAACTCACTCATAAACAAAAAATAATGAAGTACGGATTCGAAAAATTTATCCACCACATTTAACATGATGAAAAAAATCAATATAGATTTCACAAAAGTAGGGGGATTGGTACCAACCATTATCCAGGATTTCTCCACAAACGAAGTCCTGATGCTTGGTTATATGAACGAGGAAGCCCTGGTGAAGACCAATGAAACCGGAAAGGTTACTTTTTTTAGCCGAACCAAGCAAAGGCTCTGGACCAAAGGGGAAACTTCCGGAAATTACCTTTTTGTAAAAGAGCTAAAATTAGATTGTGATCAAGATACTCTCTTGATCAAAGTAGATCCAGTGGGACCAGTTTGTCATAAGGGCACCGATACTTGTTTTGGCGAGGACAATAAATCCAGGACAGCCTTTATAGACAAGCTAAGAGCCATTATAAAGGACAGAAAGGAGAATCCATCCGATAAATCCTATACCACCTCCTTATTTGCCAAAGGCATAAATAAGGTTGCCCAGAAAGTAGGAGAGGAAGCGGTGGAGATCGTGATCGAAGCCAAGGACAACAATAAGGATCTCTTTTTGGGAGAAGCAGCGGATCTGCTTTATCATTATTTAGTTTTACTTGAAGCAAAAGGATATGAATTGGATGAAGTGATGGACGTGTTGATAGATCGGCATAAATAAGGAGATATTGAACTTTTAAATATTATTCCTTCGGTCTCCAGTCTTCTATCTTCCGTCTTAACCATTTTCACCGGATTTTCTCAATTTTCTCATACGAAGCCAGGACTCCTCTGACCATGGCCGCACTGAATCCATGATGTTCCATTTCATTGAGCCCTACGATCGTACAGCCTTTTGGAGTGGTCACTTTGTCAATGGCGGCTTCAGGGTGTAGCCCTTTTTGAATAATCAATTCAGCGGCCCCTTTTACCGTTTGGTTGACGATGATGTTGGCAGTTTCGGCGTCAAAACCAATTTGTATGCCTCCCTGGGTCATCGCCCGCATAAAGCGCATGACAAAAGCAATCCCACATGCGCCTAATACCGTGGCCCCTTCCATCAAATGTTCTTCAAGGGAAATGGTGATACCCACACTGTTGAACAATTCTTTTACATTATCTTCAACTTCAGCAGAAGCATTTTTCCCACAAATGCAGGTGATGGATTCCTGTATATCTGCAGCAATATTAGGCATGGCCCGATATACGGCAGTGGAGGGATCCAAGAGGGCATACATCTCATCCAAAGTAATCCCTGTAGCCAAAGAAATGACCACCTGTTTTTCGGGTCTTAAAACGGGTTGTATTTCTTTTAGAATGTCTGCCACATTGTAGGGTTTGACCCCAAGCACCAGCAAATCGGCATCTTGGGCAGCTTTCAGATTGTCAGCAGTCACTGTTACCCCCAGCGGCCGAAGGTGGAAAAGGCTTTCAGGATGTCTCTTGGTTACCGTCAGGTTTTTAGTATCAAAACCATCAATGCTCAATAGGCCATTGACAATGGAAGATCCCAAATTTCCACATCCAATAATGGCTATCTTTAAGTTTTTCATAAGAAAAGTGTGAATTAATTATAGTGCTACTATTTTAGTTTAAAATTAGGGATATTATCTTGCATTATATATCAGTCATGAACCTAATTTACTCAAGAATGAATTGGAAAGTTGTAAAAGAATATGAGGACATTACCTATAAAAAAGACAGTGGAGTGGCAAGAATTGCTTTTAACCGCCCTAACGTGCGTAATGCCTTCCGTCCCAAAACCGTAGGGGAATTGTTTGAAGCTTTATTGGATGCGCGTGAAGACACTTCTATAGGGGTGGTCTTACTGTCAGCAGAAGGCCCTTCTACCAAAGATGGGGTTTATTCTTTCTGTAGTGGAGGGGACCAAAATGCCCGCGGACACCAGGGATATGTGGATGAATCAGGCATGCCCCGTTTAAATATCCTGGAAGTTCAGCGGTTGATCCGCTTTATGCCCAAGGTGGTAATTGCCGTAGTTCCTGGTTGGGCTGTAGGCGGGGGGCATAGCTTGCATACGGTTTGTGACCTGACCTTGGCGAGTAAGGAACATGCGATTTTTAAGCAGACAGATGCGGATGTGACCAGCTTTGACGGGGGGTATGGTTCTGCTTATCTGGCAAAAATGGTGGGCCAGAAACGTGCCCGTGAGATTTTCTTTTTGGGAAGAAACTATTCGGCCCAGGAAGCTTATGAGATGGGAATGGTCAATGCGGTGATCACTCATGGGGAATTGGAGGCAACGGCCTTTGAGTGGGGGCAGGAAATCCTGCAGAAGTCCCCCACCTCCATCAAAATGCTCAAGTTTGCCTTTAACCTGACTGATGATGGAATGGTAGGACAGCAGGTTTTTGCCGGGGAAGCTACCCGGTTGGCTTATATGACCGAAGAGGCCAAAGAAGGAAGGAATGCCTTTTTGGAAAAGAGAAAGCCTGATTTTAAAGATATCAAATGGATTCCATAAAATTGAACATAAGAGAGCCATCCCGATGGATCGGGAGCCACCAATATTTGCAAAAAATTTGTCCTTTGTTGTAAAATTACTTTAACATTTAACCACAAGGAGCACAAAGGAGTCACAAAGTTCACAAAAAATTCTGATGTATTTTGTGCAATTCTTTCAGTATCTTGTGGTAAAAAATCTTTAACTATGAAAACATTTTTCACGATTTTATTCACTGTATTGGCATTTACCGCCATTTCACAAACCAGATCATTCCAAAAGTCACTTCCTTTGTCCGAGGCCAGGCCGGAAAATGTGGGGGTATCTCCTGAGCGGTTGACAAGGTTGGATGACATGTTTCAGAAGGCTGTTTCGGAAGGTGATATTCCCGGGGTAGTAGCTTTAGTGGCCCGAAACGGAAGGATCGTGTATCATAAGGCCTTTGGGTTGGCAGACAATGAAAGCGGCCGGGAGCTGGAAAAGGATGCGATCTTCCGGATTGCCTCACAAACCAAAGCCATTACTTCCACAGCCGTATTAATGCTTTGGGAAGAGGGGAAGTTTCAATTGGATGACCCTATTTCTAAATATATCCCAGAGTTTAAAAACCCCACTGTGCTTCAGGATTTTAAATATGCCGATACCAGTTATAACAGTCTGCCTGCCAATAAGGAAATTACTATCCGGCATTTGTTGACCCATACTTCGGGATTGGGTTATGGGATGATAGATGGAGACGAGCGGATGAAAATGATTTATAATAAGGCGGGGATCATCGATTTGTTTACCACGGAAGACATCAGTATAGGGGAAAGTGTCGAAAAATTGGCCAAGCTGCCCCTTCACCATCATCCAGGGGAGGAATACACCTATAGTGAAGGACTTGATGTACTGGGATATTTTATAGAAGTGGTATCCGGAGTGACATTTGATGAATTTTTGAGGGAAAGGCTTTTTGAACCCTTGGGGATGACGGATACCTGGTTTTATTTACCAGAAGGAGAAGCGGACCGCCTAGTTTCGGTTCAAAAAAAGGAAAATGGAAATTGGGTTAAATATCCAAATACATTTTATGATACAGACTATCCCATAAAGGGAGCAAAAACCTTTTTTTCCGGTGGTGCGGGCTTGTCCAGTACGGCAAAGGATTATGCCACTTTTCTGCAGATGTACCTGAATGGGGGAGAGCTAAATGGGGTACGGATCCTCAGCCGCACTACCGTTAAATCAGTAATGGGAAATCAGACAGGCGAATTATGGGGTGGGCCAAATAAACATTACGGGTTGGCATTTGGGGTTTTGACTGAGGCTGGGCAGGATAGGGGAGGTATGGGCAGTGCAGGAACCTTTGACTGGGGCGGCTATTTCAACACCCAATATTTTGCGGATCCAAAGGAGAAGATCATAGGGATCATTATGAAACAAACCCAAGGCCCTACCTCTGACCAAACAGGTTGGAAATTCCGCCAAATTGTAGGTGCTATGGTGGATGATTGAGCATGAAAGAAAGAAATATTCAACACTCAATGTTCAACATTCAATTCTCAAGTAGTGGGAAAACAGCTAACAGCAAGCATTCCAACATGGAGCATTGATTGTTGTTTATTGAATATTGAGAATTTAAAAACCTCTACTAAGGACAGAATAAGTGACATCAACGGAGAAAATCAACATATAAATTTGATAGGATATGGAACCAAAATCAAAAAGATTGGCCGGGATACTATTGATCGTCCTGCCAACAGTAGCCTATGGAGGAGCGAGCCTGTTGTATCTATTGACCAATTCAGAAGATGGATATGTCAATAATCCGCTTCGCCAGGATCTATGGAGAGCAGGGCATGCCCATGCGGGAGTTTTGTTGATTTTATCATTGGTAATTTTAAAGTACGTAGATGATGCAAATCTTTCAGAAACCATGAAGCAAATAGTAAGGGTCGGAGTGCCGTTTTCAGCAATAATTATTCCTGCTGCATTTTTTCTGTCAGTTTTGGATCCTGAAAGCACAGAACCAAATGCATGGATTTATCTGGCCTACGTAGGATTTGCCATTTTGACTTTTACTTTTATTGTGCTTGGGATAGGGCTAATAAAAAAAGCCCCAAATCCATAATTCCTAATTAGTTTTTCTCTTATGGCTCTTTTAATGAGTTTGGGGAGGCAAAACTAAGAAGATAAATATTTGAGGCTTTCTAATCTGTCTTAAATCGCTTGGGACAAGCTTTTATTATACCTTGGTAACATTTACCGCACTTGGCCCCCTATCTGTTTGCTCTAATTCGTATTCCACTTTATCACCTTCATACAAATCTTCTTTTGTACCTGACCTGTGTACAAATACGTCTTTACCTCCAGCGTCTGGAGTTATAAATCCAAAACCTTTTGTGTCATTGAAAAACTTTACTTCGCCTGTTGCCATAATTTGAATTGTTATTGATTGAATTTTTAAAGATACTATTATTTTTTAACCTTATTAGTTTGTAGAATAGACTTTTGCTATTTCTTTTAATTTTTTATCGATCATGTTCCGGTCCATCCATTGCCCCCTTGCCATAACCCCTATTGGATTTTTAAGGTTTTCTATATTATCGAGCGGATTTCTTTCCAGTAAAATGAGGTCCGCATCCAGTCCGGCTTTGATTTCCCCAAATGAGCCTTCAAAAAACCTGGCAGGATTAATAGTCCCAATTTGAATGGCTTCAAGCGGGCTTAATCCAGCATTGATCATTCCTTTCAGTTCATGATGAATGGAAAAACCCGGCACATTAAAGACCTGTGGGGCATCTGATCCCAACAACAGGCCCTGTCCCTCGTCATGCAGGGCTTTGATCAATTGGGAACGGATTTCATTGAATTTTACCCAGGTAGCGGAATCATAATTGGGATCGGAAATTAGGTTTTTCTTACTTTGAATCCAATTGTCCAAGGTTTCGGGGGAGATATAGCTCATTTCTGTTTCCTGTGCAAGAATCTCAGGATCGGTTGGGGAAAACCAACGGTCAAATAAACTTTGTGTGGGCACCACCCACACCTGGTTGGCTTTGCTCATTTCCACCAGTTCAGGAATATTGGAAGTATCGGCCAAGTTGGTGAAATTATATCCAAAAAAACCATTTTCGGTAGGATTGACATTTTCTTCTTCCGGAACCAAGCCTTCCAAATAACTGTCCACATGGTCAATGGTGGCATATTTGCTCTCCAGGGCATGGCGCACACCGACCATTGTGGAGACATGGCCGGCAAAAGGTATCCCTACTTCATTGGCCGTTTTGACCACCTCATCAAAAACATGTAAACGGAGGCCTGGATGAATCTTGAGAAAATCATAGCCTTCCTGGGCATAGGCAGTGACTTGGCTTCTGGCATCCTCGGGATTAGTAACCGTATTTCCATTTATAGAAGGACTGGAAGTATAAATCCTGGGGCTTAAAATCTCCTGGTTGGCCGCTTTTTCCCTTAACTCCAGATGTGCAGGATGTCCCAACATGCCCCGGATGGTGGTTACTCCATTGGAAAGATAAAGAAAAAGCGTTTCAGCTATTTTTGGATCATCCCATGGCAGAGAGGGGATATGGGCATGCATCTCTGCCAGTCCGGGAATTAAATATTTGTCCGTACCATCGATAAGGGTTCCGTTACCTTTATCGATAGCGGTCTCCAGGTCCAAAATTTCCTGTATTTGGGTTGAATCTATCACCACATGTCCCTGATGGATATTCCCATTATTCACATCAATTATATTTACATTGGTGATCACAAAGGCACTGTTACTGATTTTTTCTCTGGAATTTGTGGGCTGGCAGGAAAAAAGCGGCAGTAGAGCCAATCCAAAAAGCAAGTTAATGAATGAAAGAAAATGTCTCATAAAGTGCAATACGGTTGACAAATGGTTGATGTGAATTCAAGTTACAGAATTTTAGATTTAAAACCCGAAAATCATTATATATTTATTTATTTTTTATAATTAATCCTTAATACCGTTTGATATCAGCTAAAAAAGACCAGATTGTGAATTGAATTGTATGTTTTTGCTAACTATCCTAAACAAAATCCCAAATCATTACCTCTTTCCCCATTAGGCTAATGTTACCAAAACGATTTTCCCAATATGAGCGGAGCTTTCCATCAATTGATGGGCTTTTCCGGCTTCTGCCAAAGGAAAGGATTCAAAGATAACCGGTTTTATCTTGGAGGGGATAAGTGGCCAGATATGTTTAAATAGATTTTGAGCGATTTTTTCCTTGTATTCCACCGATTGTGGGCGCAAGGTAGAACCGGTGACCACCAGCTGTTTTGACATCACTTGGAGCAGATTGATGGTAGCCATTTTGCCTTTCATGGCATTGATCATGACCAACCTGCCTTTTGGTTTTAGGATTTCAATATTTCTGGCCGCATAATCCCCTCCGATCATGTCCAGAATAAGGTCCACACCTTCTCCTTGAGTCAATTCATTAATCTTTGAAGCAAAATTCTCCTCTTTATAATGAATGGCCTTGTCAGCGCCCAATCCCTCACAAGCCTGGCATTTTGAGGTTGTGCCGGCGGTAACATATATTTTTCCTCCCAAAGCTTTTACCATCTGTATGGCTGCCACGCCTATGCCACTGCTTCCCCCATGAACGAGCACGGTTTCACCTGCTTTGAAATGACCGAGGTCAAAAATATTGTTCCATACTGTAAAAAAAGTCTCAGGAAGGGAAGCAGCCTCTTCAAAGCTTAATCCTTCCGGTACAGGTAAACATTGAGGGGCAGGAGCGGTAATATATTCGGCATACCCCCCTCCGGAAACTAAAGCGCAGACTGTATCGCCTACCATTAAATGGCTTACCTGTTCCCCCGTTTTTTCTATGACCCCTGCTACTTCCAGTCCAGGAATGTCCGCCGGAGCATCCTCGGGAGCCGGATAGCGGCCCATTCTTTGCAAAACATCGGGCCGATTGATCCCTGCGGCCCTTATTTTGATTAGCACTTCACCGGGTCTGGGTTGCGGCTTTTTCCTCTCTGCGATTTGAAGTACTTCAGGTCCACCGGCTTGGGTGATATGTATAACTTTCATGTCTCATGGATAATCAGGTAAACTAATATCTGGAATCATTTTAATCCTTGAATTTATTAAATACATTTAACTAACAAAAATGGATATCAGCAAGGTGTCCGGAAGGTATATCATTAATCACAAAAATTTAAACCCATGAATAGAAAAGCAACAGCCGTTTGGAAAGGTACAGGAAAAGAGGGGGAAGGAAAACTTTCTTCCGCCAATAAGTTTTTTGACAATACACCTTATAGTGCCAAATCCCGTTTTGAAAATGAAGATGGAAAAGCAGGAACCAATCCTGAAGAATTAATCGCTGCTGCACATGCAGGGTGTTTTAATATGGCTTTAAGTTTTCAAATAGCAGAAAAAGGTTTTACAGCGGATGAGTTAAATACCGTCGCTACCGTTTCCCTGGAAAAAGGAGGGGAAGGATTTGCCATTACGGGTATTAAATTGGATTTAACAGGAAAAGTATCCGGAATGGAGCAACAGGAATTTGAGGAACTGGCGCAATTGGCCAAAAACAACTGTCCCGTAAGTAAGGCATTGAGTGCAGTACCTATTTCCATGAACGTGAAATTTTCATCGTAATCTAATTAATTCCCAATGGGCTGTCACAGAAGGGCGGATTCCTTGTGTGATGGCCATTTTTATTATAGATAGAAGGGAGTTGTGGCTTGGATTTTTTGCAAAAGTGACCAGCAAAACAGGGGTTCTTTTTCTCCATTTTTTAATATCTCTGTTTCAAGCTTTAGCAGAAAAACTTTTTATAATGGGATTAATAAGCGAAAGATTTTCATAAAAATTTTATAATAAATAATGTGCTAAATGATTAGATCTTAAAAATAATCAGGATGTTTTCCAATTTTTATTTAATGTTTTGCATCTTTTATAATAATAATAATTTTTCAACAACCATTCCTTGAGTTTTTTAAAATTAGCCATTGATTGTAGGGTAGGTGAATAATAATATATTTGTCAGTTGAATTATTTTAGTAAACATTTTACCTATATGGAACAATCATTTATTTATTTAATCCCATTACTTGGGATCGTGGGCCTTATCGTAATGGCCATAAAATCAGCCTGGGTCACTAAACAACAAGCAGGGGATAAGAACATGGTAGAATTGGCTGGTTATATTGCCAATGGAGCCATGTCATTTTTAAAAGCGGAGTGGAAAGTGATGGGTTACTTTGTAGTTATTGCTGCGCTTATTTTAGCATGGTCGGGGACTTTGGTAGATAATTCCAGCCCGGTCATTGCCATCTCCTTTCTTATAGGGGCTTTTTTATCTGCTTTTGCAGGTTATATGGGAATGAAAATCGCTACCAAAGCCAATGTGAGAACTACAGAAGCGGCCAAGACCAGTTTAAAGAAAGCACTTAATGTCTCTTTTACCGGTGGTAGCGTGATGGGTTTGGGAGTTGCTGGATTAGCGGTATTGGGAATGGGCTCTTTATTTATAGTCTTTTATAATATTTTTGTTTTATCAACCGGCGGTGATGTGAATGGACATGCCATGGAAACGGCCTTGGAAGTGCTTGCTGGATTTTCGTTGGGGGCAGAATCCATTGCTTTATTTGCGAGAGTAGGCGGGGGTATTTATACCAAAGCTGCGGATGTAGGTGCTGATTTGGTTGGAAAAGTGGAAGCGGGCATTCCAGAAGATGATGTCCGTAACCCTGCTACCATTGCTGACAATGTGGGGGATAATGTGGGGGATGTAGCAGGTATGGGAGCAGATCTTTTTGGTAGTTATGTAGCAACGATTTTGGCTTCCATGGTACTTGGAAGAGAGATCATTTCCAATGATAATTTCGGAGGCATCGCCCCTATTTTATTGCCTTTGGCTATCGCTGGATTGGGCTTGGTATTTTCAATTGTGGGGACTTTCTTTGTCAGGATCAATCAGGAAAGCGATAGTGTACAGGCAGCCTTGAACAAGGGCAACTGGATTTCAATTATTTTGACGGTGGCGGCTTCTTATTTTTTGATTGATTATTTGTTGCCAGAGGGGGATTTGATCATGATAAGGGATGGTTCTGCTTCATTTACTAAAATGGGTGTATTTGGAGCTGTATTTATTGGTTTGATCGTAGGAGCCTTGATGAGTATCATTACGGAATATTACACTGCGATGGGTAAGCGTCCGGTAAATTCGATCATCAAACAATCCTCTACAGGCCATGCCACGAATATCATTGGGGGCTTGGCTGTAGGTATGGAATCCACTGTTTTACCGATTTTGGTACTTGCGGGTGGTATTTTCACCTCTTATATGGCTGCAGGATTATATGGTGTGGCCATTGCTGCTGCGGGTATGATGGCCACCACGGCCATGCAATTGGCCATTGATGCGTTTGGTCCTATTGCGGACAATGCGGGGGGTATTGCTGAAATGTCAGGATTGCCTAAAGAGGTAAGGGAAAGAACGGATGTGTTGGATGCGGTAGGGAATACCACTGCTGCTGCTGGTAAGGGTTTCGCCATTGCCTCGGCTGCTTTGACAGCTTTGGCTTTGTTTGCCGCTTATGTGGGGATTTCAGGGATATCTTCCATTGATATTTATAAAGCCGATGTATTGGCCGGTCTCTTTGTCGGCGCCATGATCCCCTTTATATTCTCCTCGCTGGCCATAGCCGCAGTAGGGAGGGCCGCAATGGATATGGTGAATGAAGTAAGGAGACAGTTCAGGGACATTCCAGGCATTATGGAATACAAAGCCAAACCTGACTATGAAAAGTGCGTGGAGATCTCCACGAAAGCGTCTATCCGGGAAATGATTGCCCCGGGAGCTATAGCTTTGTTATCACCTATTTTGATGGGCTTTCTTTTCGGTCATGAGGTGTTGGGAGGTATGTTGGCCGGTGTTACTGTTTCCGGTGTTTTAATGGGTATTTTCCAAAACAATGCCGGAGGGGCCTGGGACAATGCCAAGAAATCTTTCGAAAAAGGAGTGATGATCGACGGGGTCATGCAGTACAAAGGTTCCGAGGCACATAAAGCTTCAGTAACTGGTGATACGGTAGGGGATCCTTTTAAAGATACTTCTGGGCCTTCAATGAACATACTCATTAAATTGACTTCCATTGTATCGATCATTATAGCACCCCACATTCCATTGGATCCGCCTCTGGGGCTAACACAACGTGATGTAGAGGAGAAGGTGATTCAGGTGGGAAAAGAAATCACCAAAGAAGTGGAATCATTGACTTTGAGTGAATCAATGGAATAAGATGTTCAGTCTTTAAAATCATAGCATCCAACCTTGCAAATTAGCCTCAAACCATGCTATATTGAGATGGATTAAGTGGGCATAATGAAATAAACCTTAATGATCAAAACAATAATCTTGGTGGGGCTTGGTGGAGGTCTTGGAAGCATTTTTCGCTATCTGACCGCTGTTTTCGTAAATAAACATTTCTCCTTTATTTATCCCTTGGCTACTTTTATGGTCAATTTTATCGGCTGTTTCCTTATAGGGCTTTTACTGGGACTGTTTGAACGGCAATATTGGACGACCCCTGATCTAAAATTTCTTTTGGTGGTTGGGTTTTGCGGAGGGTATACGACTTTTTCTACTTTTGCCTTTGAAAACTTAAGTTTGTTTCAGTCCAACCATACCCTGGTCGCTTTTGCTTACATTGCCCTGAGTGTGCTGACAGGTTTGTTTGCCACTTGGCTGGGGCTCTATGTGGTTAAATAGTTATAGGGCTCAGGCAATGTTTTTGCCAGGGCTCCTTTAGATAAAAAAAATCATTATTTTTACCTAAATCAATAGCTCATGCCAAAGATAACAGACAATCCCCCACCTTATGTTGAGGAAGAGATCGTTGACCTAAATAAATTTATGGACGATTTATTGCCTTCCAAGGAACTGGACAAAAACGTATTGATCGGTACCTGGAATATCAGATCCTTTGGTGGGCTGACCGAAAAATGGGAAGCTGAGGAAGATGACTCTCCCAAAAGAGACCTTCAGTCGGTTTTGTGTCTGGCAGCTATTTTATCACGCTTTGATATCATAGCGGTGCAGGAGGTAAAAGGTGATTTGAAAGCTTTGCGCCACATGTTGAAAATAATGGGCAGGCATTGGAGTTTTATATTGACGGATGTTAGTGGGGGAGATGTTGGCAATGATGAAAGGCTTGCCTTTTTATTTGACACCAGAAAGGTGAAATTATCAGGTTTGGCCTGTGAACTGGTTGTTCCGGAGGAACAGAGTTCCGCTATTAAGGAAGATGCTTTTTCAAGGCAATTTGCCAGGACTCCTTATGCTGTTGGTTTTAATGTAGATGATAAAACTTTTGTCTTGGTGACG
The DNA here is from genome assembly GCA_040905145.1 of Anditalea sp. Taxonomy (GTDB): domain Bacteria; phylum Bacteroidota; class Bacteroidia; order Cytophagales; family Cyclobacteriaceae; genus DATGMS01. The sequence continues at coordinate 15,734 of JBBDSC010000007.1, forward strand.
CTTCATGTCCTTTACGGGAATCTGAAAGAGGATAGGACAGCAGAACTTAAGGCCATTGCAGAATGGATGAGAATATGGGCCTCGCATATGAAGTCTTTTGATCAAAGCCTTATTGTATTGGGGGATTTCAATATTGACAGAAGGGGGGACGACCGGTATAAAGCTTTCGTGTCCACGGGATTAAAAGTACCAGTAGATCTTCATGAGGTAAAGAGGACCATCTATGATGGAAGTACAAAATATTATACCCAAATCGCTTGGTTTGAGAATCATAATCACATTCCGCAGCTTTCCATACAATATAAAAATGGAGGAGTTTTTAATTTTGGTCCGCATGTATTGATGCGTAGGAATCTAACGCCTACACAGATGTCCTGGAGGATTTCGGATCATTTGCCCTTGTGGGCAGAATTTTCCACCAGATGATTCTCAATGGGACGAAGGGTCAGTATTTTTCGTATTGATAATAAATTTCTTCCAGTTTTTCGCTTGTTAAAGGTTTTACAACGAAACCCTTCACGGTGCCATATTCCAAGGCCCTTACTCTGTCATTTTCCCTCACTGAGCTGGAAACCACATAAAGTCGAGTTTCAGGGAATTGGGAGGAAAATTTTCTTTCATACTCCTCAATAAACCCGAAACCGGACATAATAGGCATATTGATATCCACAAAAATGATATCAGGTGTTATTTTGGTTTCCTGCAAGTAATCCAAAGTTTGAAGGGCACTGGAGGCGATAAAGAAATTATCGATAATTTTTGACCGGGTACACATCAGTTCCTGCATGAAATTTAAATCCTCATCATCATCTATAAAAATCACATTCATCTTTTATTGGGTTTTAATTGTCAATCTATTAAAAATATAAGGTGAAGGTACTCCCTTTATCTACCTCACTTTGTACCTCCATTTGGATGCCATGGGCTGTAAGGATTTGTTCAGTATTGATCAATCCCAATCCCATACCAAAAGATTTGGTGGTGAAAAAAGGCTGGTAGATTTTTTTCAAATCTTCATCAGAAATTCCATGTCCATTGTCCGAGATCATTAAAGAGGCTTTTTCATCTTTATAACCGGTTCTTATGTAAATTACCCCCTCATCTTCTGTAAGGGATTCAATGGCGTTAATAATGAGGTTGTTTAAGGCCATAAGCATCTTTTCCTTGTCCAATTCAAATATAAGTGGTTGATCAGAAAGGTCTAAATTTAAGATTATATTGGAAATCTTCATCTTGTCAGCAGAAATTTTTACCGCCTCATTTACCAGATCATTCAAATTGAGGTTCTTTTTTTTCATCTCAAACAAAGAAGTGGGACCCAGCAATTTATTGATCAGTCCATTTATCCGAAGCCCATTTTTCTCCAGGTAATTGAGATAAAAAGTCACTTCTTCATTTTCATTGGGAAGAATGTACCGGAATTGGTTCAAGCCCAGCAATATATTGTTCAAGGGGTTCCTGATTTCATGGGCTATGGTCTGACTCATCTTGCCTAACAACAGCATTTCTTTTTTCGTTTGTAGGGCTTCTTTTTCCTGATTCAATTCCGTGATGTTTTGGGCGACTACCATGAAAGTCCCACTTTCGTCGTCTATCTGATCAGCATTTAATAATACGGGAAAAGCTTCTCTCTTTTTATTCTTGAAAAAATATTCCCAATGAACAACATGATCTCTTTTGCATATGTCCCTTAAAAATTTTATACCATCTTTTTGTTCGAAACACAACTGGCTCAGATCCATTTGCAAAAATTCTTCATTGGAATAGCCGAAGTTTTTGATGGCTGCTGGATTGACTTCTATAATTTGGTGGTCACAACCAGCTATGATGATGATATCATGCGATCTTGAAAAAGCTAAACTGTAGATATTTTTATTCATAATAGCCGAATAGAATATATTATAATCATAAGGCGATTGGGGCGATATTCGCCAGTTTTGGAATTTCCCTTCAACACTGAGATTCATATTTATAGCCAAAGCAATCTTTCTACCAAAAGACTGATGATTTGAAATCAAGCGGATGTGGATCAATTGGCTTTTCAGCGACAAAATCTCTTCATCTTTTCCTGTCAGTGACAAAGGCAAGTTTACCACTTTTAACCGGATAGGCTGATGTATCAAAAATACCCAATATAGGTCAAATATAGGAAAAAATTACTTGTAATTTTTTTAGGCCTTGTTGCACAAAAGGTTGCTTGTTTCATTTTTGCCACAATTTGTTTCAAAATAGGAACGTTAAATTTCTATTTTTATTAATAATAGACCCTATTATAGAGGTCTAAAATGCTATAAAAACTACCTGGATTAAATTTTCGGAGAATAAGGGGACAACCTTCTAAGAAATTTTGGTAAGATGGTAAAAGATGGAATGCTTTTAGCCGATATAACAGGCTGGATAGAAATACTGAATAGAAAACGAGATTAAACCTCCATAAAAATGTCAACAGATACTGGAAATAAAATTCCTCCCCAACATCAGGATGAGCAACCGGGGATAGAAGAAGAAATGAAGCCCCTTCCGGAATCTGAAGCCAACGGTGCTGATAAAAGGCTTCAGAATAAAGTGGCCCTGATTACTGGAGGGGACAGTGGAATCGGCAGGGCTGTTGCGCTGGCTTTCGCCAAAGAAGGTGCTAATGTCGCCATAGCTTACCTGGACGAATATGAAGATGCAGAGAAAACATTGAGGTTAGTAGAAGAAAGGGGAGCTAAAGGGATATTGATACCGGGGGATGTTAGTGAAAAGCAACATTGCCAATATGTAGTGAGCCAGACCATTAGAGTTTTTGGCAAACTGGATATTTTGGTCAACAATGCAGCGCAGCAATATCCGCAAGACAGTCTTGAAAATATCAGTGAAGAGCAATTAAGACGGACTTTTGGGACCAATATATTTTCTTACTTTTTTATCACCCAGGCAGCTTTGCCGCACTTGAAAAAAGGAAGCTGCATTATAAATTCATCTTCAGTGACAGCCTACAGGGGAAGTCACCATCTTATCGATTATGCTTCCACCAAAGGTGCGATTGTTGCCTTTACACGATCCCTTTCTGCCAATTTAGCAAAAAAAGGAATCCGGGTAAACGGTGTAGCGCCTGGGCCAATTTGGACCCCTTTGATCCCTGCGTCTTTTTCAGAGGAAAAAGTGGATGATTTTGGGGAAAATGTACCTATGGGACGCCCAGGAGAGCCCAATGAGGTGGCTACCTGTTATGTTTTTCTGGCTTCGGAAGACGCCAGCTATATGACGGGGCAATTTCTACATCCCAATGGAGGTGAAATAATTAATACATAAATTAAGAATGGGAGATGGTCCAATAATATCTGTTATGTCAGAAGAAGGTTCTCACACACCAGGATGAATGTTCAGCGAGTTTTGCCCGATAAAAGATCGGGGCAGGCAGAAGCCAAAATTATATACACATGAAAAAGAATGAATTGATCGACGCTCTCAGAAACCATTGATTTAGAGAAGAAAAGTGGGATAGATGTTTTTTATGGGAACACCCTGTAGTTATGATGCACTGGAGAATATTAAAACCAATCATCCACCTATGAAGAATTCCATTGAGGAAATGATAACGGTAAGCAATTCGGCACTGGAAGAATCAGTGGCGATAGGAAGGGTATTGGGAAAATATACCCAAGGTGAAAAAGGACCTGCTTTGATCATCACCGCTGGGGTACATGGGAATGAAACCAGTGGCATCTTTGCTTTTAGAAGGGTTTGGCAAAAGCTGAAACAATTTAATTTGCCAATAAAAGGGGAACTCACCGGACTAGCTGGCAACATGGCTGCATTAAGCAAAAATGCCCGATTGATAGACAAAGACCTTAACAGGGTCTGCTTTTTGGAAACCGAGAGAAGACTTGAAGCGGGAGAGGATTTGGGCTATCAGGAGAGTAGGGAGTTTTCGGCATTAATAGAGGAAATTAACCAGGCACAGCATGGAATGATTATCAAAGTGTTTTTTCTTGATCTTCATACTACCTCCTCTGCTAGTCAGCCTTATATCAGTGTTAATCGGGATAAGGGAAGCTATGAATTTGCGAAAAAATTTCCTTTATTTATTGTAAAGGGGATAGAAGACTATATTCCCGGCCATATGGATTATTATTTAAACCATAAAGGGCATAATGGATGCACCATTGAAGCTGGCCAGCATGAATCCTTGAATTCCATTGAAAACCATGAAGCGGCCATTTGGCTTGCCCTGGTGAATATTGGCTGTATGGATGAAAGGGATGTGCCTGATTTTGCCCTCCATTATGATGTTTTAAAAAAATCTGTGACCGATACCAATTTATCCTTTGAGGTAATTTATAAATATGATATTCAGGAAAAAGAATTTTTCCAAATGAAACCTGGCTATGTGAATTTCCAAAAAATAAGCAAAGGAGAAATTTTGGCCACCTCCGATGGCAGAAATATCGTATCAGAATGGGATGGACGGATTTTCATGCCCTTGTACCAATCAGAGGGGAAGGACGGTTTTTTTGTAGTGCAAGAATGTTAAAGGGACTGGCTTAAAAGGTGTTATCTTTTAAGCCAGTCCCTTACCATTTATCCAATATATGTAATCCCCAGGCAATTCAGGTTCTCAAATGGATCCATTTCTTATTCCATGGTCGCCAGCATGGCATTGGGGATGTTATTTTTATAATGTTTCTTATACTTAACTTTATTTTCGATGGATTCAATCAAAGCCTGGGCAAATTTTTCTTTTTCTAATTGCTCTGCTCCCCATAAACCACCCGGACTAAAAAGATTGAGTTCCATGATTTTGTCCCCCACAATATCCAGCCCTGCCAAAAACATTCCGTCATTTTTTAGTTTTGGCCCCACTATATGTGCCAGTTCCAATATTTTATCATTTATCTGGGCTTTTACTGCAGCCCCACCCGCATGAATATTACTTCGGATATCCCCTTTTTTATTTGTCCGGTGGATGGCAGCATATTTCCCTTTCACCTGAAATATTCTTCCATTCATAAGGATCACCCTGGTGTCACCGTCTTTGGCGGCAGGAAGGTATTCCTGAGCGATCACAAAACCGTTTCTGCCGATGGCTTCAACAATTTGATTGAGATTGGTGGTTTCATCTAACAAGAATACGTCTTGTCCCCCCGACCCCTGTAAAGGCTTTAAAATGACCTTGCCTCCTTCTTGTTCGTAAAATTCCCTGATCTGGTCTGGATCTCGGGTAATAATGGTCCTTGGGCGGACGATTTCAGGAAAATGCTGAAAGTACATTTTGTTTAGCGTATTCATCAAATGATAAGGATCATTTAATACCAGCACGTTATGTTCAATGGCCAGCTTACCGAATACCACTCCTGCGGACTGGGCCCACACCCTGCTGCCAATATCCTCTGAAGGATTACTCCTAAGAAATAGGACATCCAGATGCTCTGAGGTAATGCGTACCTTTTCTGCTTCTTTGCTTTGAATATAAGCCAAATAGCCCTCTTGGTTGCGGAATTTTTTTGTAGGGGCTTTCACAGCCATTGCCCCGATATGGCCCTTTTCAAAATAGGCAAGATCTCCGACACCTATAATGTAGACTTGATGGCCCATTTTAACAGCCGTATGCGTCATGAGTGTGGTGTCATAATTTGGTTCTTCTGTTTTTATTTGATTAACTACAAATCCTATATCCATTTTTAAGGGGGTTTTATAAATATTATATAGAAAATAATGCCAAATGCCAAATCAAAATTTTGTCTCCAAAGGAATGGTGGATTTAAACAAATAATCATTACCAAATATCCTGTTTCTTAAGCCTTTCCATAAAGATCTTCAGGAGAGAAATAGAAGTTTATGTTATATGCACTTTAGATCTGGATAGTCGGGATTGTGTGAATATCTCAACAGTTTGTGGCCTTAGCTACGAAAAAGACATGCTGATGATGGAGACTTACAATAACCCAAAGCCGGAAAAAAACAAATATCCAAAGACAAAAGACAATAAATTTCAAGTGATAAAAAGTCAAACCTACTATAAAAGAACCCAATCATTCGAGATGAGAAGCGAAGAGGTTTTTTATTTTGAATTTAAGATTGATTTTTATTTGTTGTTTGAAATTTTGCCGGAAAAAGCACGGAAATTACTGATAAGAGCCTAAACCTTCAATGTTCAGATTCTATTTTAAAATGATCTTCAATGACTTTTTCGGCGGCATTATATCCCCCCATTCCATGTACGCCCCCTCCCGGCGGAGTGGAGGCAGAGCAAATATATACCCTTGGATCAGGGGTTGAGTAAGGGGATAATTTCGTAATGGGTCTGGTGAAAAGTTGGGTGATATCCTGTATTCCTCCATTGATATCCCCACCAATGAGATTTGGATTAAATGCTTCCAATTCCGCGGTGTTATGGGTAGCACGGGCAAGAATGGTATCCCTAAAGCCCGGTGCCACTTTTTCTATCTGATCTTCAATCACCTTAGTCATATCCTCCAAGCTTCCATTGGGGACATGGCAGTAAGCCCAGGCCGTATGCTTTCCTTTTGGGGCCCTTTGATCATCGAAGATGCTCTGCTGGGCTAGCAGTACGTAAGGATGGGTGGATAACTTGTTGTTGAAATTGTTTTGCTCTGAAAGTTCTATTTCTTTTGTAGAATAACCGATATGTAAGGTGGCTGCCTGACGACATTTTTCATTGATAAAAGGGATGGGTTCATGAAGGGCCCAGTCTATTTTAAAAACCCCCGCTCCATAGCGATAGGCATTCATCCTTTTCCTGTATAACCAAGAGAATTCAGTGCCGCCAATATTTAAGAGCTGTTTAGGGGTGAGGTCGAAAATGTAGACTTTCGACTGTGGCAGATCATTAAGGTGTTTTACAAGGAAATTGAGATGGACTTGTCCCTGAAGGGATTGGTAATAGGCTATCAAAGCACCTGAAAGGGCAGAGGCGCCTCCTTTTGGGAACGGCCAACCATATTTGTGGGCAATGGCCAGCAATACGAGTCCAAAGGAAGAGGAGGCAAGGTTGGTGAGTGGCAAGGTCGAATGGGCAGCGGAGCCGTAAAAAAATGTTTTGGTTTTCTCTTCTTTAAAATAAAGGTTAGCCAATTGTTTGGCAGAAAGCAATGCTTTTAACCCAAATGAAGCAAAAGTGATGGGATGGGAGGGGATGCTAAGGGGCTTGAGTAGATCAGTGCCAATTTTATCCCAGTCTTTTACCAGATTGCCCATGAGGGAGATATAGTTCTTAGTGTCCTGACCAAATTGTGCCGCAGTCTCTTCCACGCTACGATAAGCTACATGGGCAGACTCATCTGGAAAAGGGTGGGCAAAAGAAATTCCGGGATCGATCCATTCCAGGTTAAATCGGTCCAAAGGCAATGTTTGGAAGAAGGGTGATGCCAATCCCAAGGGATGAATGGCCGATGCAAGATCGTGTTTGAAACCCTTTAATGTAAGTTCTTCTGTTCTTACGGCACCTCCCGGAGTGGAAGACTGCTCATATACCGCAGTTCTCAGACCCAGTTGCTGAAGACGGATGGCCGCAGATAAGCCATTGGGGCCACTTCCTATAATGATGGCATCATATTTTTCTGACATTAGGGTAAATCATTTAAATCTATGGCGTCAACATATTCCCTGAAGGTAATGCTCCCATATTTGGGCGCCACCATATTTGTAGTGCTGACGTGCCTGAAATAATCCAGATTATGGGCTATACTTTTATTGAAAATCCCAATGATTGGAATCCCCGTGCGCAGCATCCATTCAGGGACATGGATAAAGCGTGAATTGGTCTTTTGTTGAACGATCTTGGCCATTTCATCTCTGGTATGCACTTCAGGCCCTCCCACATCCATTTTTTTGGGGCCTGTATGGAGATGATCCATTACCACTTGGGCGAGATCCTGTTGATGAATCGAATTGGTCCGATAATTTCCTGAGCCGGGTAATAGAAGCAAGCCCCTTTTTGCGATGATCAACAGATCGTTTAATCCGGAAAAGAAACCGGTAGGTTTGATAATGGTATAGTTTTCAAAGGCTTTTGCCATTAATTGTTGCACTTTTTTGTGAACCTCGGCTAACTTTAGTTTAGTAGCAGAATCACTTCCCTTTATGGAACAATATACGAATCGTTTTACCTCGGCGTTGCAGGATTCGGCAATGATATTCTTATTGGATTCATAATCGATATCATCATAATTTCCCTCATCAACAGTAAAAAGACTCACACTCTTGCCCAGGGAAGAAAACACAATGCTGATCCCCTCACATAAACCTTTAACGGCATCTGGATTTCGGGCATCAGCTATCCAGATATCAGAGGTAAAAGGTTTCAACTTTTCTGCACTGTCCGGGTTACTGGCCAACGCCCTGAAAGGAATATTGGATTGTGCCAGCTTTTTGACCACTTCAAAGCCCAGAGATCCTGCAGCACCTACAATCAGTATTTTGTCCATTGCTGTTGGGTTTTATTTTTTGATATGCAAAAATAGAACCATGATCACTGAATTCAATTTCAGGGACAGGGACAAGTCTGGGAGCCCAGAGGATGTTTACTGAAGGTTGACAGAAATGATAAACTAGGAAGTATTATAGGTGCACAAAGAATTATTATTATTGATCGATAGGTTGGTGATCATAGCTTAATACCCTGGATATTTTCCACTTATTGTCCTTCTTTTTCCAAATATGGGTAAATTTAGCAACTTCCACCTTTTTTTCAGTTTGCCCATTTTTTGATTGGAAATAATAGTGGGTGCCTATTTCTATAGCCCCAAAATTCTGCAGGGGATAGACCTCCAGACTATCTGCTACCAGTTCCCTTCTAGTTTTAACTTCACTATTGCCACATAAAGTAGTCTCTAAAATTTCCAACATCTTCTTCCGTGTCAAAATCAACCCGCTTTTGTCATGATAGAATTCCAAATCTTTGACAAAAAAGGTTTTGAAGACCGAGAGGTTGCAGGTGTTGTAAGCCTCAAAGGCTAAATGGTCCAAATTGGCGATTTCCTGGTATAATTTTTTAGATGATGTAGAAGTGGGCATGGAAAGATATTTAATATTTTATGAAAAAAAGATTGGCTTTATGATTTCCTTACTGATCAAATTAACCTTTATTTAAATTGATCACAATCTATATTCAAAAAGAAATATAAAGAATATGTGCAAAAGCCCAAGTTTACCATCTTCTCAATCCACCAGCCATAGATAATTTTCATATCCCTCTTTTTTCATGTTTTCTTTAGGAATAAATTTAAGGGCGGCGGAATTCATGCAGTAACGTAAATTTGTTGGCTCCGGGCCATCATTAAAGGCATGGCCTCCATGAGCATCACCAAATTTACTTCTGACTTCTACACGAGACATGCCCAAAGTAGTATCCATCGGTTTTTCGAGGAATCTGGCATCTATGGGTTTAGAAAAACTCGGCCAACCCGACTTGGAATCATATTTATCCTTGGAGCTGAAAAGAGGGGCACCAGATACAATACAAACATAGATGCCCTTGGCTTTATTACTATCATACTCATTGCTAAAGGCGGGTTCAGTGGCTTCCTCCATAGTTACCTTATATTGCAAGTTTGTCAACTGCTGCTTTAATGAGGTCTTTGAAGGTGATGGATATTGATCTGCGGAAGATAAACTCCAGTGCTCCGCTATAAACTTGTCCCTCCCGGATCCAGTTCGGTAAGCTGCATATTCCTTGGGTTTTTTTTTGTAATAATCCTGATGATAGGATTCTGCTTTATAAAAATTTGTAATTTTTTCAATGGGAGTAATTACAGGGGCCTTAAATTTGCCTGAATTGTCCAATCTTTTTTTAGAAGCTTCCGCTACTCGTTTTTGTTCCTGGGAATGGTAAAAGACAGCAGATTGGTATTGAGTGCCCCGATCATGAAAAGATCCTCCGGCATCTGTGGGATCAAATTGCTGCCAGAAGATATCAATCAACTCTGAATAGCTGATCACATCCGGATTAAATTTTATTTGGACCGCTTCCTTATGTCCTGTCTTTCCTGTGCTGACATCTGCATATGAAGGATTTTTTTCTTCTCCACCCGAATAGCCCGACACCACGGAGATTACCCCATCGATTTCCTCAAAAGGCGCCTCAATGCACCAAAAACAACCCCCCGCAAAGGTAGCCAGTTTTGCCTTTCCATTGTCTTGGTTTTGAATCTTAGCCTCCGAACAACTGCACAGAAGAAGAGAAAATATACTTAAAATGTGGATGGGTTTTATCATAATTTGGTTTATTATATAATTTGCTTTTCATTGGTCATGACCTGTCCCCCTGAATAATTATCCGGGTATGTAAGAACCTTTCTGATGCTCGATTTTATACCCTTAAATATATTAAGCGGGGGCTTCGGTTTAAAACAATCCTACAACGAAGTGTGTTCCAGTAAGTGCTGAAGGCACCCTTTATTTTAGCTATTAAATCTACAAAAAAAATTCCTGAAAGTTGCAATTACTGAGGCAGATCCATGTATTCAGGAAGAAGGAAAGAACCAACGAAGGTTCAGACATAAAAGTTAAAACACCTAGGGAAGCAAATTCCCTCGGTCAGTAGTTATTCAATCCCTGATTGGATATTAGACGGTATTGGAATTTTTGGTTTTTGAAAATTTTTCCCAATGTAATTTGGATATTAAATCCCTAAGAGAAACAGATTTCTTATTATGCTTGGTCTCGCTTCTTGTGATTTTTATAGGTTTGGGTAAATCCTTGGGCATTTTTCCCACTTTCCATCCCGGAGGTTTCGCAAAAGCATTTTCGTCCAAGTCCTCCTCCAAAGGTCCCTCATCCACTTCCGCAACACTGATACTATATATTGTATATATAATCCCCAAAAAAAGAAGGATTGAAATTATGATTAAAATAGTAGCCATCATTTAATGCTTAATTTTTGATCCTTAAAATAAGTTTTAACTTTGGATCCAATATCCATTGAAAACCAGCTTCGTTTAATCTTTGGCTTCCGAAACGGCACCTATTTTAAAGCTTTGTACGTTGCAATTTAATACAAATTTAAGTTGCTAAAAAACAAATTATAAAATAATTTTTAGCCATATATTTTTATATTGAAATATTAGCATTTTATATGTGAAAAATTGCTGATCAAGGATTGATAGATAAGAGATAGGTCAGAAAAAGAGATGAGGAAGAAGGCATTCCCAAAAACGGATTCAAAATGGTCATCGGGAAATTAGTTTTGATATTATGGGCAGTCATTGTTCATCCGCATCCGGTGGGGGCAATTGAATTTTTTTTTCTTCTGAACAGGAGTCAATTTCTTTATGAGTTAAAATTCTGTCGATTTTCTTTTCCTCGATTTCCCCGACGACCACTCCGAAATCATACAGTCGTTTAATGTGCAGCCCATCAGCACGCAATTTATCCGCAATGTCCCCGAGGCAATTTAGATATTGTTCCGCAACTGTTATGATCACATTTTTTTTCATTCCAAAGGAGCGTTAACGAGTCCACTACCTATATCCTTTTGGCCCAATTTTAAATTGTGTGCCAATCTTTGCATTTCTTCTATGATCCCGTTAGGAGATTGGGAAGGATATTTTTCCCACAAAAGTGCTAAAATCCCTGCCACATGGGGTGCAGCCATACTGGTTCCCGAAATGGTCCTATAGCGCATGGATCCCGAAAAGGAAGAGTAGATATCCACTCCCGGTGCCACTATATCAATCAGCTGATCAGGATTAATGGCCCTGTTCGAAAAATCCGCGATGTTTAATTCGGCATCCACAGCGCCCACAGCTACAATCGAAGGGCAGTTGGCGGGGCTGCCCACGGGACGGAAGACATTTCTGCTTCTGCTGCTGTCGTTTCCGGCAGCAGCTACTAAGACGGCCCCTTTGGATAAGGCATTTTTTGCGGTTCGTTCATAGGCAAGGCTATATCCCTCCCCCGGAAGGACGGCAGATCCCAAAGACATGGAGATTACTTTACAGCCATTATTGGCAGCCCAGGTTATCCCATCTATTACCCAGGATTCCGCACCCGACCCCTGATTATTTAAAACTTTACCGGTATAGATGATACTTTCTTTTGCTATGCCATACCTCAATCCTTCCATATCTGCAGCACCACAAGCGGTCCCAATGCAATGGGTGCCGTGCCCATGGAAATCGTCGGCATTTTCACCTTCCACAAAAGATTCGGCAATCACTTCCCTTCCTTCAAAATCCGGATGATTGACGGCAAATCCCGTATCCAAAACCGCTACTTTTATCCCTTTTCCGGTATATGGCGAATCGTTCACCTTAGTGGCTTCTATTCCCCAAGTATCAGGAATAACCATGGTGGAGGGGATATCGTCTGGAATGTTCACCATTCTTTCCGGCTCCAGGATAAATTCCGCGGTTTCTGTCTCCAAAATATTGATTTGTGATAAAGATCCGCTTATTAATGCGATTCCAAGTTCTTCATAGAAGTAGGCATCCGCATCTTTTATTTTTTCTTCTGTAAAAGTTTCCGACAAAAAGTCTCTGGAGCAGGCTGTTCTAAATCCGAGTTTATTTTTTAAGAACCATTCCATTTTGGAATAATCCTGCTGGGGCTCCTTCAAAATCACAAAATGCCTGCCCGTATACCTGGGCCTGTTTTTGTCTGCTCCTGATGAAGTGGAGTCTTTGGAAATATCTGCATTTCCCCTTCCTTGATCTAACTGTGGTTTTTTCATAGGTCAAACTTAATATTTTTACAAAATGATTTTATGCAAGTTTAAATGAAAATTAAAATCCGCTGTTGCCATATATAACCATCCCTATTAACAGGCACACCAGGCTGGCTAAAGTTCCGATCATTTGGGAAACTTTTTCAATCATGGCCGTTATTTTGCTTAAGGAAGAATTGGCTGCATCCATTTCCTGGTTCAGCTTTTTCAGTTTTGATTGATGTTGTTTTAAATCAGTGGTTATTTCTTTTAAATCTTTGTGGACCAATTTCCATATCAAGCTTTCCAACACAACTGCCGCCTGTTCAAGGATTAGTCTTGTGGGAGAACCTATAGGGAATTTGGCAATCTCCAAGTTGATAAGATTCAACGTTGCCCTGGCTTCCTTTATTGAATTTAATTTCTCAGCATGCATATCGATCCATGATTATTCCTGTGATAAAGCTTTATTAAGTTTCCTGATTTCATAAACCTCGCTAACAAATAAGGTCACTTCATTAAGTATAGACGTCAATTTTTTCTTTTGCTGCACTTGGAGGTGAATGGAATGATGGGCGAGGTATAGTTCGTCTATGGAGGTGACCAGACTTTGGTTTAATTTCCTTAATTGTCGGAGATCATCATACAGTTTAGCTACCTGTGTATCAAGTTGTATAATAGGCAAAGTATTGTTGGAATAGTTGAGGGTATCCACGAGAATTTGCCTTCTTACAGCGGAATGGGCGCTTTTGAGTTCCTGGTCTATATCTTGTACCCATTCCTCCGCTACTTTTTCTTCCAAAAACCTTTTGCTGATTTCACTTATTTCTTTGATCACAGGTTCCCCTTTTGCTATATATTCCTTTAAAATATCACCCCTCTTATGGTCAAGGTACCTTTTGCCAACCATTACCATGGATTGATAAACCAAACTGCCCAGTCCTCCAGGGATGGCCTTGTCAAACTTGCTATTGTAGTTTTCAATTAAAAGGTCCAGATGGGTACCCGTGTTTTCTATATTGGTATAGGTTTTTTCAAAATAATCGGGAGTGGAAAGGATTTCCAGACTTTTAGCATATTCCTTTAAAATGTCAAAACTTAAATCAAATCTTTCTGCTTCTTCCAGGACGGCTGTTTTACTTTTATGATGGGACAATATTCGTTCCGCTGCCAGTTCAGGATTGGCGACGAGGGGAGAGGTAAGCAGGAAAATGCTATTTTGGACCTCTACATAATCCTTGATCAACTGTCCGGGATATTGGGCGTATTCCTGAGTAGCCACTGCATATACTTTAATCGAATCCAGCTGTGATTTGGTCAAAATAGAACAGCCGGAAATTAACAGAAGCAGGCAAAGCGCCAAAGGTGGGGGAACTGTCCATTTCCCTGGCTTTTTCAAGCTCTCTTTTGTTGCTGTGGTATAGGTATGGAAAGTTTTCACCATATCAGGTCCGCATGCGGGATGAGTCACACTTTTTTTGAGGCAGTACCCTTGTAAAGGTGACGATAAATTTTACCCCTTCAATTTACGAAGAAATAGTGCTAAAGAAAAAAAGGTTTGTCGTTTTAGGATTTGAATTATCTGTTTCACGCAAAGCAACCACAGATAGGCACAGATTTACACAGAGAAATAAATAAAACAATCTGTGGGAACCTGCTTTTCTTTTTTAAGTGGCATTTTTTAACCTATACCAAAACCATCTCCATGATAATATTTACCCGCTTGTAATGGGAATGTTGACCGGAGACTTCTTTAAAACCCAATTTTCTGTATAAATGAATGGAAGCTTCCAATAAAGTATTTCCTTCCAGATAAATCCGCTTGGCTTGAACCTGCTTTGCCTTGGCAATGGCTGCTTCTGCCAATTTTCTGCCAATGCCCAAGCCTTGGGCTTTTTCTGCCACGGCCATCTTACTGAATTCATAAGTTCCGGCAGATACTTTCCTTAAAGTACAAACTCCAACGGCTTCTGCATCCCTTAGGGCAACAAATATAAATCCCCCATCATGGATGATTTTATCAGGATGGTTGAGTGTTTTGATGTCTTCGTCTTCCAGTTCAAAGTATTTTTTTATCCAGGCTTCATTCAGATCTTTGAAAGCCTGGCGAAAAGTAGGTGTAAAGTCCACAATCTGGATCCCGGTCATGCTGTTTAAGTATCTAACCTTCTAAATTCTGTCAATTTCCCAAAACAATAACTAATATATAGTCCCTGATCCGAGACATTCTTTCCCATCATACCAGGCAACAAACTGTCCGGAAGCAATTCCCTTTTGTGGTAGATCAAAAAGCACATATAACCCGTTATCCTTCATTAATAAGGTGGCCATAGTAAGGGGCTGCCTGTACCGGATCCTTGAGAGATATCTGGCGGATTGACGTGGGGATAACCGAAGATCTTCCCTGATCCAATGTACATCTGCTGAGGGAACAAAGAGGCCGTTCCTCATCAGACCTGGATGATCCTCCCCCAAACCGGTATAGATCACATTTTCTATCGTATCGGTAGCAATGACAAACAAAGGTTTGCCGGTGCCGCCCACTTGAAGACCTTTTCTTTGCCCCACTGTAAAATAATGCGCTCCGTTATGCTCCGCTATTTTTTTGCCCTGTATGGTTTTATATTTTTCCGGAACACAGATTTGGTCCAAGATATCCTGATCAAAGTCCTCGGCTTCCATACCCGCAGGGATTTGCTGCTTTTTATATTGGGGAAGATCAGGTGGAATGACCAGGATATCCCCTTTTTGGGGCTTCAGTTGTTGTTGAAGGAAATCGGGTAAACGTACCTTTCCAATAAAACAAAGCCCTTGGCTGTCTTTTTTGTCCGCAGTGATCAGATCCTGCTCTTTGGCAATTTTCCTCACCTCGGATTTTTGTAAATGGCCGATGGGAAACAGGGCTTTGGTAAGCTGCTCCTGATTTAGCTGACATAGAAAATAGCTTTGATCTTTATTGGGATCCGCTCCGGCCAAAAGCTGAAACACCTTTTTTCCATCCCCTTCAACTTCCCCTTTTCTGCAATAGTGTCCGGTGGCCACATAATCGGCCTTTAGTTTTTCGGCTGCTTTTAAGAAAATATCAAATTTGATTTCCCGGTTGCAAAGGATATCCGGATTGGGTGTCCGGCCCGCCTTATATTCGGCAAACATATAATCAACGATGCGGTCCTTATATTCCCCGCTTAAATCAATGGCCTGGAAGGGAATGCCCAATTTGTCTGCCACCAGCATCGCATCGGTGCTGTCTTCCATCCAGGGGCACTCATTGGAAATGGTAACGGATTCGTCATGCCAGTTTTTCATAAACATGCCGATCACTTCATAACCCTGGCTTATCAACAAATGGGCGGCCACACTGCTGTCCACGCCGCCGGAAAGTCCCACGACGACTCTTTTCTTCTTGCTCATAAACTTGAAATTTTCATGGGTTTAAGGCCCATGAGGTTTCTAATATGATTTCAAACAGCAGTTTGGGGCAGTTTGGTTCGTGATTTGAAGGATAATATGGTTAAAAAATTGTCCGTCTTTCCGGGCAGATTTTCTTCTGAATTCCTAAGAATGTCCAACAGCAGGATTTTTGAATAACGGGATAAAGAGTCATTGGCGAATGCTTTGGGCCTCTGCCTCAAAGGTTAAGAAGATCTTTGGTTATCCCGAGTCTTCGACTCCGGATCCCAAACTTTGAGCCTGTGACTCAAAACCATCTCCGTTATGACTCAAAAACTCAAAGTTAGCCGTCACTCGTTTCAAACGTGCGACAACAGGGTAAAACCCGGTATTTTCCTTACTTTTGCACCTTATGAACGATTTTAATCAGAAAGGCAAGGTAGTCGTCACCTGTAAAGATAGGTTTGCTCCATATCTTGAGCAGGAGATCATAGCATTGGGTTTTGAACCAGAATTTACTTTTAGAACGAGGGTTGAATTAAATGCTTCCTTAAATGAATGTATCTATCTGAATATGCATTTGAGAACGGCCAGCCATGTGCTGTTTGAAATCAAGTCATTTTACCTGAGACATGCAGATGATATTTACCGTAGGATAAAAGCATTGCCTTGGGAAGAATATTTTACCAATTCCACCTATTTTTCCGTATCAAGCCATGTGGACAATGATAGTGTTGACAACCCCCTTTTTGTCAATGTGAGGGTCAAGGACGCCATTGTGGACAGGTTCAGGGACAATACGGGCGAAAGGCCCAATTCAGGCTCTGAGTACGAGGGGGCTGTGTTGCAGCTTTTTTGGAAGGAGACACAGGCATCCCTTTACATCAATACATCAGGGGAAACTATTGCCAAGCACGGCTATCGTAAAATTCCCGGACAGGCACCCATGTTAGAGGCATTGGCATCCGCAACGGTCATGGCTACCGGATGGAATGGCGAGGGCGTTTTCTTGAACCCCATGTGCGGATCGGGGACAGTGGCCATAGAAGCTGCCCTTATGGCCACCAATCGCTTTCCGGGGCTTTTCAGGGATCACTATTCCTTCATGCACTTTATTGGCTATGAAGATTCCGTTTATCAACAGTATAAAAAAGAACTGGAGGCCAAGACCATAAATCCTGTAGATTGTAAGATCATTGCTTCTGATATCAGTAATCAGGCGGTGTTGATCAGTCAGGAAAATGCTAAAGCAGCAGGGGTGGCGGAATGGGTTGATTTTGAAACGGTAGATTTTAAAGAATGCACTGTCCCTGAAACCGATAACGGAATTGTTTTTCTCAATCCGGAATATGGCGAGAGGTTAGGGGAGACGGAGGAGCTGATCCAAACCTATGGGGAAATTGGGGACTTTATGAAAAAAAGATGTGCAGGGTATAAGGGATATGTTTTTACAGGCAATCTTGATCTCTCCAAAAAAGTAGGTTTAAAAGCAAAAAGAAGGATAGAATTTTACAATGGGACCATTGATTGCCGCTTATTGCAATATGAATTGTACAAGGGCAGCAGGGAACTCAAGGAAGGAGAGAGACCTGACTGATGGCTTTATAAAATCCCTTCACTACTTTCCGCTTCCTCGATGGCTTTTGATAAAAAATCATTAAAAGGCTTCATCTTATAAAAACTTTCTAAAGTATATCTTACAAATGCCTAAAGATGATAGTATAGCCAGTGGTATAACTGAATATTTGGGTGTAGATACCTACACCCAGCCAGGACAATCCCGGTTCTATTTCCACCATATCTGTCAATAGCTCGCTTACTCCATAAAATCGGATTTCACCTGCAGGTATCAATTCCTATTGGAATCCATCCAATCTTTATGGTTGTTTCAGTCAGTTGCTCCAAAAAGAATAAAATATCTTTTTTCATAAAATTAAAAGATATCCATAGGTGGGCTAAAATAAAACTTATTTCCCTTCTTATTACATTCTGAAGTACTTATCGTAAAAAAAGAACCCCTTGAAATTATTTTACGTAGTTTTTTGAAAATTAATTAAGTAATTTTACTTAAAAAATAAAATCATTTTTTATATTAGCGGATAAATTAGAAGGGGGTATTTAAAAATCATCTTCTTGGAAAGCTCCGTAGAATCTAAAATAAAGTTTGAAAATAGAGGTTTTACCCTTTCAAATTAATATAAGCAGGTAATCCTGGCATTATCAGGCAAAGTAAGTTTCACCTTAAATCACTGTTTTTTTATGACCGTAATTTTACGTGGAATACTTTAAAAGAAATGTTCCAATTATAGACCTTTGAACACTATGAAAATTTCTAAAAAAGCAACATCCATCAACTTATTGGACTTTAAAACACCGCAGATGCGGGCGTTTCACCTGTCCTGGCTTGCTTTCTTTTTGTGCTTCTTTGGATGGTTTGGGATTGCTCCCTTGATGGCCATCGTCAGGGAGGAGCTTGACCTTACCAAATCCCAGATTGGGAACATCATCATTGCCTCCGTGTCCATAACCGTCTTAGCGAGACTTTTCATTGGATGGCTGGTGGACAGGATAGGGCCGAGGATTACCTACACCTACTTGTTGATACTGGGTGCCTTTCCGGTAATTTTAATAGGATTGAGCACTAGTTATGAAAGCTTTCTCCTCTTCCGATTGGCTATTGGGGTCATTGGTGCTTCCTTTGTCATTACGCAATATCATACCTCTGTGATGTTTGCCCCCAATGTAGTGGGTACAGCCAATGCTACTTCAGCCGGATGGGGAAACATGGGGGGTGGGGTCACACAAATGGTCATGCCCATGATTTTTGCCCTGTTTATTTCTTTGGGCTTTTTGGAGGCAAATGCCTGGAGATATGCCATGGTCGTTCCCGGAATTGCGATGGTACTTAGTGGGATTGCCTATCACAAATGGACCACGGATTTTCCGGAAGGAAATATTGCAGACTTCAGTAAAGCTGATCTGGAATATAAGAAAAGGAAAAAAGCCGAAGGAAAAGGCTCTTTCCAAGCTGCCATAAAGGACAAGAGGGTTTGGGCCCTGTTTATAATCTACGGGGCTTGCTTCGGCATAGAATTGACCATTAATAACGTGGCTGCCATTTATTACCATGACCATTTCAAGCTGGACCTGAAAACCGCGGGATTGATTGCCGGTCTTTTTGGCCTGATGAACCTGTTTGCCCGATCCATGGGAGGATATTTAGGGGACAAAGCAGGCATGAAGTGGGGGCTGAATGGAAGGGTCAGATTTTTGGGATCAGTAATCCTGGTTGAAGGATTAGCTTTGATGCTTTTTTCCCAAATGAGCTTTTTACCACTCGCCATCGGCACGATGATCATTTTCAGCCTTTTTGTCCAAATGGCCGAAGGAGCTACTTTCTCCGTAGTGCCTTTCATCAATAAAAGAGCCATAGGCATGGTTTCCGGTATTGTTGGAGCCGGGGGCAATGCAGGGGCAGTATTCGCAGGATTTCTTTTTAAAGTGGAATCCTTTTCCTATGGAGAGGCTTTGGCCATTCTTGGGGTTGTAGTAGCGGCCACCAGTGTCTGTTCCTTATTGGTCCGATTTTCCACTGCGGATGAAAAAGTAGCCAAAGTAGAATTGGAAGAATCCCTGGCCGAAAAAGAATTGCAGCCTGAATTAGTAAACAGCTAACCCTCTTAACCTAGCGGAGACCTCGAAACTTTTAAGGGGCAATAAACAACAAATAACAAACAACAAATGACAAATAAATTCCAATCGATAAATTTCAATAATAAAGCAAAAGAAAACACCTACATTTTGAAAAATGAAAATAATTTTTTCCAAAGTAATGTCGAAAGTGGTATGTTCTATTTTGGAGTTTGAAAATTATTTGTTTTTTGGGATTTGTCTTTTGAAATTTTTTTGAAAAAAATAATGACTAGGGAAATAGGGACTCTAATCCAGAGGGTATAATATCAATGACAAAGACAAAAAAATATAAAAGTACTTGTTCTTACTGTGGTGTAGGGTGCGGTATCATTGTCCAGAAGGATATAAAGGGTAAACTTTCGATAGAAGGTGATCCTGATCATCCTGTCAACAAGGGAATGCTTTGCTCCAAGGGCATGAACCTCCACTATGTAGTCGAGGACAAGTCTGACCGCCTGCTCCATCCCCAAATGAGATGGGGGAAATCCCATCCCCTGGAGAAAGTCGACTGGGAGACTGCATTGGGCAGGGCAAGTGCCGTATTCCAATCCATCATCAAAAAACACGGACCGGATTCGGTGGCCTTTTATGTCTCCGGCCAATGTCTGACAGAAGAATATTACCTGGTCAATAAACTGACCAAAGGCTTCCTGCAGACCAACAACCTGGACACCAACTCCAGGCTGTGCATGAGTTCTGCCGTCATGGGGTATATCAAAACTTTGGGGGAAGACAGTGTGCCCATAGCCTATGAAGACATTGAATTGGCGGATTGCTTCTTCGTTGCCGGAGCCAATCCCGCCTGGTGCCACCCAATTATCTGGAGAAGAATAGAAAAGCACAAGGAAGAAAATCCGGGGGTCAAAATCATAGTGGCCGATCCCAGGATTACACAAAGCTGCTCTTTGGCTGACCTGCATTTACAGCTTACACCGGGTACCGATGAAATACTCTTTCATGCCATTGGCAGGTGCTTGATAGAAGAGGGGGACATAGATTTCTCCTTTATTGAAAACCATACGGATGGTTTTGGGGCCTATCAAGAAGTGGTTATGAAAACCTCCCTTAAAGAAGCTTCCGCCATTTGTGATGTTCCGATCGCCGATATTAAAAAAGCCGCTTCTTACATTGGAGATGCCAAGGGATTTCTGACCCTTTGGGCGATGGGCCTGAATCAAAGTGCGGAAGGAGTCAATAAAAACCTGGCTTTAATCGACCTGAACCTGATCACCGGACATATTGGCAAACCTGGCTCAGGTCCCTTTTCCCTTACCGGACAACCCAATGCGATGGGCGGCCGTGAAGTGGGCGGCATGGCTACCCTGTTGGCTTCCCACAGAAACCTGAACAACCAGGCACATCGGGAGGAAGTGGCCAAATTTTGGGGCGTGGAGCAGCTTCCTGATAAACCTGGCAAAACGGCCACCCAAATGTTCGAAGCTTTAGAAGACGGAACTATTAAGGCGGTTTGGATCATCTGCACCAATCCCTTGGTGAGCCTACCTGATTCCAGAAAAGTAGAAGCCGCTTTGAAAAAGGCCAAATTTGTAGTGGTGCAGGACATCTCCAACAAGGCTGAAGCTATTCCTTATGCCGATCTGGTATTACCGGCCGCAGGATGGGGCGAAAAAGAAGGGACTATGACCAATTCTGAAAGGCGCATCAGCTATCTGGACAAGTTCAACGAGGCCCCAGGAGAAGCACTTCCCGATGCGGAGATCCTGCTCCGCTTTGCCAAAAAAATGAACTTCAAAGGCTTCGACTTCCGAAATATGGAAGAAGTTTACGCTGAACATTGCCAACTGACCAAAGGAACAAGTATTGACATATCGGGACTTGATTACCATTATCTAAAAACCAAAGGAGCTGTTCAATGGCCGTTTATTGACAAAGAAAAAGGGGGAGTCCAACGGCTCTTTACGGACAAAAAATTCCATACCCCCAATGGAAAGGCTCAGATTTTGGCTTCGGGCCCCAAAAACGATACGGAAAAGCCCAATCCGGATTTCCCTTTAATCCTGACTACAGGCAGGATCCGTGACCAATGGCACACCATGACCCGTACCGGAAAGGTGAGCAAATTAAAAAAGCACCTGCCCAATCCTTTCCTGGAAATCCATCCCGACGATGCTATCCCAAGAGGTATTAAGGAAGGTGACACAGTAATGGTGACAGGAAGCCGGGGAGAAGTAAGGGTGCATGCCCAGGTAACGGACAAAATCAAAAGGGGAGTGGTCTTCCTTCCTATGCACTGGGGCAAAATTTTGCAAAGGGATTTTGCCCGGACCAATAACCTGACAGGAAATAACATTGATCCGGTATCCAAGCAACCGGATTACAAATATTCCGCCGTTCAGGTGGCCCGTTACAAACGTCCCAAACAAAAGGTAGTTATCGTCGGGGCAGGAGCGGCCGCCTACCGTTTTATCCATACCTATAGGGAATTCAATCAGGAAGATGAGATCCATGTGTTTTCCAAGGAAAAGCATCCTTTTTACAACAGGGTGCTCCTCCCTGATTATGTCAATCAGCACCGGACTTGGGAAGATTTACTAAAGTTTAAATCTACCGATGATATGGATAAAATGAACATCAGCCTGTTTGTGAAAAACGGCATTGAATCAATCGATAGGACCAATAAAACCGTTACGGATGAAAAGGGAAGGGTTCATTATTATGATAATCTGATTTTGGCCACAGGCAGCCGGGCTTTTGTTCCCGGGGATGTTCCCTTGCATTTACCAGGTGTATTCACCATGCGAAACCGGCAAAATGCAGATGAACTGAAAAGCTACCTGGACAATAAAGGCCATGTACTGATTGTAGGAGGCGGTTTGTTGGGCCTGGAATTGGCCGCGGCACTAAGGGAAATCAACATCAAAGTTACCATTATCCAATTGGGATCCCGGTTGATGGAAAGACAGTTGGACCCTATGGCAAGTTCCCTCCTGAGGGAAAAGATAGAAGAAATGGGCGTGCAACTTTTCATGAACAACCAGGTCCATCAATTGGAGGCCCATGGGGAGGAAAAGAATATCACCGCCCATCTAAAAAGCGGGCAGGCCATTCCTTGCAATGCGGTTGTTTATGCCATTGGGACACGCCCCAACATAGAACTGGCCAAATCGGCGGGGATTACCTGTGGCATGGGCATCAAAGTGAACGATTACCTCCAAACCGGTGACCCTTCCATTTTTGCCATGGGGGAGATCGCCGAGCACAACGGTAAGCTGAACGGCATCACGGCCGCTGCGGAAATGCAAGCGGATATAGCTGCACGATATTTGACCGGAGACCTATTGAGCATTTACCGTGGTTCTGTATCCATGAACATCCTGAAGTTTGCCGACCTGGACCTTTGTTCGGTAGGCATGCCGGAAATACCTGCCAATGGGGAAGGGTATGAAGAAATTCTCCTCATAGACACCGCCCAGACCTATTATAAAAAATGCATTGTATACCAAGACCGGCTGGTAGGGGCCATCCTTATGGGGGACAAATCTGAATTTGCTGAATTCAAAAATTTGATTGAAGAAAAAACCGAGCTTTCCAATAAACGGCAGGAACTTCTCAGAGGAAAAGCTTCCAAAGAAGAAATAATAGGAGAAATGGTCTGTTCCTGTGGTAATGTGGGAAAGGGAAATATAACCAAAGCCATCCAGTCCGGTTGCAGGGGGTTCAGGCAATTATGTCAACAGACTGGGGCCGGAGTAGGTTGTGGAAGCTGCAAACCTGAAGTGAAAAACATCCTGGACGAATATTTAAATGCCCTGGTAGTGGTTTAAATAATCCCCGGTTTCAGTTGTATCCAGCTTTTGTCGCAAACTATAATCATCCGGATTTTTCGCCTTAGCGTGAAAGATTACAAGCCCCATATGTTTATACAAATTTACCCACATAATGGTTGGCATATTTTTGGACGGGAAATGCTAAATTTGGGGAAGACCCCATCACTTATCCATCCAAAGAAATGAAATTATTTATCAGTTTGGTTTTATGGGCGATTTTATTGGTGCTTTGTTGGCCGATAGCTTTGCTTTTATTGGTAATATATCCTATTGTTTGGTTGATCTTACTGCCGTTTAGGCTATTGGGCCTGGGTGTTACTCTTAGCCTCTCTATGGTAGCTGCATTGTTAATGCTGCCCTTTGCCCTGCTTAGGTGAAGGGAAAACGATTAAACTGCTCCTTCGACTGCTGATAGGTCAGGCAGTGACGGTTGCCTGTTATTGGCGGCCTAAAGGAAATTTTCAAGGGATCATTAAGGGCGAATATTTTGATATATGAAAGTTCTGTAGAACAGATTAAGGATTATATTCCGTGTTTCAATGTCAGCTTATGACCTGTTTGCGTGAACCCGGAGGTGGTAATGTTTATTCGATTATCGTATCTTTATCTGCGATTCCCAAAATGACCTTTTTATCATGATTTGACACCACAAATGCAAAAAGCAGATTTAGTCAGGGTATTCGTCAAAGGGGGGATCATTTCTCCAGGCGATTTCAAAAAAACTATCCAAACTGCCAGTGAATTGGGCGCCACCTATATCCATTTGGGATCCAGGCAGGATATTCTTTTTCCTTTGAAAAGCAAAAACCTGGAATCCCTTGAGGCCACCTTTAATGCCATAAAAACAAATTACGAGGCCGATGGGGAAGGATACCAAAATATACTATCCTCCTATGCCGCCCTCGATGTGATGCCCACCACTCACTGGCTGGCCTCACATACTTATCATTACATTCTGGATACCTTTGATTATAAACCCAGCCTTAAAATTAATATTACTGATCCTGTTCAAAGTCTGGTTCCGCTTTTTACCGGAAACATCAACTTTATAGCCTCCCCAATTGACAACTACTGGTACCTTTACCTGAGGTTTTCTGAATTAGACCCTAAACCCTGGTGTGCTCCTGACCTGATTTATGGCTATGACCTGGCCAAAATCGCCAAAGCCATTGAGGAGATTGATCCGGTGAGAAGCCATTTGAAATACCCGGAAATTCATCAAAAAGTCAAAGGAAGTATTTCCCCTAACACCCAAAAAATGGAGCAGGAGCTGGTATATCCCGAAGCCACATCTCCCTATTACGAAGGGATGAACCGGATTGTGGGGGGGAAATACTGGCTCGGATTGTATTGGAGAAATAACCAATTTAACATCAACTTCCTGAAGGCACTTTGTCAACTTTGTTTGGAAACCAATATCGGAAAAATCAGCCTTACTCCCTGGAAATCCATTATTGTAAAAGGGATTGCAGAAAAAGACCGACTGAGCTGGGAAAAACTCTTGGGGAAATTCGGGATTAATATCCGGCACAGCTCACTGGAACTCAATTGGCATTTGCCCGTATTGGATGAAGAAGCCATTGAAATCAAGAATTACCTGGTAAGGGCTTTGGATAAGCAGGATATCAGTACCTACGGACTGAGCTTTTCTGTCAAGACCGGGCACATGGCCCTGTTTACCTCTGTGGCCATCGAAAAGGCCAAAAAAGCAAAAGAAAATGACCCGGAAAATTTTAATATCCTTTATTCCAAGGATTTTAACCCTAATCTTTCGGAATATTTCTATTATGCCAAGAATGTATCCAAAGAAACCTTGCCCCCTTTACTGATCGAATTGAGCTATAAATACTACGATCAATTAGAGGTAAGGAAACCGCTTGAATCTGTAGAAATAGGTGCAGGGGCAACACCAAATAAACACCTTAAATACCAGTGTTCCAGTTGCCTCACCGTTTATGATGAAAAGTATGGGGATCCGGCATCAGACATTCCAGCAGGTACTTCTTTTATGAAGTTGTCTGAAGTCTATTGCTGTCCGGTCTGTGAAAGCCCCAAGTCAGCTTTTAAGCTGATTTAAGTTAATTGCACATTTTAAATGGGAATAAAATAGCAAATCTATAGATTGGCTTTAGCCAAAATTTGTCATACATGGAGTATAAGAAATTTAACTTCACATAATAGTTAATGCATGCAAGGCGTGTCCTTTAAAAAGCGAAATTATAAACACATGAAACTTAGGATCCATAAAAATTCCATCCGGTTAAGGCTTTCACAAATAGAGGTGGATGAAATAGCCAAAGGTAATCCCATTCATGAAATGGTAGAAGTTGGGGAAAACAAAGAAAATCATTTTGGATATAGCCTTATACCATTGGAGCATATTGAGGAAATTTCCGCAGAATACGTCCTGAATAAATTGGACGTAACCTTTCCCAAAAAACAGGCGCAAGAATGGGCAAGCACAGAAATGGTTAGCGTAAGCAATGGTCCAGATATTAAATTAAACATCCTTATTGAAAAAGACTTTCAATGTTTGCACAAAAGACCTGAAGAGGATGAAAGCCAAAATTTCCCCAACCCAATGGCGTAAATTCTATTTCAAAAGTGGATTAGCCAAGAAAAAATTGCTTTTTTTTCTTCAGAAAAAGAAAAGTTTGACTTATCACTACAAGGACTGGAAGCTCAATCAATGGGCCTATGATAAGTGCCAGGGCAATAAGTGGTTTATCTGGAAAGGCAGTAACCGCTATGGCCAAAGAAATTGGAGAGTTTCGGGCAAGGGTGGTCATGCTTAGGCTCACCTTGTCCTGGTAAGAGAATTTCAGTATTTGGCCTATAATCTGACTAAAAAAGAAGTTGATCAGAAAAAAGGCCAGCATAGGTAACAGCATCAGATAAAGCATTTCCTTATTCCCGATCAGATATTCACCTTGGGTAGCAAACATGGCAGAAATAGCTAAACAGAGGAAAGCCAGTTGTGCTTTAGTAAAAAAAGGCATCAGCTTTTGATTTAGTGATATTTTTCTGTTCTGGTTCAGAGCTTTGCTGCGAGTTAACTGTGCCAATAAAAAAGGAATTACCACTACTATCAGGATACTTTTCCATATACCTGAAGGATCAACATTACCTGAAACACCAATAAATAGAAATAGGAAGAGCGGCAAGAGAATGAGCTGTAAAATGAGGTTGATGGGTAAAATTGCCGTGGAAAGTGCCACATTTCCTTTGGCTGTTTGCGTGAAAACCAAGTACCAATCTGTACAAGGGGTAATCATGAGCATAATAAAACCAATCCAAAGATAAGGATGTTCGGAGAGTAGCAGATACCCCAATACCCAAGCAAGTATTGGAGTCCACAGGAAATTGACAGCAAGACTCCCAAAAGCAAACCGCTTGTTTTTAAAAGCCTTCGTCAAATCCTTTATCGGCACAGAAAGAAATAAACCGTAAAGCATAGCCGCCAGTGAAGGTACTATCAGATATTCAGCATAGACTTTAATCAGCTCAAATTGTCCCAGCAACAATCCTACACCTACTGCCAAAATAATTACAAACGTCTGAAATTTCTCAATGCCGCTCATCTTCTCCAAATGTTTTGTCTAACCATAAAACATAGACAAGAAAGAATTATTTACAATTAAGCCATTCCCACTCCGTTCAAAAATATCTAAAACTAACAGCAAAGACCTATCCTAAGTTTTTGTTCGAATACAGCATATCAATCTTCCAGCCTTTATGTCCACTTATAAAATTAAAAAGGATAAATGCAGAATACTCCTGCTAAAATGAGATAAGATAAATTGAAATGTCACAATTAAAGGCAACACGCTAATAAGTGGCTCTGCCGCCAGAAAGATCAAAAGTGAATGCCGTGGTAAAACTGTTCATGGGCGAAACAATATAGGCCACCAAATTGGCTACTTCATCCAAGGTTCCGCAGCGTTTTGCCGGGATTTTATCCGTCATGTATTTTACCTGTTCTTCGGGCATGGCTTCTACCATAGCGGTATAAATCACTGCCGGCGCCAGGGCATTTATGGTAATCCCGGTTTCAGCATATTCCTTGCCCTGCACTTTGGTCATTCCGATTACCGCTGCTTTGGAGGAGGAATAGGCGATCATGCCAGCATTGCCTTCCTTGCCTGCAATGGAAGCAATATGCAAGATCCTCCCGTAGTTTTGCTTAAGCATATAGGGAAGGGTATGTTTGGAAGTAAAGTAGGATCCAAAGAAATTGACGTCAAAAACATTGCGGACATCCTCTGTATCGCTTTCATGGCTTTCTAAATTGGTTTGCCCGGTAATACCCGCACTGTTTACCAATATGTTCACCTCCCCAAAATGATCCGCAATTTCCTCCAAGGTCTGCTGGACCTGGCCTTCGTCGGTAATATCAAGGATGAAGGTTTTGGTTTCCGTAACCATTTTTGAGGCCATTTGGTGGAGCTTTTCGCCGTTGAAATCCAATAATGCTAATTTGACTCCTTCTTTTGACAACTTAGAGGCAATGGCAAAACCCAAGCCTGATGCCGCACCTGTGATTACCGCCACCTGATCTTTATATGTTCTCATACAAAAATTAATTTAATTTCATTCCAGCTCAAACAAGGAAAAAAGAGGTATACATAATATGTTTTTTGAATAAAACTTGTTTTTGGTATACCTTAATCGAAGTTTGAAATTACAGCTATATTACTGATATTTATGATAAAACATAAAAAAGAAATGAAAGCAGCCATTTTATCAAGCGAATCTGATTCTGATATAAAATCACTTAAGAAATTAGCTGATATTGTAGAGCAGTACAATAGGTTGATTGTAAACACAATTATCATTCTTCATGCATAGAAGAGACATTATCAAAAAATTACTGTTGGGAACTTCCCTGACTTTTGGGGGTGGAGGTTTATGGGCGTTTGAAACCAAACCTTCCCCGGTTTTGATCAACAAAGTCCAAAGCAACTCCTTGTACCTTTTCACGAAAGTACTGCAATGGGTGCCTTTGGTAGATCTGCCAAAGGTTGTCCAGGATCTGGGCTTTACAGGGATTGATATTGCTGTCCGCGGGAACGGGCATTTTCAAGTAAAGGAGCTAAAAGAAAAGCTTCCCCAATTGGTAGCAAGCAGTCAGTCTTTGGGAATGGAGCCGCCGATATTGACAACAGAACTAACTGGGGAAAATATCCGGGACATGGATGAGTTTTTACGGATTGTTTCAGGGGAAGGGTTGAAGCATTATCGGTTAGGCTGGGTAAAATATAAATCCAACGAGGTGATGAAGGATTTAAATGCATTCAATAGCCAATTTAAAAATTTGGCGGAACTGCACCAAAAATACCAGGTGCAGGGTCATTATCAAAACCATACCGGCAGTGGGGTAGGAGGTTCGGTCTGGGAACTTTTATATTTATTGGAAGGAATCCTCCGGTAAAGATGTGCCTGTTACCGTTCCTTTGGGCAAAGGAAATGTAGAGCTAAAAAAACTTTCCCAATCGGATCCTTTTAAATCCTCCAACATTCCTAAAATTTTGCACGTGGAGTATGATTTGGGCGGTGCAGAGCATGGCAATAAAAAACCCACTCTTTCCTCCCCTGAAATCTTGGCTGCCATCCGATTGGATGTGGATTATTTTAACCAGTTGGGAAGCTTTTAATTGTTAAACCACAGAGGGCACAAAGATTTACACTTTCAAAGGCAAAGAAAGTTTTGTGGATTCTTCTTGGTTAGTTGTTTATTAGGTCAAAGCCTTTTGCACAATCGACAGGGCATGATCAGAATGATCCATTGATAGAGCAGTCTGCTGGCCTTTTTCTGACATTTTTTTCCAGGTTTTTTGAACAATGTCGATCAGTTTGGATTCGTCATGCCTAGTGATAAAATCATCAAAATAATATTTCAGGAATACCAGACAAACCACATCCTCCAGTGTTTGCGCCTCATCATCGGTTTTGAGCCGCCGCTTATTGAGCAAATCATCCACTTTTAGGATATCCTCTTTTTTATAACCGCTCTTTTCCATGATGGAACCGGCCAATTCTCCATGATACTTTTTCAGTTTGGTCCGCCACATGAGGTAGCCTTTTCTGTCCATGGGGAAATCTTCCCTGGGAATGGCCCATCTTTGGATATGCTGGCCACGTGCAGCCAACCGCAAAGTTTCTGAAGCATCCGGGCAAAAATCCTGAAGCATTTCGGTCATTCTCTGACTGTACAACAGCTCCTTGGGGCCTTCTGTGCCATCCACCATTTCCTTATGGGGGTCCAGAGCATTGACCGCATCAAATTCTTTTATAGTATTTTCAAATCTATTTCCAGTCATATCGAACAAATCTATTTTTTATTCAATGTAAATGATATCTACCACAGATAAAAAGACAATTGCCTTTTTTACCTGTTTTGAGTTCCTCTGGAGCCCACCTGCACGCCATCCGGTTTTATAACAATTGCAGAATTAGCTGATTTAAAGATTTAAATCACAAATCCCAAAATTCAAAACCAAATAAGCTCCAAATCCGGATTTCAAAATTCCAAAGCAGTTACAATTCCAATTGCAGGTTTTGAATTTTATTGCTGCCATTAGCCTTCCCATATTGTCGTCTTTTCTACATACACATTTAAATGCTTTCTTTTTTCTCCCACTACTTTTCCAATGACAATAATGGCTGGAGCTCCAATTTTTTCTTTTTCTTTGATGCTAAGTATACTTCCCAAGTTCCCCGTGATGGATCTCTCCGTCTCCTTGCTTCCATTTTGTATCAGGGATATAGGCTCCTCTTTTCCCCTATGTTCTGTAAAAAGCGCCACAATTTCAGGCAATTTCCTTACCCCCATCAGAATAACCACAGTAGCAGATGACTGTGCAGCGAAATGCAGATCTTGCGCTAAAGACCCATCTTTTAACGTGCCGGCCACTACCCAAAAGCTTTCATTTACTCCTCTTTTGGTCAAAGGAATACCACTCAAACCTGGTACTGACATGACGCTGCTGATGCCCGGGATATATTGGGTTGGGATCTCATATTTTTGCGCATAATCCAATTCTTCATGGCCCCGGCCAAATACGTAGGGATCGCCCCCTTTGAGCCTGACCACATGCCCACAGATGCGGGCGTAGTTGACGATCATTTTATTGATTTCCCTTTGTTGGAGGTAGTGCAGGCCCCCTCTTTTGCCAACAAAGATTTTCAAGGCTGTTTCTGGCGCATAATCCAACAAGGCTTCATTGGCCAAAGCGTCATACAATACCACATCGGCTGTTTTTAGTACTTTAATGGCTTTTAACGTGATTAAATCGGGGTCTCCTGGACCAGCTCCGATCAATGAGAGTTTAGGTTCTATGATCACCGTTCCTTGTATTTAGTTTAATAATTAAAAACAAATTTAAGTAATTTTTTACGTATAAATACGTAAAGTTTTAAATTTGTTTCTATCTTAGCCGTTGAATTAATCGGCAATTCAGTTTTATTACTTAGAAATATAGCATCATTATCTAAATAACTAAAGTATGACAAGGATCGTAGTAATCGGAAACGGAATGGTAGGCTACAAGTTTTGCGAAAAACTCATGGCTTCCACCGGGGGAAAAGATTTTCAGGTCACGGTATTTGGAGAAGAGCCCTGGCCTGCTTATGACAGGGTGCACTTAAGTGCTTATTTTTCGGGTTCCAGTGCGGAAGATTTGATTATGGCCCCTAGGGAATGGTATAGAAAAAACAGGATTGACTTAAGGACCAATGAGCTGATTGTCAAAATTGACCGGGATCAGAAAAAGGTCATCAGTCATACTGGAGCGGAAGTTTTTTATGATAAACTGGTCTTGGCTACGGGTTCCGGAGCCTTTGTGCCGCCTGTTCAGGGAGTGGAAAAAAAGGGGGTTTTTGTGTACAGGACGCTGGAAGATCTTGACGCCATTATAGACTATGGCAAAAAGGTTAAATCTGCGGCGGTCATGGGAGGAGGATTGTTGGGACTGGAAGCAGCCAAAGCCGTATTGGATATGGGTCTGAAGGCACATGTGATAGAATTTGCTCCCCGCTTAATGCCCCGTCAACTGGACGAATCAGGATCTTCCATTCTAAAGTCAAAACTTGAAGAACTGGGCATTTCCATTCATCTAAGTAAAAACACGAAGCAAATTCACGGCAACGGCAAATTGACAGGTCTGGAATTTGCAGACGGCACCGAATTACGGGTGGAAATGCTGGTAATTTCAGCAGGTATAAAACCAAGGGATGAACTTGCCAAAGCCTGTGGACTGAAGACTGCTGCCCGTGGTGGTATACTGGTCAATGAATTTTTGCAAACCAATGACGAAAATATTTTTGCCATAGGTGAGGTGGCTTCTTATGAAAACATGATCTATGGTTTGGTGGCTCCGGGCTACGAAATGGCCACTCAGGTCGTGAACCAACTGGTAAGCCACGAAATCAAGCCTTTTATGGGTTTTGATATGTCTACCAAATTAAAGCTTATCGGTGTAGATGTGGCGAGTTTTGGGGATCCTTTTGGAGAAGTGGAGCCTTCCAAAGCGATTGTTTTCGAAGATAAAGTAAAAGGGCTTTATAAAAGGATCAACATTTCTACAGATGGCAAAAGATTGATAGGGGGTATTCTAATAGGTGATGCCTCTGCCTATAACATGCTTTGGCAGATGGTTCAAAACAAAATGCCACTTCCACCGGAGCCGGAAGATTTGATTTTAGGGGCCAGAGGGGGCAAAGAAGTTGCTGGTGCCGGCTTAGAAAGCCTGCCCGCCGATGCGCAAATCTGTTCCTGTGAAAACATCACCAAGGGGGATATTTGCAATGTCATTGAAAAAGATGGCTTGGCACAGCTTTCCGAAATCAAAACCTGCACCAAAGCAGGGACGGGATGTGGCGGTTGTCTTCCCATGGTCAATGACTTGCTCCAACTCCAATTGAAATCCATGGGAAAACAGGTTAAAAATGTCATTTGTGAGCATTTTGAATATTCCCGTCAAGAGCTTTTGGACCTGGTGAAAGTCAAGGGAATCAAAACCTATGATTTCTTATTGGACAAATTGGGAACTGGAGACGGCTGCGAGGTTTGCAAGCCGGTAGTTGCTTCCATTTTAGCCAGCTCCTGGAATGAATTGGTAATCAAACAGGATACTATTCAAGACACCAATGACCGTTATTTGGCCAATATTCAAAAAGGGGGTACCTATTCTGTGGTGCCAAGGATCCCCGGTGGGGAAATCACCCCTGATAAATTGATAGTCATTGGACAAGTGGCCAAGAAATACAGGCTTTACACCAAAGTTACCGGGGGACAAAGGATTGACCTTTTCGGTGCGCGGGTAGATCAGTTGCCCGATATCTGGGAAGAACTGATCGAGGCGGGCTTTGAAAGTGGCCATGCCTATGGGAAATCCCTCCGAACAGTAAAAAGCTGTGTGGGCTCCACATGGTGCCGGTATGGAGTACAGGATGCGGTGTCTTTTGCCATAAGGGTTGAGGAACGATACAAGGGGCTGAGGTCTCCTCACAAGCTAAAGGGTGCTGTTTCAGGATGTATAAGGGAATGTGCGGAAGCCCAAAGCAAGGATTTTGGCCTCATCGCCACGGAAAAGGGCTGGAATTTATATGTCTGCGGAAATGGAGGATCCAAACCACAACATGCCAAATTGCTGATCAATGATGTAGACAGCGAAACCTGCATAAAGTACATTGACCGTTTCCTGATGTTTTATATCAAAACAGCGGAACCTCTAACCCGCACGGCCACTTGGTTGAACAAGCTGGAAGGAGGCATGGATTACCTGCGGGATGTGGTGGTCAATGATTGCTTGGGCATAGGGGAAGAATTGGAAAGGGAAATGGGATTCATGATGGAAACTTATGCCTGTGAATGGAAAGAAGTGGTCAATAATCCAGAATTGAGGGCAAAATTCAAGCACTTTCTCAATGTGGAAGAAGAAGACCCATCTGTACAATTCCAAGAAATAAGAGGTCAGAAAATTCCCGCAACCTGGGGTTAAGGCCTTCACCATAATTTATTTATTAGTTTCGATATAATACTTTTAACACGAATAAAACATGATCACTGAATTGGAAAAATATAAGACTGCGGATACTTCTAAAGTCTCCACTTGGTTTAAAGCCGCCTCCGTCGATGCTTTTCCCAAAAATGGAGGAGCATGCGTCAAATACAAGGACCTGCAGATTGCTGTTTTTAACTTTACCAGGAGGAATGAATGGTATGCTTGCCAAAACCTTTGTCCGCACAAGATGCAAATGATCCTGTCCCGTGGCATGATCGGATCAGCCGGTGAAGATCCCAAGGTTGCCTGCCCTTTTCACAAGAAAACATTTTCCCTGAAGTCCGGTAAAAACCTCAATGGAGATACCTGTGATATCGCTACCTACCCCATCAAAATTGAAGATGGATACGTGTTTGTAGGGTTTGAGAAATAACTTTAGAAATGGAGGGATTTGGAGTCTGAATATTAGGTGGTAATAAAGTTAACCACAGATTTACACAGAAATAATAAGAAATAATCTGTGAGAACCTGCCGGCGGCAGGCTGGTCTGAGTAATCTGTGGTGAAAAAGAATCAAACTGGGCACCTCCGGTTATCCTCAGTATTTTTTTATATTAAATTGGAAATCCACCACATGGACCTATAAAAAGCAATGGAAGGCCCATGACAATTTAGCATTTTGTCAGGGATTCTTGCTTCTGAAGGGAAGTAAGCGTAAAAGAAACACCTCTTCTTACCTTTTTTTTAAGTGTTTTTACGTATTTTTAGGCCTTATACTTTATAAATGGAGAATCAGCCGTTGACAGAAAAGCGTATATTTGAAAAGTTAGGAAGGTACTATATGATCGCTTTGTGTGCCATTGCCATTACAATTATCCTAAGTCAGGTATTGGTACAGAAGTTTATCAGTGAGCAGGAAAACGATTCCAGGGTGGTCAATCTTTCCGGAAAGCAAAGAATGCTAAGTCAACGCATGGCCAAATGTGCTTTGCTATTGGAAGCCACTTCAGATCCTGAAAGAAGGACGCAAAGTCTGAATGAGCTTGACATGGCCCTCGCAGAATGGAAAGAAGTGCATCAGGGACTTCAAAATGGCCATGATTCTTTGGGGATAAAGGGACGTAACAGCAAAAAAATAGAGGGATTGTTTGCTCAAATCAATACAGACTATCAGGGAATGGCGAATGCTGCTGAAAATTTAATCAACCAACTTAACCAAAACATCCATTTACCATTAGATAGCATTAGGACCGACATCGATGTCATCATCACCCACGAAGGAAAATTCCTCAATGGGATGGATCTCATTGTATTTCAATATGATGATGAAGCCAGGAACAAGGTAATGAACCTTAAGAGCATTGTAATATTTTTATTGGTTATATCCTTAGGGGTTATTCTGTTTGAAATCTTTTTCATCTTTTTCCCTTCTGCCAGGAAGGTCAGAAAAACTGTTAATAAACTTTCTGAATCCCAGGAAAAGGCAAAAAAGATGATCTTGGAGCTGGGCGCTTTGTACAGTTCCCTGGAGCAGGCGTATCAGGATTTGCTGGAAGTGGACGTGATCGTAGAGGATTTTACGGTATTTGCCAAATGTAGTAAAAATGGTGATTTCAACCACTTTTCTGACCGCTTTGAGGAAGTCATGGAGTTTGAAGTGAAAAAGCCGCAAAACCTCTTTGATTGGCTCAATGAACAAGGGTATAATATGGAATACCTGCAAAGTATCCAAGAAATGGTTCTTAGCGGAAAATCCTGGAGCGGTGAAATAAAAGTGGTGAATGCCTCAGGGGATTTCGTATGGCTCAAACTCAACATCGTTCCCACCATGAACGAAGAGGAACAAGTAGAGACCTTGATGGTGATCAGCACCGATGAAACAGAAAAGAAGGAGGCCGAAGCCATATCTCAGGAAATCAACAAAGAAAGGATTGAGAAAAGGGTAAAAGAACAACAGTTCAGGTCTGCATTGATTTTGGAAGGGCAGGAAGAGGAAAGGAAGCGGATCTCCAGGGACATGCACGATGGGGTGGGGCAATTGCTTTCAGCCATGAAGTTTAATCTGGAAGGCATTCATTCCGTAAATTCTGATTACGAACGCGAAAAGCTGAAAACTTCCAAAGACTTACTGAAAAATGTGATCAGGGAAGTGAGGAGGATCTCTTTTAATTTGACCCCAAGTGCTTTGTCCGATTACGGCATAGTCCCGGTATTAAGCAAGTTCTGCAGGGAAATCACTAAAATATCCGACCTCCAGGTGACTTTTGAGAATAGGACTGGTTTCCTATCAAGGATGGAAGGGAAGGTTGAAAACAATCTTTACCGTATTGTACAGGAAGCAGTAAACAATGCCATCAAATATGCCCAAGCCAAAGAGATAAGAATCACGCTTTCCCATAATTCCCAATATCTCAACCTGGAAATTACTGATGATGGAAAAGGGTTTGACATCAATAAACTTGAAGAAAAAGGTCATTTCTCAGCTTCCGGACATGGAATATTTAATATCCGGGAGCGGGCAAATTTTATCAATGGGCAATGTGATATTTCTTCTATAGAGGGGAAAGGGACTACCATAAGCATTAATGTTCCTTTGGAATAGGTAAACAAAAACAATAAACCATGGAAAATATAAAAGTAGTATTGGCAGATGACCATTTAGTGGTCAGGAGGGGCATCAAAAACCTACTGGAAGAGGAGAATGAAATTAAAGTGATCGGAGAAGCTTCGAATGGAAAAGAAGCTTTGATGGCAGTAGAAGAACTCCAGCCAGACCTGCTGATCATTGACATTCGAATGCCGGTCATGAATGGACTGGAGGCCACTAAAAAGCTTTCTGAAAATCCCAAATCAACCAAGGTTTTGATTTTGTCCATGCATGATGATGAAGATTACATTTTACAATCCATAGAATCAGGGGCATCGGGCTATTTGTTAAAGGATACCTCCAAAGAAGAATTTTTAAAAGCGATCCGGTCCATTCACCAGGGGGGGAAATATTTTAGTGGGGATGTCAGCAAGGTATTGGTCAGCCGCTACCTGAACGTACAAGACAGAAAAGCCACTCCACCACCATCCCAGCCCGTCAAAAACTATGAGATTACCAAGAGGGAAAAG
Organism: Anditalea sp.; assembly: GCA_040905145.1. Lineage (GTDB taxonomy): Bacteria > Bacteroidota > Bacteroidia > Cytophagales > Cyclobacteriaceae > DATGMS01. The sequence continues at coordinate 52,374 of JBBDSC010000007.1, forward strand.
CAAATTTTGGGCATGATTGCAGCGGGCGTTGGAAACAAGGTAATTGCGGAACAATTGGGGAAAAGCATCAGGACTATTGAGACCCACCGATTCAATATCATGAAAAAATTAAAGGTCAACAATGTGGTGGAACTTTTAAAAAAACTGGAGGATGAGCCGGGTCTTAAGCAGCTGGTCGAAAATTGTTGAGGGACTTCTCAAGAACAAAGAGTCAAGTATCAAGATCAAAGAACAAAGAACAAAGAATCAATACTTTGTCTTTTGAAATTTTCTGCCAAAAAATGATAAACTTGAAAAAATTAAAACTTCAGTATTAAATAAAATTTACTTACTCCATGAGATTTAGTGCTAAACTACTCCTAGTCCTTTTGTTGCTTTCATTCAGTGTGAAGGCCCAGGACAAAAACCAAGTTATAGAAGACATTGTCAAAGAAGCCAGGAAAAACTCCCAACTGGAAAAGCTGGCTTATGAAATGACCGACCTGATAGGTCCCCGATTGGTAGGTACCCCCCAAATGCAAAAGGCACATGATTGGGCTGTGTCCACCTATAAAGAATGGGGGATTTCCGCCCAGAATGAACAATGGGGGGATTGGCGCGGCTGGGAAAGGGGCATCACCCATATAGATCTGATATCCCCAAGGATAGTTAGTTTGGAAGGCATGCAATTGGCCTGGAGTCCAGGTACTAAAGGGGAGGCAAAGGTCGGGGAGCTGACCATCCTTCCTGACTTGGCAGATTCGGAGGCCTTTCAGGCATGGCTTCCTCAGGTAAAAGGAAAATTTGTCCTGATCTCGATGCATCAACCCACAGGAAGACCGGATTATAATTGGAAAGAATATGCCACCGCAGAATCCTATGAGAAAATGAGGAAAGAAAAGGAGGAGGCCACCAAACGCTGGAATGAGCGGATTTCGAAGACAGGCTATGATAGGCGTACTTTGCCTCAGGCACTTGAAAAAGCAGGTGTTGCCGGAATACTGATGTCCAATTGGTCCGGCGGATTTGGTGTGAACAAGATTTTTAGTGCTTATACCAAAGAAATTCCTACGCTGGATATCTCCCTGGAAGATTATGGAATGCTGTACAGGATGGTAGAGCATGGGGATAATCCGAAAATCAGGATATTGGCAGAATCCAAAGAATTGGGCAGAGTGCCTGTTTTCAATACCATTGCTGAAATCAAAGGAACTGAAAAACCGGAGGAATACGTGATATTATCAGCCCATTTTGATTCCTGGGACGGCGGTACAGGTGCCACGGACAATGCCACAGGCACCATTGTTATGATGGAAGCTATGCGTATTCTTAAAGAAATTTATCCCAATCCAAAAAGAACCATTTTAGTGGGTCATTGGGGGAGTGAGGAGCAGGGATTGAACGGATCAAGGGCTTTTGTGGAAGATCATCCGGAGATCGTAGAAAATATACAAGCGGTTTTTAACCAGGACAATGGAACAGGAAGAGTGGTGAATCTTTCCGGCCAAGGATTTATACATGCTTATCAATACTTGAACCGATGGCTGACAGAAGTACCTGAGGACATCCGAAAACATATTGAAACCAATTTCCCGGGGATTCCCGCTTCCGGGGGATCCGATTACGCCTCCTTTGTGGCAGTAGGCGCTCCGGCATTTTCGTTGAGTTCCTTAAGCTGGGCTTATGGAACTTACACCTGGCATACCAACCGGGACACCTATGATAAAATTGTATTTGACGATGTGCGCAGTAATGTCATATTAACCGCAATCCTCACCTATATGGCCAGCGAGGATCCGGAAAAAACTTCCCGGGAAAAAAGGGTGTTGCCTTTAGATCCGGTAACAGGAGAACCACAGGCATGGCCGACACAACGCCCCCTGATCCGTGAAGGCGGACTTGAATAGGACTTGAACCTTATATGAGACACAATGAAAAGACTTAATATCTTCTATGTTATAAAACATAAGAAAGAAAAACTTAGTGTCTTTGGGCTTTTGTGGCAAAATTCACTGTCTTTCCTTTTGTTTGTGCATGTAGCATCCAAGGCTAGTGCTTTTGAGGTTTTGTGGCGAATTGTACTGTTTTTCCTGTTCTGGCACTTTCCTTTGCCGCCTCCAGTATTTCCACCACTATAAGATTGTTTTCCAAGGAGGAAAGGCCCTGTTCGGGTACGGATATCTTGTTCCTGATGACAGCAGAAAAAAAGGAAAAGGGATCATCATAGGGATATTGCCTTGCCTCCAAACTTCTGTTTTGTTCTTCTTTTTCCCCTTTGAACCTTGTGCGCAGTTCAGTGCTGTTGGTGGCGATGACATAGCCGGTTTGCCCATACACTTCCATGTCCTTTCTGCTGAATGGCCAGTTCCACGATGCCTGGATGATTCCCTGCGACTTGGGGTAATGAAGGATAATGGTCGCTTCATCATCAACCTGAGGATAAATGTCAGGTTTGAACTGCTGAAGGACCGCGGTTACTGCTGTAGGCTTTTCCCCTTTCATCAACCAAGTCAAAAGATTTGCACCATAGCAACCAAAATCGATTACCGCCCCACCGCCATTTGCAACAGGATCTGTTAGCCAATCTAAAAATTCCTGATTGACGCCTATCTCTTTGGGCCCTTCATGTCCATCGTGAATGACTACTTTACGCACCTCTCCAATGGATTTATTCTGATGAAGGATTTCAAAAGCTTCCTGATTGGTAGCATACCAAGTGGTCTCGTAATTGGTCAATAGGTGAATGTTGTGTTTTTTGGCAAGGGCCTCCATTTCTTTGGCATGGCTCACACTTACGGCAAGTGGTTTTTCTACCATGACATGAATGCCCAGTGGAGCAAAGGCTTGCACTACGGCCAAATGTTCATAGATCGATCCAAAAGCAGTAACCGCTTCCAACTCCCTGTTTTCTGCCAACTCCTCCATAGTCTCAAAGACCATGTCCATACTGAATCCATATTGCTTGGCAAATCTTTGTGCAAGCTCCTTGTTAGGTTCCACTATGCCTACCACTTCAATATCCCCACGGTCCGGCCGGCCCAATATCCAATGGACATGGGAGTGGGTGAGGCCTACTATGCCTATTTTCACCGGGTTATCTGTATTGGCCCGAATGTTAGGGGCCAAAAGTATCCCCATTAGCATCAACATCAAGAATCTTAGCATACTGTTTTTTGGTTAAAGTTATGGATACCACTCGCGAAGCCGCACTTCTATTTGTTGATTTTGGTCCGTCACCATTTTTTTGAAGGCTTCCACATCACTTCCACGGTAATGAAAGGGGTAAATAACTTTTGGTTCGAAATCCAATACCGCACTGGCAGCGGATTCAATATCCATGGTATAAGGTAAATTCATAGGGATAAAAGCCACATCTATGTTTTGGAGGCTTCTCATTTCAGGCGTATCCGCTGTATCCCCGGCTATATAAATTCGTTTGCCTCCGATAGTCAGCACGTAACCATTGCCCCTGCCTTTCACATGGTTTTTCTCATTGGGTTCCCCCGGTAAATTATACATGGGGACAGCCTCTATACTTAATCCCATCACTTCCCTGGTTTCTCCATTTTCCATAATCAACAATTGATCTTCATAACCGGTCAATTGATCGGCCACTGCCTGCGGAACAACCATTTCGGCCTTATCCGTAGGGATGGCGGCCAAAGTTTTTTTATCCATATGGTCCATGGATATCCGTGATCAGGATCAGGTCAGCCGCTGGCAAATCAGAAAAGAGAGCTTCTCCACCGTGGGGATCCACTAAGATGGTTTTGTTGTCCCACATCAAAGCCAAAGTGCCATGGGTGATAGGCCGGACGATCAGGTTTCCTTTTTCGGTTTTTATAATGTCCTGGTTATTATTTTGGGCCAATGCGATGGACACCAGAAATAGCATCAGGGAAGATAGAATTAGTTTTGATTTCATAATTTATTGTGGTATGTGGTAAGGGTCCCAAGAAAGGAAAGTGAATAAGAATTAAATTTAAACGTTATAAAGGTTGAATACAATTTTACCGGATGATTAAAGCAAAAGGTTTATAAATAAAACTTTTTTAAAAAAGGTGACAAAGTGTATATGAAATAATATATTTGCTCTCCAATACCCATTTGGTTATAATTAGCCCTGCCCGGGTGGCGAAATTGGTAAACGTTGCGGTCTCAGAAGCCGTTGGGAGAAATCCCTTGAGAGTTCGAGTCTCTCTCCGGGCACTTCAATATTAAATTCCTTCAGGTTTTAACCCGGAAGATTTCTTTTATATCCTGCTGGGGTTCAGTCCATAAGTAGATGGTATTACAGTGAATATTTTATCAAAAAAGGAATTGGCATAAGGTATAGAGGATATTCCCGAATGTCTTATTTCTGCTTTGTTTGCCAAGATTTCCTTCCTAAGCGTTTTTTCGGCTGCTATAACCATACCAATTCGTAGCGTCATTTAAACTCCCTTTTTTTAAAAAAACTTAAAACACCTCTTTTACACTTTGTAATATATTTTTGAAGAAAGGTTCCTGCTCCCTGTTCTTTCTTCTCCTGGCCCTGTTTTTTTGCCTTTTCTTTTTATTTTGAGTAGATCCCTTTACCAGGACAGACCTTGCCGATATTCCTACCTGACCGCCGTACCAGGGATTCCTGCCCGTTATGTTGATATTGGGTTTGTAATCGATCGAAATGTTGGCCTTGAGCAAGGTAATCTCCACCCCTAGGATAAGGTCCATCCCTAGGGTTGTATTCCCGTAGGTGGTGGTAATTTCCCTGCTAACAGGGTTTTTTTGGATACTTTCCTCTGTTCCAAAAGAAATTCCCGTGCCGTAATAATAATTGAACCTTTTGGTGATAAGCCGATGGTGTTTTTGCAGCAGTGCATGCACGGTCGTATTATTATTGAAGTCTGACTGAACAATTCCTTCCAAAGTTAATCCTTTCATTACACGGTGTTGTCCTGTCAATCCAATGGTCCTGTGGGTAGATTGATTGCCAAACCTGAGACCCAAGGCGGTTCCATAGCTTTGGCCCCAAAGCTGTGGGACATTTATTGTCAGTATGATACCCACTATTATCAGTTCCTTCATCTTTTATTTTAAAAGGTGCTCTCCTTTCTTTCCAAACCTCTCAGTTTGATCGGCTTTTTTTCCTAAAAATCGTATAGCTTTTTAGTGGTGATAAAAACCATACCAAGTAACCATTCTGGTCAAAGACTTTTTTTGTTGTGTATAATTATTAAATTAGGGAATTGAACAAAATGACTTGAGATGATGGGCAAATTTATGATAATTCCATTGGTATTGATTTCTACCCTTGTTTATGCGCAGGATTTAGAAGGATCCTGGAAATTGACCCATAAAAACGGTGAGCCGATAGTCAAGGAGGAGTATATTAAGATCTATCAGGATGGGTACTTTGCCTACGGGGGCAAAGAACTGGACTCCAATAAGTTTTTAAGTACTGGCGGAGGGGAGTATTCCATAGAGGGAAATGAATATGTGGAGATCTTGGATTTTTTCACTCTCAAGCCTGAGGCGGTGGGAGAAAGCCACACTTATCATTTGGATTTTAAGGATGACAAAATGATAATTTCAACAAATCTGCAGGGAGACGATTTAATAGAAATATGGGAGAAAATCTCTGAAAAGGAGGATGACCTGACGGGCAATTGGGTAATTACAGGAAGAAAAAGAGATGGAGAAATCAACACCATGACTCCGGGAGCAAGGCGAACCGTGAAAATATTAGGTGGGGGGAGGTTCCAATGGATAGCCTTCAATTCAGAAACCAAGGAATTCAGCGGAACCGGAGGCGGTACTTATTCCGCTTCCGATGGTATCTATAAAGAAAATATCACCTTCTTTTCCAGGGATGACAGCAGGGTAGGGGCTACACTGGAATTTAAATACGAGGTAAAAGACGGCCAATGGCACCATAGTGGAGAAAGTTCTACCGGAGAGCCTATCTATGAAATCTGGTCAAAATATAAAGAGGCTTATACTCCCAACACCCAATAATATCAATATTATACATCCGAAAATTTAATTTAAACATTATTTCTTTTTATGAAAAATTCAGAATCCTCCACGTCAAGGCGAAAATTTATCAAATCTTCAGGCATAGCCACCATTGGTTTTATGGGATTATATCAATTTGTTAATGCAATGCCCGCTAATGCAGCACAGGCTGCACCATTTGGGTATGGTGCTCTTCAAAAGGATCCCAACGGCATTTTAAATTTACCTAAAGGCTTTACGTATAAAATTATTTCCCAAAAGGGGGATAAGATGGATGATGGATTGTTATTGCCGGGAGCCTCCGATGGCATGGGGGCTTTTCAAGGGAAAAAGGGCCGTACAATTGTTGTGAGAAATCATGAAATCAGCCATGGCTCAACGGAACAAGGTGGTTTCGGCCCTAACAATGAAATGCTTTCTTCCATAAAGCCGGATCAATTTTATGATCTTGGCAAAAGCGTTCAGCCCGCGCTGGGAGGTACCAGCACTTTTGTTTACAATGAAAAAACGGGAGAAATTGAAAAGCAATATATGAGCCTTGCCGGCACCGTAAGAAACTGTGCAGGAGGGACCACCCCCTGGAATTCCTGGCTCACTTGTGAAGAAAGTACGGTAAAGGCCGGGGATTATGAGGGAAATGCAGAAAAAGACCATGGGTATGTTTTTGAAGTACCGGCCACTGAAAAGATAGGCCTGGCCACACCGGAACCTTTAAAGGCCATGGGAAGATTCAATCATGAAGCCGTGGCCGTGGACCCGGCCAGCGGAATTGTCTACCTTACCGAAGACCGTGGAGACGGGCTTTTTTACCGTTTTATTCCTAATAGGAATAGAAGATTGATCAATGGTGGCAGGTTACAGGCATTGGCTATTTTAGGACAACAAAGCAGGGATACAAGGAATTGGGAAGATGAGAATGCTCCGGATTTTCCTATTAATGAACCACAGGATGTGACCTGGATTGACGTGGAGAATGTGGAATCTCCTGAGGATGATTTGAGATTGCAGGGATTTGAAAAAGGAGCAGCGGTATTTGCCAGGGGAGAAGGTATTTGGTTTGGCGACAAAGAACTTTATTTTGCCTGTACCAACGGAGGAAAAATAGCCGCAGGGCAAGTATTCCGGTACACGCCCAGTGAACATGAAGGGACTTCCGGAGAGGCCAGATCCCCCGGAAAACTGGAACTGTTTGCCGAACCCAATGATAAGGAAATCCTTAAGAGTTGTGATAATCTTGCGATAGCGCCCTGGGGAGATGTGGTTCTTTGTGAGGATCACAGTCACCCTTTCGTGGTGGGGATAACGCCTAAAGGGGAATGTTATCACCTGGCGGAAAATGTGGGGTATGAATCGGAAGTTGCAGGCGGTATTTTTTCCCCTTCGGGAAAAACCTTTTTTATGAATATTCAAAAGCCGGGCATTACAGTGGCCATCACCGGGCCTTGGAGAACGTAACTCCATTCATAATGATCAATGATTTATGATAGCAGAAAAGGACAAAGTAATTGCGGTAGCTTATGAGTTGCAGGTGGATGACGGGGAAAATGGCAAGGTATTTAAGGAAAAGGTCCCTAAGGAAGAGCCGTTTCTTTTTCTTTTTGGAGCGGGAAATGTGCTTCCGGCTCTAGAAGAAGCGTTGTCAGGGAAGGCGGTAGGAAATACTTTTGAGGTATTTATTGATTTTGAAAATGGCTATGGGGACTATGATGAAAGCAAAAAAGTAATTGTCCCCAAGACTGCTTTTAAAGAAGAAGGAAAGAAAAACAAAGACATCCTGAAGGTGGGAAATATTATTCCCATGAAGGACGATCAGGGGAATCAGCTTATGGGAGAGGTCCTGAAGGTGGATTACAAGGGGGTGCACATGGATTTTAATTCTCCCTTGGCGGGATATGATCTTTATTTCAAAGGGGAAATTGTGGATATCCGTGATGCTGAGCCGGAAGAAATTGAACATGGCCATGTACATGGGCCAGGGGCGCATCATCATTAAGCTAAGGAAAAAAGCCGTCAACCAAAATCAGGATGTGACACAGGAGACAGGAGTCGGAAGGCCGGAGACCGGAGAAGGTCGGAGGTCAGATGTCAGAGAGGTAAATGGTCAGAAGTCAGAAGTCCTTGTACTTTGTTGTACCTGGTACCTTGTACTTAGTACCTTTCCACCGATTACCGACTTCGGTCTTACTGATAGCCCGCCGCCTGTAAATTAAAAAGCTCAGCGTAGAGTTTATCGTTCTCCATCAGTTCTTCGTGGGTACCGATTTCAAGGACTGAGCCATCTTTTAATACCATAATCCTGTCGGCTATGCGAACGGTACTGAAACGGTGGGAAATAATGACTGCCGTTTTTCCTTCGGTGAGGTGGATAAAACGCTTAAAGGCTTCCGTTTCGGCACGGGCATCCAGAGCGGAAGTGGGTTCATCCAGGATCAACACTTCAGCATCTTTCATATAGGCCCTGGCAATGGCTATTTTTTGCCATTGTCCGCCGGAGAGGTCTTTTCCCTGCTTGAACCTTTTGCCTAATGGCTGGTTGTATCCCATGGGCAATTCGGAGATTACCTGGTCGGCAAGACTTTTTTCCGCTGCAGCATCTATCCTTGGTTGGTTGGTGATTTCTTTTATCTCCCCCATGGCTATGTTCTCCCGAAGGGTGAGTTCAAACTTCACGAAATCCTGAAAGATCACACCGAAATATTGCTGATATGCAACCTGGTCATAATGCTGGACGGGGATCCCATCCAGCAGGATCTCTCCTTCTGTAGGAGCATAGAACTGCAACAAAAGTTTGATCAGAGTTGTTTTCCCGGCTCCGTTTTCCCCTACAAAAGCCAACTTCTCTCCAGCCTTCAGCTCAAAATGGATGTTTCGGACCACCCATCTTTCTGACTTTGGGTATTTAAAGCCCACGTTGATAAACCGGAACCCATGCCGGATCTTTTTGGGCATCGGCAATTTTCCTTCCAAAGGAGCCTGGACATAAGTCATGTTAATGAACTCAAAGTAATCCTGCAGGTAAAGGGCACTTTCTGTTATGGCAGTGAACCTGGTGAAGAATCCCTGAAGTTTGGTTCTCAGCCTGTTGAATGAACCGGATAAAAAGGTGAGGTCACCAAGGGAAAATATTCCAGCCACCGTTCTGAAAACTATCATGACATAGGCCCCATAATAAGCACCGGTACCGATCACATTAAAAAACGATCCCCAACCTGCCCGTTGCTTTGCCAGTTTTTTACTTTGTGCATAGTATTTATCAGAAAGATTCTTAAATCTATCTGCAAGATACGTGGAAAGGCCAAAAAGCTTCACCTCTTTGGCCGTCACATCACTCGCCCCTGCATACCGAAGATAATCCAGCTCCCGACGTTCCTGCGTCCAGCTTCTGGCAAGGGAATAGCTGGTGCCGCTGAATTTGATCTCGTTGATGATGGTGGGGATAACAGAAACCACTAAAAGGATGATAAGCCATGGCTCAAAAGCCACCACTCCTCCGAGCAGGGACAATATCACAATCACATCTTCACCTTGGGTAAGGATATTGGACATCAGCGCCACCCTTCCCGTAGTTTGTTGCCGAGCCCTTTCCAGTTTATCATAAAACTCCGAATCCTCCAGCTGGTCGAGATTTAATTCCGCGGTTTTTTTGATGATCCTTACCGAAGTATTGATGGAATATTGATCGCCCAATAAGGCATCGGTAAGGCTAATCCCCCTGCTCAGCAAGTCAGAAAGGATGGCAAGGCCGAATTCTACCCCCACCAGTAGCCAAAGCCTTTCCAGTTCCTGTACATCGGCAGCCATTTGCAATACCACCTCATCAATAATCAGCTTTCCTATCCAGAGCATCAGGACAGGGAGGAGGGCATTTACAGTCCGACACAAAAGATTGGTATAGAAGAGTAGAGGATTTACTTTCCTTATTTCCTTAAAAAAGCGGGGAACAAACTTTAAGGAAGCCAGGCTTTCCCTAAAGTTAATTTTGTTGGCTTGTATGGTCTGGCGTGTTCTGGGCAAGTTCTTCTTTTTCAAGCAAGTTAAGAAGATTCCCCCAGCATTTGCAAGGCTATGGCTTCCCTGTCCTACAAACAGGGAAGCCAAGGACCCCTTCTGGGATAAGTGCTAAAATCAAGGACTTTAAAAAATAAAAGTTAGACCTCCCATCCTTCCCTGTAAGTTCTTCCAACAAATTGATTGGCTTCTTCAAGGTTGGTAATCCTCATATTTTCTCCGTCCCACAACAATTTCTTTCTGCCGAAAAATTCCATATCTCCTTTGCTGTTTTCTCTTCTCAACATATAACTTCGAATGCCAAGGTTGCCCATCAGGACAGTTTCAGTCATAGGACCTGCATAATCGAAAGAAGAAGTCAATGCTTTATGCTCAGGACTGTTAAAACCAGCCTTACAGGCATCTACCCATTTACGCTGGTGCCCGTATTCCGGCTCTTCATTATCCTCTACCTCAGGACCGAATTCTGTAGTTCCATCATTTAGATAAAGCTTGGGCATCAAAGGTGAACTGTCATTGATATTGGTAGAGATGATCCCTTTTTCGCCTATCATCAATACGCCGTTACTGCTGTTATTACCCCCAATATCATGGTCCGCAGGTATAATATCCGGATGGGCAGGTCTGATCCCCCCGTCACTCCAGGTCATTTTTATAGGGGATTTGCTTTTTTCAGTGGCATCAAAACCAATGGTGGTAAAGGAAGAGGGCGGACATCCTTCGGGGTTGTACTCAGGAGTCCACATTTTGGTATAAATCTCCCCTACACTTGACTCTGCATCGGTAGGGTATTTAAGCCCCAAGGTCCGGAATGGAATGTCGATCAGATGACAACCTACATCCCCAAGAGCACCCGTACCATATTCCCACCATCCTCTCCAGTTGAAGGGGTGTAAATTAGGGGTATAGGCCCTATCACTTGCCGGCCCCAACCAAAGATCCCAATGCAGATCATCTGGTTTTTGGCTTTTATCTGGCTCTGGCATGGCAAATCCCTGAGGCCAGACGGGACGGTTGGTCCAAATCTGTACCTTTGAAATTTTACCGATCTTTCCTGAATCCACCCATTTCTGGACCATATCCAGTAGTGGATTTGACCCCCCCTGGTTTCCCATCTGGGTGACAATCTTGTTTTTTCTTGCCATTTCCGTGAGCATCCTGGCTTCCCGGATGTTGTGGGTCATAGGTTTTTGTACATAAACATGGATCCCTCTCTCCATGGCAAAATCAGCAGCGGGGCCATGGACATGGTCGGGGGTTGATATCGTCACGGCGTCAATGTCCTTTTCCTTTTCCAACATTTCCCTATAATCAGCATAGTGTTTGGCTTTGGGGAAATTCTCGACAGATTTGAATGCAGATCCGGAAAAATCCACATCACAAAGCGCCACTACTCTTTCCCGGCCATTGACCGAAGCATTCTTAATATCGCTGGCCCCTTTGCCCCCTGCTCCAATTGCGGCCAAATTTAATTGGTCACTGGGCGCGGTAAAGCCTACGCCACCCAACACATGTCTGGGTACATACATAAAGGAGGAAGCTATTGCCACATTTTTAATAAAATTTCTACGGGAATTTTCTGGTTTGTCCTTTTCGGGTTGCTTCATGAGTTTATAATTTAATACAAGTGTTAAATAAAGAAACAAATACTGTTTTATTCAATAATTTTATCTTTTTTAACCCACCTTTTTTTTAAAAGGCATAATTCCAATCATCAATTTAATGGAATCTAAGATGAGTAGGATTAGAATAGGGAATTGTCAGGTTTTAAAATTCTTTCAAGATACTGTAATTCTTAAAATTAATTTCCTGAACTTGAGCAAACAAGGAGTATTATCTATAAAAAACCATCTTTTTTTAGGGTGCTGGTTTGGAAAAAATCAAACATCCTGTTATGTTTGCATCACGATAGCCGAACGGGTTATTTCCGTCACATAAAATTCCTCCTTAGCTCAGTTGGTTAGCGCATCTGATCCCGGTTGACCGGGAAGGGTCCTTTGCACTGGAATAGGAAAAGTAACAGAAACAGGAATTAACTATTCCTCCTTAGCTCAGTTGGTTAGCGCATCTGATCCCGGTTGACCGGGAAGGGTCCTTTGCACTGGAATAGGAAAAGTAA
>JBBDSC010000008.1:0-13499 GCA_040905145.1 Anditalea sp.
ACCTGGAAACTTCCACGGAGAGCAACCTCCCCTGGTACCAAAAACACGGTTTGGAAATCTATACCGTTTCCGAGCGTTTTGGTTTCCCTTTCTACTTTCTGAAAAATGCCTGAATGCCATGACCGTCCTTAATACAGAAATACATATCGTAACCCTAATATTTGTCATCCTGGAAGGACTGATGTTTTTCGTCCAGTTGGTATTCTACCTTCAAAAGCCCAAGGAGAAAAAAAGAAAATACTACCTAATCCTCCTATATTTGTTGATTCTTTACAACATTGCCGGAGGGATGTTCCCGGATGAAGATCTACCCATGTCGGTAAAATTACAATATATTATTGCCTATGGTACCGGTTTTTGCATGGGGGCTTATTTCCCCTATTATTTTTACCAGGCCTACAACATCCCCCATCTGGAATTTCATGCCAAATACGGGGTGTTGATTTTCCTTATCCTGCCCTTTATCATTTTCTTTTGCATTTTATATCCTTTTGGTTGGGATCTAATGACGGTCATCTATGTGGGCATGATCATTCCCTTTGCCTATGCTTTCTATATAATGTACAATATACTTTGGGGCATCCGGCAACGGTATAAACACAGAAAAACTTCCTTTGATGCCGTTTTATCGTACATCGCAGTTGCTCCCTGGGCCTTGATGCCCTTATTGGCCTACCTGCAGGTAACCCAGCTAACAGAAGTATTATTTACCAACGGTGGCTTCCTGATCATCACCTTCCTTTTTTTCCGTAACATGATCGAGGAAAGCAGAAAGGACATGGAAACCTTAAACCTGATGCAGACCAAAAATGAATATGAAATCTTTATTATTAGATGTGAAAAACTGGGGTTCACCAAAAGGGAAATCGAGGTCTGTCAATTGGTAAAGATTGGTTTAAATTACAAAGATATCGGTGAGACCCTCAATATCTCCGAAAGGACGGTCAACAAGCATGTAGAGAATATTTTTAAGAAGGCAAAAAGTAACAATAAATTTGACCTGCTGAATAAGATTACTAGGGGGGAAAGGACAGCTGAGGTGGGTTAATAAGCCACGGTCTAAAGTTGCCTTGCTATCAGAATAAATAAAAGGTTTTAAATTTTATTTCTGTCAATACCTATAAGGTCCAATTTTCAATTTGCTTTTCAGTTGATAATCTTTAAGGTTCATTAGGTCTTCAAATCCCAATTCTCCCTCTTCCACTGCCTGGGCTTTTCGAAAATGCCAATAAGGATTAAAATTACTTCGTCAAAACTTCTATCCCGAGATCTGGAAGACCAGAAAGGAGGAAAAATGGGCGGGCTTTGCCTACCCATTTCGTATAAGTGTTCAAAACGGAAAAGGTGGTTGCCATACGTCCAAGTTTCGGCAGTCAGATGGTTTATTATGAGCTCAATGGCACAAGCCCTTCTCCGCTGGGGGAGATTCTTTTGTACCATCCTGATCGTAATAAAGATATATCCTTCGACGTCAAAAATGACGATGGGATTTTATATCGTATTTTTCCCGATTAATTGCCGACGGCGAATACTTACTTGTGGAATTTCGTACCGCATTTCCCAGGGATTTCTATGAATCCTTCCGTGCAAAAAGTGAGGAATTTCGAAGTGATCGCGAATACGGGGAGGCGATAGAAAAGCATCATTGTACCAAATATATTCTGACCGATAAGAAGGGGAATCAGGGTGCGATTTCTGAATTGGATATTCCGGGTGAGATACATTTTATGCATGCTGATGACGTATTGTATATTAATCCGTCTTCAGAAATGGAACTAGATTATAATCTCTTTTACCGCTATAGCGTCTCTTTGGAATAAAGGGGGTGAGTTCATTGGATACGACTCTGGCGTTTGCGGTACATAAATAACATCCAAACAAAATTAGAGTGAATTTTGATTAATAGGTCATGGAACGTCAAACAGTTATCTAAGCTGCTCCTTCTTGTCGCACCTTGAAGGTGGAAAAGCAACATTCTAAGCCAAATGGCTCAGCTCTGGCTACTCTTTAGGTACAGTTCACTATGTGAACAAACCAATTTTCTCTAGCCAGCTTGGATTGTAGGAGATTATGTCTTTTTCATCCGATAAAAGCACCCAACGATTTTTGTAACAACGCAAAGCTGATGTATCACAATGACCTGCTGTTATCAATCCATTGAAATTACCGGTTCCTATATCATGTAGCATTATTGTTCCGCCCCCTATTCCATCTTCCCTATGATACTCCATCCAATAAAAACCTCTTCCTTGAAAGCCTTGTACGTTAAATATTTGTGTTTTTCCTCCAACTTCTTCGTATAATCTAGTTCCAACAATTTTTTCTGAAGCATTCTTTGATAAAAGCAATCTCTCAATATATTTTTTTGTTCCTAAATGCCATTCTGTGTATAGGATTTCCTTTGGTTGTAGTTGATTGTATATTTGTTGTTTTATTCTTGCTACAGCAGGACCTAAAGACATGTTCAAATTTGACTTCGAACCATCATATGAGGTATAAATAATACCACTTAAATCAGATATTATTTTTGTATTTACTGAATTATCATGAATTATGAAAGTGTTAAACCGTCCTTGATGACCAATAAACAATCCTAGTTCAAATAATACATTATCTCTAGTTGCATTAAAATTTTGGCCTCTACTTGTCAATAAATCATCTCCCCTTAATATAAAAATTCCAAAGTCAGATTTATGAAGAATAGTAACAAGTTCCTCTAAAATACTTCTACCTAATCCAAAAACCCCTTGATTCCAAACTATAGTATCAAAACCGTCAATGCTAAGTAGTATTTGTATCGCTTCCGCAACCTTGATGCCTTCACCAGATGAACCAATGAAAATAGTTTTGGTCTCCATAGTAAGAATTTGAATTATTACCAACGTTAAGAAAAACTCTCAAAATTGCCTAGTTTCTAGGCCCAGATCCTAATTAGTCCGAACGAATTTATCGATTTCCTTTTTAATCCGCTTAATTAACCCCAACTTTTTTTCCAGAAAGAGATAGCCTTCTGGTTTGATGTAGGGAGCTCCCATGACTACCAAAGTGATAAACAGGGACAGGGTATTCCAGATAATGACCGTCAGCTTCATTGCTGTTACGCCAATGGCGAAAACGCACCCTTTTCTGAAGCTTATTGGCTGGAAGAAGGCCCTAAGTGGAGTCTTTCAGAATGCCAATTTACCGCTTGGCTGCTATATATTTTTTAATGGCATCAATTCCTACTTCGCTCATTAATGCTAAAACTTTGAAATAACTTATCCCCTCTTTGGCCAAAAGTTGAGTTTCTGTAAATCCATTGCCAGGGAATTACTGATTGTGCCACAAATATGTTCCGGCTTCTAGCAGATGGGTGGCAAAACACACAATGTGGAGTTATTCCTTTCTTTATTCCTGGGCTTCGAAGAATCTCTTTACGGGCTCTTATGTCAGGATAGCTTCCCAGTGGAATAGCGGCGCAAATAGTTATGAATTAAAACAACCGGATACCCAGTGACAATATTAGCTGATACTGTCTTTGGTCAGTAGCAAAACCCGGTATACTTTCAGCTTGACTTCCTAAAGGACCTTCATATTTAAAGTCAAAAATTATATTGGCAATATCCAAACCAACGCCTACTTGATATCCTAGGGTTGAATTTAAAAATTTAGGATCTGTAGGGGCTCTTCCGGGTTGTCCAATTCCAGGTTGCCCTATTCTGTGTGGGTCCCTTGTTAAATCTGAGTTAAGTAAAAAACTAAAGATAGGGCCTACTTGGACCCTGAAAAATTGGGCGATATTAATGCCTGTCATAATTGGAACATCTAGCCGGTTAAAATTAGCCGAGTATCTAACTTTTCCCTGCGCATCTAATTCTTCGAATTCACCTCCGGTGTTGGCATATAGGACTTCAGGTTGAATAAAAATACTATTGGCATCTAATCGGGCAAATATCCCTGCATGGTAGCCGATTTTATGGGATGTACTGGTAAAACCCTCACCGTTTACTCTGATGTGACCTTGGGATATCCCAATTTTGGGCCCTAATGAGAACTCCTGGGCCTTTACGGTTGTGAATGAAAGGGAAAAGAGGAGAAGGATTAGACAATTTTTTAAAGTTTTCATCGTGTAGTTGGTCTTTTGGTGAAAAATTTATGAAAATAAGGACTAAATTCATTTAGTTGCTTTTACACCTGCTTGTTTCCTAAGTGAATTTTTTAACGATTAAATTTTGATGGCGACTTAAAATCAATTCTTTCCATTATTGGACCAATTCTTTCCCCTTAACTGGTTAAAATTAAATGGATCATTGATATTATGAAACACCTTTTCATTAATAATTCTGCACACTTGGGCGGATGCATACGAATGTGCCATATTTCTGATTCAGCTTTTACCAATTCTTTTACGAGCCAGTTTTCCAGATAGCTTCGCACATTCAAGTTACCTGGAATGCACGTATCAATTGTAATGGAACACCAGTCGTCCAGGGAACTAAAAACAGTTACCTAAACGCCTCCTTCTTGTCTCGCCTTGGTGATCATGCCTTCGGCACATAAATGTGAGAGCCTCATCATCGGACATTTGACTCAGGCAGGTCCAGTTTAATCGTTCAGGGAACGTAAAACAGTTTTCAAGGCGACTCCTTGTCGCACCCAAGTGGTGTGAGGGGTGCTCCGCTGGTTTATAGCCTGTGGCTATCCACTCATTAGCACAGGTGTATTATTCCGTGTCGTTCTTTCAACTCTTTGTTGTCAATGAATTCAATTCCGTATGTCCTTTCGAAATATTTAAATGCGAGATAGATTGAATTATAACAGTATTGAAATCCTTCTTCTATTTTTTGAAGATTGACTGGATTTGGATTTGTCTCAAGATAAAATGATGAATTAGAGTAATGAACAAATGAAGAAAACTCTTTCCATAAATAAAATGCTCTATCTTTAAATATTTCTACATCCCGTGAATGAGTTATATTTTCAGCAACCTGGGAAAGAGGTATAAAGGTTTTAAACCTAAATTGCTCTTTATCAGAAAAGTATTTATCGTTTTCTTGCTTTCCTGTAAATGTGTCCTTAAGGGCATGAAATTGTTCGTGATTTAAATAGTATGCATAAGCTCCATTAAAATGATTGTGATTTGAATTGGTTAAATCCTCAATTGACTTAAATGATTGCTTATGAGTATTTGCATTAATTTTAACAATTTCTTCTTCTTTGTCTACGTGAAGTCCAAGATAGAGTAGATGAAGAAAATCGTCCATTAAACTCCTTAACAAAATGAATGGGGTAGTTATTAATTCAGGGTTCCGGTTTTTTAAAACTCTTTCCAAGTCAAGATGTAAAATTGCTTGTCTTCTTAATATACCTAAGTAATAATCCTGAATTTCGGTTTTGTCAAGACATCGTCCTTCTAGACTACCCAAGTTTGAGTTCGCTAAGTCTGCTAATAATTTCGCTTCATTTGTTAAATGCTCGATTGTCATCATATCTATGCAAACTTACAGGGCTGAGGCTAGTGCGCCTTTCGAATCTCCGTTCTTATCTGTCCGCTGCGTAGTTTATTCCTCGCAATATTGTAAAATTTGCACATACCCCGCATTAGATTTAGCTGCTTGGGTGTACTTTGAATGGTGAATATAGGTCAAAAAGTTGACCGTTCCAACGGGTGAAATGGCCGTGCAGCTATATTTCGCTTGGACTTTCTGAAATTCCGCACAGATAACCGAAAGGATTAGACTTACCTCTTTGCCTGGAAAATCGAAATCCACTTTTCAGAAATCGAAAAGCCTGCTAGGTGGACTGTTTTGGTCACAGCATGCCATCGTCTTCCGCTGTCTACACGTCAATATATTTATATGAGCAGTGGATATTTTGAAATAACAGGAATTTTTATCAGAATTAACTTACTGATTATATTTTCCAAATAGGTTCTCACAATTCCGGTAATAGAAATGCATATTTCAAATTGATGGACACCAATTGCCCAAGGAACGTTGAAAAGTTACCTAAGCGACTCCTATGGTGCTTCGGTTCTGCTTCCGGAAGATAAATGTGTAAGGTCACACCAGAAACGTGATAGAATGGGGCTAGCTACGATTATGCGCTTTTGGTAAATCGACATTTCGGATAATTTCCGCAGCCTAAAAATTTCCTACCTATTTTCGGACCCTGTTTTGATGTTCTTTCAATTAGGATCGAACCACATTTTGGACAAATGGTATTTGATGAATGTCTTTTTTGTAAAGACCTCAAATGATCTCTGTTGGAAAAAGTAGAATCAGTTAAATGCTTCTCAATTACTTTAATTATCTGGATGACATCATCATTTGAAAGAACCTGATTTTGAAATCGTTTGATATATCCTCCTACCCTAGATTTAATTATATTTTTAGGTATTGGAGTTTTGAATTTACAATCTCCAATAAAATAGACCACTGTCTGGATTTTAGACTCATCTAAGTTGAGAAATTCCGATAAAATTCTTTTCTGTCGGAAGGTTTGTCTAAGGGGATTTTGGAAGGGATAATTCCAGCCCAAAATTGATTGTGTCCAGGTAGATTGTTTTTCAGACCCAAAAATCCATCCTTTTTTATTTTTTGTTTCGAATATGAATAAGCCATATTTAGAAATAATTAGGGGGTCTATTTGGGTTGTCCCACTTTTAGATGGCAAGATGATATTGTGGAATTTGTAGTATGATTTTTCACGGAGCGATAACCACAGATAAAAAACTGTTTTTTTTCACCTATCCATCCTCGAAATCGATTCATATTTTTGAATTTTTCCCTTACCCCCTGCTATTTTATTTCTCTATTTTAATAACATTTATAGGGAATGGACATCTCGTCTTTAAGATACCAAAAATATTCCTTGGAATGAAAACCTTTGAAGTATTTCAGAAGCTTTTACTGTGATATTTCTTTTGACATTTCCGTCGGAATTTTTGGTCCCCAACTGTTTTATATTGTGTATGCCTTGAATGGTGAATATAGGTCAAAAAGTTGACCGTTCCAACGGGATAAAGACTATGCTGCCCTTAATCGGTATCCATTAAGCGTGGGGGTAACCCTGACTGAGTCAGGGCAGGCTATCCCGACCCGAAGCAAGTTGCAAAGCCTCTCCCTCCAAACCGGGGCTGGTTTGCCGTGAGTGGGCCGTGTGCTAAGAAAATATCCTATGGATATTATTAGTGAGGAGCCAGGATGAAGGGTAGGTGCAGTCCTAAAGCCCCAGGATATCCTATATAAACCAGACTGCGGTGCCTGTACTGACGAATACACCCGAGCCCGGGAGAACGTAGGTGGCGCAGGAAGTGCACTATACAGAGGCCAAGAGGTAAGATGAGGTGGTACGACTTGTCCCGACCATCGAGAGCATACCGAAGTCCAAACTTTTCGAAAGGGGGAAGCACCGAACTGGTAGAGATGGCAGAGGATAAAGCGAGCTTTGGGCCACTTAATTAGGGAAAGCCTGAGCGTAAACGTAAAAATCTGACCAGTTTGGGAGGGATCTAAGACCATACCAACGAATATGACCTAGTGTTAAGAAATGATTCATTTGGATCATTTTAGCCAGGGGCCAGGATGCAGGGGAGGAACCTGATAAGGGGGTAGTCCTAAATCTGTTGTCAGGATAAGAATCCGATTTTGATTACTACCATTACTTTGTCACGCATTAGAAGAAAAGGACACGAATCTATTCTTCCCTACTACCTCAAAATGCAATTTAGATTGGAATTCATCAAATGGAATGCATTTTAGACTTACTCTATTACCAAAAATAATGCATGGTCTAAATGAGTTTTTTCTCTATGTGATCAGAACGGCTATGTGAAAAATTTGTAATCGATATTTTCAAATATTTTATTTGTTAAACAATAAACTTTTCTTCAACATCCTCCATCATAAAGAATGCTTTTGTGGATCTAGTTTCCTTGAATTTTTCTCTTATAAATGATTCTATATTCGATTTAATTTCGTTGAACTCAACTTTTTCATATTTTTTGTTGCTTGATTTTCTCTCGACGGCAAGCCTATTCATCAATAGATCAAATGCAGGTCTATTATAGTCAGGATTTGTTATAGAATTAAAACATTCTATGCATGTTATTAAATGAAAATGTGATTTCGAGTTCTCAATATGTTTATTCATTAATTTAATTGATTCATCAATTTTTGCAGCAACTAGGTAGTTACCATAAAATTCAGATAAAGCATTAATTAACTCAATTTGTTTAATCTCATTGTAAACACCAATTACAATTCCAAAAGGAGAACGACCATCCGGATTAATTGCTGAAATAATTGCATTTCCAGAACAAAGACCTAAAATAAGAATCAATTTATTTTTTAATAAGATGTTTATTTCAGTTGTATGAACAAATAATTCCTTCCATGTAACTAACTCTCCATTTGAAAGAGATATACCTTCTTCGCTGCCATGAGATTCTATATGTATTACTGGAATAAATTTACCTTGCTCTAATGAATTCTTAATTAATTCTAGTGTCTCAAAAAAATCAGCTTTAGAATTTGGTGTGAAAAATTCTGAAAATAGGTTGTCATATTTTAGCATGTTTAATTTCAATGCGTCATTATAAATCTCTGTTCCTGTTTTTTTATCAACATCTTCATTTAATGACTCAATTATTGCAATACCTATTTTAGGATCAGAGCTCATAATTTTCGTTTTTCATTTAATATTTGGCAAAAGCTTTTTTAATTATGCACAACAGTTTGGATATGCGCAGTGTCCCGAAAGGCATTGCGTATTGGTGTTGTGTGTGCCCAGTATGGGCATCATGTATCGAAGATAATAAATTATTCCAGAGGTTGAAAACTTGTGCCGACTTCTTTCGATATCCCTAAGCGAGGGGGTACATCTGACTGAATAAGGGATTGCTGTTTGGAAGCCAAGCAAGTGGCAAAGCCTGCCCCGTCTTTTAACAGGGGCAGTCTTCCGTGAAAGTGCCGAACGTAAAGAAAATATCCTGTGGATATTTTTATTGAGGGGCAAGGGTGAAGGGTAGGTGAAACCCTGGGGATTAATGATATACTATAGGCAAGACTACGGTGCCTGTTATGACGAATTTGCCCTCTTTTCTTTCATTGGGAATTGGGACACACGAATTAGTCTAACATAATGGACTATTAACCGACTGCAAAATAAGAGCCGTTTGAAATGAGCTAGTATTCGTGAATTCCGCTAAAGAAAAATAAAATACTTGAAGAATTGAGAGGTTCACAGACTGTCCCGTTTTCGAGATACGGTTCCCTGCCTTTCCGACAGGCAGGAGGGAGAGGTTTAGGGGTGGGATTCCCGTTTACCTACTCGACTATAAGCTGGTTTTTATTCATTTCAATATTTCTTTATCAATAAAACTATTAATTATAAATTTTGACGTTTCAATATCATTTATGATAGGGATTTTAAACGTTTTTTCTTCTTTAACCACAAATTGACTCCAAAATTCAAAGATTTTATTTGTGTCGGGAAAGAAATTAATTAGAAAACCACCTGCAATAAACGAATAAAAATATGTATTTAATTTGTTGACTTCAACTATATTACATAAATAGTCATCGGTTAAACCATTGTTTAAGTAAAGGATAACAATTTCAAATTCTTTCAAAATAGCAGTGTCTTTTTCTTTGAATAACTTTTTAAGTTTAGACTCCAATTCATTTAATCTAACAATAGAAAATTCAGGCCTCTTAGAAATACTCGCTCTCCAAAACAGAGATGTAATAAAAGTTTTCAATTGGAAATAATTTAAAACTTCAAACTCTATAAATTCTGAACTTCTTAATTCAAATTTTTCTCCTCTTTGTTTAATTAACTCGGTAAACATCAATTTCCCAAAGTCATCGAATTCTTTTAGTGTAATTGAATCACAATCTTTGCATAGAATAGTCGAATCGTATATTCCAAGTGGTAATCCTTTTCTTAAAAATTCAATTTTTCCGCCAGTATTTTTAATGCCTCCAATTCTACCTTGACCTTTTTTGTCAGGGGAATATAGACTCAAATCTTTATATAAAAACTCTGGAAAGATGTGAGCTTTTATTAATTTTTTATCCTTGTCACAAAGTTGGCACTTCATTTTTTTAAACATGCTTAAACGGTCGTGGTTTGGTAGCGGCGAGCACTTCCGGAGCTCTTTTCCTCGCCGTTTTCGCAAACTTTCTTTAATGTACTAAAATAATATTTTAACTGGGAATTTCCTGCTGCACCCAAGCCTATGTGAGTACCTTGAATGGTGAATAAAGGTCAAAAAGTTGACCGTTCCAACGGGAAAAAACCTGTTCCGACTAAAACATTCCCTTAGCCTTTCGATTAATTTCTAAACAAATACCAGGAGGTGTTAGGTCCAGCTTTGTGCCGAGAAATCCATTTAGCAAATACAAAAGCCTGCTAAATTCACTCCTTAGGCCACTAAGTTTCACCTTCTCTCGCTGTCTACACGTCACTACATTTATCAGCAGTTCACATATGTTGATCATACCTATCGAGCCTAACTCCTCCGCACCTGACGTTGGTGCGCAACAGGCATTCTTCGAAGAATCCCTTTACGGGCTATATTCGAACAATTCCGTTACCAGAAATGCAAGTATCCTATTATTGATGGAACACAAGGTTTAATCGTTCATCGAACGTTAAACAGTTATCTAAGCGACTTCTTGTCGCACCCCGGTGGTCATTTTTGCGGCAGATTAATGTGAGGAGATGCTCCTTAGGCTTTTATCCTAGGGCCATCCGATTGTGAAACGTTATTATTTTTCATTCTTTGGTAATTCCGGTTCTTCTAAATCACTAATCAATCCCATTTGTAGATAAGCTCGATTAATCGCAAGAGATAAAGTATTTAATTTCCTGTTTAGAGGATGAAAGGAGGTGGCCGTTTTAATTGCGCTCTTTAGTTCATCCAATTCAATAATTTTATCAGTCCTATTTGTAATCCACTTTCTTATGAAAAGATAGCGACCACTACAATAAATATGGTAGATATATGGTTCCTCCCTGCCTATCGATAGAATTTGACTTCTTGCTAAGTTATTTGCATCTGAATACAACTCCAATGCTTTAGTACGATCATCAGCCAAATGTGCTTTACGGTACAATAGATTGCATTGTGCATTTTTAATATAATCTGAATTTGGTGCAAGAGATTCAGCCTGATTCAAATAATTGCTTGCTTTATATAAATCTCCACCTTTCCCTTCAACTTCAAGAGAACCGTATTGCAACCAGAATTGAGCATCATGATCGAAAAACGAAGAGATTGAGTCATAAACTTCTCTAGCATGTTCAATATCCTCTTTAAATCTTCTATATAATACCCTGTGATTTATTAAATGTTTGAAAAGGCCAAATTTTTTAGACTTATTTTTGGTTTCAGTAAGCTCTGGTGCTAAAACAGAAAGCACTCTTATATAAGCATCCTTAAGAATATCTGGACTTGCACAGGTATTAATTATAAAGTCTGCAAGAACTCTGTGCCTCAGCATGAATCTTGATTCATCACCAATCCAAAGAACAGTGCCCTTCATTACTCCTTCTAAATAGTTTAGAGTTTCTATATGGCTGACACTTGAAAAACCTATAAAATCTTGCCGACTATTATGATATCCATGTTCCGTATTAAGGGCTAGGCATGTGCAAAGAATCTTTACTTCGGTAGGTTCTAGAGAATTGAATTCTGTGGACATGATTTTGTCAAATGATTTACCCTCTGTAGCCTCTTTCATGGCGATGAGAATTTGTCTATTTGCAACTTTCTTAAACTGCCTAATTCTCGCACCTTCCGACATTCCTTTTAAAACACCAAGTAAATTCTCCTCATCTAGTTTTTCAATTAAATACTTGATTTCTTGATCATCTAAATTTGGAATCGAATACTCTATAACTTCTGCCTTATCTGCGAAATCACGCTCTTTCAATCGCTGTGTATAATTGCTCCTAAGTGCAAGAATGATTACAGGAGCATATTTTAATTTTTGATTGAGTTCTATTATTAAATTATTTAAAATTGAAATTGCATTGATACCATTATCAAATATTAAAACTACTCTGTCATCTATACAGCTTAGAACCTCTGATATTTCATTTACTCGCGCAAAAAAATCAGAATAGGAAAGAAATACAGTATGGCCATTTTGTGAAAGTGTTAAACCGAGCCTCTTTATCAAAGTTGATTTACCTGATCCAGCATAACCACTAATGATATTAAGTTTGGTTTTTTCCGATTTATTTTTTGTTACAACCTGTTTTTCAATATTTTCAATCAATTTTTCCGTAATCGAGCGAGGAACATCCAACTCACTAATGATATCATTCCATCGTGGTGATGAACCTTCTAAAAACCCTGACCTAATATTTCTTTTTTGTAATTCGCGAGGAATCCGATTAAAAGTTCGTGCAAACTCTGTTACAGCCTTTTTTGATATTCCAGCAATATCTGCAAACTCGAGAGCGCTAAGTAAACTTGGGAAAGTCCTCTTTAAGACTTCTGTTTTTGACGGTAATTCATCATTTATTGCATTGAGCCACTGGCAAAACTCTTTGGTTGTTCCGGTTATATGATGGACATTATAATTGTTTTTAAGATTACCGATTTTTACTGGGGAAAGTCTTGGTGTAATTAGAAATGATTTGGGCCTTAACTCTTTAAATCCAAACCTTCCTTCCCGAGCTTCGATATATTTCGTGAATAACGGTTCATCCAACTCTGTGCCTAGAAAAATTGTTGGAAGACTTGCGTAATCATAAACAAACTGGCCATAAAGAGGCTGATTTGCCAATTGTGCTTTCGCATATTGTTTTGAAGAAAACACCACTTCTGACGGTTCACAAGGGAGTTTTCCGTGCAAGTAGTTTATTTGTCTTCTTTCAAGGGATTGATCTCTTTCTTTAAATTCATCATGTGGAAAACAAAGTTCATCTATTGGGATAGTGGATTTTTTGAATGTAACAGTCAGAATGTCATCAACATTAATTGTGTAAATTTTAAACCAAAGTGGTATCGCAACAGTATCATAGTAATCTGGTATACTCGAGCTCAGTAAATTACTTTCAAGGAATTGTTTTTTATCATTAAGCTTTATAGGTGCATCCAGAAATGCTTGGTACATTTCTGGTAATGAGGTGTTGTCATAATCGCCTGGGTAGCCTAAAATTTTCCACATTAGTTTTCCAAGCTCCCAAGCTGAGGGGAAATTTTGTCCATTTATATTAAAGGCATCTCTAGAAAATCCTGCACCGAGGAAAAGTAAAACTTGATTATTTCCAATTTGCCGTATAAGGTATTTTTCTTCGTCTTTCGAAAACATGGTTTTTTCCTTAATGTTTCACAACGTAGTTCAGCTTGGAGACGGCGGACTTTCAAAGCCTGTTTTTTAAATTATATCGCCAGATGGATCCAAAGTGATGTATGTGCCTTGAATGGTGAATATAGGTCAAAAAGTTGACCGTTCCAACGGATGAGGTCCCACATTACGCAGAAGTCCAATTCCTTTCCT
>JBBDSC010000009.1:0-13471 GCA_040905145.1 Anditalea sp.
GCATGAAATTCAGGTCCGATGAAGTCTTTTAAGTATCCACCCGAAAAATGATTTTTCTAAATAAGCAGCAAAAGTACTCGTAGGGGCTTTAAATTCAAAATGTTTGCAGGTTTTAATTAAAGACATCTTAATTAGGATCCGAAGGAACCGCAGGAACTGGGAGACTGGGGGACCGAAGGGACTTAACAATCTGTGAAAATCCGTGGAATCTGTGGTAAACCCAGAGAGAGGTGCAGAAAACCCCCTCTACGTCCCTTCGGTCCCTACGGTCTCTTTTTCCCCCTCCTTCGATCTCCCTCCAACTTATTTCCTTATCCTCAAGGGATCGATAAGCGGAATAAAAATATCTTCCGGAAGATATTCACAATCTTTGGCGTATTTTAACCAAACCTGGGTTTCTGCAGCCTCTCCTTCGCAATCAATCAATTTGGCGACAAAGGACTTAGGATATTTTCTTTTACGGAATGCCTCCGCCAAATTCGCACAAACAGAACGGGAAGACCTTCTGATCTGATCTGTTAGTGCATATCTTTCTTCTTTGGGAAAGACCCTGGATAGCCGGTAAATTTCCATTGAAGCCTCAAACGCCAATTGGAACACCATAAAATCTTCATGTGACCTTATCTTGACCATAGTTTCTTTGGTTTTCTCCTCTTTTCTGGAACTTAGGGACGAGGGGACCGTAGGGACTGGGGGACTTAGGGACTGGGGGACCGTAGGGACTGGGGGACGAAGGGACCGTAGGGACTTAGGGACTTGGGGACTGGGGGACTTAGAGATTTGTCTCTTCGGTCTCTACAGTCTCTTCGGTCTCTCCGTCCCTTTGGTCTCTCCGTCCCTTCGGTCTCTACAGTCTCTCCGGTCTCTCCGTCTCTTCGGTCTCTACAGTCTCCCCCTCCCTTCGGTCCCTACAGTCTCCCCAGTCTACCCTCATATTATCCTCTGCTCAACTTCAAGATCAACCTTATAAACTTCCAAAACCTGCCTTTTCACCTCAGTAATGATGGCCAAAATATCCTGACCGGTAGCCTTGTTGTAATTAACAATAAAGCCTCCATGCTTTTCAGATATCTTCGCCCCTCCCACGGTATATCCCTTTAGGCCCAACTCTTCCATGATAGCGCCCACATAATACCCTTTGGGCCTTTTAAAAACGCTCCCGGCATTGGGAAACTCCTTGGGCTGCTTTGCCCATCGCTGTGCTTTAATGGCTTCCATTTTTTCCATGATCAATTGCCGCTCCTTGGGTATTAATTGGAGCCAGGCTTTTAAAACTATTTTATCCTTATTCCTTTGAAAAAAACTGTTGCGATACTCCAGCCCCATCTCCTCCCTATGGATTTCCTTTACTTTGAAATCTTCCAAATCCAGATACCGCACTTTTACCAAAACATCTTTGATTTCCTCTCCACTGGCCCCTGCATTCATAACCACAGCCCCTCCTAAGGAGCTGGGGATATCATAAAATATTTCCACTCCGGACAATCCATTTTTCAAAGCAAGTTCGCTGATCTTTAACATCGTGATTCCTGCTTCTGCTTCTACCCAACCTGTACCGGCATTGAAATGAATCTTTTCGAAATTTCCATTAAAAATTAAAAAATTGGAATCGTAGTAGGCCTTGGAAAGGATAATGTTATGGCCACTTCCCAATAGAATAAAAGGTTCTTTACAACTGTAAACGGCTATAAGGTCCTTTTCATTTTCGGGAAAATATGCCTTTTTGCAAACAGCCTGGATGCGGTAAGAATTATAATTTGTTAAATCAAAATCGGAATAAATACGCATGGCTAATTTTTACACAGGTTGGGATTTGCACTTCATGATGGGCACGAAAAAAGGTGGCAACAATTCGATCTGCTAAAAAAATGCATCTGAATTCTCTTTATCCTCTGTCAGAAAAATAGGATTTCTTTCCACCTTATTTTAAAAGAAGTTTTGGGTTTTTATCCGAATTAAGATAATAGCCCTTATATCTGTTCCATAAATAAGTTATCCACCTTTTTGCTACCTTTAAATTAAAGATTATAAAAACAAAAAAAATAACTTTAGATGATTTTTTATATCCGTTTTTCATTTGGCTAAGATTGTATACGTGCCATTTATACACATCATCATAAAACAGATTTTTATTCAGCTCAAGAACTAAGGAATATCCATTGATTTTTTTAATAGGAGAACTACTGATCTTATTTTTATTATTATTTTCAGTTAAATATAACACCTCAAAGGAGGAAGTATTCAAAAAAATTTTATCCGGATTATTAAAAAAAACATTTAACCACAAATTCCAATCCTGGCAAGATTCTAAATCATCGGGGAAATATTCCTCCTTCAAAATTTCTTTTTTAATAAGGGGAAAACTAAATCCGCCAATAATATTCTTGAAGAGTAAATCGTTGAAGGTCATCTTTTTACTTAGCCAAATTTCTTTTAGCTTATCTCCATGTTTGTTAATTTTAATGAAATTACTGGTGACTAAAACGACATCACTATCGGATTGAATGACATTGAATTGATTTTTCAGTTTATTTGGTAACCAGATATCGTCATCATCCAAAAAGGCGACATATTCCCCTTTGCTATTTTCCAGCCCTAATTTCCGGGCTGCATTGGCACCTTTTATATCGGTGTGAAAAAATTTGACATCGAAATTATTTAAATTGTTCTTTTCAAGATAATTACACCACCAATTATTGAAAATACTTTTATCACCATCATTTACTACTATAATTTCAATATTATTATACGTTTGAGAAACAACAGAATTTAATGCCAGCTCTAATCTATCAACTCTGTTAAAAGTTGTGATAATGGCAGATATAAGCGGAAACTTCATCAAATGACTTTTTTAAAGAGTGTATAATAAATTAGGAAAAGTTGTTGAAATAAAATTTCCTAATCCACCAGCATAATTCATTCCACATTTCCTGAGCTTGTTCATTTAAATCCTTGCCCTTTTTCCTGAAAAAAATGAGTGGTTCGATGGCTGATTCTTTTATAAATAACATTTAAGTGTATTCGGGTTTCACTTTTGGTTATACTTAATGATAAAGATATAGTTTTTTTAAATATAAATCATTATCTTTTTTTAATCTGGGGATCGGTGGCTCCTTTTCTATAATATCTTTGTGCTTCGTTGCTAGCTTTTTTTGGCACAGGAACTTGCTGAAATTCATCACAATGTGTGAAAATCTTTCTCATGCTTTTGTATGGCTATTTCAGGTTTTTAAGTTGAATCTTTTACTTGTCACTAATAATAAATTCAAAAATGATTTCATGGTTCGCAAAAAGAAAATCATAAAAAAGTTTGTATTTATTTTTAAAAGTGCGTCAATATTTTCAATAGATGGTTTAAAATTTCTGTTATAAAGGTTCCTTACCAAATAATTAAAAATTAATTTATTGCTTCTCTTGGGACAATAAAACAAGGCTCCTTTTTCACCAAATAAATCAAGCGAATCTGTATTATAAATAACTCTCTCTTTAATAAGAAAAACTGCAAACCCAGATAAATGAATAGGAATTGCTGTTTTACTCGAAGTCTGGGAAACTGAACCTTCAATATCGATGAGCTCACATAATTTTCTTGGTAAGTAATGAATTTTTGTAATTAAACTCATCCGCAACCATAAATCCCTATCCTGACGTGTTGTAAAAAAACTTCGGTATCCACCCACTTTAATATAATCTTCCAACTTGAACATTACCGCACTATGCCTAACCAGATTTCCTTTTAGTAAATCTTTAAGTGTAATTTCCTTTTTTTTAAATCTTCTCTTGGTGATGTTTACTATATCTGTTGACAAAACGCCGACCTCTGGATTGTCTTCTAGATACCTCACTTGTTCTTCTATCCTTGTTGGCATAGAAATGTCCCCAGCCCCATGAATAGCTATATATTTAGCATCCAAAGTAGAAATCGTATCGATTAATGTTTTAGTAAATCCTTTATTCCGTTCATTTTGATATAGCTTTATTCGCCTATCTTTCCCCTCCACCTCCTTAAGTTTTTGATAGGTATTATCTTTAGAACAGTCATCTATAATAAAAATGTCTAAATTTTTATAAGTTTGACTAATTAGGCTTTGAACAGAGTCTTCTATGTTATCGGGCCTGTTAAAATAAACTGTAATTACCGCTACTTTAGGTGATAAACCGCTTTCCATTCCTTTGAATAATTATTCGTTAATTAAAAATCCGGATAGGCCGGCATTTTTTTATTTTTTCATAAACTTATATATAACATTTTTGACAGGATCAAAATCGGATTTTTTATAATAAATAATTTCTTTCACTGACAGCTGTGCTGCTTTACTATAAAAGAACAGAAAAAGGACCCCTGCTATGGAATAGCTGATTGTGGATGAAATTGCCGCACCATTTGCCCCATATTTAGGGATAAAAAAAATATTCAATACGATATTTAGCAGTAAGGCGGGAAGCATGGCTTTCAGGGCCACCCATGGTTTTCCTTTTCCTGCCAAATCCATATTCATGACCTTATAAATGGTCAAAATCAATACTCCAGGAAGTAAGAAATTCAATACCTGAATGCTTCCCCTAAATTCTTCTCCATACATCCCCACAATGATGATCTCGGAAAAAAGCAATAACACAACGGAGGCCAATCCAATTAAAACAAAAGAAATCCGTAATAATTGGGCCACCTTATAAGAAAACTCCCTGTCGTTTTTGGAAACGGCACTTCGGGCAAAAACAATGGTACTGAACAACATCGGAATCTGCCATAAATACTGGGTAATTCCAGAGCCTTTAGCATATATTCCTGTTTCAAAAGGGGTACTTAATTTATCCAAAAGTATAATATCCACTTTGTAGTTTAGATTGATCACCAAAAGGGTAACCGCATATATCACTCCCAAGGAAAGCATTTCTTTTATAATTTTCCAGTCGTATTGAAAAGAAAAAGCTTGGATAAAATTATTTTTAAACAATAAAACAAAAAACATAAACAGGGGACCACCTATAGCGGCTATCATAGCACCGGCTATATGAAAGTTTAGTGCCATAACCAAGCCCGCTGTCCCTAAAAAAATGATTAAGGATGGTATCCAATTGATGGTATTGAAGGTTTTTATATCGTTTTTTCCCAGAAAAATACCGGAGTTATACGTATTGAACAAACTAAAAGGGATAGGTAATAAGGCTAATATCACCCAATATAAATTTCCCCCGGATTGGCTAAAATACCGTATTAAGATAAAACTCACTACTATGGAAAATACAGTGGTAAACATCCATATCTGAGTAATGGCCGTTTTTATTTGATCTTCACTATAAATCTCTTTTCCCAAAAAGTAAGTAGTGGATTGCCTTATACCCAAAGAACTAAGGGTCATAAATATAGAAGGATAAACCAGTAAACCGGCAATAATTCCATTTGCATCAGGTCCCAGATAACGGGCTGTAATTATTGAGGTACCAAGTCCCGATAAAACTATAAATACCTTTGAAAGTCCGACGCGGGATAAATCTTGTAAAAAAGAACTCATGAGAAAGAAGAAAAATCGTCTACTATATGTTTAAAAGTCAAACTAAACAAACCCCTTTGTAAAAAACTAAAATGTTACACCCAATCCTTTTAGTTTTTCATCCAATTGTTCATAACCCCTCTGAATTTGCCATGAATTTTCAATAAGGGTTTCCCCATCTGCTGTTAAGCCTGCCAATAACAAAGCAATGCCTGCTCTTAAATCCAAGGCTTTTACGGAGGCTCCCTTCAATGGAGTTCCTCCATTAATTACCAGCATATCCCCTTCCACTTTGGAATCCATTCCCATTTTAGCCAGCTCTTCCGCATAACCATATCTTCCAGGAAACCGTAAATCAACAATTTTCGACTCCCCTCTTGACATGGCACCATATACCGCAAATAAAGGTTGCATATCAGAATTAATTCCTGGATAGGGCCCGGTACTGATTTCCACAGGATAAGGAGTTCCTCCCTTTACAATTAAGCTGGTCTCCCCCCTGAAAAACTTCATTCCACTTTCCCTTAAATAGACCAGGGGAACTTCAAGATGCTCGAAAGGGAAATTTTCAATTTCGACTTCACCATGGGTGATAACGGAGCCAATGGCCCAGGTCAGGGCTTCCATATTGTCGGGAATAACCGCATGCTTGACCGTAGAAAGCTTTCCTACTCCTTCTATAACGATGCATTTCTGCCCATATACTTTTATTTTTGCCCCCATTTTGGATAACATATCAATCAAATCCAGAATTTCCGGACGGATATGTGGATTCCATACAACCGTCTCTCCTTCGGCAAGAGTGGCACAAATGATGGAGTTTTCTGTAGCTCCGGTGGAGCGCAAAGGTAGAAATATTTCATTCCCTTTTAGCCTGCCCTCTACTTTTGCACATAAGTAATCCCCTTCTTCCCAAACCTTGGCGCCCAATGTTTCCAGCAACATCACATGCAGATCATATTTTCTTTCCCCCAATTTACATCCACCAGGTAAAGGGACTTTACCCTCTCCAAAGCGGGTGGTCAAGGCCCCTAATATCAATAAGGTATTTCTGATAGACCTTTCTTCCCAAGCCAGAGTGGTAACATTATCTTTTATTTCGGATATTTTAACCACGTCTATATCGCAGGTATAGGATTTGCCCAACACTTTGAGCATATCCAAATGTACCTGAACATCTATAAGTCCTTTGGGAAAATTGTCCAATTCCACCAATTCATCTGTTAATAAAGAAGCCGCAAGCAAACGCAAGGCACTGTTTTTAGCACCACTTACTTTAACTGTTCCAACCAACTTAGCTTTTGAAACTTTAATTGTCTCTTTTGTCATTATAAAAGGATTTAGCAGTGACGGGGGGATAAAATCCCGTCTAAAGGGAGATTTAGAGGTTAATCCGCATAATATTGCCTATACCAATTGACAAAGCTTCTTACTCCATCCGCCATATCAGTGGAAGGTTTATAGTTGAAGTCTTTTTCCAAGCCTTTGGTATCCGCCCAGGTTCTTTCCACATCCCCCGGTTGCATCGGAAGCATTTTTTTAACGGCTTTTTTTCCGGTACATTCTTCTATGGCTTCGATAAAGTCCAATAATTTTACAGGCTTGCCATTACCGATATTATATAAAGCATTTAGTTGATCATGGGGTGCATCCTTCTCCAGCGTGGCCACTATACCGTTTACAATGTCATCAATGTAAGTAAAATCCCTGGAAAGATTTCCTTTATTAAATACACTTATAGGGCGGTTCTTCAAGATAGCATCCGTAAACAAAAACATCGCCATATCCGGCCTTCCCCAAGGCCCATAAACGGTGAAAAAGCGAAGTCCAATCGTCTTAATCCCATACAAGTGGCTATAAGTATGCGCGATCAACTCATTGCTTTTTTTTGTAGCCGCGTAAACACTAATAGGATGATCTGCAGGGTCTTCAGTAGAAAAAGGAACCTTTTCATTTAAACCATAAACACTTGAACTACTACCAAAGACCAGTTTTTCTATTCCGGCTTCTTTAATACATTCCATTAAATTCACAAAACCTACCACATTACTGTCCACATAAGCCAAAGGGTTTTCCAAACTATAACGCACACCGGCCTGTGCCGCTAAATTGCATACGATACTGAAGGATTGTAACTTAAATAATTCAGGAAGATTTTCCCTGTCTTCTAAATTGAGTTTGATGAATTTAAATTTTTTCCCATATATTTTACTGGTAAGTAATTTATTATAAGGAATCTCCTGATCAGCATCAATGCCAAGATTCTTCAGCCTTCCATATTTTAATCCCACCTCGTAATAATCATTGATGTTATCGAGTCCAATAACGTTATAGCCCAAAGATAAAAGCTTATCACAAAGATGATAACCAATAAAACCGGCTGTCCCGGTAACGAGGATGTTTTGTGGGGGGATAATCATTTCGAAGGTAAGTTTTTTGTAGAATTATCTAATTGTGGATTGCCGAGTTGCAGGACTGTCGAATCGGAGTTCCGCCGTACAGTTCGACAGTTCCTCAGTTCGACAGAAGACAATTCACCTGTTCGGTAATAATTCAGTTCGACATAAGACAGCAAACTACTGCAAATTCTCCCAATACCACTCACAAGCCTCATCCAAGCCAGCTTGCAGGGAAAATTCAGGGACATAACCCAACACTGCCTCCCCTTTCCGGATGGAAGCCTGAGAATGGGGAACATCCCCTGCCCTTTTGGGCCCATATCTAAAATCCACCTTTTTAATGTTCGGATCCCTTTTGGAAAGGCTTGTTTTCAGGGCATCTCCCAGCTCATTCAAGGAAGCCCTTTCCCCATAGGCCACATTGAAGACTTCCGAAATGGTAGCTTCCGGATAGGGAACTGGTGCCTGGGGGAATTCCTGAGAATATCGCCTTAGGCGTTCGTTAAAATCAGCACTGGAAACCGTGGCCGCCAACTGATTCGCCTGAAGGACATTATCTATATAGGTAAAATCCCTGGAATAGGAACCATCTCCATTAATTTGGGGGCTTTCATGCCGGATAAGGGAAGAAACAAACTTAGGGATGACGGCGGCATAAGCACCATTTGGATCCTGTCTTCTGCCAAAGACATTAAAATATCGCAGTCCCACGGTTTCTATCCCATAGATATCCGAAAAATTTTTGGCGAAAAGTTCATCCACATATTTGGTTATGGCATAGGGGGAAAGAGAATTGCCTATAACATGTTCCACCTTGGGCAAATCCGGATGATCCCCATAGGTAGAGGAACTGGCGGCATAAACGAACCGTTTTATCCCTGCCTCCTTAGCCGCAAAAAGCATCTTGACAAAGCCGCCTATATTTACATCCGTTGTGGACATAGGATCTGCAAGAGACCGTGGAACAGAACCCAAGGCAGCCTGGTGCAGCACATAGTCACACCCTTCGACGGCTCTCTGGCAATCCCCATAATTACGGATATCCCCTTCTACCAAAGTGAAGTTTTGGTGTTGTTGGGCCATCATCAGGTTTTCCCTTTTTCCGGTGGAAAAATCATCCAGACACACGACTTGATTATCCTGAAGCAGGAGTTGATCTATCAGATTGGATCCGATAAACCCGGCCCCCCCGGTGACTAAAACTTTGGAGTTTTGAATCTTCATTTTTGGTTGTGAAATGGGTTTGTTGTCGAAATTGTTTAATTGTGGAACTGTCAAATCGGTCATGTCATGACATTTAGGAGGTGGTCCAATCTTTTCTTACCGAAGTAGCTATACCAGTTAAGCCTGCCACCGATAGGCAGTCAGGCTCGTAATTCCAGTGGCCTGCTCCTGACCAAGGGACTGCCACAGGGGCGGTGAAGGTATCAGTGTTATACTTTCCCAATCTGTTGCACCATCACAGTGACGTCCATATGACTGTCAAACCGGAGGTTCCAAGGTACAGCCTGTAGATCCCTCTAACAGGACAGTTCCGCAATTCGACAGTAAGACAATGCCACACCAATCTACAACCGTCCGTCTACCTTGGATTTGTCGAGAATGCCCTTGACGTCGAACACCACTTGGCTGTCAGATTTTTGGATATTGAAGTTTTCGAATATTTTATGGGCAACTCCGAGGATGATCCCCGAGTAGGCGGAAAATTCAGGGCCACCAACACCGTTAAGGATATCAATCCCGTATTCATGTTTTACCTCCTCTGCACTTGCCCAGGGATCATAAATATCCACTGCAATATCAAAATTTCTCAATTCCCTATAGATATCAATGATCCTGGTATTGCGGATATCCGGACAGTTTTCCTTAAAAGTGATCCCCAGCAACAAGACCTTGGCGTCAAGCACCTTTAGATCCTTCCGCATCATACAGCGGATCACTTCGGTGGCCACATACCTGCCCATACTGTCATTCAACCTGCGTCCTGCCAAGATAATTTCCGGATGGTAACCTACTTCCTGGGCTTTTTGGGCCAGGTAATAAGGA
Organism: Anditalea sp.; assembly: GCA_040905145.1. Lineage (GTDB taxonomy): Bacteria > Bacteroidota > Bacteroidia > Cytophagales > Cyclobacteriaceae > DATGMS01. The sequence continues at coordinate 9,941 of JBBDSC010000009.1, forward strand.
TCCACCCCTATACAATGTCCCCCAACCAACCCCGGCTTGAAAGGAAGGAAGTTCCATTTGGTCCCTGCGGCTTCCAACACTTCCTTGGTATCTATGTTCAACAGGTTGAAAATTTTTGATAGTTCATTCACAAAGGCAATATTGATGTCCCGTTGTGAATTTTCTATGACTTTTGCCGCTTCGGCTACCTTTATACTGGAAGCCTTGTACGTCCCTGCTGTAATGACCTTTTTGTATAATTGGTCCACATATTCTGCTACTTCTTCGGTAGAACCGGAAGTGACCTTAAGGATTTTGGCTACGGTATGTTCTTTGTCACCTGGGTTGATCCTCTCAGGGGAATAGCCCACATAAAAATCCTTATTGAACTTCATTCCCGAGAATTTTTCCAATACAGGAACACATTCTTCTTCTGTTACTCCAGGATAAACCGTAGATTCGTAAATTACCACATCTCCCTTTTTCAATACCCCTCCTATCATTTCACTGGCTTTGAGCATGGGGGTCAAAACCGGTTTATTATGCTTGTCGGTAGGTGTGGGCACTGTTACCACAAAAATATTGCAAGAAGAAATCGCGGAAACTGCATCAGTAGGGGAAAATCCAAAAGGGGAATCATTTAATTCATAGGGGTTATTGACCAAAACTTTTTTCAGGTTTTCTTCTTCTACTTCCAAAGTAATGTCATGGCCATTTTGTAGCTCACTGATTCTTTTTGAAGAAATGTCGTATCCTATTACTTTGAATTTTTTTGCAAATTCCACCGCCAGTGGAAGACCTACATAGCCTAGGCCAATGATGGCAATTTTTGTTTTGTCTAAAGGAATTAATGGTGCAATCATGTTGTATGGATACGTTTGATAATTTTTATTTTTTTATAGAAAATAACTTAGTTTAAAGCTTATAAGTCAATTGTTCACCAGCCTTTTTCATTTCCACCGCTTCGCTCGGTTGGCCCCAATGGAGGTCCTAATGGGGTAAAATTTATACTCCCCTGGCCCGATAAAAGTGCCTTTAATGATGATAGGATTATTCCTCCTTTTATTCATGAGGGATATCTTTCCTCCATTTTGTGCCATTCCAGGAAATGTTTGAGGTTATCCGGGTCATGGCAAGTATGGTAAAATTTCCAAACCGCTGTTGGAGGTCATTAAAGAATAAACGTGAAAAATCTCTTTCTAAATGAGTAACAAAAGTATTCGGAGGAGTTTGAAATTCAAAATGATTAAGGTAATAATTATGCCTAAATGTCTACAGCCTACCATCCATGTTGAGCCCTGAAAGGGCGGAATACTGGTCCGGCCGTAGGGAGGCTTTATAAAACCTTTATCCCAGCTATGTATAATTTATCTAAATTATCATTCCTGCCCCTACGGTTTCATAGGTGTTGGGATCTATGAAAATCACAGAACCGGTCTGCCTGTTCTTTCGGTAGGGATCGAAGAAAAGGGGACTGGCTGTCCGGATACTTATCCTGGCAATCTCATTTAATCCAATTTCGTTAACTTCCTCTTCCCTGTGCAGTGTATTCACATTGACTTTATAGTGGATCTGCTTGACCAATGACTGACACTCATTGGTGCTATGTTTTACCAGGAGTTTGGTTCTATCCCTGAGCTTATTTTGGCTCATCCAGCAGATCATGACATCAATGTCCTGCCCTACGGTGGGGGAGTTGTTGGGCCTGACGATCATATCCCCTCTACTAATGTCAATTTCATCTTCCAAGGTCATGATGACGGACATTGGGGAAAAAGCTTCTTCAATGTGCTGTCCATCCAGTTCAATGGTCTTAATCTTGGTTTCAAATCCCGAGGGCAGGATTTTCACCGCATCACCCGGTTTGAACACACCGCCACTTATCCGGCCGGCATATCCCCTGAAATCCTGGTGCTCCAGGGTATGGGGCCGGATGACCATTTGTACCGGAAACCTGCAGTCAATATGGTTTAAATCACTGGAAATGTGCACATTTTCCAGCAAGTACAATAAAGTAGATCCCTCATACCAGGTCATATTTGACGAACGCTCCACCACATTGTCCCCTTTTAAAGCGCTGATCGGCACAAATTGGATATCATTTATATCCAATTTGCTGACAAAGCTTTTATAATCCAATACAATCTGATCAAAAACTTCTTCACTGTAGTCCACCAAATCCATCTTATTGACACAAACCACCACATGGGGGATTTTCAATAAGGAGGCAATAAAAGAATGCCTAAAAGTTTGTTCCAAAAGCCCTTTCCTGGCATCTATTAAAATAATGGCCAAATTGGCGGTAGAAGCCCCGGTAACCATATTACGTGTATATTGGATGTGTCCGGGAGTATCCGCAATAATAAATTTCCGGGCAGGAGTAGAAAAATATCGATAGGCCACATCTATGGTGATTCCTTGTTCCCTTTCCGACTTTAAGCCATCGGTCAGCAGGGACAGATCCACGTAATCAAAGCCCTTCTTTTCACTGGAAAGCTTTACGGCTTGTATCTGATCTTCAAAAATGGATTTGGAATCATATAGCAAACGGCCAATAAGGGTACTTTTTCCATCATCCACACTTCCTGCCGTGGTGAACCGCAGCAAGGGGTTGTTTTCTTGAATTTGCATATTTCTCGAGCTACTTCTTAATTTATCGTTTTTTATAATTTATAGTCCATGATTGAAATGCCTACCGTCAACGGTCCACAGATGCTTCTAAGCGACCTTTTTTTGTGTGACTCAAGTCCAGTAAATCAAGTCGGCGATTTGATCAACAGTCGGCGTTCTCCGGTCTTAAAAGTACCCACTCTTCTTCCTGTCTTCCATGGCTGTTTCACCACGCTTGTCATCTGCCCTGGAACCTCTCTCGGTGGTCCTGGTGGTAGCTACTTCCTCAATAATCTTATCCAGATCATCAGCTTCAGATTCTACTGCCCCTGTGATGGGCATATCCCCACAGGTCCGATACCGGACGACCATCGGTAGGACGGACTCTTCCGGTTTTAATTGAATAAATTCTGAATGGGCCAAAATCACCCCGTCCCTAACCACACATTCCCTTTTATGGGAGAAATATAAGGATGGAAGTTCAATATTTTCCAACTTGATATACTGCCATACATCCATCTCTGTCCAGTTGGAAATGGGGAATATTCTGAAGTGCTCCCCCATATGTCTTTTGCCATTGAACAAATTCCATAGCTCGGGCCGTTGGTTCTTTGGGTCCCACTGCCCAAATTCATCCCGGTGGGAGAAAAAGCGTTCTTTGGCACGGGCCTTTTCCTCATCCCTTCTGGCCCCTCCCATGGCGGCGTCTATTTTATATTTTTCCAACGTGTCCAAAAGGGAGACAGTCTGTAAGGCATTCCTGCTGGCATTTACGCCGGTTTCTTCCCGAACCCTTCCGGTGTCTATGCTTTCCTGCACAGAACCTACATGTAACTGTACCTCTAGCCTGTCTACCAATTGATCCCTAAAAGCGATCGTTTCCGGGAAATTATGACCGGTATCAATATGGATCAGGGGGAAGGGGATCTTGGAAGGATAAAA
>JBBDSC010000010.1:0-2200 GCA_040905145.1 Anditalea sp.
AATAAAACTGGATTACCAGCAGACGCCCAAAATTTATAGGGATTTTCGAAAAATGCTGGAAGATAAAAACATTGATGCGGTAATCGTGGGCACCCCTGACCACTGGCACTGTTTACAGACGGTATATGCCTGCCAGGCCGGCAAGGATGTATATGTAGAGAAGCCCTTGGCCAATTCTATGGAGGAATGCAACATGATGGTAAAAGCCGCCCAAAAATATGACCGAGTGGTACAGGTAGGTCAGCAGCAAAGAAGTGGTGTGGTCTGGAATGGGGTGATGGATTACATTAAATCAGGTCAGTTAGGAGCTTTACGAAAGGTCAATATATGGGCTAATTTTAACTATGGAACCGGTGCCTTAAAACAAGCTGATCAGGCTGTGCCCCAGGGAGTGGATTTTGATCTTTGGCTGGGGCCTGCTCCTGACAGAAGTTTTAATCCTACCCGTTTCCATGGGAATTGGAGGCATTTCTGGGATTATGGTGGAGGATTGATGACAGACTGGGGTGTTCATTTGATAGATATGGCATTGTGGGCAAAAGACATAACTACCGCTCCAAAAGAACTCCTGGCTTACGGGGAGAATCTTTCCTTTGAAGATTACAGCAGGGAAACTTACGACACCATGTCAGTAGTCTATCCCATGGATGATTATGTGATCAATTGGCAACACACAGCTGGTATTCAAAGCGGTCCCTATGGTATGTCCTATGGGGTGGAGTTCGTTGGTGACAGGGCCATAGTGGTGGCGGACAGAAGTGATTGGGTGGTCAAACTTGAAAATGAAAAAGACTCAGACCAGGCCATGCTTGAAGCAGAAAAATTTAGAAAGACCAGCGAATTTAACGATATGGAGAATCATGTCAGGGATTTTATCGACTGCATCAAGACCAGGAAAAAAACCAACTGTTCTATTGAAACTGGTAGAAATGTGGCATTATATGCTCATATGGGAAATATTGCCGCCAGGTCAGGAGTTGGTAGGTTAATTTGGGATGAAAAAACCCATACTTTTGGAAATAACAGTAAAGCCAATGCCTTTATCATGCCAGAATACCGTAAACCCTGGGAATTGTCACAAATTTAAAAATATCATGAGTTGTTCAGCGTATTTTTCGGCCTGAGGCCTGAAAAATTCTATTATTTCGCGTATATCTTTAAGCTAAGGGATTTTAAAAAAGCTTACCCCAATCCTATCCCAGCCCCTGATCCTTAGCAATCAATTCCGCCAGATCAAAGACTTTAACCTCATCCTCCCGGTTTTTGCTTTTTACCCCGTCGGACATCATGGTCAGGCAGAAAGGACAGCCCACGGCAATGGCAGAGGCGCCTGTGCCCAAGGCTTCCTCGGTTCTTTCAACATTGATGTCCTTCCTGCCTGGTTCGGGTTCTTTCCACATCTGGGCGCCACCTGCCCCGCAGCACAGCCCTTTGGTTTTGCAACGCTTCATTTCCACCAGCTCCACGTCCAGTGCGCGGATGACATCCCGGGGGGCTTCATAGACATTGTTGGCCCTTCCCAAAAAACAGCTGTCATGAAAGGTGATCTTTTTGCCTTTAAATTCCCCTCCCCCCTGGATGACGATTTTACCTTCGTTGATGAGTTGTTGCAAAAACTGGGAATGATGGAGGACTTCGTATTTTCCGCCCAAAGCGGGATATTCGTTTTTGATGGTATTAAAGCAGTGGGGACAGGCGGTGACTACTTTCTTGATATTATACCCATTCATCACCTGGATGTTGCCCACAGCCTGCATCTGGAATAGAAACTCGTTTCCTGCCCGCCTTGCCGGGTCTCCGGTACAGGCTTCTTCCGGTCCCAGCACGGCAAAACTTACTCCCACCTTATTGAGTATTTTTACAAAAGCCTGTGTCACGGCCTTATACCTGTCATCAAAAGAGCCGGCACACCCTACCCAAAAGAGGATTTCCGGGCTTTCTCCTGAAGCAGTCATTTCGGCCATGGTAGGTACTTTATATGTTGACATGATTATTGAATTATGAATTTTTTATTTACCTGCCATTGCTGTCACGTCCTGAATTTAGTTGACTCTTTTTTTATGTATTCCTTTCCCCGCTCTAAAGGACAGGGCAATTAAATCCCTGGACTCCCACCTTCGGTTTTCCAATGTCTTGATTCTAGGATCTACTATATAACTCAATGTATTGAGAATATCAGTTAATTTTATGCAGCTTTTTT
>JBBDSC010000011.1:0-4515 GCA_040905145.1 Anditalea sp.
AGGTGCTTTTGAGTGATCTTAATGGGTTCGGCAAGTACCTTGTTTTGGGTAAAAGTAGCTGCAGCAGCTGCTTGTACTTCCGAATAAATAAGGGCTAAATCCCGTCTCATAGATTTAACGCCAGTATGAGCTCCCCAACATTTAATTCCCCGTACATTCGTAATATTTCTGATCATATTTTATTCTTATGGTTGTATTGCTATTTGTTTTAAGCCAGTGACTTGAGCAAAGCCCAACATCAGGTTCATATTTTGTACCGCTTGTCCAGCGGCGCCTTTGACCAGGTTATCTATTACCGCTATCGCAATCACCCGCTTGGTCCTTTCGTCCCAGAAAGGGTAAATATCACAAAAATTACTTCCTCTTACCTCTTTTATAGAAGGTAATTGTTCTCTAATCCTGACAAAAGGCTTATGCTTGTAGAAATCTTTGTAAATATTGGTCAACTTCTCCTGATCCATCCCTTCACTTTCCTTGAGTTGGGCGTAGCCGGTAGCCAGTATTCCCCTGTCTACTGGCAGCAAGTGAGGAGTAAACTGGACTGTGACCGCCAAATTTACCAGCCCCTCAAATTGCTCTTCGATTTCTATGGTATGACGGTGGCTGCTGATCCCATAGGCTTTGAAGTTATCATTCACATTGGAAAAATGGGTGGTCAGGCCAGGTTTGATCCCTGCCCCGGTGGTTCCGGATTTTGCATCAATGATCACTGAACCTGGCTTGATTAAATTTTCGGAAAACAAGGGAGCCAAACTTAAAATTGAAGCTGTGGGATAACAACCGGGGTTTGCGATCAATTTGCCTTTACTGATTTCATCCTCGTGGAGTTCGGGAAGACCGTACACTGCCTTTCCAAAGCCTTCTGGAAAAGAATGCTCTTTTTTGTACCATTTCAAATAGGTCTCCCCACCCGCCAACCTGAAGTCTCCTGACAAATCAATAATGTTAGCTTCCAAATGCGCCCACTTGCGGACAAATTCCATGGAAACCCCATGTGGTAATGCCAGGAAGATCACGTCAGGATTTTCAGCCTCCACCTGCTCTGCAGGGGACAAAGGAAAATCCAATACTCCCAAAAACTGGGGATGCAAATCCGAAAACTTTTTTCCAGCGTGCCTTTCTGAAGTGATGATACTGATTTCCACCTCCGGATGACCCAGCAATATTCTTGCAAGCTCGGATCCTGTATAACCGGAAGCGCCAACAATGGCTACTCTTTGTTTATTTGTGGTCATTTTGTTCTGTTTCATTTAAAACTTTAGCGATTAGGGCAACTACCATTTCCAGATCCTTTTTAGGAATGTTCAAAGGGGGCACCAATCGAAGAACCGATTCGGCAGTAGCATTGGCAATCACCCCTTCTTCCAATAATTTTTGCACGATAGGGGCGGCAGGTTGGTTCAATTGAATGCCGATCATTAAGCCCAAACCCCTCACCTCTTTTATCATTTTATGGATTTCTTTAAGCTTTTGGATTTCGTTCTGGAGCCACTTTCCATTCTTTTGGGACATTTCACAGAGTTTTTCATCTGCTATGACCTGTAAGGTGGCCAATGAAGCCGCTGCAGCAAGAGGATTGCCACCAAAAGTGGTACCATGATCCCCATACGTTATGGCTGCACTAACCTTTTGATTACACAGCAATGCACCAATGGGCATTCCCCCTCCAAGTCCTTTTGCCAAGGTGATGATATCGGGTTGGACCCCATAAAAATCCTTGGCAAACCAGTAGCCTGTTCTCCCTATACCACACTGGACTTCATCAAAAATCAGGAGCACATTATTTTCATCACATAATTTCCTGAGCTCTTCCAGGTATTTTTTATCCGCCGGAATGATTCCCCCTTCCCCTTGGACAGGCTCCACAATGATCGCCGCCACCTCATCGGAAAGCAACTTCTTAACAGCCTCTAAATCATTAAAAGGCACCTGCAAAAAACCGGATGGAATTGGTCCAAAACCTTTTTGATATTTCTTTTGACCCGTGGCTATAGTTGCCAGGGTCCTGCCGTGAAAAGAATTGTGCATAGAGATGATATTACCTCCCCTTCCCAGGCTATGGGAATATTTCCTTGCTATCTTAAAGGCTCCTTCCACAGATTCTGCTCCACTGTTGGTCAAAAAGACCCGGTTTAAACCGCTGATATCCACCAGGAGCTTGCTGAGGGATACTTGGGGGGGACTGACAAAAAAGTTTGAAGCATGGATCAGTTCAGCAGCTTGATCCTGGATGGCTTTGACTACTGTCGGATGACAGTGTCCTACGCTGTTCACCGCTATTCCCGCCAACATATCGATATATTCTTTGCCGTCCGCATCCCATATTCTGCTACCCGATCCCTTTATGAAGGCCAAGGGAAACCGCTTAAAGGTAGGCAAATAATTGTCCTTGTCCAGTTGGCATAAATTCCTGTTACTGATTTCCATCCTTTTTATTTTGTTAGTGTGGTCCCTATTTTCTGGTTGTTTAAAATATAATCACTTATCTGTTCCGGATCGGTACCGTTTAGAATTACCGCCCTTTTCACTCCTGTCCTTACCGCTCCTTCACATGATTCCATTTTAGGTATCATCCCTCCCGTAATTACGGATTGATAATAGGTAGAAAGATCATCTAACCGCAGTTGATGAACAATGGATTGGGGGTCAGGAAAGTTTAAAAACAAGCCATCCACATCCGTTAACACGATGTAATCATCCACCTCAAGTGCAGCAGCTATCTTTCCAGCAAAAACATCCCCGTTAATATTGAAATCATTGCCTTCTTCATCAGAGGCTATACAGGTGATGATGGGCGTAAAACCCTGATCCAACAACAACCTAAGTAATTTTGTATTGACTTTTTGAACATCCCCTACCTGGCCTAAATCCACTTTGGATTCCTCCCCTGTGTCATTGGTGGTGTGGTGCCATCTCTTCTTTGCCAAAACTACCTGACCATCTTTTCCGGATAAGCCGACGGCTTTAAGCCCTGTTTTATTAAAAATATTTACAAGGGAACTGTTGACTTCCCCTTTAAGGGTTTTTTCAATATGGTTTAAGGCTTCCACTGTAGTGAAACGTTGACCGTCAAAAAATTCCGAAGCTATCCCCGCCTCATTCAAAGCTTTATTGATAAAAGGGCCTCCTCCATGCACTAAAACTACCTGGACACCATGATCCTGGAGTTCCTTTATTTTACCTGCTATCCCTACTTTTAACTCTTCATTGATCATAGCGTTCCCGCCATATTTGATGAGAACTTTTCGACGGTCCATCTTAATTGTTCTTTTTTGAGGATTCCTGAAATATTTACTGTTTTAAAGAAATATGGGGAAAAAGGCTCAATAATTATACCAGTGTAGCTGTTATTTTCTTTTATTCCCTCAGTAAAAGAAAAATCCAATTAAAAAGGATTTATACTATGTTTAAAAATTGCACTAGGTAAAAAGGGTGAAAATATGGCAGGCTTGCCCTATCAAATACCATTAATAGGATTTTTGAACGAAACCCTGTCATCTCAACTCGATACTCGGGATGGCTTCACCTGACATGCCTCAGGATCTGGATCCCGGATCATTATTTTAGCTAATTGGTCTTCCAGAAAAAGGGGGTAAACAACACCAGTACAGTAAATAATTCCAGCCTGCCCAAAAGCATCAAAAAACAAAGAAAAATTTTGGAAAAAGGGGAAAAAAAAGCAAAATTATCCACAGGACCTACCAAGCCAATCGCTGGACCAACATTCCCCAAACAAGTAGCAACAGCACCAAAAGTAGTCACCAGATCATAACCTGCAATAGACAAAATGATACTTCCCACTACAAAAATCATTAGGTAGAGCAGTAAGAAATTCATGATGTGCGTAATGACTTTCCCGGTGACCCGTTCCCCGTTGATCTTCAACGGAACCACCGCCCTTGGATGTACAATCCGTTTAAATTCCAAAAAGGTATTTTTAATAAAGGCAAGGTGCCTTACCAATTTGATGCCCCCACTGGTTGATCCCGCACAGGCTCCTGAAAACAGTAAAATAAAGAAAACAATGGTGATGCCATTGCTATAAGCGGTGTAATCCACTGTTACAAATCCGGTAGTGGTGATCAAAGAAACTACCTGAAAAAGGGTATCCCTAAAAGCTTTTTCAATAGGTGATCCGGAAATGAAATAAAAGGGGAAGAACAAAATGCAAGCAATGGAAGCAACAGCAATCACATACACCCGAAATTCATCGCTGGCCCAAACCCTGTCCAATTTACCCTTGAGACTGAAATAAATAAGGGTGAAGTTGGTTCCTGCCAAGAGCATAAAAAAAATAATGATGTATTGAATAACAGAAGTTTCGAAATAAGCTATACTGGCATTTTTAGTGGAGAATCCTCCTGTGGCCATGGTCGTTAACGCATGATTGACCGCATCAAAAAAACTCATCCCTGCCCAGTAAAGAAGGAGGCACAGGACAATGGTCAACCCTGTATACACATAATATAATCTTTTGGCGGTTTCCCGAATGCGGGGATGAATTTTATCGGAAGT
>JBBDSC010000011.1:4615-42650 GCA_040905145.1 Anditalea sp.
ATACTAAATACCAGATACTTGATACTAAAACCCGTCAGTATTTATTTAAACAATTTCTCCAAGGTTGGCTTAGCGGAAGGAAGTGCAAAAACTATGGCCTTATCATTGATATGTAATTTAAACTCCCCATCGGGAATAAAAGTCTCCTCGCCTCTAATGACACCGGCCACTAATGCGGTTTCAGGAAAATGCAGGTCTTTTAAGGATTTCCTCGTGAGCTTGTTGTTTTTGGTGATTTCATATTGGATGAACTCCGCATCCACCCCATAAATACTGGATACCGCCTCTACATTCCCCTTTCTCAGGAACCTGGTGATCTGATTGGCCGCCACCAGTTTTTTATTGATCAAAGAATCCACCCCTATACTGTGGGAAATATGGATATATTCCCTGGTATCCACATGGGCAATGGTTTTATATACCCCATGGTTTTTAGCGCTTAAGCTTGTAATGATATTGGTCTCGGAACTTTCTGTCAATGCCAAAAAGGCCTCCATTTCTTCCAATCCCTCTTCAATTAACAGATCAATATTTTTATAGTCTCCATGGATCACCAGGGTTTTAAACAGATTTTCAGATAACCATTTGCACCTTTCTTTATCTTTATGGATCAAAGTAACCTGGTAATCTTTTTCGAGGTTTAAGGCGGTGGTATAGGCCAGATCATCCCCCCCAATCATCATAATATTTTTGACAGTGATTTGCTTTTGACCCACTAATTGTATGATAGAGCTTTTCTCTTTATTGTTGGAAAGAAAAAATACATGGTCATTGTTCCTGATTATGGTATCCCCTTTTGGAATAATAGTAAATTGATCCCTTACTATCGCTATTATTTTTACATCTTTAAAGATAGGATTGGTTCTGCTTTCCGAAAGTTTTTTATTGATCAGGGAAGAATAACGGTCCAAAGTAATCCCTACCACATCCAATTTGCCCTCACCAAATTCAAAGATTTCTGAAAAAGTAGAGTTTTCCATTATCCTACATATTTCTTCACTGCATAGAATGGAAGGGGAAATTAAATGGTCCACCCCCAGATTTTTAAAGTAACCCTTATTTTCGGACTCTAAGTATTCATGATTTCTTACCCTGGCGATTACCTTTTTTGCGCCGAGCTGTTTGGCCAACATGGCAGTAATCAAGTTGGTGTCTTCAGAGGTGGTCACTGCCATGACCATATGGGCATTCCGTACATTGGCCTTAATCAGAACCTCCATAGATGCTGAATCACCCATTACTGTCATAACATCTAATCTGGAAGAGACATTGTCCAATAAATCCTTATCCAAATCTATGAGGCTAATATCCTTGTTTTCAAAGCTTAGATGTTCGGCGAGATGGTAACCCATATCGCCCGCGCCAGCAATCACAATGTTTAATGCCATAGATGTAAAAATTAAGTGGTAATTAACCACTGGCAAAATTAAGATTAAATCCAACCCACTTGCTTATTTCTACCAACAATTTTCTCATTCTCTTTCTGCCTTTATGGAGAAGGGAAGGTGGATTTAAAATTTAACATCAATTTAGTGGAATAAGATTGGTTAAATACATCTAGCTGATTAATTTTGGAAGATTTATAACTCAAAATGAAAAACACCCCGAGAAAAAAAACGAAACTAGGCAGCTATAAGTTTGGAAGTGTTCTTTTTAGCACTACCCTATCCCTTTTTATAGTTGGGTTGTTTGGTGTGATTGTGATTCAGGCTAAAACACTTACTTCTATCATCAGGGAAAACATTGAGATTCAGATTTTCCTCAATAATAATATTTCTGAAGCGAACAACAAAAGCATAGGAGAATTATTGGAAACAAAACCTTATGTCCTTAAGAAGGAAGAAAAGGGTATGATCACTTATATCTCACGCGACGAAGCTGCCGCTAGCTTTCTGAAGGATACAGGGGAAGACTTTACCAAGTTTCTGGATGATAATCCCCTCCGGGACAGTTATACTTTCTCTATCAATGAGGAGTTTCAAACTGCAGAACAAATAGAAGAAATTGTGGCTGAAATGGAAGCATTGGACGGGGTTTTTGAAGTTACCTACATGAATGATTTGGTAGAATCCATCAATAAGAACCTGCTGAAAATCAGCTTGGTATTAGGGGCTTTTATTATTATTTTGATCATTACCGTGATCATGTTAATTAATAACACCATTCGACTGGCCCTGTTTTCACAACGCTTCCTGATACGTAGCATGCAATTGGTCGGAGCCACCAAAGGTTTTATCAGAAGCCCTTTCTTGACCAGGTCCTTTGGCTATGGCGCATTGGCCGGCATTTTCGCTTCCGGCCTCCTGTTAGGACTGATTGAATATGCCAAAACAAATATAGATGGGTTCAATATGTTGCAAAATTATCAATTATTACTGCTGCTTTTTGCAGGGTTGATCATATTGGGGGCATTTCTGTCCCTCTTTAGTACTTTACGCTCCGTAAATAAATACCTTAACATGTCCTTGGACGATCTTTACTGATTTTATGAATAACAATCCATTACCTTTTTCAAAAATGAATTACCTATTAATGCTTATTGGGATAGGCATCATCATCGTGGGTTTCGTCATCATAGGATTGGACAGTGAACCTCACGGATTCGGTTTTATGGGTTTAACTTTAGGCCCCGTCATTACCCTGTTTGGCTTTATTTTCCAGTTTTTCGCAATTTTTTACAGATCAAAAAATTAATAAATGACACTATTTGAAGCAATCATCCTGGGCATTGTTCAGGGGCTAACTGAATTTTTGCCTGTCAGTAGCAGTGGGCACATTGAATTGGGAACCTATCTTTTTGGGATCCAGGCTGCGGATAATCTCCTTTTTTCTGTAGTTGTCCACGCTGCCACTGCCTTAAGCACCATTGTGGTTTTTCGGAAAGATATTATGCTGGTCTTTCAGGATCTCTTGAAGTTTAAATGGAATGGAGGGACTGAATTTACTTTTAAAGTTATCGTTTCCATGATTCCCATTGGTATAGTTGGATTACTGTATGAGGAGGAAATCTCCTCTTTTTTTGGAGGAAGAATATTATTTGTTGGCTTCATGCTCCTTTTAACCGCCACACTCTTGGCCTTTTCCCATTATGCCTTTAAAAGAGACGGGATAGTTACTTTTCCGAAAGCCTTTATTATAGGTTTGGCACAAACCATCGCTATACTTCCTGGAATTTCCAGGGCAGGGGCTACCATTTCAACGGCCCTTCTCCTAGGTATTGACAGAGAAAGAGCCGCTAGATTTTCGTTTTTAATGGTATTGGTCCCGATAATTGGAGGATCTTTGCTTAAACTGCTGAATTTTATAGAAGATCCTTCAATCGCAGAAGGGATTTCAGGAGCTTCATTGGTGGCTGGATTTGTGGCCGCATTTCTCGCTGGATTGCTGGCCTGTGTTTGGATGATCAATATTGTTAAAAAAGGAAAATTGATCTATTTTGCCATTTATTGCGCAACTGTGGGCAGTATGGCTATAATCGCAGGACTATATTTATAATATGACCGAACAACCTTATGGAGAAGTTTTCCTTATCAACAAGCCTTATCGCTGGACTTCTTTTGATGTAGTAAAAAAAGTCAGAAATGCCCTGGGCATAAAAAAAGTAGGGCATGCGGGAACACTCGATCCCTTGGCCACAGGCTTATTAATTGTTTGTGCCGGGAAAAAAACCAAAAGCATTGACAGTTTTCAGGCACAGGAAAAAGAGTATAGGGGAACATTTGTGTTGGGAAAAACCACGGAATCCTTTGATCTTGAGCGTGAGGTATTTGAGGTAGCTGATCCCGGCCACCTTACCTTAAAGGAAGTGGAAGAGGCGGTCAGTATTCTTACAGGAGACATATTACAGGTTCCTCCTGCCCATTCTGCCATTAAAAAGGATGGAAAACGCGTATATGAATCAGCCAGAAAAGGAATAGAGGTAAATCTTGATCCCCGACCTGTTACCATTTCTACTTTTAAAATTACACGTTTTGAAATGCCTGAAATTGATTTTAGGATTATTTGTTCCAAAGGGACTTATATCAGAAGCTTGGCCAGGGATCTTGGCCAGCTTCTCCAGGTAGGCGCGTATATGTCTGTTCTTACCAGGACGCGGATCGGGGATTTAAAATTGGAAGATGCTATAGATGTGCTGGATTGGGTAGAAAAGATAAAAGCTGAAAAAGAATGAAAATATATGAAGGCTTAGAAGATTTTACTCAAGTCAAAAATGCCGTGGTTACCTTAGGGACTTTTGATGGGGTACATTTGGGCCATCAAAAAATCCTTTCCCGCATCCGGACCATAGCTGATGGCATAAAAGGAGAAACCGTATTGATTACTTTTTGGCCCCATCCAAGGTTGGTGCTTTATCCGCAAGAACATAATATCAGGCTCCTGTCTTCTTTTGAAGAAAAAACACAGCTTCTAAGGAAATTCGGCATAGATCATCTGATAACCATTCCCTTCACCAAAGAATTTTCCCAACTCAGCTCCGAAGAATTTATACAACAGATTTTGGTAGGGAAAATCCAAACCAAAGTTTTGGTCATCGGCTATGACCACCGGTTTGGAAAAAACCGTGAAGGAGGATTTGAGCATTTAAAAGCCAACAAAGAGCGTTATGGGTTTGAATTGGAAGAGATACCCCGGGAAGATATAGATCATATAGGCATATCGAGTACAAAAATCAGAAAAGCACTGGAACAAGGAAAGGTAGATGTTGCCCATGATTATCTGGGAAGAGATTATGAGTTAAGTGGCGTCATCATCAAAGGGCAGCAGCTGGGAAGGTCCATTGGTTTCCCGACTGCCAATATAAAAATCCTCCATGACTACAAATTAATCCCTGGGGATGGTGCTTATGCCGTTTCTGCAAAATTAGGGGATAACATCTACCAGGGAATGCTAAACATCGGGAACCGGCCCACTGTAAATGGCATAGCGCAAACCGTTGAAGTAAACCTATTTGATTTCTCAGGCGATCTATACGATCAGCGATTGACGGTTGATTTTAAAATATTTTTGAGGCCGGAAAAAAAATTTGCCGATTTAGATAAACTAAGGGCGCAATTGGAAAAGGACAGGCTACAAGCAAAAGAGTTCTTTTTACATCGTTCCTAAATAAAGGAACTTAGAATATGCTTTCATAGTTTTTCTTGATCAAACACACCAATTCCATATGAAAAATTCAGAAATAAAATTCAAAATAAACCTAGACGAAAAAAATATACCAAAGACCATAGAATGGGATGCCTCTGATAAGGAGACAGAAGGGTTGGAAACCACCAATAGTATCAGCCTTAATGTTTGGGATAATTTAAACAACAGCACCTTAAGGATTGATTTGTGGACAGATAAAATGTCGGTAGCAGAAATGAAAAGGTTTTATATCGACATCTTGGGTGGAATGGCCCAGACTATTTTGAACAGTACAGGGGATACTTTTATTTCCGAAGAAATTAAAGATTTATGCGATCGACTGGTCAAACATGTCAATGAAGAGAATAAAAAATCAGTGAAGTAAAAGATTTTTTCTCCATATCATAACTTGACAGGTTTATAAAGACTGTTAACCCCCATCCGAGATCCTAAAACAGCGTAGAACTTTATGCTGTTTTTTTTGTGTCCATTCATCATGTTTTTCCAGTATCCGTTATTTTTATTGGAGGTAAAGTTAATTATTTTGCTCCCTTAGGCTACTGTTGTTATTTGTTCAATATTTTTGAAGATAAACGCAGGCTTATTTGGTAAAAAATGGATATATTATATCTTCAAATTAACTCAAAACTGGTTATGAAACATTCTGTCAGAAAAATTTGGTCCACCTTCTTTTTTCTGTTGGCCATTCTATCCATTTCACTATCAGAGGCATTTGCCCAGAGCTCCACTGCCATTTCTGGTACAGTAACAGATGCAGATACAGGGGAACCCCTTATAGGAGTGAACATTTTAGTCAAAGGACAAGTGATGGGGACCATTTCGGACGTACAGGGGAAATTCAGTTTGAATGTAAACCAGAACCCTCCCCTCACCCTCGTTTTTTCCATGGTGGGTTATACCTCACAAGAAGTAGAAGTTTCCAATAATAATGTCCCCAACATGAGCATCAACTTAAGTGAACAATTCATCTTGGGACAGGAAATAGTGGTCTCGGCCTCCAGAATGGAAGAAAGTATCCTGCAATCTCCTGTTTCGATTGAAAAAATGGATATTCTGGAGATAAGGAACACCCCGGCAGACACTTATTACAAGGCGATAGGGAATTTGAAAGGAGTGGACATTACAAGCTCTTCCATCAACTTTCAGATCATCAATGCAAGAGGGTTTAATTCTACTGGAAATAGCAGGTTTGTCCAATTGACCGATGGAATGGATACCCAGGCACCGGCCCTGAACTTTCCTATTGGCAACCTGAACGGGCCATCCGAACTGGATGTGGAAAGTTTGGAATTTATTCCAGGGGCTTCCTCAGCCCTTTATGGACCGAATGCATTTAATGGAATTCTTTTGGTACAAAGTAAAAGTCCTTTCGAATACCAGGGTCTGAGCGCCTTCTATAAGCAGGGGATCAACCATATCAATGGCCATCTTGGGGAGCCCCAAAGTGTCCAACCCATGTATGAGGGATCCATTAGGTATGCCCATGCCTTCAACAATAAATTAGCCTTCAAATTAAATGCTTCCTTTATGGGTGCAGAGGATTGGTATGGGACCGATCAAACTGATTTAAATGAGAGGAATCAAGGGGACCTTCCCTTCAACCCTGGTGAGAACAGGATACACGTGTTCGGTGATGAGGTATCAACTAATATAGGCGTGTTAAGGAACTTGGAGGCTATTCAAACTGCTTTTGGCGAATATGCCAACAGTCTGCCGGATCAAGTGGTATCCAGAACAGGGTATGATGAAAGGCATTTGCTGGATTATGGTGCCGAAAACTACAAATTCAATGGGGCTATCCATTATAGGGTTACAGACAGGGCTGAACTTTCCTATACCTTTAATTACGGATCAGGGACTTCCGTGTATACGGGTGCCCAGCGTTATTCCTTTAACAACTTCGAAATCAGCCAACATAAATTGGAATTAAGAGGGGACAACTTCTACCTGAGAGGGTATACCACCCGTGAAAATGCCGGTGATTCCTATATAGCTGATTTGACGGGCGTCAACATTAACAATGAATGGCGGGCCGATACCACGTGGTTTACAGGGTATACCGTGGGTTATCTACTGCATTTAAAAGAACTAGAGGTGGCATCTGGATCAAGGGGCACGCCTGAACAACAAGCCTCGGCACACAACTTTGCAAGAGGGGTAGCCGATGTCGGAAGGTTTCTCCCCGGAACCACTGAGTTTGAAAATGCAAAGGAAAACACAACAGCGGATTTCATCCCTACCGGTTCCCTTTTCAATGACCGTTCCAGAATGTATATGGCAGAAGGACAGTATGATTTTAAGAATGAAGTGGACTTTATGGATTTGCAGGTAGGTGGATCTTACAGACTTTACGAGCTTCGTTCCAATGGGACCATATTTGCCGATGTGGAAGGGAATGACATTACCATTACGGAGCTTGGGGCCTTTGCCCAAGCTTCTAAAAGGGTAGCGAATGATCAGTTAAAATTTACAGGTTCATTGAGGTTTGACAAAAATGAAAATTTTGATGGACAGTTTAGTCCCCGGCTTTCCGCTGTATTTACGGAAGGCAATAGCAATTTCAGGGCGGCATTTCAAACTGGGTTTCGAAATCCAATCACCCAAGCCCAGCATATTGATCTGAACGTCGTAGCAGCCAGGTTGATCGGAGGGCTTCCCTATTATCGAGAGAAATACAATATTTTCGAAAACGCGTTTTCACAGGCTTCCGTAAATCAATACATAGCTGCTGTAGGTGCCGGAAGACACCCGCTTCACCCTGCGGCAACAGGGCTATTGGAAAGGGTGGAATCACTTCCCGATTTGAGGCCAGAGCAGGTAAAATCAGTGGAGGTCGGATATAAAGGACTTTTGGCAGCAAACCGCCTGTTGATTGATTTTGCCTATTATTATAACCTCTATAATGACTTTATCACCCAGACCTCCATAAGGAAAGCATCCGGGCCTGTTTATCCGGGAGCGGCCATGAACACTACAGAAGGGGCCATTAATGCCATCAATGCCTCTACTCTTTTGACACCCATCACCATTCCCGGAATGGAAAACACCTTTCAAACCTACACCAATCTGGTCAACCAGGAAGTCAGGGCGCATGGTGCAGCTTTAGGATTGGCCTATAATCTTCCTAGTAATTTTATTTTAAACGCCAATTACAATTATAATGAATTATTGACCACTATTGATCCCAATTACCTAAATGACTTCAATACCCCGGAGCATAAGACCAACATCACTTTTGGAAACAGGAAAATTGTTGACAATTTAGGTTTCAATATTACCTACAGATATCAAAGTCAATTTAGGTGGGAAAGTGCTTTTGCCGTAGGGGATGTTCCCGAGATCCATAATGTGGATGCACAGGTAAGCTATAAAGTGAGCAGTCTGAAAACTGTGCTTAAGTTAGGGGGATCTAATATCTTCAATACAAGGTATTTTCAAAACTTCGGAGGCCCTACTATCAGTGCCATCTATTACCTGTCCATCACATTTGATGAATTATTAAATTAAAAAATCAATGATAAAAGTATGAAATGTCTCAGATATTATTTATGCCTGGCTTCTGTGGGAATATTGATGGGCTGTCAATATGAATTTCCGGAGGAGATCATAACAGAACCTCATTCCGGTCAAGCTGATTTTTCCAAAATGGTAGCTATAGGCAATTCACTTACTGCCGGCTATATGGATGGTGCACTTTATAACAGGGGCCAGCAAAATTCCTTTGTTGTTATTTTAGCCGAACAGATGAAAATGGCCGGAGGGGGGGAATTCAATGTTCCTGAAATCAATTCCGAAACGGGATTTTTTGCTTTTGGTGAAAATGGACCTCTTGGAAGATTGGTGCTGACTTATGATACCACTACAAGTTCTACCGAACCCCCTCCCGCCACTCCCGCTCCTATTGGCCCAGGTGATTTTCCCGGTCCCTATACAGGTGATAAGTCCATGTTGAACAACTTTGGGGTCCCTGGTATTACTTTGGTTACTGCCTTAATTCCTGATACTGGAAATCCAACCAGTCCACTCTTTAATCCTTATTATGGACGAATGGCCAGCAGTCCGGGAAGTTCTACTGTTATTGGCGATGCTGCAAATGCCTTGGCCAACGGCGGTACTTTCTTTTCTTTTTGGTTGGGCAATCCTGATGTGGTGAACTATGCCATAGGGGGAGCTTCCAATCCATTCCTTCTCACGGAGGAAGTGACATTCAATGAAAGCTTAAATGCTGCTTTAGGGGCCATGTTAAATGCTAACCCAGAGGCAAAAGGCGTTGTGATGACCATTCCCAACCTTAACATTTTTCCATATTTTAACCTGATCAATCCCTTAAGAATTCCTGTACCTCCAGCTGCCAGACCGCCTTTGGGTGAAGGTTTGGCTCAGCTCAATGCTGCCATCAATGGCTGGAACCAAGGGGTCAATGCCAATCCCAATATTCCCGATCCTGTAAAGCCGTCATTGATCAGGCCCACCTTAAGCACCGATTTTGATGCTTATCCCTTATTGATTTTAGATCCTTCTTTGTCTGATGCTGAGATTCCCCTTCCAACGGGGGAGAGCTTTGTTATCCCCAAAATACGAAATCTCACCACTGAAGATGAGGTAAAAATCCCTTTGGGTGCGCAAGCTTCCCTTATACAGGGCGTAGGAATCAGCCCCATGTCCCCTCTCAATGAGGCACAATATGATTCAGTATATTTGAGTAAGTCAGAGCAAGCGGAAATCCAGGACAAAATCAATAAGTTCAATAATTTTATAGGCACCGCTGTTGCCGATAATGGAGAGCGGTTATTGTTGGTGGATGTAAACGATTTTTTGGGTAGATTAATAGAAGACACTGCTTATTCAGATGAGATACGGTTAAAAGCGACTATCATTCCTCCAAACGGTGCCTTTTCCTTGGACGGCCTTCATCCCAATGCACGGGGAAATGCTTTTTTGGCTAATTTTATCATTGATGGCATTAATGATAAATGGGAAGCCAATCTCCCAAAAGCCAATCCAAATGCCTTTCCCGGGAATGATCTTCCTAGGTAATTATCCGGTTGGAATCTGTAGAATGCCGCCGGTCAACGGTCCACTGTCCACGGTAAAGACAATATCCCAAGTGGGATCCGGTCTTAGCTGAACCATCCATGACCTTAAGAAGGGGATATTCAACTTTATTTTACTCCTCTTCTTCCTCAAGTGTTGCCAGAAAACTCACCAGGTCCCTTATTTCCCTCCTCGTCAACAGGCCCTTCATGTCCGGCATGCTCGAAGGGGCTTCCCTCCTTTCCGCAATATCTGATTTGAGGATAACGGTATCCGGACTGTTGCCCATCTTCAGGGAAAGGCCGTCTCCCGTTTCCTCCCCAAGGACACCGCTTACCGTCCTGCCGTTGTCCAGCTCCAGCGTCACCAGGCCAAAGCCAGGGGCCAGGCGCTTACCCGGATCGATCAGTGCCTCCAACAGTTCCTGACGCGAAAGCTTTGAGGCTATGCCGTTCATCATTGGACCCGCACTGCCCCCCATGTCATCATAGGCATGGCACCTGACGCACTGTCCCGACTGGTGCCGGAAAAAGACCCTCCTGCCCAGCCCGGCGTCACCGCCGTACAGGCTCCCCTGATAGGTGGCCGCCAACGAATCGGGGGAAAGCCCCGAACTGTAGGCTCTGTACCTTTCCGACAGTTCATCCGAACCCGTCTCCTCTATGGCTTCCGACAGTTCCAAATGGATTTCCCGTGGCAGGGACCCGCTTTCCAGTTGGCCGAGAAGCCCCTCGAATACAGGACGGGAATTTTCCAGAGGCACGGAACCGAGGTTCAGCACCGCAGCCTGCTTCTCTTCCGTTCCCCTCTTTTCTATCACCTCCCACAGCAGGTCCACCACCAGTTCCCTTGGAATGTCCAGGCTGTTCAACAGGTCCAGGCCGGCCACCCTTACTTCCTTGTCCCTATCCGAAAGGGCCTGCTTTATCGCCTGGTCCTTATGTCCCCCTTCCAGGGCCGCCAGGGATCCCAGGCTCGCTACACGCACCTCCGCGTCACTGTCCCCTTTCAACAGGGACAACAAACCGGAAACGGCCGCCGATATCCCAAGCTTGCCGATGACCCTGGCCGAATGGAGCCTTATTTCCGCCTCATGGTGGGACAGCAGTCCGATAAGGCGATCAGCTGCCGCCGCCTTTACAGGGGAAAGGTCCCGCTCGATCTCCCCCCGGTACCTGCCGTCCACCCGGTCCAGCACCGAGGGCCTCGCCCAGGTGCCCAAAGCTTCCAGGGCCTCTGTCCGCATCGCCAAAGGAGCGCTTTCCAGGCCGGAATAGTCTATCAGGTTCTGCAGCGCCTCTCCGCTGCCCACCCGCAGGTTGGCATTGATCGCACGCCTTAGCAGCGCCTCGTCCGTAAACCGGGGGTCCCGCAGCACATTGCCCAGGGCGGGAAGGGCCCCCTCTATGGAAAAATCATCGTTGATGGCCCTTGCCGCCTCGGTGACTATGTACTCGTCCTCGTCTTCCAGGAATCGGGCTATGCCCGGCAGCGACATCCTCCTTAGGGCCAATACCGCCCCCAGCCTCACCGCGGCCGAAGGGTGTCCGGCAAGGGCCAATACCGGTTCGGCCTTTCCCATCCTCGCCAGGGCGAGACTGGCCGCATGGCGTATATAGGCATCCCCGTCATTGTTGGAGGCCAACAGTTCCACCAGACCCGAAATGGCCGGCTCGTGGCCGATCCTCCCCAACGCCTCTGCGGCAAAGAACCTCACGCGGCTGTGGCCGTCCTCCAGCAACGGCAACAGGGCCTCCCCGGCGTCCTTATATTTTATGTCCCCCAGCCATTTGGCGGCCTGCGCCCTGATCTCGGGATCCGTGTCCTCCAGCAGCGGCAGCAAAGGCTCCGCATAGGACATGTCCTCCAGGCGCGCCAGCTGGCCCAGCCCGATGATCCCGTGCACCCGGGCCAACTGGTGCCCTGTCTGGGAAATGTTTTCTTCAAATATCCCCGCACCCTCTTCACCGCGCCGGGCCAGCTCGAACTGTGCCTTTTGCCGTACACGCATGTCCGGGTATTTCAGCAGTTCCCCCAACTCTTGGGATTCCCGGTCCTGTAGGTTCTCCGCCAATATTTTCTGGGTCTCCAGGCGTTCCGGCCAGGAATCTCCCTCCCCGTCATCCAACTTCCAGATCCGGCCAAACTCCTTATTAACCCATCCGTCAATCCAATCGGCCACGTACATGGCGCCGTCAGGGCCGAAATCCAGACCGGTGGCCAGTATCCCGCCCAATATCTTGCTTTGCTCAGCCAGCTCAAAAGTCGCACCCTTCGGCTCCAGCTTGAAGGAATGGATCCCCGACCGGGCGGGGTTGCCCACGAATTCCGCCACAAAAAAAGTGTTCTTCCACCGTGGCGCCAGTGCCGTCCCCGGATTGTAGAGCATCCCCGTGGGGCCGTTGACAAAGCTGGCGACCGGAGGGGTGATATAAGCCGCCTGTCCTTCGAACCTTGGCTTGTACAGTTCCTCCTCCATCCACACCTTATAGCTGTTGTTCAGGGGATCACGGTATTTGCCGAACTGCCAGTTGATCCGCCAGCCGCTGTCCGAGCCGTTGACGATGTACACCAGCCGCTCGCTCTCCCCGCCGTGGTCACCGTCGTTGTCCACACTGATCAGGTTGGCGTATTCGTCGAAAACAAACTCGTGGGTGTTGCGGACGCCCATGGCAAAAACCTCAAAGTCGCTCCCATCAGGGTTCGACCGGGCTATGACCCCTCGGTTCGGGTATTTCCATTCCGTGCCGTCCGGCCCGACACCGTTGAACCCGATATCCCCTATGCCCCAATAGATCCGGCCATCCGGGCCCATCTCCAGGCCAGACATGTTGTGGCCTCCAAATCCTATATGGACGCCATAGCCATGGGAAATAGAGGTTTTTTCATCAACCACCCCATCCCCGTTGGTGTCCTTCATCCTCCATAAATCCGGCGCCACGCCCACAAACACCTCTTCTCCCTGGACCAATAAAGCTCCGGCCACATCGGTAACTTCTTCATTAAAGTCTTCCACCACCAATTGGGACATGTCCGCAATTCCGTCCCCGTTGGTATCCTCCAGGCGGAAAACATTTTCCTTCTCCACGGTCAGGTCCCGCCAGTCACGGGAACCGTCCCCATTGATATCCGGTAACCACTGATTCTTATCACTGTTTTCAGGAGACAATTCACGGTGCAGGAACTCGCGCCTAGCCTCTACCGATTGCATTTTTATGGATTCAATCTCCCAATCCGGATGACTGCGAATATCAAATTCAGATATCTTCCTTCTATTGGTCTTGGAATAATATACCCGACCTCTATCATCCACATTAATGGAAATGGGATCAGCTACCAGCGAATCCCCTGCCCACAGGTTCAAAGTCAACCCTTCGGCAATTTCAGGGTTCACAAGTCCCTCAATGGACTTGACCAACTGGGCCGCTTTTTCCGGGTCCATCTGTTTTATCCTTTTGTCCACGGGTTCTTGGCGACAAGCCAGCAAAACCAATAGAGATATTAAAAAAAAAATCGGGTAAATACGGCTTATAATAATTGCTTTAAAAGCTTTTTTCATGGGTTAATTGTTTTGCAATGGTCATGATTTGTCCGGATTCAACGGCTGGATCTTCCCTGGCAACCATTCCTTTACCTGAGAACTTTTATCACGTATGGTGTTTTATTATTTCAAATTCCTATTGTTTACTCCTCCTCTTCCTCAAGTGTTGCCAGAAAACTCACCAGGTCCCTTATTTCCCTCCTCGTCAACAGGCCCTTCATGTCCGGCATGCTCGAAGGGGCTTCCCTCCTTTCCGCAATATCTGATTTGAGGATAACGGTATCCGGACTGTTGCCCATCTTCAGGGAAAGGCCGTCTCCCGTTTCCTCCCCAAGGACACCGCTTACCGTCCTGCCGTTGTCCAGCTCCAGCGTCACCAGGCCAAAGCCAGGGGCCAGGCGCTTACCCGGATCGATCAGTGCCTCCAACAGTTCCTGACGCGAAAGCTTTGAGGCTATGCCGTTCATCATTGGACCCGCACTGCCCCCCATGTCATCATAGGCATGGCACCTGACGCACTGTCCCGACTGGTGCCGGAAAAAGACCCTCCTGCCCAGCCCGGCGTCACCGCCGTACAGGCTCCCCTGATAGGTGGCCGCCAACGAATCGGGGGAAAGCCCCGAACTGTAGGCTCTGTACCTTTCCGACAGTTCATCCGAACCCGTCTCCTCTATGGCTTCCGACAGTTCCAAATGGATTTCCCGTGGCAGGGACCCGCTTTCCAGTTGGCCGAGAAGCCCCTCGAATACAGGACGGGAATTTTCCAGAGGCACGGAACCGAGGTTCAGCACCGCAGCCTGCTTCTCTTCCGTTCCCCTCTTTTCTATCACCTCCCACAGCAGGTCCACCACCAGTTCCCTTGGAATGTCCAGGCTGTTCAACAGGTCCAGGCCGGCCACCCTTACTTCCTTGTCCCTATCCGAAAGGGCCTGCTTTATCGCCTGGTCCTTATGTCCCCCTTCCAGGGCCGCCAGGGATCCCAGGCTCGCTACACGCACCTCCGCGTCACTGTCCCCTTTCAACAGGGACAACAAACCGGAAACGGCCGCCGATATCCCAAGCTTGCCGATGACCCTGGCCGAATGGAGCCTTATTTCCGCCTCATGGTGGGACAGCAGTCCGATAAGGCGATCAGCTGCCGCCGCCTTTACAGGGGAAAGGTCCCGCTCGATCTCCCCCCGGTACCTGCCGTCCACCCGGTCCAGCACCGAGGGCCTCGCCCAGGTGCCCAAAGCTTCCAGGGCCTCTGTCCGCATCGCCAAAGGAGCGCTTTCCAGGCCGGAATAGTCTATCAGGTTCTGCAGCGCCTCTCCGCTGCCCACCCGCAGGTTGGCATTGATCGCACGCCTTAGCAGCGCCTCGTCCGTAAACCGGGGGTCCCGCAGCACATTGCCCAGGGCGGGAAGGGCCCCCTCTATGGAAAAATCATCGTTGATGGCCCTTGCCGCCTCGGTGACTATGTACTCGTCCTCGTCTTCCAGGAATCGGGCTATGCCCGGCAGCGACATCCTCCTTAGGGCCAATACCGCCCCCAGCCTCACCGCGGCCGAAGGGTGTCCGGCAAGGGCCAATACCGGTTCGGCCTTTCCCATCCTCGCCAGGGCGAGACTGGCCGCATGGCGTATATAGGCATCCCCGTCATTGTTGGAGGCCAACAGTTCCACCAGACCCGAAATGGCCGGCTCGTGGCCGATCCTCCCCAACGCCTCTGCGGCAAAGAACCTCACGCGGCTGTGGCCGTCCTCCAGCAACGGCAACAGGGCCTCCCCGGCGTCCTTATATTTTATGTCCCCCAGCCATTTGGCGGCCTGCGCCCTGATCTCGGGATCCGTGTCCTCCAGCAGCGGCAGCAAAGGCTCCGCATAGGACATGTCCTCCAGGCGCGCCAGCTGGCCCAGCCCGATGATCCCGTGCACCCGGGCCAACTGGTGCCCTGTCTGGGAAATGTTTTCTTCAAATATCCCCGCACCCTCTTCACCGCGCCGGGCCAGCTCGAACTGTGCCTTTTGCCGTACACGCATGTCCGGGTATTTCAGCAGTTCCCCCAACTCTTGGGATTCCCGGTCCTGTAGGTTCTCCGCCAATATTTTCTGGGTCTCCAGGCGTTCCGGCCAGGAATCTCCCTCCCCGTCATCCAACTTCCAGATCCGGCCAAACTCCTTATTAACCCATCCGTCAATCCAATCGGCCACGTACATGGCGCCGTCAGGGCCGAAATCCAGACCGGTGGCCAGTATCCCGCCCAATATCTTGCTTTGCTCAGCCAGCTCAAAAGTCGCACCCTTCGGCTCCAGCTTGAAGGAATGGATCCCCGACCGGGCGGGGTTGCCCACGAATTCCGCCACAAAAAAAGTGTTCTTCCACCGTGGCGCCAGTGCCGTCCCCGGATTGTAGAGCATCCCCGTGGGGCCGTTGACAAAGCTGGCGACCGGAGGGGTGATATAAGCCGCCTGTCCTTCGAACCTTGGCTTGTACAGTTCCTCCTCCATCCACACCTTATAGCTGTTGTTCAGGGGATCACGGTACTTGCCGAACTGCCAGTTGATCCGCCAGCCGCTGTCCGAGCCGTTGACGATATACACCAGCCGCTCGCTCTCCCCGCCGTGGTCGCCGTCGTTGTCCACACTGATCAGGTTGGCATATTCGTCAAAAACAAACTCATGGGTGTTGCGGACACCCATGGCAAAAACCTCGAAATCGCTCCCATCCGGGTTTGACCGGGCTATGACTCCCCGGTTCGGGTACTTCCATTCCGTGCCGTCAGGCCCCACTCCGTTGAACCCGATATCCCCTACTCCCCAATAGATCCGACCATCCGGGCCCATCTCCAGACCAGACATATTATGTCCACTAAATCCTATATGAATCCCATAGCCATGGGAAATGGAGGTTTTTTCATCCGCTATTCCGTCCCCGTTGGTATCCTTCATCCGCCATAGATCGGGTCCAACTCCAACAAAAAGGTCATTTCCATGGGTAAGCAATGCCCCAGCTATATCAGTCACCTCATCATTGAAATCTTCCACCACCAATTGGGACATGTCCGCAATTCCGTCCCTGTTGGTATCCTCCAGACGGAAAACATTTTCCTTCTCCACCGTCAGGTCCCGCCAATCCCGGGAACCGTCCCCATTGACATCCGTCAGCCACTGATTTTTATCACTGTTTTCCGGGGATAAAACCTTTCGAAGAAAAGTCCGCTTATCTTCAATGGTTTGCAAACTGATGGATTCAATTTCCCAGTCCTGATGGCCCCTGATATCAAATTCAGAATTTTTTTGCCGATTGGTTCTCGTATAATATAAACGGCCTTTGTCATCCATGTCTAGGGAGATGGGATCAGCCAGCAGGGAATCCACTCCCCACAGGTCCAAGCTCAACCCTTCTGTAATTTCAGGGTTCACTTGGTCCTCAATGGACTTGGCCAACTTTACCGTTTGTTCCGGATCCATCTGCTTTATCCTTTGGTCAACAGGCTCCTGTTTGCACCCTGGGAGAAATAGAATGGATAATAGAATAGTGGCCCAAGCTGATTTTTTATTTTTTATAAGAATGGTATAAAAAGTTTTTTTCATAAATTAAAAATTAATCGGAATTTATCCTTTCAATCGATGTTTAAGGTGTTCAATAGTAAATCAAATGCTTTTACTTTGGATGATCGGTAATATAAGGAAAAGTAGATAATTCAAAAATGAAAATTTTATAAAGCCAACTTCTTTCCAGAACGTAGCCTTTGTACGCAATTGGCAAGGGATCTGAAGTTATGATAGGGTGTTTTCCAAATATGCCCCTTTTTAGAAAATTGATGATGCGGTTCTTTATCCAGGCCACCGGCATACCATTCTCCATTTTTCTGATCTATCATATAGGTTGTAATGTAGTCCCACTGTTTTTGGAATTTCCCAAAGTAATCCATCTCATCGTCAGGAAAAAAATCAGCCATAATCAACAAGGTATTCAATCCCTCTGCCTGAGCCCACCAGTTTTTTGAATCCTTAACAATCGTGAGGTCATTATGGCCTTTGAAATAATATCCACCATCATAAAAGCCTCCCCGTTTTCTGTCCCAACCATTCATGAGGGAATGATCCACCATTTTCTTTGCAATTTTTAAAGTCACCGGGTCATCTTTTATCCCCAGAACATGAGAGGCTTCCAACATCAAATAGGCTGTTTCCACATCATGCCCAAAAGAAACATGGTCTAATGAATGATGGTTTTTTATTGCCGTATCGGAAGAATCCCTATAGGAAACAGGATCCCAGTCAGGTTGAAAAAAAAGCTGAAGATAGCCCCTGTCTGTGATCAGTGTATCCCGGATCAGATACAGTATTTCATCCAGCCGTTCCCCCAGCAATTCATCAGGCCAAACCGTATAAAGTTCAGTAAAGGCCTCCAATAAATGGATGGAACTGTTCTGGTCTTTATAGCCAATCTGGGAAGTGGAAGGTAGTCCGGTCCTATTCAAAAGAGGTGTTCCATCTCTGGCAAGGGACTGGAAATATCCTTTATGAACAGGATCGTGGCTGTTTTCTTCGAGCCACCAAAAAGCTTCTTTAGCAAGGTTTAAGGCTGCTGTATCCCCGGAAGCCTGAAAATATGCAGCCAGTCCAAAAATAGCAAAAGCATTCCCATAGGCGGTTTTGATCTCCACTCCTGTGGGCAAAATATTCCCCTTTTGGTCTAACAAGGTATAAAAGCCGCCGTATTTCCGATCCCAAAACTTTTCCTTTAAAAACACGAAACCCTGCTTTGCACTATTTTTATAGAAGGTGGTCTCTGGATAATATATAGAGGCTTTGGATGTGGTCCAAATATGCCGTGCCTGGGACACAATCATCTTTTCCTGCTTTTCCCCGGGTCGGAAATCGTGTGAAAAATTGCTTAAAAAGCCGCCATATACAGTATCTATGGCCAAAGGATACCATTTATTGAGCAATTGTGTATGGATGGTCTTTTCTATTTCATTGACCAATTTTTCCCTAATGCCATTTTGGGAAACAATAAATGAGAGGAGAACAAGTGGCAGCAAAAGCATCATGACGTAAAAAATATTATTTTTGGTTGGTGTATCCATAAGAGAAAGGAGTAGTGATTTTTAAAGATAATCAATTATAGAAAAAATAGTTGATATTTTTCTTAAGAAAACCAAGTGTCAATCCTCCCTTGGGGCGCTGCCCCAAATTTTGATGTTAAAGCCTTGCAGACTTAAAGATGGGACTTCCGATCTCTCCGCCTGGAAGATCCCTTGATAACATCAGGAAAGACCCCAGCCATCTCCCTGCTTCCGAACCCTCTGGCAAAATTTTAGAAGAAACCGGATTTACCGATAAAAGAAAAATCAAAAATATTTTCAAAAATAGGGATGCAATTCTTGGAAAACCCCTCCCTGATGTCCACTGACCAAGGGTATCCGATCTTTCGTAGGTGAATTCCCATAATCCGGCGTGGGCCTTTGCATCAATGGCAAGTATCGAATTAGGTTGTACTATGGATGTATTGAAAATAGGTGGAAGGGCTTTAAGGCCTTTCCACCTTATTTTGCCTTAATTCAAAGCATCATTTTTGACTGCTATTTCTCGGAACACTATTGTTTATCAGAACTCTTCACCAGCTATCTACTCTTCAGTACATATGAACAATCCGGCAATTGTTAAGACTTCCTCTTTTGTCAAAGGCTCATCAAAGGATTCCGTTACACCATCAGCGCCTACAGAACTCACGGTAGTAACATCAACTCCTCCTTGGGTCAAATTGTCTTCTCCATTATAAACAGCCTGGGTAGCTTCGGGCATGCCTTCACCCCTTTCATCCTGGGTAATCCATCCTTTCAATCCCCGGAGCCTGCGCACCTCAGAGGCATGTCTTGCTTCAACCGAATGGATCTGTAATGCGGCTGTCAGCAACTCATTGCTTTCCATAAGGTTTGCTGCCTGGCCTTTATAAGCCCTAACACCAGTGTCTTCGAAAGCCTGTGCCAAAGCAAGAAATTGATTATAATCACCAAAAGGATCAAAATTCTTTTCCGCCGTAAAATCAAACATTGGTTTTTCCACTGGGGTTCCACCACTGGCCGTAATTCCAGCTATAAGAAATTCCACATGATCTACTTCATGTTTTTCAATTTGTTCAAAGATCGCCCGATCTTTACCGTCCGGAATAAGACCAGCTTTAGCTAAACCTTTAGTATAAAATTCGGCTTCCAGATACTCAAGGGTCAAAGCAAAATTCAGGACATCCAGAGGTTCCATGGTTCTTGCGAATGCTTTGGTGGATGCCGAAGAAGCTATTGTTACAGGTATCGCTGCCAAAGCAATCTTTTTACCAAAGCTCCCCAATTTAGCAAAAGCTTCTCTTCGGGAAGTAAACGCATTAAGCTCTTCAGGCTTAACATTATACATATCTAATAATTCAAATATTTTCATAATTTGGTTCTCCTATGAGTTAAGATGTTGGTAATTGATTTGCAATGATTTTATTAACAATAAATGGGGAAGCGGTATCAAGTACCTTTTGAGGTGTGAATGCCCTGTCTAAACCGTTTTCATCGATTACGTCATCGCCGGCAAAAGATTTGGGATCCTCGTCAAAAATACTCCTGATAGCAGCAGCATGCCTTCCTTCGACAGATACTATTTTTCCTGCTATCAACAAAAAATCTGCACTTACCAATAATTGACCAGCCCCATTATAAGCAGCTACTCCCAAATCTTCAAAGGTTTTAGCTGTCCCCAAAACACTGTCCCTGCTGGTAAAATCAACAGAACTAAAATCAAAAGTCAGTTTACGTATGGCATCTTTTCCCAAGGCCGCTTTTAAGAAATCTCTATGAGCCACTTCATGCTTTCGCAAATCTTCCAAAATCATTTCTTCTTCCGAAGAAATCCCACTGTAGGGCATTTCAACCACCTTGGTATAAAATGCTGCTTCCAGTTGTTCAAGTGTATAGGCATAATTTAGTACACCTATATCACCTTCTCCCAGATGAACAGGTGGAGCAGGTGGAGCAGGTATTGGCTTGTCGGGAATCATATCGAAAAATTCCTTACACCCTGACGCTAGAATTCCTGTGGCGGCTATGGTAGCCCCACCAGCCTTAAGAAAAGATCTGCGAGATCCTTTGTGCTGTGGTACCGGATTGGTAACCTCATTTAATTGGTTTGTTTTTGACATGATACTTAAGATTTAAAGGTTAATAAAATTGAGAATAAATATTATGTAGAAATCCATAATTATAAAAATAATAAATAACCAAACAAATTTTATACCAAAATTTATTCTGTACAATTTATGCACGGTGTACAAAACACAAAAAGAACATGCTTTTTCTTTATCAGAATGCAACCTTTTTTTATACAAGAAATTGTTTTTCTTATATAAAAAATAAGATAGTGTGCCCTAATTATATAAGAGCTATTTTTCTTATATACGAACCAATGGGTATGATTGGATTTTTCATGCGAAAAAAATTTTATGCTCTACCTGATAATAGGTTTTGACGTGAAAAAAAACATTAGAAAAAAGAATATTTAAAAAATAATATAAATGTATTGAAATAAAATAGCAGGTAAAATATTTTATTTTTTCATATTTGAAAATAAAATTAGATTTGTAAACAACCTCAATCTTTTTAGGTGCTGAAGAAAATAATCAATTAATAACTTAGGAAGGAACAATAAATGAAAAATTCACGTAGGGGATTTTGTTGAAAAAACGGGTTAAGATGCTACAGTGATTCGGCGGGAGGCCGATAAAACTACCACGATGATTGGGAAACGCCGGATGATCAATCTGGAATTCGATAACAAGCTGTTTTTCCTTTCTTATAAAAAGCAAAAGGGAGGGTTTTGCTCCATCCCTTTTTCCTCAATTTTAAATGGTCATATTAAATTTCGCTGAAATATTACTTCTGATTCTTTAAACCCTGCATTTCTCCTGTTGGTCCTGTGCTATTTTCAAATGTTCTTGATAGGGCTTTAGATTAAATTCCCTCATAATATCTGCAACTTTTACTTCAGGAGACAAACTTTCTATGACTGAAAATTCTTCTTCATGCAAAGAATAACACCTTACCTTCCTTCCATACTTTTTTTCTATGGCCGGAAATGTTTTGGAATAAGGCCAACTATGCAAAAAAACTTTTTCGAGATTTATCGGTGCACAAACACCCACGGACTCCAAATACCACTGACCGCCAGCTCCTCGCCGGTTAATCGATAATTTTGGTGGTATCCTTTCGTGTACTGGATACAACAGGATATTGGTTTTCCCAAGCTTTGGCATTTACTTTTTTCCCTGCTGCAAAAGCAGAGGGCCAAAAAACGACCTCAGCTCCTTTTCCCCTAAGCCGTTGCCATCCCTCAGGCCATTCTATATCATAACAGATCCGAATGCCTACCACACCAAAATCCATCTTAAAAACAGGAGGATCCAAGGGTCCCGGTGTCAAACCATTTTCCATTTCATCGACGGTCAACCTGATTTTCCTGTATTCCCCTATTTTTTCTCCAAGACGGTCTATGGCCGCATTATAATACTTTCCATTGTCCAAGGTATATATGGGACAGATGACATGGCATCGGTGTTTTTTTGCAAAGGCCTGAAAAGGGGCAATGATATTTCCCGTGCCATTTTCAGCCGTCATATTCAAATCCAGCCTGCCCCCATCCACCCCCACTACATGAAATACTTCTGGCAGACAGATAATATTAATAAAATATTTCTATTTCTCACTACGGCTGCCTTATTGGAAAAAGTTTTTTTAACCCAAACGAAAAGATGGGCAGCAGAATCAATATATATTATTTTACCAAGGATTTTAAAGAGGCTTCCTCACGGGCCCATTCCGGTATCGGAAATTGACGAATGGGCGAATACCGAATATAACTTTCGTAAATGTCTCCTTTTCCGGTAACTCTTGGATCATTGGTTTCCATGAGATATCCTCCCAATTGATTCCTGTGGGCCAATAATTCCTCCCTGAAATCCGGATCATTGGCCAGATTGTTCAGGCAGCCCGGATCTTTTAGTATATCAAAGAATTCCTCTTCCGGCCTTTTGTCCACGGCCAGATGAAAATAAATCCCTATTTCGGGATCATTCCTTTGGCTGACCAGAAAATCCTGTGTAGGGCAGGCATCGATATCATGGTAGGCCCCATGCATCTCTCCCAAAGTGCCATTTTCTTCATACTTCTGGGGAGCGCCCGCAGGCCAGCGTTCTGGTTTGAAATTCCTGATATATAAATATTGATCGGTGCGTAAACTTCTTTGGGGATAGGTCTGGTTGTTCCATCGCGAACTGGAGTGTCTTTCCCGGGCTACGTAAACCCCATTTCGGGAAGGATCTACCATTCCTCCCTTATCACTGAGGAGGATGTTCATCAAACTTTGGCCCTCCAAGGGGTATTTTTCTGAAGGATGTTCTAAACCAACCGCTTCCAGGTAAGTTGGGAAAAGATCAATCAGGCTAACCACATCTTCCACTATCCGGTTGCCCAGGACTTTATCTCCCCACCGGATAGCCAAAGGTACATGGTTGCCAAATTCATATAAATTTGCTTTGGCCCGTGGAAAAGCCATGCCATTGTCGGAGGTGACTACGATAATCGTATTATCCAGTTCCCCCGCTTCCTCCAGCAGTAGCAACATTTGGCCCAGATGCTGGTCAAACCATTCAATTTCGAGTGCATAATCCAGAAGGTCATTGCGCACTTCTTCTGAATCAGGAAGAAAAGGAGGAACTTTCACGTCTTCCAAGCTTTTATCAGCTTTAAGTCCAGATCCTTTTTCAAACACTCTATGAGGTTCGCTGGCCCCGTACCAAAAACAAAAAGGTTTTCCTTCGGGACGGTTTTCCAAAAAGTCCGAAAAATTGGCAGCATAGTCGTTACTGGCTATCCCGCTGGTGGGAGTTTCCAATTTATGCTTATTAAACACGTCCCCTGCGGGGTTGCGTGCACGACCACTTATTTTCCAGTTTCCAGGGCCCCATCCTTTTTGGGTGTAGCCTACAAAATATCCTGCATCCTCAAGGATATCCGGGTAAACAATAAATTGCGTTGGAAAAGCACTGGCATGGGTACCTGCATCTTCTATTTGCCAGGTGTTTCTGCCAGTTAAAAGAGCTGCCCTGCTGGGGCTACAGCCGGGTGACGCGGCAAAAGCATTGGTGAAAAGCACTCCCTCTCGGGCTATCCGGTCAAAAACGGGCGTATTTACCCAGTGGGCCCCATAGGCGGAGGCATGGGGATAGGATTGGTCATCGGAAATGGCAAAGAGTATGTTGGGGGGCTTTTGGATTTCTTTATCATCTATTTTATCCTTATTTTCTGTAAACCCGGGGCTGTCACATCCTGTAGTCATTAAGAACCCCCATAAAAAAATCAAGTTGTATAATTTTGGCATATTGGGTAATTTAAGTAAAACAATTTTTTCTGCTGGATTTTATTTAGGTTCAGGATTCAACCGTTTTGCCTCTGTGATGACAAAAATTAAAAGCACTCCCATTCCAACCTCTGAAACGTTCCGGTTGGAACCGATAAGGTTCTTGCCCACTATCAGGATGGTGATTGGTACCATATAAATCCAAAAAAGCACCATGTCTTTCGCTTTTTCCCATTTATCCAGATAGGTATCAAACTCCCCCTTCATGACCTCCATCAAATTTTGCATGCATATGACTTTTTGCAAAGCCATTCTGGTTTCAAAAATGTCCGATTGCAGGTTTTCACATCTATTGGAAATAAATTTATAGCCCTCGGAGAGCAATCCTATGGTACTATCCAGTTTTTTTTCTTGGGATATGGCAGACATGGATGAAATCATTTAGGAAATAAAATATTATTTACTTAATTCAGTTAGTCATAATAACTATAGGTATTTGTAAATTTAAATATTTTTCCATCATTTTTTAGGATTCATCCCATTTTAATTCTGTGGATCAATAGTCATGACTATCGGCTTAAAGCAACGTCAGGCGGGATTATGGGGTTACTGGAAAATCATTTAATTTTATTATCAACGCACATAGATTTACCCCAAATTTATCCCTGGCAATGCGTTGAGCAGCTTGCAAATCCTGCCGAAATTGATTTCCTGTTTGTCCATCTGCTAAGGTATAATAGTGGGAAAAAGTATGACTGCCCAGCTCTTGGCCACGGGTCAGAAGAATTTTCTCGATAAGCTCAGGGGCAAATAAAAAGGCCTCCTGAGCCGGATTCCTTTTAAGCCATTGATAAGCAGAAAGGTTTTGTTGAACATAAGAAGGTTTTTCCACTGGAGCATACTTCTCCCATTCCTGCAGATCTCCAGCAAAAAGCATTCCCACTGTGGCCCATGTTGCTTCTATCTGGAACTCTTCAAATAAACGGAGGATTTTGGGTATAACTTCCTTGGTTTGAAGATAATATTTCTCATTGCCCTGAGTTTTTGCTTTATCAAACCTTCCCCAATGAAGTTCAAAATCCAAGGATATGGTAAAAACGGGCGTGTTAATCATAAATAAGATTTAAGCCTCCGTGTTTTCCTTTTTTTTTCCTCTGGCAGCCAGCTTTTCCTTCATAAAATCCACGTTGGCTTTGTGACGGATAAACCGGATTTTCTTTTTGTATACCATCAGGTAAAATATAAACAGGATCAAGTAAATGATTGTCATATTTTTCATCCGCATGGTAATCCCCATATTGCTAAGGGAGCTGGCAAAGGCAAAGGTTACCGGGATAAACATAAAAATGCTTGCCTTTAAAAATACAGGGGCATCGCGAAAAGCCTCCAGGGAAAAATTCCTGAGAAGAAAGAAAGTGAAGAATAGATAAAACAGATTTTCAAAAGAGGAGACAAATGCCACAAAATTATGGGCATCAAAAAACAAGGGCCTATATAAGTAAGTAAATACCCGCATGGGAAGTGAATAGGAAGCCAAATCCACGGCAGAGCCCACCCTTCCCCTGTTCAAAAATTCGATTTGAGATTCAGCCAGCAATTCTATGGATTCAAAGGAAAAATCCTCCATCCCTAAAAACATCAAAGTTTGGTCACTAAAGTAAATGGCCCCCCCCATGGTAAGAAAAAACAGGGCAAACTTATATTGTCTTTTGATCTCGCTGTCCAGAATAATGGCCATGGTGGCTCCCCCCAGCATGGCCAGCCCCATATGTGGTCGGGCATAGTAAACAAAAAACAAAGCAATGGCCCCTTGCCACCATCTTTCCTTATAGTTTTGTATCGCAAAAACAAACCAGGCAATGCCCCAAAAACATAAAGCATCCTTCCCTACCCCCGAGGACCAAAAGTGCATATTGGGCAAATAAAAAATGGTGGGAAAGACGGCAATATTCAAAAATTTATAATTGGTAGGGAAATGTTTACACGTCATGACAAAAAGATACCTGATCCCGATAAAACCCAAGAATCCATACAGGATATTTCCAGTAATGTAAGCCAACCCAAAAATCTTACTGGGTATATAATTTACCCAAAGGATAAACGTGGTGCTGACGCCGAAATATTTCATCCAGGTGGGATCTTTCACTACCACCTGCTCCATGGTAAACTCCCAGTAACCCCAGGAATCCCCTCCAAAATTCAGGATATAATAAGTATAAAAAAGACTGAAAAAAAAGTGGTAAAAAAGCAAGTAATTTAAATGGTTCTTATATTCTTCGGGCACCCCAAATTTCCTAGCTATACTTTGATTGGTATTGACCAGGGCTACTAAAAGGACGGCGATGAGAAGGATATCTAACACTAGTATAATAGTGTTTGAATAAAGATGGAATTTTTCAGCAAAGAAGTAACTTTATGCATTTAATCCGATAGCTGGTGTTTAATCAGGATGCTTTCCTCATAAAAATATCTAAGCTAAGGCGTTGATATAAGTAGTGAAAATTCCCTGTACTGTATAATGATGCTGAACTGTTTTAGCTCCTGCTTTCCCCATTTGAACCCTTAATTCCTTGTCCGTTATCAACTGGTCCAAATAGCTTATCCATTCGTTTTCATTGGCCGGTAAAAAACCATTCACACCCTGCAAAATCACATCTTTATTTACCCCTACAGGGGATCCTACTACCGGTAATCCGCAGGCCATGTATTGGATCAGCTTATAAGCACATTTCCCCTTTTCCCAAGAGTTATCAGATAAAGGCATAATACCGATATCCAGTTTTTGTATTTCCATTACTTCCCCCTCCTCAGACCAGGAAACAAGTGTTTCTGTGCCAGAAAAGCCAATGGATTCTCCACCGCCGATGATGACCAGATCAAACGGCTGTTTTTTATTTAACTTTTCCAAAACCGATAGGATTCCCTTGAGGTGCTTAAGAGTGCTGGGAGAACCTATCCATCCTATCTTTGGCCGGGAATTTATCCCTAATTTAGGGGAAGCGATATATCTTTCGGCATCTATAACCGTAGGTAAATATATAATTTCACGGGCTCCTGACTTTTTTGCTCTGCTTGCCAAATAACCGTTGCCCACAAGGACCTTTTGGCTATATTTCATGATTTTATCAATCTTCCTTTTGTACATAAGCCGGACCCAGAAAAACCGATGCAGGTCATAATTATGAAAAATCGCATCATCATAATCCACAATATATTTACCGCCCATTCGGCTGATCAAACTTTCTGCCCAGGAAGGAAGAAAAGGAAACAGCTCTTTTTCAATAACGATGCGCTCATATTGATGAAAGGTAAAAAGCAGCAACATCCGATTCACATAACAGTTGAATACGTTAATCCAGGAAAGCCCTTTTCCAGCATACAATTCTGATAAGTATTGGTCATTGAACAGGGGCTTTACTTCCACCTCCCAACCTTTTTCCCTTAGAAAGGGTAGAAACTGATAAGTCCTCAATCGGCTGCTGGCCCCCATACGGGAATAACGGGTAAGAAAAAGGATCTTCTTTTTGTATATTGTCATACAATCGGCATCAGGGATTCCAGTGCATTCTTATAATCACTTACACTTCTCGCTAGGGTAAAATGTTTTATAGCAAATTGACGGATGATTAATCTGTCGAAAAAAACCTGTTGTTCCATCCAAGCCAGGACCTTATCCACCTCCCCTTTTTTTTGATGATCGAATAGGTGTACAAAAGGTTTGTTTCCCAATAAATCCTCCGTATCTCCTATCCCTTTGGAGGCAATGGTAGGTAAGCCCATCAAGAGGTATTCCCCCAATTTAATAGGAGCCACCCCCTGCATGCTGAACATGGGCTCCCTAATGGCAAAAGCCATATCGGCAGCATTGAGCCAGGCAGGAATATCCTCATAGGGACCCTTAATGATAGTCACCTGCTGATCTATGGTCTTAGGAATTCTGTTCTCCAAATAAGCATCCTCTCCGGTTAAAATTAAAAACCTGCTTTTGGGCTTTATCTTTGCTATTGCTTCAAATAAGTTAATCATGGACTCCCAGCCGTACTGTGGTCCCAAAGAACCACAATATACCATCAAAAGCTGCTTAGGGACCAATCCCAGCTTTTTTCTGAACCGTTCCCTTGTATTGCTATCCAACCCGAAAAAAAATTCATCCCTCCCATTGCTGACTTTAAAGAATTTCGAGGAAAACTTTTCACCTATATTTCTGAGGTGAATGCGATTGGCTTTATCCGAACGGGTAAGGACCAGGTCGGCCGTTCTTAACATTCGTGTTTCCTGTTTTTTTAAAAATTGATATTGGCATCCCTTGGTGTTCAATCCACTAAAATCTATCCGCTCTTCCAAAGGCAGTCCATCTGCATCAAAAATCACCTTTAGCCCCGAAGACGGGATAAAATTCACCATCATAGCGGGTAAGGTACTTCTGGGCATAAGGGTATTTATTCCGTGCTGTAGGATGTATCTTTTCAAGAACCCTACCCCTTTTACCAGCGTAATCAGTGTGCCAAACATAGGATGAGGTTTTCGGCTTATCCGGAAATGGGTATAAGATATCCCTTTCTCCTTTGCCAACTGGGCTAATTGTTCTTGTTTCTCTTTTTCAGCCCAGGAAAATTGGACCACATGAAAGCGACAATTGCTTTTCTGCTGCAGGCCAGAAAAGATGGGAAAGAAAAGGCTTTCCAGATAATTGGTCTGTGGGCCGTCCCAGGTGATAAAGAGTATCTTCTTTTTCATTTGATATTAAAGGAGACCTTTCTCACGCAATAGCTCCTGATACAATTGATGAACTTTTTCTACATATATTTTTGCACTGTATTTTTTTTTTGCCCGGGCAAGTCCCTTTGCTCCCATGTTTTTTCTTAATGCAGGCTGATCGATCAGCAGCTGCAGCTTTTCAGCAATCTGCTTCGGAGAATGCGAAGGCACCAAAAAACCGGTTTCCCCATCCACCACGATATCTTTCAGGCCTCCAACAGCGGTGGCAATCACCGGTAAACGATGGAACATGGCTTCGGCAGCCACTAGGCCAAAGCCTTCGTTATCAGAAACAATACAGAAGATATCCATCAAGCAGTAAAAAGGAGGTGTGTCCATTTGGGCACCAGGCATAATTAATTGATTTTTTAATCCTCTCTGGGCAGCCAGATCTTTGAGAAATTCCACATCCGGACCCTGACCAACAATTAATATTTTTAATTTAGCATGATCAGGTAAAAGAGCAACTGCTTCTATAATATCAGAAAACAATTTCACCTTGTCCCTGATCCTTCCTACACTTCCAATAATTATATTAGTATTTGATAACCCCAATCTTTCCTTTAAAGACATAATTTCTTCCTCAAAAACTTTCCTGGGAATTTCCACTCCATTATTGATCAACTGGATTTTACTTGCATTAATGTGGGCTATATTTGTGAGGTAATTAATAACTCCGGGAGCAATACCTATAACTCTATCCGCCACACTTGTCAACAATTTAAACAGAAGATTGGCTTTATGGGACCTGTTTATGGGATCGGAGGTTTCTTCTGCAATAATTATCGGCACCCGTCCCAAAAACCCAGAAACAGTTGACATACTTACCCCTTCAAATACGGCCCCGTGAATGATATGTGGCTGAAAAGATCTGATCACCTGTATCACTTTTCTATATTGTGACCAATGAAAAGTATGCTTTAGTTTTCCTATAACTATGACCTCCACTCCTTCCATGGTAATTTCCTTTGGAATAGTACCACTTGCCTGTGTACATATAATCTTTTGTTCATAAACCTCTTTATCCAAATATCTGGAAAGAGAAAGCCGAGTTCGCTCCACTCCCCCAGAGGATATGGTTTCAATGCAATGTAATACTCTGATTTTTTGGTTTCCCTCCAATACGTGTAAATTTACTCTCCTCCCAATTCCTACTCCCAAACGAAAAATCGGCACAGGCTCTTGAAGGGAAGCGTTCGATTTTCATTCAAAAGATATTCTTCATTTTTGAAAAAATTCAATCCTTTTTAATTTATTGTAATATCATTATCCTGAAAAATTTTATATCAGGTAAATCATTCTGCATAATCAGGTAGTATCGTAAACCTTCAGCAATCCTTTAATATAGCGATCTACCGAAAACCTTTCCTCGACCTCCTTTTTTGCTCTTGCTCCTATCAGAGATCTTTGCTTATCAGACATCTGGAATATTTTCAACATCATTTGGACCAGTTGATCTATGCGGTGGGGATCAATCAAGAAACCTGTCTTTCCCTCTTGGATTATTTCAGAAGGCCCACCTACTTTTGTCACTATACAGGGTAATTCAGAAACCATTGCTTCAACTAAAGCTATGGAGAATCCTTCAGAAAAGGAGGGCAATACGAAAGCATCTGCCTGTTTTAAATAAGGTATTACAGAACTTCTATATCCAGAAAAAAAAACCTGTTCACTGATATTTAATTCTTCACAAAGCCTACTTAGGATTTTCTTACTGGGCCCGTCTCCTACAATAATTAACCGCGCTTTCTCTGATCCTACCTGTCTAAGCACTTGACTAAAAGCCATTATCAAACTCTCTATATTTTTTATTGGGACCAATCTGCAAACTGTAATAAAAGTGAACATAACCGATTTAGAGAACAGCTGGTGATTGTCCGTTACCCTATTAATTTCAACTGGATTGTAAATTACCCGGATTTTAGATGGGGGAACTTCTCCCATTTTCACTAAATTATCAGCCACCGCATGGGAAATTCCTATGACCAAATCAGCACATAAATAGGTCATTTTAAAAATAAACCGCCAAATCAGGTGATGCTGAGGAAAGCCAATCTCTTCTCCAATTTTTACAGGGACTCCTGCTAATTTAGCGGCTAGCAAGCCATGAAAATTGGCTTCTGCTCCTGAACAATGGACTACATCGGGAATTATGTTTTTAAATTGTGCTATCAGTTTCAAAACCAAGACCAGATTGGGTATTTTTACCGATTGATTTAAAAGGATCACCTTTATGTTTGACTTTTCCAAAGATTCGGCCACAACCCCGCCATGCCCCAAGGTGATTATGGTCAAATCAATTCCCGCTTTTTTTGAAAATGCCTTGGAGGAAATCTCCAAGCGTTTTTCTACGCCACCAAAATTTAAAAAGGGAACAATTCTGACGATTTTCAATAGGAAGGTGAATTCAATTCATTATATATTTTCTCATGCTTATTCGCCACCTTTTTAATATCAAATTTATTAATGGCATCGAAATAAGCTCTCTTGGTCCTGTTTTCTGTGATAGGCCAATTGTCAAGTAAGAAACGTGTTTTATGGGCCAATTCCTTTGCATTCCCTTTTAAAATTCAGATATGAATTCAGTTGCCAAATTTAAAATTCCAACTTGATTTTCACGATCGGAAACTAAAGAATATGGTTCTTTAGTGTAAGTACCACTGATTAAACAACTATAAATGGAATGTTGAATAATGGTACGGCTATCCTAGAGAAATTTCAGAACCAGAAATATTCCTTTAATCGCTAAAGCCTCTAGTTGGCGTTTTAAATGTTCTGGGGCTTGATATATCACACAAACCATTGGTTCATATTCCCAGATATTTTTAACCAGTTCCAAAACACTTATTTCAGCTCTTCCTTGTGAAATGGTCTAAATTAGCGTAGGTTAACTTATAATAGTTAATAGTTCGAGGCAAAACATGAACCCTATTATAGGTTGGAATAATAATTGAGATCAAGTAATTTGTACCTCCGGATTCTCTCAATGTCTATCTTTTAGTAGCCTTCCCTCCTATCAAACTGAAGTATTCCTGCCAACCCCCTAGAGTGATATGCCAGGTTACAATGGCTATGGCAGAGGATTCTTTTGGGCTAATGGTAAGGATTTTTTTCAGCAAAAATTTCAATCTCCGAAAGGTAAAATTTAAGAGATGAAAAAAAAATTTAAACTCATGGCCTACATATCTTCTGGAATAAACTCCCCCCAATAATCTTTGATATTTATATGCGATATCACTCACCTTAAATCGCGAAGGATGTCTCACAATTACTTCAGGCGCATAGATTAATTTATATTTTTTGGAAATTTTACCCGAAAGTTCAGTATCCCCATTAGATTTCAACTTTGAATTAAAACCTCCAAATTCTTCCAAAACAGATTTGTAAGAAAACCAGTTGCCTGCACCACAAGTCCCTTCTTTTACATATGATTCAAAAGTAAAGCCTGTATATTTTTCATAAATTTCTGCAACAGAAAGCTTTTCTGGATTTTTATAAAATAGGGGGACATCTCCTGCTAAAATTCCAATATCTTTGTTTATATCCTTTTCCAAGTAAATTTTTGCATTACTTAACCAGTCAATATCTGGAATACAGTCTGAATCTGTTAAAGCCAAAACCTTTCCTTTTGCGAATTTAATTCCAGTATTTCTAGCGGCGTAAGATCCCGGATGAGATTCCTCCAATACCTTTAGGTTTAATTTATCAAAATAAATAGAATCCAAATGAATATATTCATTCGGATCATTATTGACCACAATCACCTCATATTCATTTTTTGGAAAATCTTGATTTTCCAAAGCATCCAAACATATGACCAAGCGCTGAGTGTCTTGAAATGCAGGAATTATTATAGAATAATACATCCCTTAAGTAAGCTGATATTTTCTTTTAAACTATAATTCAGAGATCTAGAAATTTCGGTTTTTTAATCTAGAATAAGGACTGAAACTTTAAAATTGATCACTATGAAGAATATAACCAGTTCCACGCCAATATCATCAAAAATTACGCCCATTAAAATAATTTCCCAATTGCCAATAATTCCCTAATTTTAAATCCAAT
The DNA here is from genome assembly GCA_040905145.1 of Anditalea sp. Taxonomy (GTDB): domain Bacteria; phylum Bacteroidota; class Bacteroidia; order Cytophagales; family Cyclobacteriaceae; genus DATGMS01. Next base: position 37,541 of record JBBDSC010000011.1, read on the forward strand.
TCAAAAGGGGAAATTTTTGAATGACCAGCCCCCGGATAATGTGTCAGTTCCCCAAAAATAGGTCTATTATCTACTATATATATATCAACTCTTACAAAATCCAGATTAAAACAAAGAGATTCTACAAATTCAATAATTCTTCTGAGATTTTTAATTCCGTGGTATTTATTTCCATATGGATACTTAATATCCCCTTCAATAAATTTACCTTTTTGATCAAACAAAGACCTTCTCATCCATCCAAATCGATCAAAATCAACCTGGAACATTCTAACTCTACCGTTAAAACAAAAAAACTTGTAGTCCTGTGGGATTTTTCCAATCTTATCCCGCAATAAAGGTTCAATTATTATCCTTTTAGGAATTTTACTATAAAACCATGCATGACTGGGATTCGAAATATCCTTCTTTAACAAAAACCTGCAGTGATGTAAAATTTGGGCTTTTGTAATTTTGACATCCTTTGTTATCATCAAATTATTCCCTGAAAGATGACAGCCTTTAATGATATATTCTTCTGGAAATTGATCAAATGGAATTTTGACCGGATCATCACCTGCATATAAGGTCGGGATAAGAAATTTTTCCGCTTTTTCATCTCCGAATTCTTTCCGAAAAAATTCTTTCACCTTATATTTATCACCGGTAATAAATAAAAGCGGATTTCTATCAAATAATTTTTTCATGATAACTTTTTCATTAAAAGTGACTGGTGCGTTCAATTTTAATGCATATCCGTTTTTTTTATAAAAATTTTTTCTTTCGTAATAGAAACCCAAGGATTTATCCAATTTCGGAAAGATCCAGGAATTAAGAATGGCAATTTTTGCTTTGAGAAGAAAATGCATCAGCTTGTTTATCATTTTATGTACTAATAATATTTTCTTAAAACTCCTGCAACTCCACCATCTTCTTAAATGAAGGAGAACCGTGGACCATTTCCTCAAAGGTGCCCATTTGCTCTATCCTTCCGTCTTTTAACAGAACAATCCGGTCGGCGTTTTTTACCGTGGAAAGCCGATGGGCAATGAGCACAATGGTATATTGGCCTTTAAGTGCCTCTATGTTTTCCTGAATGGATCTTTCGGTTTCGGAATCCAATGAGGAAGTGGCCTCGTCCATCAGCAAAAAATCCACCTCCTTATAAAGTTCCCTAGCAATGGATAGCCGCTGTTTTTGACCCCCACTGACCATAATCCCACTGTTTCCCAGTGGGGACTGCTCCTGTTTGGGCAGCCCCACCACAAAATCATACACGGCTGCCTTTCGCATAGCCTCAAAAAACCTCGCCTTGTTTTCCGGGGTAGGACTGTCCCAGAAGGTGACATTGTTAAAAATACTGTCACTGAAGATCACCGGCTCCTGGGTGATATAGCCTATGCGCCTCTGGAAAGTTCTCCTGTCGATTTCTTTTATGGATTGCCCATCGATCCGGATCTCCCCCCGGTCCGGCAAGGACAGGCCTGCCATCAGGTTCATCAAACTGGTTTTTCCCGATCCGCTTTCCCCTACCAGGGCCAGGGTTTGGTTTTTAGTAAGGGTAAAAGAGATATTATCCAGTATCTGCCTATCCCCATAATCGAAACTTACCTTTTCAAAAACCAATGAATTTTTAAATTCATGTACAGGATCTTTTCCCTGTACTTCTTTTCCGGCCTTCAGCTCCGCCATAAATTCACCCATATTCTCCAGGGACCCATGATTGGCCAAGAAACCGTTCCAGTAATTCTGCATACTCATCAAATAAGTCAATGCCCTATAAAAAAACAGCAAACTTAAAATGATCAAACTGAGGCTTCCCCCAAAGAACTCCACTTCAACCAAAATCACCGCTACCATTATCACCATGATGATCGGCTCCCGAATCGCATTGAGAAGAGCATTCAAAACACCTATTTTTCTATGGCGGTACTCCATTTCCTGGATTTTTGACTTAAGTTTCCTCCCGTATCCCTCCATCAATCCAGTGGCTTTCAAATATTTAAAGAAGGCTACTTTTTGGATCAGCAGCCCCTGAAAGCCATGACCGCTCCGGGTAAGTTTTCTGGACAAGCTTTTGGTCTTTTTATAAATACTGGAATAAATAAAATTGGTCAACGCTCCCCCCCCTACTACCAACAGGGTAAACGGGGCATTGACAGACAGGGCCAATAAAATATAAACCAATACCATACACGCCCCCTGCATGGCATTGAAATAAGAATTATAAGCCCCCAGCACCCGCTCCACTTCCCCGCTTATGGTGTTCTGTATCTTGCCCGAATCTGCCATCACAAAGGATTTGTAGCTGTAATCGGCCAACAGGTCAACATTGGCAAACCTCAACCTTTTAATAAAATACCTTTGTAAAAAAATCCGGTAATAACCTTCCATAAATTTGACCAGGCCTTTCAATAAAAAGAATCCCACCATTACCAAAAGTACTGTAGAAATGGTGAGCGGTATATCCAGCCGCTCCATCCCTGTGACCAAAAAATCCAGATTCCCCAACCCCTCTCCCTTGCCCTCCCCCCCATCGATCATCTGTAAAAGAGGCAAGAACATGGCCAGTCCCAAACCATCCAACACACCTACCGCTATACTTAACGCAAAAGCCACAAAAATTTTGCTTCTAAGGTGTGCATAGAAATAGGAAAAGTAGGTAAAGTATTTTTTAATGAAAGCTTTTAGCATTTGGATAGACTTATGTTTTTTCTGGTGTAAAGCTACCCCTCCCCAACCCTCCCCTTGAAGGGAGGGCGTTCGGTTGCATCATTAGTTAATAGTTCTACCTTTCAGAGACGCTTCTGAAAGTCCCCCTAAAGGGGGATTTAGGGGGTAAAGACCGTTCGGGAACCAAGCCCGTTTTCACCCCTCCCCAACCCTCCCCTTGAAGGGAGGGTGTCCGATTGCATCATTAGTTAATAGTTCTACCTTTCAGAGACGCTTCTGAAAGTCCCACCTAAAGGGGATTTAGGGGGGTAAAAACTGCTTTATCCTTTCATTGATGGTTAATAAAACTTGCTCAAGATCAGAAGAAACTTGTTTATTGCTGAACCTTAATACTTGTAAGCCGAATTCTTCCAACTCAAAAGATCTGTTTTCATCGTATTCTATAGCATCTTTCCCTCTATGAATTTCACCGTCTACTTCTATTACCAATTTAAACTGATGGCAATAAAAATCCACTATATACTTGCTAATGGGGTGTTGTCGGCGAAATTTACTACCGGTAATATTCCTGATTTTTAATCTCTCCCATAAGACTTTTTCACAGTAAGTCATGTTTTTTCTTAATTCCCGTGCCCTTCTCTGAATTTCGGGAGAAGCGCCATAAAAAAGATTTTCTTGGTAGGTCATTTTTATTCCTCTGGTTTTAGTCCAAAGCCCGTTCTTACCCCTCCCCAACCCTCCCCTGTAAGGGAGGGCGTTCGGTTTCGTTATTAGTAAATAATTCTACCTTTCAGAGACGCACCTGAAAGTCCCACCTAAAGGGGGGATTTAGGGGGGTAAAAAACGTTCTGGTCAATCATATTTATATATAGAAGGCAAAACCTACTTTCTAAACACCCCATCTATCAAATGATAATTTTTGGGATCAATGCTATAAAACTGGTGAACGTAGGGTTGGGCTCCAAAGCTTTCTTTCCACTCCATCAAACCCTTATTGATAAACCGGCCCTGGCTTTCATTGACGGTGCCAAAGTCAAAATAAACCTTGTGTGAAAATATCTTTTGCACTAAATAGTCCATCAACAGGTCCAGAGCACTTAGTGCCTTCCCCCGGTTGGTGGCGGATATATACTGGGTATGGGCCGTGGTTGGGGTGTCGAAAATAGTGGTGCCGGCAATTATTTTCTCTTTTTCGAGCACTTCAAATTGTCTGATAAAAGGAGCATTGTTGTTAGCCAAAGACTGGATTTCTTCCAAGGTATGTACTGGTCTTACCTGATGCTTTTCCCATAAGTTTGGGCAAAGTACTTCCTGCCAAAAAGGCCGGAAATCAGTCACTTCCCTGATCATCAGCCCATTTTTTCTTGCTCTATTAATGCCCCACCTTCTCCCTTTCGAATAGTGCCTTTGGGGAACAGGGAGGGGAATGGCAAAAGTCAGTTCAGTTCTATGTGGTGTGGCTCCTAAGATAAACATGCAATAAGATGCCCATTCCAAGCTGGATTTTCCATAAAATGAAGGTACTTCTTTGATATGGATAACGGATATCCCTCTTATAGCATAATACCTAAGAACTTCCCTAAAAAAGAAAAGAATATCCTCCATAGATAAGGAAGAGGAAAGGATCAGCCCCCCATAAGTCAAACCCTGGTGGGAATGGATCTGGTCACCCTCTCTATTGGCAGGAAAGATTCCTACAGGCTTATCCTTCTTATAAAGCAGCAGGGAGGCATCCTGAAACCTGTCCCGATGGTATTCCATAAAGCTTCTGGCGTGCATAAAGGTCCCGTTTACGGCACTTTCCAAAACCAGCTCCCAGTCCGGCAAGCGGGAGGCTAAATAAGGTTTTATGTTGAACATTTCCTAAACTCCGAGTTCATAAGCCCCTTCCGGGATCAAACCCGTTACCAATTTATAAATAATATTTTCCTTAGGATCTTTTGGAATCTGCAGACCTGTTGTCCCCGTTCCAAAAATTGAAGCAAACCGCTGTAAATATCCCTCCAAATTTCCTTTCTTCTCTGCTGTATGCGGTCCAGATTTTCCAGTTGGGCAAAAAGAAAGGCGGCAGTAATCTCCGAGGGTAAAAAGGAAGAACCTATATCGATCCCAGTTGTAAAGGTTTACTTTCCCTCTTGAAAAAGCGGCAGGGTTGGTCCCCTTTTCCCAGATAATCTCGGCCCTTTCGGCAAATTGGGGATCATTCACCACTAACATGCCCCCTTCCCCGCATTGGATTCGTCCATGCCCGGGTGATCTGTCCTGCTGTCCACAAAAGCCAACCTGAAGCGCGTTCTTTGTGGGCTAAAAGCTTTAGTGCCCTCACTAATTTTGAAGCTATGCGAAAATGAATATACTCCTGAATTCCTTCAACTAAAGGATCCAAAATACAGCAACTTAAATAAATAAATACCTCCGCTGGACACATGAAGGCCAAAAACAAAAAGCAAGATAAAAA
>JBBDSC010000011.1:42750-63683 GCA_040905145.1 Anditalea sp.
TATGCCAAATTGTAGGAGTAAATTTCCCCAAATATAGTTTGGACCCATCAATTCCAGCCACATAAATTGGAAAGAAAAACAGTAGGCTGAATATCAATAAAGAAATCACCAATCCAGGAAAGGGTTTTCCTTTTAGCTGATTAATTAAATATTGATTGGCAATGCTGAATTTCCATACCACCGCAATACTTAGAATCAATACAGTATTGATCATGTAATTGGTATCCATGAACAGCTGCATAAGATAGAGTGCGAAATAATACAAGGGAGGCACTGGAAATGCCTCAACTTGTAAATGCTTTTCCAATATAGCAATATGAGCATCCAAATCAGTATGGTACCCTTTTACTAAAATAATGGAGAAAATAACCATTGCAACCGCAAAAGTTAGAACCTGGAAAAAAATAAAGATTTGCGGAGCACAATTAAAAGCCGTGGAATTCTGGTATTTCTTATTTTTAATGGCTCTCAATTTCCTCTTAATAATCCCACCAATGATACACACTTATCTCCTCATCCACCACAAATCCAGCATTCAGGTACAAGGAAACAGCTCTATGGTTCACTCTTTGCGTTGAAATGGTAAGGGATTTAACCCCCTGCCGTCCAGCCAATGAGCAAATTGCTTGAATAAGTTGTTTCCCTATGCCCAAACCTCTGAATTCCATAGAAACCGCCAGTAAGCCAACATTAGCTGAATCTTTCAATCATACCATTTTTTCAACAATATAAATGGGACGGTTTTTGACACCTTCAAAGGTTTTGCCCACATATAAACCAACCATTCCCAAGGTAATTAAAATAAATCCTGTCAATACCCAAATAGAAATGATCAAACTGGCATAACCTGCAACTATGATTTCATTTCCGAAATATTTAAAAAGCGTATAAAAGGCAAATAAAAAACCAGTAATGGCCACCATGGCTCCCAATTTTACAGTGAGCCTTAAGGGCTTGTCAGAATAAGCCAGCATGATATCCAGACCCAAGTTAAAGAGTCGCTTAAAATCATAATTGGATCCTCCTTCTCTTCGGGCGGCATGCTCCACTTCCAAGGTCGTTTGGTTAAAGCCTACCCACTTCACCATCGTAGGAAAATAGCGGATGCTTTCGCGCATTTTAACGATTTCCTGAATTACCTTTTGATGATAAATTCCAAAATTGGCTACCGTCTCATCCTGTTGGGATCCCGTGAGATAAGAAAGGGTCCTGTAGAATATTTTAGAGCCTGTTCTTTTAAAAAATCCATCCTTTCTTCTTATTCTTCTGGCCAACACCACATCATAGCCGAGTTGGGCGGTGTCCCAAAGATTTCTAATTTCCTCGGGTCGGTCCTGCAGGTCACAATCCATCACAACAATCCATTCTCCACCTGCTTGGTCCAGTCCAGCAGTAATGGCATAATGTTGCCCAAAATTCCTGCTTAGTTTGATCCCTTTCAGATAGTGCTTTTTTTGGGCCAGCCCTTCAATTACCTTCCAGGAATTGTCAGGACTGTCATCATCTACCAAAATAACTTCAAAATTATCGGTAATTGTTTTGACCGCTTTTTCAATCCTCTCCACCAGTTCTTCCAAAAACTTTTTTGCCTGATAAACGGGTGTGACTATGGAGATAAGTGGTTGGGACTTGGTCATGCTGTTTTCATTACTGAATTATTTTCTAAAGTTGAAGGGCCGATTGATTTATTCTACGCTACCCAACATCAAGGATCACATTCCCAAAGCTTCGCCCCGTCAGCCACGAAAAATTGCTTAGCGGGAGAGCTTCCTTTGATGAGCAACAAATTTACCCGATGGTTTTGGAATTGCAATACTTCACCTTACAATAGTAGATCAGCAGCGTGATAACCCCTACCACTGTCAGACCTCCTTTAATTTTGTTCATATAGATGGGTAAACCTTTATCAAAAAGCCAAAGTTAAGTAGGATAGCCCTACCATCCCAAATTGTTTGATAGATGGATTAGCCCTTTTGTTATGTTTAGTAATTCCGCCTTTCAATGACATCTCTAAAGTCCCCACTTAAGTGGGGATTTAGGGGGCAAGTCCTTTTCGGTAATCCAAACCGGACAAACAGGGAAAATTGATAACTTAACACTGATAAATCAAATTATGAGAATATTTGTCTACTTATCAGGTGGGTGTAATTTTGTTTTAGTTAACCTTTATCATATATAAAATGGACGATACGTTTTTGACCCTGAAAAAGGAATCTGAAGGGATATACAAGGAAAAAGGAAGCAAATTTCTGGCCTTTGCCTATCCAGTGAGGAAGGAAGAGGAAATAAAAGAAAAGCTGGCGCATCTAAAAAAGCAATATATACGATGCCAGGCACCATTGCTATGGTTATATCCTGGGAAAAGACCAACAAAACTACAGGGCCAACGATGACGGCGAACCCGGTCACTCTGCAGGGGATCCTATCCTGGGCCAGATCAGGTCCAATAATTTAACCAATGTGCTGATTGTGGTGGTCCGGTATTTTGGGGGCACAAAATTGGGTGTGGGAGGATTAATCACAGCTTATAAAACAGCGGCCGCTGAAGCCATTTCTGCCAATGAGATCATCACCCAAACAGTAACCCATCCTATCAGGTTCCAATTTGATTACCTGGACATGAACAAGGTGATGCGGCTGATCAAAGAAGGGGATCTTGGTGTCATACAGCAGCATTTTGACAACCATTGTGTCATGACCCTTGCTGTCCGGGAAGCTTTATACGGAGAAGTAACCCATCAATTGGTCCTAATCCCCTCTGTTAAATTATTGGATTAAGCAACTCATCCAGATACCCTTTTTTGTAAAGCTCCTGGAAAATCTCCAGACAGGCCCAGGCATCGGTAGCGGCATAAAGCAATTGTTTGTCGGTTAATTTTTCCCCTTCCCAATTTGAAACCTGTTCGGATTTGGAAATCCTGATATTCAGCACCATGGCACTTAAATTCCTTACCCCAACATTTATAAAACCTATTCTTTTCAATTCTTCGTTCAGATCAAAGAAAGAGGCTGGTGCAAAGGTGGGCAAAAGTTTCTTTAGGGCCTTTAAATCATCCCGGACCGCTGCTCCAATTTTAACGATTTTGGGATCTTGCAGAATATCCTGAATGCCCGCAGGTAATCCTATCTGCTTTAACCTGAAAAGAAACGCTGTATCCCGAGTAGACAATTGCAACAGGGAAACATTATAGGAAACTCCTTTTTTGAAAGCAGGCCTGGTTTCCGTATCAAAGCCCAAGAAACGTGATTTCCTCAATTCATAAACTGCCTCAGTAAGTAAATTGGGATCATCTATTAATACAATCTTTCCTTCAAATGCTCCGATATCCAATGAATTTACTTCTTCTTTGCTTATATTTAGTGGAATCATACGGCTATCTCTTCTTCAATTTCCTTCATTTCTTCTTCGGTATAATAGTTGATACCCAACTTTAGGTACCCATATAAAACGGTCATAAACGGACTGATAATATTAAAAAAACAATAAGGGAAATAAGTTAAAGTGGCCACTCCCAGTACTGTTGCCTGTGTGGCACCACAGGTATTCCAGGGGATCAATACTGAAGTGACTGTGGCACTGTCTTCCAAAGTCCTACTTAGGTTCTCCGGTTTTAACCTCTTTTTTTTGTAAATATCGGCATACATTCTTCCGGGGATCAATATAGCCAGATACTGATCCGAAGTGGTGAGGTTAAAGAATACACACGTGGCTGCTGTAGAAGCTATCAGTGATCCTAAGGAATGTACTTTCCTGATCACAGCCTCGGCAATCACCCGCAGCATGCCGCTTTCTTCCATAATTCCACCAAATACCATGGCGCAAATAATCAACCAAATGGTATGCAGCATACCTGCCATCCCTCCGGTAACCAACAATTCATTCACCACCTCATTGGAAGTGATGATACTGATTTCGCCATACAAGGACATCATCACTGCTTTGAATGAATTGTACGCATAGCCCGCATTAGGCTCATCCGCAATAAGCTGAATGACCTGGGGCTGGAAAATCACGGCAAACAGGCCACCGAGTATAGCGCCTACAAAAAGTGCGGGTACCGCAGGTACTTTCTTTACAATCATGGCCAACACCACTAAGGGAACGATAAACAACCAGCCGTTGATTTCAAATTTTTCCAGAATTACAGCCGATATTTCCCTTGTCTGTATAACGGATCCCTCCGCTTCATACATCGTCCCGATTCCACCAAAAATGATCAAGGTGATCAAAATCGAGGGTACGGTGGTTTTCGTCATGTGCCGGATATGGGTAAATAAATCAGTCCCTGCCATCGCAGGTGCAAGATTGGTCGTATCAGAAAGAGGTGACATTTTATCCCCAAAATAGGCCCCGGATATAATGGCCCCAGCAATAATCCCTTCATCAAAACCTAAGGCCCTGCCTATCCCCAACAAGGCCACCCCTACGGTCGCGACCGTGGTCCAGCTACTTCCTGTGGCCACTGATACGATGGCGCAAACTACACAGGCTGCCAACAGAAATATGACAGGCGTCAAAAACTTAAGACCATAATAAATCATGGCAGGCACAATCCCACTGAGCATCCAAGTCCCCGCCAAAGCACCTATAAGAAACAATATTAAAATAGAAGGCATGGCCGAGCCGATACTCTTAACTATACCATGCTGAAGTCTTTCCCATTCAAATCCCAGCCGAAAAACAGCTACGAAGGCTGCTATAGCGGATGCAATAATCAATACCAGCTGATTTGAACCTGATAATCCCTCTACTCCAAAGACATAGAGGTTTATCGCCAGTAAAAGAACAAGAATGATGATTGGAAATAAAGCCTCTGACATAGAAGGCTCTTTATATTTACCCGTCATTAATTCTACCCGTAAAATTCTAAAAGTTAAAACTAATAAAAAAATATGGTTTTATGATGAAGCAAGAAGTTCCACGTTCCGTCGAAGCCTCTACCCAACAATGCGGCATCAAGTATGATCATTTTCGCCAACACCACAAAGACAAATAATTTGAACAAAAATATTTTAATTCCAAAAAAAGAAAATATTTGTTTGGGTAAGATTTTTGAACAGTATTTATTAAATTATGGAGGTTTAGCTGGAAGACCGGAGTGGGAAGATTGCAAGACATGACACGTATGACTTTAGATGTCGATTGTCAATTTATCATTAATAACTTAGTAACCAATAACTCTCGACAATTTAGCTTTCCCACCAATGCGGTGGTAAACCGATTAACCGACATATATCTAAAAAATCATGAGAAAAATTGACCTGTTACTTAGTGAATATGGGATGAGCCATCAGCATCCTACCAATAAAACCATACATTGGATATGTGTTCCTGCAATATTTTTTAGCATTGTAGGATTGATTTTCTGCATTCCAGCGGGCCCATTGGAAATATTATCCCCACTTATTGGAAATTTCGCCAACTGGGCGACACTTGTTTTGGCCGTCGTTTTGATCTATTACGCTGCACTATCCCCGCCCTTGGCCTTGGGTATGTTTCTATTTTCAGCTTTGTGTCTGGCAGTAGCCAATTTGATCACCATTGTTTCCCCAGTTCCCCTTTGGGCGATAAGCCTTGGGGTATTCTTCATCTCCTGGATAATCCAATTTTACGGACACAAAATCGAAGGTAAGAAGCCCTCTTTCCTGAAGGATGTGCAGTTTCTTCTAATAGGACCGGCCTGGCTAATGCACTTTATTTATAAGCGTTTTGGATTTGCTTACTAGATAATTTCCACTTTAAGCATCCAAAATTCCCCACTTTTTTATTTTGGTCCTGAAAATAATGTGGTCAACCGCTGAAGTGAATGTTGGTTATTTGGGGTAAGGATATTGTTGATGATCGATTTTTTCTCCCTGGCGGTCAACCGCCAATTGAGGGAAGCCTTCTGGATCTCAAATTCTTCTTGCATCTTTGGATCACCATTTTCTCCTAAGGGTAACATCTTCCTGACAAAATTCTCTGTACTGTATTCAAATTCAACCCGCTCCAAATCGAAAGGCAGGTTTTCCTTCATATAATGGAACAAGCCTTCATTATCCATGGTCTGAACATTGTGCCAATTGATATAAATGTTCTTAAATGGGGTAATAATTTTTTGGGTTATGGAGGGGATTTGTTTCTTTTTGATTTCATTGATCTTTTCAGAATCCCTTATCGTCAACAATAAGACTCCGGAGGTATTCTCCCTTATCCAATCCTGGAAAATGTAAGCAAACTTCATAGCATCCTGAACACCAAAATTATCGGCCAGTCCGGCATCCATGGTAGCCATTTGGGGATCTGAGGGAAGCTGGATATTTGGGGTGAAAAAAGGGAAAGTCGCCCCCATCCTCAAAGCGCTGATGAACCTTAAGTTACCCGCATCCTGATCCCTGAAAAACCGCATAAAATCTATGGCAGGGCTTTTTTCATTTTCCCCTCCCAAACTACTTTTTGATACCCCCATATAACTCATAGAATGGGGGGAAATCATTAATTTTCTCGCATCATTGATAATCAGGGGAGTTATCGGCATCATGGGGATCTTGGCCTCCCACTCCGGCTGCCAATAATCAAATAAGGGTTTATCCAATATTCCTTTGGTATTAATATTTAACTGATTTTCAAAGGCATACCCCCTATCTTTTAGGTAACGGTGTCCATTGTATTTGAAATGCTGACTCCTTATTAAAAGGTCATTTACCAATAAAGTGAAGATAATAGCATTTAAATGATCGGATGACATTTGCTCCAGGTACATTTCGTCAGTCACATCAACAGTAGGATCACTCAAAGACCGAAGGTATAGTTCTCTGAAAAAAGCAGCCCCAATAACACCTCCCGAAGCCCCGGTTATTATTTGTGTATGTTCGAATAATCCCCCATCAGTGGCTATTTGGGATTCCTGCAGTACTTTTAGGGTCCATAAAGCAGCACGTTGCCCCCCACCACTGGTGGCGATCAATACCATTTTAGGCTTAGGGTTGTCCGGAAATTTCCGTTTCCAGGTGTTCAATATCTTTAAGGTATTTTCCTTGTCTTTTTTCACCGTATCGGGATGAACAAGAGAATTCAACCTACTGAGATTATAAGGTGCGGGGCTTTGGCTATAATCGAGCCCAAAAGCAGCATGGGGGCGGTTCAGTAGGGAAGTCTGGGAAAAGAAGTTAACAACAACAAACAATAGAACAGCAGCCGAGAGGGCCCAGCTCCTTAACCAGAAAGTAATTGCCCCCACCATCATGGTCAGGATGGAAAGCAATAGGGTAGCACTCATGGCAGCAGGAATCTGAAGAGGTAAGTTTTCCCTGAAAAATCCCAAGACGAGAATAAAGAGTATCAGTATCAACTGCATAAAAAAGAGATTAAGGTGGTTTTGGTCAAAAACCTTCAACAATTCATGCGCTTTAAACCTGGCCAGATCCGGTCTGGCATATTGGATTTTTAAGTTTACCCCAAAATAATTGTCTACGTGATCTTTTACTCTTTTCCTTTCTTTATATCTTTGAATGATATTGGCCCTTGGGAGATATGTTTTTCTCAATCGCTTATCTAAAGTGTCGGCGAAAAGCACGAAAAAATCCTTATTGGTAAACCTAAAATAGAAAAATAGGATAAAAAAAGTAAGAACCGTCCCGCCAACAAACCCGAGTAAAAACTGGGCAATAATCCAATTGTTTTCCAGTTCATTGTCCAATTGGAAACGGATAATGCAATACACATAGATCAAGTAAAAAATCAGGGGAATCAGGCTGTTATTAATGCAAAAATGCAAAAAGGGTTTTGTTACCACAGCAAGAAACTTGAACCTTGATCCATCCATAATATAGGAGGTCATGTGGAATGCCATGGTATAAATCCCAAATCCAATCCCCATTAGAAAAAAGCCCAACCAAGAAACCTGGTTTAAATACTCCGGATCCAAAAACAGGTAGGGAATGCCTAAAACTTTCCCGAATTTTCCCAGGACAATGAAAATCAGCAAGACCCATATCCCTACCAAGGCCAGATTTTTCTTGAAATGAAGAAGAAGCAATTGTATAGGAAAGCTGTAAAAAATTTTATGCCACATATAATTTTTTATTATTAATATACATGATTTATTGGTGAAAAATAACCTTTAGGAAAAACAGTTTGAATATACCCGCTTTGGATAGCCGTATAAACGCAATGAAATTAATATCTGAGTAACTAATTTTGTAATTAAATAAAAGTTTAATATGGAAAACATCAAAGACTATATTAACAGCATTGCTGTGATCATGGAAGCTGTGGGAGTAATCACTATTGTGAGTGGAATGGCTATGGCCCTGATAAAATTTATTTTCACCAGTCAGGGGATCAAGTCCCGATCGTATAAACTCTTGAGAAAGGAACTTGGCAAAGGCATATTGTTGGGACTGGAAATTCTGGTCGCAGCCGACATAATTGCAACAGTGGTCACAGAACCAACAATGGATAAAGTATTGACATTAGCAGTTATTGTGTTGATAAGAACCTTCTTGAGCTTATCCTTGGAAGTAGAATTAGATGGGAAGTTCCCATGGCAAAAACAAAAAAATAATTAAAGAAATTGTAATCAGATATACACAATCAGAATTCATTAGCAATTGATCTTCGAATTTTAAGAATTTGAAAAATTTATATTGGGCTTTATGCAATAGGTATTACCTTAGCCGTTCAATCGAACAAAGAATTTTCAATGAGAACTTGGTTTTTGTGTAAAGTAAAATACGCTAAGGAAAATGAGCAAGGCTTGCTTAAAAATGTATCGGAACAATATCTAGTGGATGCGGTTTCCTTCACGGAAGCCGAAGCCAGGATTTATGATAGGCTGGGAAGTGTGATCCGTGGTGATTTTCAAGTGACCAACATCAGCAAGAGCAATATTGTGGATGTTTTCTTTTATGAGGATATTGATATATGGTATAAGTGTAAGGTGACCTATGTCGTAGCGGATGCAGACAGTGGCAAAGAAAAAAAGGTAACCCAATATATGTTGATTTCCGCGCATCATGTCAAAGAAGCATATGAGCGGATTCATGAAAGCCTAAATAATATGTTGGTGAGTTTTGCTGTGCCCGATATTACCGAAAGTCCCATCATAGAGATTTTCCCTTATGAAAAAGATGATGATGAACTAAATACTTCCATTCCTGAAAAGTCCCCTGCTTCCCTGAACGAAAGAGAGACAGTATCAACATCCCCTTTTGATGAAGAGGATGATTCTATTGAGAAATAGCCAATCAGTGGCATGGAAAGATTTTGAATCATTATGGTGGAATAATAAAAGTCAGCCTGGTATAGAAGGTGGCGTTTTTTAATATTATTCCCTAACGAGACAATAATTTTCTTGTAATAAAAATAAAATGCATTAAATTTGTTAAGAAAAGCTTTTTTAATGGTATATTCCTTTTTTTTTAATTAACTTACATAACCAATTTGTCGATGAAACACGCCATACTAATTACATTAATTTGTATAGCCGCCATTAACCTGACGAAAGCTCAAGATGATAGGACTGACCGCGCTGGTGTCGGTATTGGACCTGCCATGATGTATGGGGATAATACTGGAATTAACAGAGAATTAAAGTTTAAAGTATTACCTGCCCTGACGGTTGATTACAATAAAAAACTTCATACTTTTTTTGATGTGAGGGGAAGTTTAGGATGGCAAATGGTCAATAGTGGCCATTTTTATAATCTGAAAATAATTAGAAAGATTGCTGAAAGGAACCTTCCACATGCTTTCAAGGGGAATGCATTCTATGCGGATATAATGCCGATCTACCACATCAACCCTAATCAAAGTGGATATCTTCCTGCAGAATATAAAATATATGGGGGAGTAGGTCTGGGAGTTGCCCATGTAAGGAGAACCGACCAAACCATGGTCTTCACGGAACAAACATCCACCATCCGCTCCACCAAAGGAACAAATACCTCTGTTTATGTGCCCCTTCGTCTAGGAGTAACCAAAGACTTTAAAGACGATTGGGAAATAGGCTTGGAACCAACGTTGATGATCAGTTTTTTTGGTGAACTTGACGGCAATGACCTTCAGCAGAAAATCAGTAAATACGATATGCTTTTTCAATTTCAGTTTTTTGTAAGGAGAAAGCTTGACTTTGACCGATGATAAACCATCGGTTATCCATACATTTTTCTATATATAAGGAAAAGCCCATTTAACCTTTCTTTTTTATGAAAAATAATCAGTATGTTATATTCCTCTCCCTAGTTGCGGCATTGGGGGGATTTCTTTTTGGATTTGATACGGCAGTGATTTCTGGTGCGGAGAGACAAATTCAGGAAATTTGGGGATTAAGTGATTGGACTCACGGTCTGGCTGTTGCCATAGCTTTATACGGCACCGTGATTGGCGCTTTGTTTGGAGGAATACCTGCGGATAAATATGGCCGCAAAATTTCCTTGGTTTGGATTGGGATTTTATTTTTTGTCTCTGCAGTTGGCTCTTCGCTTGCTCCGGAAGTCAATTCCTTTATGTTTTTCAGATTTATTGGAGGCTTAGGTGTGGGGGCTTCTTCTGTGGTGGCCCCAATGTATATCAGTGAAATTGCCCCAGCCAAAAGCCGGGGCAGGCTCGTTGCGCTTTTCCAATTCAATCTGGTATTCGGGATTCTGGTGGCGTACTTTTCCAATTATCTTATCGATATAGCTTCCTTTGAGGAAAGCTGGAGATGGATGCTAGGAGTGGAAGCTGTCCCTGCTTTTATCTATACCCTTTTGGTATTTAATGTCCCACAAAGCCCAAGATGGTTGATAGCCAGAAAAGATGACTTTGAACAGGCTAGAAGAATACTTGCCAAGACCGATCCGGAGGGCGTGGATGAGGCGATCCATTTGGCCCTGGAAGAAAAGAAGTCCATTCGATTAGAGATTGGGTTTTCTGCCCTTTTTCATGCCAAATATATCCATATTACTTTCTTGGCAATATTGTTGGCCCTTTTCAATCAGCTTTCGGGAATAAACGCCATTATTTATTTTGCTCCAAGGGTGTTTGAAATGGCGGGAATCAGTTCCGAAAGTGCTTTGCTTTCCACCATAGGCATCGGAGTCGTTAACCTGGTAGCCACTATGTTGGGACTTTACTTGATTGACAGGATCGGCAGAAAAAAACTGATGTACATCGGGTCAGTGGGATATATCATTTCATTGGGACTGATTGCTTATTCCTTTTCTGGAGGGCAGATCCCTTCCCATTATCTGCCCATCTTTGTGTTCTTGTTTATTGCCTCCCATGCCATAGGACAGGGAAGCGTGATATGGGTGTTCATTTCGGAAATTTTCCCCAATGAGTTAAGAGCTTATGGACAATCTATCGGTAGCTTTACCCATTGGATCCTTGCAGCTCTCATTGCGAATGTCTTCCCTTTCTTTGCCAATCAGCTTGGGCCGGTAACAATTTTTGGATTCTTTGGGGTGATGATGATCCTCCAATTGATTTGGGTGGCCGTACGCATGCCTGAAACAAAAGGGCGCTCCCTGGAAGAAATACAGCAAGACTTAAAAAAAAGCGGTAACCTTGGATAAGAAAATAGTCAGTTTTGGAGAAATGCTTTGGGATGTCTTCCCCGCGGGCAGCATAGCAGGAGGAGCTCCCATGAATGTGGCCTTGCATCTTCGGCATTTAGGTACTGACGTGTCCTTGATCTCCAGGGTGGGAAATGATAAAGAAGGTCAGGACCTGCTGGCCTTTATAAAAGATTATGGACTTCATCAAAAGTTGATCCAAATCGACCAGACCTGCCCCACTGGAAAGGTCATAGTAGATGACGGGGATAAAGAAAACATCAGGTATAATATTGTGAAGCCCGCTGCTTGGGATCAGATAGAATGGTCAGAAAAAATGCAAGAGCAAGTGGACCTGGCTGATGCCTTTATTTTTGGGAGTTTGGCAGCAAGAGAGGAGACAAGCCGAAACACCCTCTTAACGCTTCTTGAAACCCAAACGCTAAAAGTTCTGGATATCAACTTAAGGGCTCCATTTTATTCTTTTGAAGTTTTGAAAAAATTGCTTTCCCTTACTGATATCCTGAAAATCAATGAAGAAGAATTAACTATTTTGTCAGGTTTTCACCACTTCCCAAACGAGATGGAACCCGCACTTGATAAATTGACCGAACTGTACGATTTGAACATGATTTGTGTTACCCTGGGAAAAGATGGGGCCTTAATTTACTCTGAAGAAGAATTGATCAAACATCCAGGTTACAGGGTAATTGTTCAGGATACGGTAGGTTCGGGAGATGCTTTTTTAGGTGCTTTTATTTATAGCTATCTCATGGATAAAACCCCGGAACAAATTCTAGATGATGCATGCGCTTTGGGGGCCTTGGTGGCCACCCGCAAGGGAGGAACACCAAAATATGATCAACAGGATATTGATAAAATAAAAGCGGAGTAGATTTAGAAAAAGGGAGGGAAGTCGGAAGTTGGAACAGAAGGCCGATTTACGTTAGTGAATACACATTCTGTTCATTGAATATTGAGTTGTTGAACATTGATTATTGTTTATTTTGAATTTTAAAGATTGTTTTTTTATTTATTTTTTGCGATTTGTTGTTTGAAATTTTGCCAAAAACAACACGAAAATTAATGATAAGAGCCTAATAATCCAATAACCCTTCTTAAAAATCCTTTCCCAATGACAATTTGAATATCCTATTCTTGATCGCCTGATCCTCCAAATGGGAGAGACCAAAATCATAACTTCCTTGAATATTAAATCCTAATGGCAGCTTAATCCCTATTCCGGCCACACCGCCCATTTCGTAGTGGGGTAGATTTCCCATGGAATCAAAATAACCTTCACCGCTCACCTTTTTCCCTACAAGCACTGCAGGCTGAGGTCCTCCAAAAATATTGACAAAGGGAAAAATACTCAACCGAAATATTAAAGGCATCTCTAAATAGTTTAAGTCCACTTTATAAGATGGACTACCCGCTTTTGAGACAAATTCCCTATGGGAATATTGAATGCCCGGTTCCAATGCAACAATACCCGCCAAACTAATTTTGAGGTAAGTTCCTACATGAAACCCGTTATTATCCTCTAAATTCAAAACAGAGATATTAGGATAATTTAATCCAGCCCGTACACCAGCTTTTACCTGTGCTTTTATCTCTTGAAAACCTGCCAGGAAGAAAATAAAAAGCATCATCGTGAGAACTAATCTTATTCTGCTCATAGGAGGGTAAATTAAAAAGAGGTTGCCTCAAAGTTGTTTTTGAAACAACCTCTTTGGTGAATTACAAACTAAAGCCTAACGAGATTTTAAATCCCCTATTGTAAACATTGGCATCCCTGTCTTTATATACAGGGGTCAAACCAAGATCATAACTTCCCTGTAGGTTTAATCCCATAGGTAAATTATAGCCGATACCCAATACCAGACCTGCATCCAAATCATTGATATCATTTCTATCAAAGGTTATCGTATTGTCAAAGGCTTCTCCTTCGAACTTGGAGTCTAAGAGGATAGATCCTTGTGGCCCAGCAAAAAAATTCAGCCCTTCTGAGGCATAAAACCTCAACAGGATAGGAACATCCACATAACTTAATACAGAACGGGAATCCACCACATTATCAGCTTGAGTTCCTTTTACGGAATAATAAGCCCCAGGTTCTATGGCAAACCTGTCTGTGACAAACATATTCCCGTAAATTCCCGCATGGAATCCCGCTCTATTGGTATAATCGTTACCGGAAGCGTCATCGCCACCCCAGGTAAAGAAATTAACACCGCCCCTCACACCAAAGGAACTAATCTGTTCACTTGCAGGAGTCATTTGTTGGGCATTTGCATTTACAGCAAAAACCATTATAATCGCAATGGCTAAAATTACTTTTTTCATAGTACAATATAGTTGGTTTATATCCTACCATTACTCTAATACCATGCCAAAAGCACCTAAAAGCGCAGGTGTTGAATTCCAAAAGGATCAAACCTATTAGGCAAATATCCCTAATGCCTTTTATACGACTCTTTTTTCAATATAGTTGGAATTCAAGATGGCCAAAGCACCCATATATTTAAGTTGAAATTTGATTAAATCCCCCACTTTATAATTCTTGGGATTTTTGCCTAAATTAAGGATAAGCATATCGGAACTAGCTCCAAGGATCTCAAATTCCCCGTCATCCGGAATTAAATATTTAGGATCCACATCCAATAAACCAATATCAATTATTGCCCTAAAGGAGGATTGGCCATATAAAGACTCATCAATTTCCATGGTTTCACCTTGGGGATTGGCGGCGAAGGTGCCAGAAGGGAGCAAGGGTTTTTCCTGCATCTCTATAATTTCAGCACAAAGTTCAAAAACATCCCCATGCATGCCTTCAATAACCTTCTCCTCGAACAAGTCCAATCCACAAAAAAGGGTCTCTCCTACCCTAAAGTGATTGACCCCTTGTGGAAGCTGCTTGTTTAGCATCAAAGGGATAGTCACAGAGGTGCCCGCAGAAACCCATGGAATTTCCTTGTTGAATTTCAGTTCGATGATCTGTTTATAGAGGGACAATTGGATAAGTTTATCGGCTGAAGGCATGATCCCGTTCAGGCAATTCAAATTGGTGCCTAAACCAATCACTTCTATACTGGGCAACTCGAAGATTTTAGAATAAAAATCGACCAAATGGTCCCCCATAACGCCTTCCCTGAGATCGCCTGTTTCTACCATAATGATGATCTTATGTTTCTTGCCTTGCTTCACCGCCTCTTGACTGATCCACTTGATGGTATTCAGTTCACTGTTCAGGCTTACATCCGCATACCTCACCATTTCGGCTAGGTTGCGTTTGGAAGAAGGTTTGATGTAAACCGTTTGAATTTTGGGATTGATCTCTTTAACAGTAGCTAGGTTACTGATTCTTGAATCATGAATTTCATCTACGCCCAAGGAAATTAATTCTTTGAGATATAATTCGTTGCCGCAAAGCAATTTGGACACAACTCCCCACGAAATTCCATTTTCATGAAACTGCGCCTTTAAAAATTCATAATTATCTTTCAGTTTTTCTTTATATAAGTTTAAAAATGCCATTTTATTTTATCAATCTCATTTCCAAATATTTACTGGTGAAGCCAAGCTTTTCATACAGTATCCTTGCCGGATTATCAGGTTCTACATGCAGGGCGATCCCACCATTGGCCATATCAATGGCCGTTGTCATTAATTTTTTCCCAACTCCTTTACCCCTTTGATTGACGTTCACGGCTATGTAAACCAGGATATTATCAGGGATATAGCCTGACATCCCTGTTTTATTCATTACCACCGTACCCACTACCTCCCCCTTCTCACGGCCAATTACAACAAATCCCCCTTTGTCCCCTGCTTTATCCAAGGCATAATCAAGGCACTTCATAATATCCTCATATGGATCTCCATACTCATCCAGATGTTCGAACAGAAAATCTGCAATTTCTTTTTTTTGTAAATAGGAGGCATTATCTATAGTGGAAAGTGTTTCAATCCTTAACATAAATATTCTTTTTTTCTTTAATAAAATTTCGATTATTATACTTTTTCAGGTAAAATATAAGCAAAAATGCTGCTAGAGATACGGCCACACCGAAAAAATTCGGATCCAATCCCCAGGGTAAATTTCCTGCCCAAATCGATAACCCCGCGGTAACTCCTCCCCCCATTATCATGGAAACCATGGCTGCAGTAGGGTCTTTTTTATTCCAAAACAGCCCCGCTAAAATGGGGACCAACAAACCTGAAACCATAAAAGCATAAGAGTATAACATTAAATCCAGCACATTCGTCATCTGAAGGGCTATGAACAAGGCTACCACCCCTATAATCAATGTAAACAGCTGACTGTATCTCATTACCCTTTTTTCCGGTTGTTTATGAAGCCATCCCCCAAAGATATCAGTGGTCATGTTACCGGATGCTGCCATTAAACAGGAATCTGCCGTAGAAAGCACTGCAGAGAAGTAAGCAGACATCATTAAACCCATCAATCCAGCCGGCAGAACAGTACTCAATAAAATAGGCAATCCCATTTCCGGGTCCAAATTCTCCACCGACCCGCCAATCAATCCCTGCTCAAAAGCTACCCGAGCAAGTAATCCTAAGGAAACCCCCATGAAAGCCATAATAGGCCACTCAAATATCCCAGCAATGTACCATGCTTTTTTGGCAGATTTTTCATCTCTGCATGCATATATCCTTTGATAAAGAGTCATTCCAACAAACCAAATAGGAAGAATGGTAATCCCCCAATTGGCGAAATCCTGCCATCTAAGATTGGTTAAGGAGAACATTTCACTATTCAATGTATCGCGGATACTTTCCCATCCCCCCACATAAAAATAAGAAAAGGGTAAGCCAATAAAAATAAACCCCGATAAGAGGATGATCCATTGAATAGTATCCGTATAGATTACCGCTTTCAAACCACCCATGACAGTATAGACTACCGCTATAATACCCATAATCAACAGGGCCCAATTCAGGTCAAGGTTTTGGATGGTTCCGGAAGCCAATTTAGCACCCGCTAAAAGTTGAGAGGAGGTAAATCCCAAATATCCCACAAAGGAAATTATGGCCGCTATTATTCCTACTTTTTTATCAAACAAGTATTGAAAGATCTGGGGCAAAGTATAAAACTTTTCAAAAGCGGGATTGGATTTTACTTTTGGGATAAGAAAAACTGCAGCCAACCAGGCCCCCAGGAAACCCGTAAACAACATCCAGCTCCCAGATAATCCCATGGCAAACCCTAAACCGCCCAAACCTACCGAAAACCCTCCACCTACATCAGTGGCCACTACTGACAAGCCTATATGCCAACTTCCAATGTTCCTACCGCCTACGAAATAATCATCCTGCCCTTCATTGTTACGCATATAGTATAAACCTACACCCAGCATAACAATCATGTAAGCTATAAAAATTATCAAATCTAAAACTGCCATGAATAAATTTTTGAATCAATATCCTAACTTAAAGTAATGTTTAATTAAGATTTTCGAAGATATTGATTTTAATTAGGCTATCACAAAAATAGGCAATTTAAATAAGCTATTTACTGGATAATTTATATTTTTTCTTGGAAAATAATTTTTATCCCAATAGCTTATCTATCAAATTATCTACCTAAAATAATCCCAGATCACATAAAAAGCTTAGGTGATCTGGGATTGGTTTATGAGAGGTAAGAAAAAATTGCAAATGAATCTAAAGTCAATCTATGTCTTTGGTCATTGCCGAAGAAAAATATTCTCTGTTCAATCTGGCAATATTACTTTGCTTTATCCCTACGGGGCATTCTGCCGAGCAGGCTTCTGTATTGGTACAGTTTCCGAACCCTTCAGCGTCCATTTGAGCTACCATTCTTTCTGCCCTTTCCCTTCGTTCCATTTTTCCCTGGGGAAGAATTGCCAGTTGGGAAACCTTGGCACCAACAAAAAGCATGGCGGAGGCATTTTTACAAGCAGCCACACAGGCCCCGCAAGAGATGCAGGTAGCTGAATCAAAGGCTTCATCTGCAATGGGTTTAGGGATAGGAATTTCATTGGCATCGGGAACCCCGCCTGTATTCACACTGATGTATCCCCCGGATTGAATAATCCTGTCAAATGCGCTTCTATCTACCACCAGATCTTTTATTACCGGAAAGGGCTTTGCCCTCCAGGGTTCTATGGTGATGGTATCGCCATCCTTAAATGACCTCATGTGCAGCTGGCAGGTGGTGGTCTGCTGTGGGCCATGTGGTTTTCCATTGATATGCATGGAGCATGTTCCGCAAATACCTTCCCTACAATCATGGTCAAAATGAACAGGATCCTCCACCTTTTCGGTAAGTTCCTCATTCAAAACATCGATCATTTCCAAAAACGACATGTCCTCGGATATATCAGCCACTTTATATTCTTTAAAACCACCTTTGTCAGTTCGGTTTTTTTGCCTCCAGATCTTTAATGTCAAGTTCATATGTATATAATTTGATTTTTAAAGCACCACTTGAATGCATTAACTGTACCTTTATAGTTTCTAATTTTTACCACCAAGTGCACAATGGCTGCACAAAGTAACACGATGAAGCCTTTGTGGAACTTAGTACAAACCTTTGTGACCTTTGTGGTCGACTTTTTTGGCCCCGACCTTTTATCGGGGGAATCTCGCTGAATAATCATTCTAGGTGTGATAACTTGCATCATGCTCGATCTCTACGATTATTTATAGCTTCTCTGCGTCAACTTTACGTTTTCGAATTCCAGCGGCTCTTTCTGCAACTCTTCTTCGGCATTTTCGCCAACGAATTTCCAGGCACCGACATAGGAGAAATTTTCATCATCCCGAAGCGCTTCGCCTTCTGCGGTCTGGTATTCTTCACGGAAATGGCCACCACAGGATTCCTTTCTGTGCAGCGCATCATCTACCATCAGTTCAGCCAGTTCAATAAAGTCGGCAACTCGATGTGCTTTTTCCAGGGAAAGGTTTAGTTCCTCGGAAGTGCCAATCACTCTCACATCAGCCCAAAATTCCTTCTTAAGCTCCTTAATCAATGTCTTGGCTTCACTAAGTCCCTCAGCGGTTCTGGCCATTCCGCAATATTCCCACATGATCTTGCCCAATTTCTTGTGGAAATGATCCACCGATCTTTTCCCATTAATGGTCAATAACCTATCAATTTTATCATGGACCTCTTTTTCCACCTTTTTAAACTCAGGGTGCTCCACAGGTATCTTTTCAATAGGTGTACCAGCCAAATAATCCCCTACAGTATAAGGAATTACAAAATAGCCGTCTGCCAGTCCTTGCATCAGGGCAGAAGCCCCTAACCTGTTGGCTCCATGATCAGAAAAGTTAGCCTCCCCTAATGCATATAGCCCCGGAACCGTCGTCATCAGGTTATAATCAACCCATAGCCCCCCCATCGTATAGTGAACAGCAGGATAGATTTTCATGGGTGATTGATAAGGATTTTCTCCCGTGATTTGTTGATACATATCGAAGAGGTTACCGTACTTGCTTTTTACAAGCTCCTCCCCATCTCTTTTAATGGCATCCCTAAAATCAAGAAAAACTGCTTCCCCTGTTTCATTAACCCCTCTTCCTTCATCACAAACGTATTTGGCATTTCTTGAAGCCACATCACGGGGTACCAGATTACCGAAAGAAGGATATTTTCTTTCCAGATAATAATCCCGGTCTTCCTCTTTAATGTCTTTGGGAGCAATTTGCTTTTTACGAAGCTTTTCCGCTATTTCAATCGTTTTAGGCACCCATACCCTTCCATCATTCCTTAATGATTCAGACATCAGGGTCAGTTTGGACTGATGATCTCCAGATACAGGGATACAGGTGGGATGAATTTGCGTATAACAGGGATTCGCAAAATAAGCGCCTCTTTTATGCGCTCTCCAAGCGGCTGTCACATTGGATCCCATCGCATTGGTGGATAGAAAAAACACATTGCCATAGCCTCCTGTACAAAGCAAAACAGCATGTCCGCTATGGGACTCCACTGCTCCTGTGATCAGATTTCTGGTCACAATGCCCCTGGCCTTTCCATCAATGACCACCACCTCCATCATTTCTGTCCTGGGATATAGTTTTACTTTGCCATTGGCAACCTGTCGGCTAAGGGCAGAATAAGCCCCCAATAATAACTGCTGCCCTGTCTGTCCCCTGGCATAAAAGGTCCGGGATACCTGTGCCCCACCAAAAGAACGGTTGGCCAATAAGCCCCCATATTCGCGGGCAAAAGGAACACCTTGGGCGACACATTGATCAATGATGTTCACCGAAACTTCAGCAAGCCTATACACATTGCCTTCCCTAGATCTATAATCACCCCCCTTTACGGTGTCATAAAAGAGCCTGTGGACGGAATCCCCGTCATTTTGATAGTTTTTGGCGGCATT
This sequence comes from Anditalea sp., assembly GCA_040905145.1. Taxonomy (GTDB): domain Bacteria; phylum Bacteroidota; class Bacteroidia; order Cytophagales; family Cyclobacteriaceae; genus DATGMS01. The sequence goes on from JBBDSC010000011.1 coordinate 62,649, forward strand.
TATACCTCCCTGGGCGGCGATGGAATGGGCTCTTCTGGGGCTGTCTTGGAAACAAAAAGCTTTCACATTATAACCCAGTTCTGCCAAAGATGCGGCAGCGGAAGCCCCTGCCAAACCGGTACCTACTACTATTATTTCATATTTTCTTTTGTTGGCCGGATTGACCAACTTCATGTTAAATTTATGCTTGGTCCATTTTTCGGCTATTGGTCCCGAAGGTATGTTAGATTCAAGTATCATAGCTGGTTTATTAATTCGATAAGGAGAAATATATATAAATAGGCATGGCTGCAAAAGCAACCGGTACCACTATTGAAAAAATAAGCCCCAGGGTTTTAATGGCGGGAGTATACTTACTATGGTTCAAGCCCAAAGTCTGGAAAGCACTGGCAAATCCATGGGCGAGGTGGAATGCCAGGAACACCATGGATATCACATAAAGTCCCACTAACCATAACTCCTGGAAAGCAAACACCACGATGCTATAGAGGTCTTTATATTCCTCACCATCATAAGTAACATACGGAATGTCCCCCCAATGCATTTTATACCAGAAGCCTTGTAAATGTACCACGAGAAAAATCAGGATAATGGTTCCCAATATTCCCATGTTTCTGGAGTTCCAAGAACTATTGGAGCCGGCATTCCTAACCTCATAGTTTATTGGCCGGGCCTTTTTATTGCGAATGGTTAGTAAAATGGAGTAAACAACGTGGACTAAAATGGAAATGTAAGTGACAATGGACAATATTTGTACAAATTGGTTGGTGGTCATAAATTTTGCATATTTATTAAAGGATTGTCCTCCATCATCTTTAAACAATAGTGCATTTCCCGATACATGGCCTACAAGAAAAAGAATCAAGAATAAACCCGTCAAGGACATGATTAGTTTTCGGCCTAAGGTGCTATTTAAGGTTTTTGATACCCAACTCATAAATTATTTACTTTAGTTTAATTTTCTCATAAAAATCTGTCGCCAAATTTACATGTGGAATCCTTATCAAACAATCAATCCCACTTGATTAACCTTAT
>JBBDSC010000012.1:0-2193 GCA_040905145.1 Anditalea sp.
ATTTGGCTTCCTACCATATATTTTCCCTGTCACTTTTTTGCTGCAGAGCATGTCCTCAGCAAAGCGAATCGGGATCAAAAAAGTAACCAACCTGTACTGAGACCTCAGGGAAACCCCCGCTCCGCCATGGCGGACACGCGCTATTGTGCATCTTTTGGCTAAAATTCCAGTCACCACCCGCACATTTGTGCGCCGTGGCGTATAGGCAAACTCCTCGGGGAATTAAGTAATAAAGGACTCGGCAGGTAGAAGCCCCGCAATCCGAAACTACCAAAAAAGCAAAAAAAAGTGGTACCTGAAAACACCTAAATATCGAGCAAGTCACCAACTTCCAAAAGAGTAGAGGACGGAAACATAATGATGAACTGATAATTTAATAAGGACGGGGGATAAAAATGCGATTCAGCTGAAACTCCAAAATCAAAATAAACCTGAACTGAACACCATTGAGAGGGTAAGAGGGGTTTAAAAATCTATACCAAGACTTTTTTTCAATGCCTCTCTATGGGAGATCCCCAGATTAAGTTGATGTTCGGAGAACAACAAATTGTCAACTTCAAGAGTAGCTATCCCATCAACTAAAAAGCCCCTTAAATTATTTGGTCTGATTTTCATTTGATAGACTGTGATTTTTGATGGGCTGCTTTCCCCGTTAAAAATTATATTTAGCGCAACTGTCTTTTCTTGGTGCATAAATGCAAATTTTCCGAAAACTTCGACATTTAGCAAAACGGGTTCACCAAATGAAATAATTTCAAATTTTTCATATTCAGTGATTTTCCTAACTCCTATTTGATCGAAAGCCATAGGTCCGTCAATTTTTAATCTATAACGAACGTTTTTCTCATTTAAAAATTCACTAAAATTGATTAGATAGAGCTCCAATTTAATGCAAAGTAAGTCTCCCTGCAAATCAAGATATTGACTGTCAATAACCTTCATGAATGCCCTAATATCTGGAAAAGTAATTTGTTTCATCATTGCCTCAATTAAGTAATGAGGTGCAATTTTTTTCTGACCGTCTATCCGAATTTGGTAAAGGTTGTCAGTTTGGTGGGGTTTAGTTTTGCTCTCCTGAATTTCGAAAATTGCGACATAACCCCCGCCGACTTCAACTTCCTTCAATCGAAACCCTATTGGCATTGGGGTTATTCCGTCTGAAATTTTACGAATAATTGAATCATGATCACCGAGAAATCCTTTAGAATAGGGTCTGAGAGTATAATTATCTGGGTTATTCGTATCCTTTCTATCCTCTCTCGGAGCACCGTAAATTAATATTCCACCTGTTGAATTTAGGAATGAACAAATGGCAGGTCGCAAGGTTTTATTATAGACCTTTTCGACATTCGTCTCTCCCGAACTCTTTACTTCCAAATGCTGAGTTTCCTTTTGATCTGAGTTAAAAAAAATAATCAAGTCCTCCTCTGTCAGTTGATCTAGATTTTTCCTGAAGTAAGTGTTACAAAATTCCATAGGGCTAAAATTACTCCTTAAATCTACGAAAAACTTCTGTTTAATTGGGGTTTGAAAAACCCCACAAAAAAGAAATTATTCGCTTCTGAAATTCCTAAATTTCTTTACAACTCTAGACGTCACCGTCTCGGTAACGGCCCCAATTGGCCTTGCAGTGTTTTGATAGGTTTTGAATTCGGAATTGTCTCCAAATACCCTGATGGTGACACTTAAATCGGCTTCGAGGATGTTTTCAAGTATGGATTACATTAAAAATAAAGCCAAAAGTATTACTGGCTCCTCTGAATTCCCAATATGGGGATAAAAAATATTCAAATGAAATCCCCATTCAATTTATGTATGAAATGAAGACCTATAACAGGCCCTCATCCGCAAAACTCAAGTACGAAACATCCGTGAAAATCAGGTGATCCAGAACAGGTATTTCCAGGCTCTTCCCGACTTCGGTCAGCCTGCTGGTCAATCTTTTATCTTGTTCGGAAGGTTTCATGTTTCCTGAAGGATGGTTATGTACCAATATTAATCCAGAGGCTAAATAATCCAGTGCTTTTCTGAATATCAGTTTGGGATCTGCCAGGGTACCGTGGGTTCCTCCTGAGCTGATCTTTTGGAGTTTGAGCACCTGGTTGTTTCGGTTCAGCAAAAGGATGTAAAAATGTTCTACCACTTCGTCAAACAGGAAGGGTTTCATGCAGTTGTACACGTCCTGGGAACAGT
>JBBDSC010000013.1:0-13309 GCA_040905145.1 Anditalea sp.
CTCCGGTCTTCCATTTCTACAACTTTTCCAAATAGGAATTCCAGCGTTGATAAACTTCCCCATAGACCTCTTGAAGCTTAGGTTCCGGCTCCAGGGAAGCTACTTTTTCCAACCCTACAAAAGCATCCCTGGTATTGGGAAACAATCCGGCTCCTATCCCTGCCCCCCTGGCGGCTCCCTGGGCGCCATCTGTGTCGTAAAGCTCCAAATTCACCTGGTTCATATTGACAAAGGCTTCCCTGAAAAGCGGGCTAAGGAACATATTGGCTTTTCCGGCTTTCACTGTATTTAAGTTGAGCCCCATCCCTTTCATAATATTGAAGCCATAGGTCAGGGAACAGACAATCCCTTCCTGTCCTGCACGCAGGATATGCCGCCGATCATGTTTGAGTAGGTTCAATCCTGAAAGATGGGCATTTACCTGTCTGTTTTGAAGTATCCGCTCTGCTCCGTTGCCAAAAGGAATAAAGTTCAGCCCCTCCGCTCCAATGGCTACTTCAGATGCCAATTGGTTCATTTCTTCATAAGAAAGTGAACCCTGCCCCAAAATCCGCTTTAACCAACTGTTCAAGATTCCCGTACCATTAACGCAGAGCAATACGCCGTAATGCGGATCTGCTTGGCTGTGGTTTACATGTACAAAGGTATTGACACGGGAGTCCTTGTCGTATACAGGCTTGGTACTTACCCCATATACCGTCCCGGAAGTTCCGGCTGTAGTGGCCAGCTCTCCTTCTTCCAATACATTAAGGGAAAAGGCATTGTTGGGCTGATCTCCAGACCGATAAGTAATGGGAATCCCGGCTTCCAGACCAAGTAACCCGGCTGCTTCTTGGCTTACCTTTCCCTGAACAGAAAAAGAAGGCACCGCATGGGCTAAAAGTGAAGGTTCTATCCCATAATAATCCAGGAGTTTGGAAGAAACACCGTTCTCCTGAAAATCCCAAAATATACCTTCGGACAAACCTGTTTCTGAAGTTAAAATTTCCCCTGTCAATTTCATGGCTATAAAATCCCCAGGCAACATGATCTTATGGATTTTTCGGTAATGATGGGGTTCGTTTTCCTTGACCCATTTTAATTTGGAAGCGGTAAAGTTTCCCGGGGAATTCAACAAACGGGAAAGGCAATATTCACCCCCCAATTCAGCAAAAGCTTTATTCCCCGTTTCCACTGCCCTACTGTCACACCAAATAATTGAAGGCCTGATCACTTCATGGTTTTTGTCCACCAGCACCAAGCCGTGCATTTGATAAGAGATACCAATGGCCTTTACTTCTCCTTTTTTAACCTGGGCATCAGCAAGGGCTTTTCTGGTGGTTTCTATAATATATTTCCACCACATCATAGGATCCTGTTCGGCCCATTCTTTTTGTGGCGAGTCAATGAGCATTTCTTCTTTGGGCAATCCTTCAGAAGCCACCACCTTCCCAGTATCAGCATCCAGTATAGTGGTTTTTACAGAAGAACTCCCAATGTCGTACCCGATCAATAATTTCCTCATAATTCAAGATATGTTTTACCAGAAAGTGATGTAAAGCGCGGCGATAATACCACTGATAATTATGGCACCGATTTTAAATGAAGTACTTGTTCTAAATAGATCTTTGGTGATTTCAATGCCTTTTGGATGATCCTTTCCTTTGCCCTGCATCAAGCTAATTCCAATAATCACAAAGGAAAGAATAAGGAACACGATGCCCATGCGATCTATAAATGGAAAAAGCGGAAATAGGAACTTTAATATTCCCGAAAGGGGAATCGTCAATGCGGCTGCTACAAGGGCAGCATCTGAAGTTGTTTTTTTCCAGAAAAATCCAAACATAAAGATAGCGAATACCCCGGGAGAAATAAACCCGGTATATTCCTGAATATATTGAAAGGCCTGATCCAATTGACTTAATGCAGGCGCGATGATTGCGGCTACGACAAAAGCAAGGATAGCAGCAATCCTGCCCACCCGTACCTGCTTGTTTTCTGAAGCATTTTTGTCAATTATTGTCTTATAAATATCCAAGGTGAAAATCGTGGAAGTACTGTTGGCCATGGAAGCCAGGGAAGAAACAATAGCTGCCGTCAAGGCGGCAAATGCCAAACCTTTTAATCCCGTGGGAAGCAATTGCAGCAAGGTGGGATAGGCCCTATCCGATTTTATTAATCCAGTGGAGGGGTCTCTCATAGATTCAATAAAGGAAAGGTCCAATCCATTGTTAACGATCACAAATGCAGCAATACCGGGAATTACCACGATCAGTGGCATGAGCAATTTTAAAAATCCGGCAAAGATCATCCCTTTTTGAGCCTCATTTAAAGATTTGGCGGCCAAAGCCCTTTGGGTAATATATTGGTTAAAACCCCAATAATTAAGGTTAATGACCCACATCCCCCCGATCAGAACACTGATGCCGGGCAAATCGAGATAAGCATCCCTGTAGCCTCCTGAACCATCTGGGATCATCATTTCCCCCTCTTCAATAATCATGTTAAAATGGGCAGGTGCCTCACTCATCAATGTCGCAAAGCCTGCCAATACATTTCCATCACCTACAATGGAAAGAGCAAGATAAGTAGTGGCAACTCCACCTGCTATTAAAAACACTACCTGTATCACATCCGTCCAGGCTACGGCTTTCAATCCTCCATAAATGGAATAAAGCATGGCAAATAAAGCCAATCCGGCAATTCCATAAGTCAAAGGCACCCCCAATATGGTCTGCAGGCTTAAAGCACCCAAATAGAGAACTGAAGTGAGGTTGACGAAAATATAAACCAAAAGCCAGAAAACAGCCATTACTGTTCTTACCCGCGTATCATAGCGCTGTAACAAAAACTGGGGCATGGTTCTGATACCTTCCTTCAGGTAAATGGGCAAGAAAAAGATCGCCACTATAATCAAAGTGGCCGCAGCCATCCATTCATAGGTGGAGATGGCAAGCCCCAGGGCAAAACCGGAGCCGGACATGCCGATAAATTGTTCGGCAGAAATATTGGAGGCGATCAATGAGGCCCCTACTGCCCACCAGGGCAAAGCCTTACTGGCCAGAAAATAATCGTTGGAATCTTTGATATGTCCTTTTTTCTCCCTGGAAACAAAATACCCCATAAAGAGGATCAAAAGACAGTAACCAATAAAAATCACAAGATCTAGGGAGGTAAAATTCATGTTTATTGTTAATTAATTTTTTAGAAAGAAGGATAAAAATTCCAATTGGGTTTTATAACATGCAATAATTTAAGTTGCTAAAGTAAGGATACTTTTTGAAACTTTTCACTTCCTATATCCCATAGCGCAATATAGTTAATTCGGCTTTTTTAGAAAGAAAATTTTTAAAATTTCACATTGGGAAAATTGGCAGAGGGGCAGAGACCGGAGATTTGGAAGGTAAAAAAATATAAAGTTTGTACAACCCATGTGAAACTGTCGGTTCATTTCATTAAATTGGAACCATGAAAACAGAGGGTACGAAAAACCATGTTGAAGGACCATTCAGCGAATATGGCAGGTATTCTTATGAGGATTACCTGACCTGGAAGATTGATGAAATGGTGGAGCTTATCAAGGGAAAAGTATTCAAAATGGCTGCTGCTCCCAAGAGGAGACATCAGGAAATCCTCCTAAAAATTGCATCCAAGCTGTACTATCTTTTGGAAAAAAATGCCTGTAAAGCTTTTATCTCCCCATTTGATGTGCGCTTACCTGCCCATTCCAAAAAAGACGAAGATATCTATACCGTGGTACAGCCGGATATTTGTGTAGTCTGTGACCGCAGCAAGCTCGATGATGCGGGTTGTATTGGGGCTCCTGACCTGATTGTTGAAATTCTTTCCCCAGGAAACAACAGAAAAGAACTCCAATACAAGTACGAAGTCTATGAAGAAAGCGGTGTGAAAGAATACTGGATTTTTCATCCAGAGGAACAAACACTTTTGGTTTACACCTTAAACAATGCGAAATATGTACCCTCCAAACTTTTTACCTTGGGTGATATGGTAAGTTCGGGATGTATCGAAGGCTTCCACCTGGATTTAGAGGAGCTGTTCCAAGATTTGGATTAAACACGCCGACGAAGATTTTAAAGCGGGAAAAGGAAGAAAGGTTACGTTAGAAGAACTGGACAGACTGTGCAAATAGTTTTGTTGGTTGAACTGAGCGATTCCTTCCGGTAAATTCCTGGTTGGCCTTTGTAGAACAACACACCGAGCTGCTCTACACCTAAATGATTAGTTCCTCATGTTGTCCGACGCCGCTGTCGGTGGGGACACCGACAGCTAATTAAACGACATTGATTAATGTTTTAATAAAAATTAATGTTAAGTCACGTGGAATCCATATGACCAGATAAGGTATATCCATGTCCAGTTGATGCATTCTACTCATCTCGATTTCATCCCAATAAAGAATTAATTTTAATAAATAAACGTTAAATTTGTTTATGGAAACCATAATAGTACATCCGGATAATAAAGAACAGGCGAACCTTTTTGAGCAATTAGCCAAAGCTTTGAACGTGCCTTTTGAGAGGTCAGGGGAAAAAAGCCCCTATGACCCTGAATTTGTGGCCATGATTAAACACGCAGACCAAGATTTTAAAGCTGGAAAAGGAAGAAAGATTACGTTAGAAGAACTGGACAGACTGTGCAAATAGTTTTGTTGGGTAAGTCTGAAAAGGACCTGGAAGCATGGAAGGAAGCTGGAAATATAGCTGTACTCAAAAAAATCCGAAAGTTATTAGAAGCAATCCAACAAGACCCATTTGAAGGAATCGGGAAACCTGAACCATTAAAGCATAATTTATCAGGTAAATGGTCAAGGAGGATAACAGGGGAACACAGAATAGTTTATGCAATCGAAGAGGATACAGTGAAGGTTTATTCCTTGAAAGGGCATTACTTTTTATAAAAGCTCTTCCCCTTAACCCCATTAAAAAAGCGGAAATCACACTAGGTGAAATCCGCTTTTTTCTTTTCAATTGGCATAAAGATAGGTTGTTGTCCCTATGCTTGGTTTACTCTTCTTCGGCAGGAACAGGTAAAGTTGTTAACGGGTGGACATTGTTTTCCGCCCCAGCATAACCCTGGTTTTGGTTGATCTGCCCTTGCGTATTGGTATTGATGGCATCTGCCGGCACAGGCCATAGCACATGGTAAGGACTCATTGTGTAGGTGTCTCCATGTCTTGTTGATACACCCTGGTTATAGAAATCGGTGGTCTCCATCATCCGGTCATAATAGAAATTATCCTGGGAAAAATTTTCCATATTATAAGTTTTGCCATTATAGGCTGTTTTTCCTGTTTGAGCAAAAATAAATGAGATGCGGTTAAGTTCCGTTTTCCTGGGTTCCTCATAATAAAGTTCCCGGGCCCTTTCATCCAGGATAGTACCGATGTTTATCTGATCGGGTGAGTAAGGAGCAGCATTTGCCCGTGTTCTTACTTTATTGAGATCAGCTGCCGCATTGGCCAGATCATCCTTCCAATAGTATGCCTCGGCCCTAAGCAAATAAGTTTCTGCCAGCCTGAAGATATACCAATCTGTATTTCCACCGGAAGGCTGTACCCGCTGTGGATCAGGTATGAAAACTTTGTAGTGTGGCCATCCAAACCAGCTTCTGATGGTATCCACCACCAATACTGTTCCATTTTCATCCCTGAATTGAAGGGGCTCACCATAAAACGGGTCCTCTCCTTTTATATTAATATTGTTATACACAAGGTCCTCCATTTCCATCCAGTTTCCCGGGGCATGCCTGTAATCGTTGGGGTCGTCCCAGATATATTTGGTATGATAGGGCGTGCCCCGCATCCGGCCGATACCCCTTCCGTATTCTGAAGTTTGGTCAATCTCTATCCCTGCTGTCCCTATCGTTCCCCTGTTACCGATAGGTGTATTGATATTGGTTTCCCAAAAAGGGACTGCCTGGCGCATAGATTGAATCCCTCCGCTGTGATTGCCTTCAATGTCGATCCGGTCTATTACCAGCAAAAGTGCTTCTGTATTGGTGGCCAGCGATTTGTTTTCCGGCCGATGAAGGTCCCAGGTCACGTTTTTGGTAGGGTCGCCTGCGTCCGAACCAAAGCGTTCGGTCATCAGGGCATATACACCCCCGTCTATCACGTTGCTGGCAGATTGGATTGCGTCATCAAACAATCCCAAGGCAAGGTTCACTTTGGTCAGCAAATGACTAACGGCACCTTTGGTCACCTGCCCTTTATCTGCCCCATCGGGAACCCAAATTTCCGCAAACTCCAGGTCTTCCTTCATTTTTTGAAGGATCACCTCCCGTTCGGTGGAATTAAAATCCAATCTAGGAGTTGAATACTCCTGAAGGACCAAAGGCACATCCCCAAACTGCTGGGTAAGCCGGTAATAACGGGCAGCCCTATGAAAGTAGGCCAAACCGAGAATTTCATTCCGTTCTTCTTCGGATTCCCACTCCGGCAGGTCTATCCTAGTGATGACAGAATTGGCATATTTCACGCCCTTATAGCCTTCGTACCAGTACCAGCCTATCCTGTTCCAGTCCACAGAATTAAGGTTGGCATCAGGGGTGATCAACAAATTCAGGTCCTGTGCAGGTCCGGATTTATCCGTAGTCCCCTCCACCGCTACTTCCGAAAAAATATGTTCGGTAATAATCGGGGAACCATCTCCGTAATACTCATGTCTCATGTTCCGTAGACAAGCCACCAAAGCCCCCCGCATGCCCGAGGCATCGTTAAAGGTGTTTTCGGGCGCATAGAAAGATAAGGGTTCTGGTTCCAGAAATTCCTCGCTGCAACTGACAGCTCCCAAAGCGGTTACGATGGCAAGCGGTATGATATAATATATTGATCTCTTGGATATCATAATCTAATCAATTTATTTTTTAAATTATAAGGTAATGTTAAGGCCAAGGCTGAAGTTTCTTGGCGTAGGCCCAGGCCCAACGTTTGGATCCCATTCCGGATCCCAATAAGTCCAATCAGGGGCAAAGACGGCCACGTTCCTTACATTAAAGTACAGCTTGAGGCTTTCGATGTTGATCCTTTGACTGATTTCAGCGGGAACGGTATAGGCTAACGCAATGTTGTCCAATCTGATAAATGACTTCTTCCTGTAAACATTAAAACTGGCACTTCCATTACTGGAATATAACCTGGCATATTCATTTTGGGGATTTTCAGGGGTCCAGTAAGGAAAAAGATGGGAGTTGCTCCTATCCAAGAACCCGTCCCGGTTTTTGGCCTGATTGTAAGGGTTCATGTGTCCCCAGTAAGAATATATCAAAAATGAGGCATCAAAATTCTTGAAAATTTTAAATTCATTTCGAATTGACCACCTGAACCTTGGCTCTTCAAATCCCAGAAAATCCCTGTCATCTCTGGTATATAGGCCATCCTGGTTTATATCCTGTACCTTAAAATCGCCAGGATGAACACCATAATTTTGTGCTTGATCGGCTTCATTGGCTTGCCAAATACCGAGAACCGGGATATCCCATATTTCATCAATTGCATGGCCGATAAACCATTGGTTCTCAAAGTCATCCACCTCTGTCTCCCCGATCACATTACCGGCTTCGTCTGTTACATCTACCATATCCCCGTACAGGCTACCTATTTCATTCCTGTTCAATTGGAAATTGGCCGTGGATCTCCAGGTAAAGTTTTCCCTGCTCATGTTCAAGGAATTCAGGCTGATCTCAAATCCTCTGTTTTTGACTTCCCCAAGGTTATCCCAAACCCAATCAAAACCCAATATATCGGGAAGGGAACGTTGAACCAACAGATCTGTGGTAGAGGTAGTATAAGCCTCTAAGGTACCATCGATCAAATTGTTGAACAAGGTGAAATCGAGACCCAGGTTATAAGCAGTGGTTCTTTCCCATTGCAGGTTTTCATTGGCCATATTATTGACATACAATTGAGAAACCTGGTAAACCGTGCCATCTGGCCTGACCTGTAGGTATTTTCCTGTTTGAAGGTTAGCCAGGGAGGCATATCGTCCGATATCCCGGTTCCCGTTAGAGCCCCAAGAGGCACGCAACTTTCCATAATCCAACCAACTGCTGTTGAAGTAATTTTCATCCGTAAAGACCCAGCCCAATGCCGCTGATCCAAAAGTGGCCCTGGGATTCTTCTGTCCGAAAGCCGAATAGCCGTCACGTCGTGTGGAAAGAGTAACCATATACCTGTTTTTCAGCGAGTAAAACAAGCGCGCCATTAAAGCATCCCCCGTGCTGTACTCGTCGTTACTGCTGATTATAGGATTAATACCTGCTGCCATATTATGGAAGCCCAACCTGTCGTGTGGATCAAAACCATTGTTGGTCATTGTATTGTCCCACCGTTGGTATTTCTCTGCATTGGCCAACAGGGTCACATCAATGTTGTGTATGTCGTTGATTGTTTTGTTCCAGGTAAGAATATTATCCACTTGCCAGTTGTAGGTTTTCCTGTTTTGCCTGGAGGCGCTTCCACCTATATTTGCCCATGGCTCATACTCTGCCGATTCATGATTGAACCTTTCATAAAATTCCAACCGTGGGGTGAAATTCATCTGGTACTTAATCCCGAAAGGCAGGTTTACTTTTGCAAAAAGGGTGGTGTTAAGTGTGGTAAACTTCTGCAGGCGGTCAGTATAATACGGTCCGGCAAACGGATGATTGCCACCGCTGGCTTCATCATTTGGCCGATACCGGTATGTTCCATCCTCGTTATATTCCGAACCCCAGGGGGAAAGGGACCTTACAAACCCCCAGTTAACCGGAACCGCACTTTCGTCACGGTCAGCAAATTGCGTATTCATTCCAACCGTCAAAAAATCATTTACTTTTCCTTCAATATTTAACCTGGCGCGTATGGTAGAAAATTCATCACCTACCACGATGCCTTGGTTATTCAGGTACCCCAGTGACATATAATAGGATACGTCCTCATTTTTACCGGAAAGACTGAGGGTATGGTCCTGGCGCAAGCCGTTCTGGAACACCATATCGTACCAGTTTACACTTCTACCTGCTTTATAATTTTCTATTTCTATTGGCTGCATGTTCAACCTTTGCAGCCAAATGGTCTCCGGATCACCACTGGATCCATCATAGGCCATCCATTGATCCAGTGAAAGGCCAGGTGGAAGCGCACTTGGATCATCGTACCTATGAAGTTCATGGTCCACATCAATACTTTTAAATACATCCGATCTCCAGGAGACAAATTCATGAGGGCCATATACCGGCATGTCCACCGACATGGAGGCTACCCCAACGTTGGTATTTAAGTTAACCCTGGGTTTACCCTCCACTCCTTTTTTGGTGGTGATAATGACTACCCCTGTGGCAGCTTTGGCTCCAAAAACAGCGGCAGAGCTGGCATCTTTTAATACATCTATACTTTCAATGTCATTGGGGTTGATGTCTGAAAGCTCCCCATAATAAATGGCCCCGTCAAGCACCAGCAAGGGAGAGGTACCGGCATTCAAACTGTTTCTTCCCCTTACCTGTAAATTTCCACCGCCTTTGGCAGAAGTGGAATAACCAACATTCAAACCGGCAATATTTCCCCGGAGGACATCCTGCACGGAATTAGGATTTTCATTCTCAAGCTGCGTGGCCTTGATCTGGGAAACAGCACCGGTAAGGTCCCTTTTTTGCTGGGTACCATAACCTACCACGACCACTTCTTCCAAAGAGCCAAAGTCCGATACCAAGCTAATGTCTATCACAGACTGGTTACCAATCTCCACTTCCTGTGTCTGGTAACCTATGAATGAAAACGCCAATGTGGCATCACCAGGTACTGAAATGGTATACCTGCCATCTATATCGGTAGCCATACCCGTAGTGGTCCCCTTCACCAATACAGTGGCCCCAGGGATAGGCTCGCCTGTATCGTCTGTGACCTGGCCACTCACCTGAACATTTTGAGCCAAAAGCGAATGGCCCAAAATCATGAGGAACATTAAAATTCCCATTTTTAGATAAGTAAATTTTTCCATAATTGTGGGTTTATTGTTAAATAATAATATAATTTCAGACCTCCTCTTAGGTCTGAAGTATTGGTCTAATAGGTCAATTCCACTTCCTGGCGTATAAATTTTTTATTACAAGATCAATGATTTGTTTAAAATAGAAATTCATTCCAAATTTTCTGATCATTTGAAAGTCCATTCTACCCCCTTTTCCAATCCTCTTAGTTCAGCCAGGCCTTTTAACCTCCCAATGGCAGAATAGCCTGGATTAGTAACTTTATGTAGGTCATCCAGCATTTGATGCCCGTGGTCAGGACGATAGGGAATGGGCTTTTTCCTGTTTTGATTGAGCCTGACCAATTCCTTCATGATGGCATACATGTCCACACCCCCGTCCAAGTGGTCTGATTCAAAGAAGTTTCCCAGGGTGTCTTTTCTTACATTTCTCAAATGGGCAAAATGAACTCTTTCCCCAATAGATTTTAGAATTTGGGGCAAATCATTGGCTTTGCCCGCGCCTAATGAACCTGTACAAAAACAGACCCCGTTAAATGGCCGGTCGACTTTTTTCAGGATGGCCATCAAGTCCTCCTTACTGGAAGCTATCCTTGGAAGGCCCAGTATGGGAAAAGGCGGATCATCTGGATGGATGGTCATTTGGATCCTGTTTTCTTCACAAACTTCTTGTATACCACTCAAAAAATAGCCAAGGTTATCCAGCAAACCTTCCTTTCCTGTAGCTTTATAAATTTCAATACTTTGCCGAAGGGATTCCAAAGAAATGCTCCCTTCCGTGGGCACACCCATTAAAATAACCGCCGTAAGTGCTTGAAGCTTTTCTTCAGATAAATGGTGAAACCGTGCTTCGACTTGTGCCAAAACTTCTGGGGTATAAAAATCAGCAGCTTTTTCCCTTTTCAATACATAGGTATCGAAAACGGCTAAATCCACCCAATCAAAATACAGGGCTTTGGTCCCATTATCCAATGTATGTCCCAAATTGGTCCTGGTCCAGTCGAGCACCGGCATAAAATTATAGCAGACCGTGCTGATCCCTACAGCAGCCAGATTCCGAAGCGTTTGCCTGTAATTTTCCAGGTAAACTTCACAATTTTTATCCCTGGTTTTAATGGACTCGTGTACGGGGACACTCTCCACTACCACCCATTCCAGACCGGCGGCTTCGATCACGGCTTTCCTCTCCCGGATCTGATCCAGAGGCCAGATTTCCCCATGGGGGATATGGTGCAGGGCTGAAACTACTCCTGTGGCCCCAGCCTGTCGGATATCGCAAAGGCTTACAGGGTCTCCGGGTCCATACCAACGCCAAGATTGAAGAAGAGACCTATTCAATAACATCAATAATTCTTTTAATATTCAATATTAGTGTCAAGTCCTGAATTTAGTTGACACTTTTCCACTTAATATTTTCCGTTCAAGCCATAAAACTGTCAGCTGGAAAACATTACAATAAATGCTTTTGGCCATTTATTCAATTGCCGGAAAGATGGACAAGTATCCCTGTGGCTTTAGCCACATTTATACAGGGAGGAGCCTTTTAATGTGGCTAAAGCCCGGATTTTTCTTCCCCATCCCAATCCCCGCCCTGATTTGAAGGACGGGGCAACTAAATCCTTTAACTTCTTCATTTTGTTCGGTGATCGGTCACTGATTACCGACTACCGATTACCATTTTCCCATTTACTGTTACAAAGCTATTTTGTGGTACTAGGACTGAACATAGTTTGTCCCGTAGGGATACCTTTGTGGCCTTGAGAGCATGGAATTTGCCTCGTCGTCGTTCTTAAACCGTTCCTTGGCCGGATCCCAGTACAATTTTCTGGGCAGTTTCATGGCGGTATGGGCGAGCAGACAGGCACTACATGAGCGATGGGCTACTTCCGCGGGAGCAACAGGTTGTTCACGGGACACGATGCAATCCAACCAGTTTTTATGTTGTTCAGGGCTCTCGTACAAATGGATTTCGTCAGGGCCTATTTCTGAAGTCAGAATTTTCGGATCACTGGCTTTGAAAGCTTCGTTTTCTTTTCCACCGCTTGAGGGATCACTGGCGGTCACGCCCACGTTGCCCCTTGTCACGAATATCCACCCGTCACTGCCTTCAAACTTTACTCCATTGGGATTGTCTCCGCCCAGATACATGGTCACTCCATTGGCATACTTTGCTGCCACCTCAAAATCCCCATGGACAGTCCATAGTCCTGATTCCGGGGCAGGAAATTGAGCGGTACCTTCTATTTCTATGGGACCTGTATATTCCGTTCCCATTCCCCAGTGGGCGATATCTACATGGTGTGCGCCCCACCCGGTGATCATTCCGGCACCGAACTGTTCACAACGCAGCCATCCGGGCCGGCTGTTAAGATCAATTTGGGAATGCACCCTGTCCAAAGTATAGTAGACATTTGGGGTGGAACCTAACCATCTGTCGTAATTCAGGTTTTCCGGTATGGGCATTTCCTCTGTATTTCCCCCCGAAGGATCGCCGGGAAGACCCACCTGTATGGTCTTGAGGGTGCCTATTCTGCCGTTCCTGACCAATTCGCAGGCACGTTTGAATTGTGGCCAAGGCGAAATGGACCTTTGCTGGCTACCGATTTGAAAAATAACCCCAGAACGGTGCACGGCATCAGCCATCATCCTTCCCTCTTGAATGGTCAGGGAGGTAGGCTTTTGAAGGTAAATGTCCTTTCCCGCCAAGGCCGCTTCCATGGCAGGTTGTGCGTGCCAATGGTCGGGCGTACTTATGATGACCGCATCAATATCCTTATCGTCCAACATCTCGTGATAATCCCCGTAGGTCTTTACCTCTACATAGTTGGACTTTTTCGTTTTATCTGCATACTGTTTTTCTATCCATGCTTTTCCCTCTCCCATTCTTTTTTGGTCCACATCACTCACTCCAATTACCCTGGCAATATCATTCCTCATCGTCTCCGGAAGGTCATGGCTCCTGGCTATCCTCCCAAAGCCTATCTGACCTATGTTGATCTTATTGCTGGGTGCATTTTTGCCAAATACAGACGCCGGTACAATGGTGGGGAAGCCTGTGATGGCCAAGGATGCAGCTATGGCTCCTTTTGTCGTGGACTTCATGAAGCTTCTCCTGGAAAGGTTGGGTTTATTTTCTTTTTTCATTAATCGTGTATTTTATTAAGTTGAATGAAATGATAAGCTATCGAAACTCTGCGGAGAGAACTGGAAAATTGGAATGGTGGAATAGTGGAAAATTGGAATAGTTGGATCAATCTGTCTCTTCATTAAATCATCCTATCACTGAATCACTAGATCTTCGGTCTTTCGACATCCGACCTTCTTCCATCTTGATACTTGCGTCT
>JBBDSC010000014.1:0-12831 GCA_040905145.1 Anditalea sp.
AGGAAAGAGAGAAGGGCTTTATTTAAAAAAAGGGATTGGATTTTCATTATTAAACTTATCATAATACATCCAAATCCACTTTTTCACCTGTTTCAACTGCCCGATAGATGGCATCAATAATCTTTAAATCTTTTAGGCCTTCTTCTCCGTCCACTGGCACCACTGGCTTTTGGTCCTCCAGGATGATTCCTGCCATTTCATCCATCTGTACTGTTTGATGGGTCACATGTGGCTGATTTAATTCCCCATTATGGGTACGGCCTTTGATGGGGCCATAACCGGTAGCTGGTTGTAATTCGGCAAATCCATCATCGCCATTCAAAAAAAAGCGGTCAAGATTATTCATGGCGTAGGTTGACAAACAGGAGGCTACTGCTCCGCTGGGAAAGCCAAATTGAAACTGAATGGTCTCGTCCACGCCTTCCTTGAACTTCTCTTTGTTGGTTTTAGTCTCCTGTGCGGTGACCCAGATGGGCTCTTCCCCGACCATGTAACGTGCACCATTGATGGAGTAAATTCCTATGTCCATCATCGCACCACCCCCGGCCAACTCTTTGTTCAACCGCCATTGATCAGGATCCCCTATTTTGAATCCGCTCAACCCCTGAAAGAAAAGAATTTTGCCGAACTCCCCTTCTTTACGCATGTTGATGATCTTCAGCGTATTTGGTTCAAAATGCAATCTGTAGCCAACCAGTAATTTAACATTGGCTTCCTTGCATGCCTCCACCATTTCCTTCCCTTCTTTGGCATTTACAGCCATTGGTTTCTCACAAATGACGTGTTTACCCGCTTTTGCCGCCCGTATGGTATGATCGTGGTGCAGACCATTCGGCGTGATGACATAGACGGCGTCAATATCCGGATTGTCTTTAATTTGGTCAAAATTCCCATAATTGTAGCAATTTTTTTCAGGAATGTTGTATTTGCCCTGCCAATCCTTAATTTTAGAAGGCGTCCCGCTGATAACCCCCACTAATTTAGCCTTCTTACTCGATTGCATAGCCTCTGCCACCCTGGTACCATAGCTGCCCAAACCCATGATGGCCACCCGTAGAACCGGTCCCTCATAAGGATTGTCGTAAAAGTCCTTTATCGTCACTGAGCCGTAATCCGGCAATAAAGGCAAAGCTACTGCAGAAAAGGTGATCTTTTGTAAAAATTTGCGTCGTGAGTTCATAACAGAAAGTTTTATATAACCTGAAACAAGTCTTGAATGAAGTTCAATTATCTTCAAATGCCTTCTTGTGGGACATGGCAATTTTCCCTTATTAAATCTTCATAAATTTAAGCTAATATAATATTTTTGGATTTAGTGGGGGCTATCTTTTTTTTATTTTCATAGATGATCTGTATAAAAAAAACAGAGGCAAGCTGCAGTGTAACTTGCCCTAGGACCATGGTTTGGCCGGTATTTTTCTGTTTTCCTCATTTTGCAAAAACAAAACGTAAGTTACTGATTACTGAATATTAGGGTTTCAAGGCTTTCACCCCGGGAAGTTCTTTGCCTTCCATATGTTCCAACAAAGCCCCGCCACCGGTGGAGACATAGGAGACTTTATCCCCATACCCGAATTTATTTACCGCTGCTGCTGAGTCCCCCCCGCCTATTAAGGAAAATGCACCGTTTTCAGTAGCTTCCACCACGGCTTCCGCCACAGCTTTGGTCCCCCCTTCAAAACTGCTCATTTCAAACACTCCCATGGGACCGTTCCAAAGAATGGTCTTAGAGGATCTGATAACGTCTGAAAAAAGTTCCCTTGTGGCGGTTCCGATATCCAGTCCCATCCATCCCTCTGGGATTTCGCCACTTTTAGCAGTATTTTGCGCTGCATCATTGGCAAAAGCCTTTGACGTAACAGAATCTACGGGAAGGATTAACTTTACTCCGTTTCGTTTTGCCTTTTTTATCAGTTCAAGGGCCAGGTCCATTTTGTCCGCTTCTAACAGGGAATCCCCTATTTCACCTCCTTGGGCTTTGGCAAAGGTATAGGACATGCCACCACCAATGATCAAGTTATCCACCCTGTCCAAAAGTTTATCTATGATCTGGATTTTGTCGGAAATTTTGGCGCCGCCCATGACCGCAGTATAAGGCTTGTTGGGATGTTCCATCACCTTGTCGGCGTTCTTCAATTCGGACTGCATCAAATAACCGGCAACCTTTTCATCAAAAAACCGGGCGATAACGGCCGTTGAGGCATGTGCCCTATGTGCTGTGCCAAAGGCATCATTTACATAGATATCACCCAATTGGGCCAGTTTTTTTGCAAAATCCTCATCTCCCTTTTCTTCTTCCTTATAAAACCTAAGGTTTTCCAACAATAAAACTTCCCCCACCTTTAATCCTTCCGCCAATTGAACGGCTTCCTCTCCAATACAATCCTTGGCAAATTTAACGTCGGCTTTCAGAGCATTTTGAAGGTCCTGAACAATGTGGGTCAGGGAAAACTTATCTTCCGGCCCTTCTTTCGGTCTCCCCAAGTGTGACATCAAAATGGCAGCTCCTCCATCTTGCAGGATTTTCTCGATGGTGGGTATGGCCGCCATAATTCGGGAATTATCAGTTACGTTTAGTTGGTCGTCCAAGGGCACGTTAAAATCAACCCTGATCAAGGCTTTTTTCCCTTTGAAATTTATGTTATCAACGGTTTTTATTTCACTGTTCATAAGAAAAGATTTATGTTTAATAATTTTATTTGTGTAAGTCCCTGGTAACAGACCATTAAAACAAGTACATTTTCTTTACCCGGCAATCATTTAGCCGCAGCTCTTCTCAATCGGTCATTAATTGCTTTTCCAAAATGCTCTTCGGGCAATTCTTCCGCCAAAATTACAGAAACATCTGCTTGATCTAAATATCTCATGCCCGCGAAAAGATTCTTGGCGGCTTCACGATAATCCCTTTGCTTGCTTAAAACAAACTTTTCGGAGGCCTTCAAAAAAGAATAATCCTTGTCGAAGGATAAAACCGCAAATTTTACACCAGAAGCAGCATATTTTTCCGCCAACTCTTCCAGGTTTCCCAAGATGAAAGGCTTCCGCGGAGCGTAATGGCTTTTAAGCATCCCCGGGGATTTTGGATTGCTACTTGATTGGGGTAATATAAGCACTTTTCCCACTACTTTCTCTATAGCGGAAACTTCCGTGCCCCCTAATCGATAAATTATTGTTTGGCCCTGCTCTATTCCTACAATGGTACTTTCCAATCCCACCTCGCTACTGCCCCCATCCAAGATGTAAGGGATCTTATCTCCTAACTGGTCTTGCACATGATGGGCCTTTGTGGGACTAATGTATCCAAAAGGATTGGCACTGGGTGCTGCCAAAGGAAAATCCAAGGAAAGCAACAATTCCATGGCCATGGGGTGATCTGGCACCCTGACGGCCACATAATCCAGCCCACTTGTAACAAGATCGGGAATAATGGACTTCTTTTCCAATAATAATGTCAAAGGTCCTGGCCAAAATTTATTGGCCAGTTCCTTAAGTTCTTCATCAATGGAAGTGGTGTATTGGCTGATCTGCTCCATGCTGCCGGTGTGAATGATCAAGGGATCAAAACTGGGCCTGTTTTTGGTTTCAAAGATTTTGGTCACTGCATCAAGATTAAGTGCATTTCCTGCTAAACCATAAACGGTCTCCGTAGGCAAGCCTACCAATTCCCCTGCCTCCAAAAGCTGTTTTGCCCTGGCAATATCTTTTCCAATTTCAGCCATTAATTTTCACAAAATTTATCAACCCAGTCTTTTGCCCCGGTATATCCCAAACTCAATGCCATTTCTAAGTCGGCACAGCCTTCCTCCTTCTTTTCCAGGGCACTTAATTTCGTAATGCCCAACAAGTAAAAAGCAGCAGCATTTCTTTGGTCAAGATTGACGGTGTTGATGAGGGATTCCAAAGCCCCCATAGGGTTATTGTTCCCCAACTGGGCCTTGGCTTTATTAAAGTGAACCTGCGACTGATTAGGATCGGCTTGGAGGGACCTATTAAAATCCACAATGGCATCTTCATAGGATTCCATGCCCAAAAGGGCCAGCCCCCGGTTATAATAGACATCTAACTGCTGAGGATCCAAGCCGTTGGCATAATTATAATCAATAATGGCTTTAGTGAATTCCTTTTTCTCGAAATAGGCGTTACCCCTATTAAAGAACGGTTTATAGGAAGTAGAATCAATTGCAATAGAGGCATTAAAAGCTTCTATGGCCAAGTCCCACTCCTGCAATTCATAAAGCGCTACCCCTTTTGCATTATGGGCCGAAGTATTTTCATTGTTTTCCGCTATCACCCGGTCAAAATATTCCACCGCTTCCCTATAATTCTGTGCTTCAAGTTGCTTTATTCCTTCATCGAACAGTTCCCCTTCAGAGGGGGAGCAAGCAAAGATGGTCATTAAAAGAATGAATGATATGCTTATTTTATTCACGTTTTTTATTTTTTTTTATCATTATAAAAGGATTTCCGATTTACTTGTCTTTTCCAGCATTCTAAGAATGGAGATATTATATTGAACCGTATCCGCTACCGAATCAAAGGAAATCCAGGCCAAGTCTTTACTTTCCTTACTTATTTTCAATGGCTCATCAATCTCTGCCTCAATCAAAAACCTTACATCATAATGAAAATGTTGACTCTCCCTGACATTGGCCGGAATGATATGCTTATCTATATCAAAGATAAATTGATCCACAATCCGCAAAGAAGACAGGCCACTTTCCTCCCTGGCTTCATCCATGGCCACCTCCAACAGGTTTTCATTCCCATCTGCATGACCGCCCAACTGTAGCCATCGGTTGAGTTTGTTATGAAGGCTCAATAGGGTATGTGTTCTTCTCTTGTTGACTATCCAGGCAGAGGCCGTGAAATGCCCCTCAGTTCTTTCCCTTTTATAAGCAAGTGGGTCACCTGTTAGTTGCACAAAATCGATTACAAGAGATTGTTCTTCTTCAAAGGGAGTTCTGTAATTTTCCAAAAGGATTTTTAGCCTATTTCTATCCATGTGGGGATCTTTAGCGTTCAAATAATTCTTCAATAAATTGATCAAAAGGTTTGGCATTCCCGTACAGGTGATCTGAATATACCGTCACCAAAACTTTTAGTAAACTGGGTTTACCATCTATCAATACTTTTTCTATACTGACATTTCCGAAAAGTTGATCCATCTTCTGGGCAGCAGCACGAACAGCAGCACCAACGGGTGGTTTAAAATACTGCTTTTCTGTCGTTTTTACAAGATCCTCTGTTTCTTGTAACTTCCTGTCCAGGCTTACCCTGTAATAACCCAAATCTAACATACGTAAGCCAAAAGCAAAGAAAAGATTGGAAAAAGCTTCTTCAGTAACCGGATGTTCAAAGGTAATGGCAAATCCATTGGCATAAGGCGAGGACAAGATATGCACTTCTGGCTGATCATTGACACCTGCTTTCTTTAAATGATAAGTTTTATATAGGTGGTCAAAGGTTCTTTTTCCTTCGTCAGAATCCATCCAATTCCTGATAGCATCAACAGCCTCTCCGGATTGTGTGAAATTTTCTTTATGGTTGAAATTTGATTTTTTCTCCGGAAAAAGATTTCCCAGAAGGTCATTTATGAATGTCATTCCCTTTTCAGTTTAATTTTTCCATCACTTGCTGTCATTATAATTCCTTCATCTTCCAACTCTCTCAGGAGACCCACCGCAAATGAATCATTTTTTACACCAACTGCCGAAAGTAATGTCTCCAAAGAAAACACTATGCCGCCACTTAAAGTTTTAATCACGCCCTCCCTGAGCTTTTTTTCCAATTCGGATTCTTTCCCTGCCCTTTTTCTTGACAAACATACATCACATACCCCGCATAACAGATCACTTTCCTCCCCAAAATATAAAAGTAGCTGATTTGTTCTGCACCACTTCTCATTCTTTACATAATCAATGATTGATTTTGCCTTTTCTTTGCTATTAATCCTACGTTCTGCTATTCTTTTGATGTTCAAGGGGAGTTTTCCCGCATCAAAGCGGGGGGTAAGAAAAGTTACCTGAGGTTTGTCCTTTCGTTTATTGTAGGCAAGCACGCCTAGTTTCTCTAATAGTTCCAGTTCTTTCACTATTTCAAATTCCGGTAAATTCAGCGTTTTGGCCAATTTTTCCTCTTGGATTAGAATATAAGCTGAAAACAACTCACCTCCGTACATCCGGAGCAGCACTTTTATCAAGGGATCAAGCCTGGCATGGGCAATTTGGAATTCGTATAGCTTGCTTTGATCGATCAAAAGATGAAGGGTGGAGGGGGCATAAAAACTTTCATTCAGCTCAATAAGCCCTTCCTCCTGCATCACTTTAAGGGCATTATAGGTCAATACCATATCCAGCTGATAAGTCTTCGTGAATTCGGCGATATCAATATCATAGCTGCTCATCAGACTACTCCCTACGGCAACCCTAAAAAAATTAGCCAAGCTCTGATAGACCTTTTTTATAAAATCAATGGGAGGATAGGCCATTTCTGCCCTTTCACTTACTGTTTTTATATCTTTTTCCTGAACCAATAAAACAGCAAAGGCCTTGAGCTCATCCCGGCCTGCCCTACCTGCTTCCTGATAATAATTTTCAAGGTTCTCCGGCAGATCCAGGTGAATTACCGATCTTACATCCGGTTTATCAATTCCCATTCCAAAGGCATTGGTGGCTACTATCACCCTTGTTTTGCCAGTCATCCAATCCTGTTGGCATGATTCCCTCACCTTATTGTCTAGGCCGGCATGGTAAAAATTGGCGGAAATCCCGATGGAATTAAGGATGCCTGCGATTTCCTTAGTGCCCTTCCTATTTCTCACATAGATGATAGCTGACCCGGGAACCTTCTGCAGGATTTCTATGGCCTTTTCGATTTTGTTCTCCACAAACCTTACCGAATAGGAAAGATTGGACCTCACAAAAGATTGGACAAAAACCCTTGGCTCCTGTAGGAGCAATTTGTCTGTTATATCCTCTTTTACCGCCAAAGTAGCCGATGCCGTCAGGGCTATTATCGGTACAAGGGGATGGAAAGGCCTCAGTTCGGCAATCTCCAAATAGGAACGGCGGAAGTCATAGCCCCATTGGGATATACAATGTGCTTCATCCACAGCTATCAAGTTGACCTTCATCTGTTGGAACCGCTCGATAAACAAATCGGTTTTTAGCCGTTCAGGAGAGACATACAGAAATTTATAATTTCCATAAATACAATTGTCCAGGATGGTATCAATTTCCCTTTTTCGCATGCCGGAATAAACAGCTGCAGCAAGTATATTTTTCTTTCTAAGCCCCTCTACCTGATCTTTCATTAAAGCAATCAAAGGGGTTACCACCAGGCAAATCCCCTCCTGCATCAGCGCGGGTATCTGAAAACAAATTGATTTCCCCCCTCCGGTAGGTAAAAGCGCCAAGGTATCCTTCCCTCCCGCTGCAGCAAGCACAATATCTTCCTGCATGGGCCTAAAATCATTAAACCCAAATACTTCCTTTAATATTTGTAATGCTTTTGTTTTCAACAAAGGAAGATAAACCATTTTATTCTCCTTCCAAAATTAGTGGTTTACTTAAGCACAATCCTGTAAGTGTTAGCGTCCCATACCTGATCTTCCTTTAAATCCATAGCCAACCATTTCCCTTTTACATATTGGCTGACACTTTTGATGGAAGATCTTTCGATCTCAAACTGTTCACCATTGATTTTAAGGGAATATTGCTCCGGCAACAGGAGATGTATGGACGAACCTTCCTCCCAATACTCCAGGGCTTTGGAATCCATGTACCCTTTACTTATCCTGTTAGGATGTATTTTATAGGAGATATCCTGCGAAGATATCCCATCAATTCGGGAATACAGTTGGCCGCGATAAAAGTGGTCCACGGCCAAGCCTTTTTCAACCCCATAAATGTACAGTTCATTTCTTTGATAGTCCTTCCATAAGTAAATCCAATTGGAAAGGACCAATCCTAACAGCACCAACATGGATAGATAAGCATATCTTTTTTTGTTTTCCTGCACCAGCAGGTAAAGGGTTACGATAAATAACCAAAATAGCAGCATTTCCACAGGAGGGAAGCGGATATGGTCTATCCTGGCATAGGGCAGGTTTTGAATGGAAAATATCACCCCGTTTTCCATCCGGATGAAAAAATCCACGATGCTCCCCAACAGATAGCCTATAGGTTCCACAAAAGAAATCAGCATAAATGGAATCCCAAAAGACATAACCAAAAATGCCGCGGGAATAGCCACTAAATTTGAAAATATAAAATAGGTGGGAAACACGTGGAAGTAATGCACCGAAACAGGAAATGTGGCCAATTGGGCAGCAATTCCCACAGAAGTGATTTCCCAAAAATAATGGACTATTTTATTTCTGGGCTCCCACAATCCGGAGATTTTGGACTGAAGCAGCACGATCCCGAACACCGCCAAATAAGAAAGCTGAAATCCCACCGTGTATAAAATAAAAGGATCAAAAACCAACAATATCAAAGCGGAAAGTGCCAAGGCATTATATATGGAGGGGCTCCTTGATTTCATTTGGGCCAAACCCATCAAGGTAAACATGGCTGCGGCCCTCATTACAGAAGGGGACATCCCGGTAATCAAAGCATACATCCAGATAATTAAAATGAGGAGGGAAAGATACAGTATACGTTTCCTGGCGGGAAGTTGATAAGGTTTAATGAAAAGGAAGAAAAAGCCATAAACAATCCCTACATGCAATCCTGAAACGGCCAAAATATGCATGGTCCCCGCTGTAATATAGGCTTCACTCACCTCTTCTTCCAGGTTCTTTTTCTGGCCCAACAACAGGGCTTTTGCAATTTGGTTGGAATGGGGAGTGGAAATATGCCGGTCAATCCTGTCCAGTATAGATGCCCTTAATTGAAGCACAAAATTATTGATCGGCTGATGGTTTATCTTTCCAATCCGGGTAATTTGTGTCCCTACATAGTGGGAATGATAGATCTGTTGATTGGCCAAAAACTCCTGATAATCAAATTCATAAGGATTTTTTGGTGGGACTATGGTAGTTGGATTCCCTTCAATCCATACGATTTCCCCAGGGAGTAATTGTTCAGGGAGTTTATGATAGATGATTACTTCTCCGCTTGCCGGCACATAATCTTCCCCCTTTTTAACATACCTAATCTTAATGCGATTGGCAAAAGTATTGGGCTTCTTTTGGTCCAGATCTTCCACCTCCCCGAGATATCCTACCACCTGGTTTTGAAACAAAAGATGTGAGGGATCATTTTTGGCATCTTTCAAATAAGTGAAGAGGATGCCCATACTTACCAATAAAGCATATGCCAACAATGGAAAAAGAGGTTTAAAACGGTAGTTTTTTTGAAAAGAATTCAGGAGCACCAGGATTAAATAAAGAATAAACAATCCTGAAGTAAAATAAACAATGTCCTCCAGCCCAAAGACACCCAGGTAGGGATAGATCAACACGCCCATTATAAAAAACAGGGCGTACCTCAAAAAGGGATATTCGCTGAATTTCATCACAAAAGTTTTATGAATTTAACGAATCTATGAAAAAGAAAAAACAGTATCCACATTATTGTGTCAGGAATCTTTATCCCGACTTGATACATTGATTAGGCGGTCGCTGTACAAATAAAGTTTGGATAAAGCCGGGTGATGTGTATTGCTAACTAAACCTCCAAAAAAATTCGAGGAATTGCTCCTATACTTTAAAACCTATACCCTATACTGAACCCTGCGTTTACTTCTACCGGGGTAAACCGATCAGCAACCTCCTTACTAAAACCCCGGGCTATATTGACATAAGGTCCTAAGACCAGCTGGCCGTTATAAACCCACTTGTATCCCGCGCCTATCCCAATCATGGCACTGTCCATATCCCTTTCCGTCATCAGGTCATTTTCATTCCTCTCCCTATAGCTGCCAGCACGGTATTTAAGGAAGGGTGAAATATAAAAGCTTGATGGATCCATCCCCTGAATAAAATAAAAATTATAGGAGACCAAATAACTATTGGTTTTAAATTCGGTCCCATCCTTTCCCTGAGGATAATAGCTGAACCTGTCGTTGATCAAAAACTCTACTCCTATGGATTGGGTAGAATCCAAAAAATGTTCGTATCCTACCTCTACGGAACCCAATACGATGGTATTGAGAATATTCAATTTGATTTCATTATTGGACTGTGCCTTTGCAGCGTACACCGAACCCAATAAAAAGAAACATAAAGTTATTTTTTTCATCCTATTTTTCTTTACTCAAAAATTAATGCGAAGGAAGGGGCAATACACCCCAAAAAGCTTCTTCTATATTTCAGGGACAAATATCAATCCAGTTTTTATTAATCTAAGGAGTTCTTTTCATCGAATAATGGGCTATACCGCATTCCATAAAAATTTCCCCTTCTTTTAGGAACCCAAATTTTTCATAAAGTGAAACTGCTGGGAGCTGTGCGTGCAGGTAAAGTATTTTACCTTTTTCGATTTCATGAGCCGAAATGTCCTCCAAAACGGCTTTCACCAAAGCTTCCCCTACTCCTTTTCCCCTCATGGGCTTCAGTACCGCAAAGCGTTCCAGTTTTATCCCGTCAGCAGTATGCCTCCATCTGGCTGTACCGGCCGGCTCACCGTCAATTTTTGCCAGGAAATGAGTAGAAATTTCCTCAAACTCATCATATTCCTCCTCAGGGGAAACTTCTTGTTCTATGACAAAAACCGTCTCCCTGATTTTAAAAACACCCTCTAAATCTTCTTTGGATTTTACAGCAGTTATCTCAATACTCATCTAAATTCCCTTTCCACTTCATCTTTCTCATAAGCCTCTATGATTGACTTGACCAATTTATGGCGCATGACATCTTTTCCGCTCAACTTTACCACGCCGATGCCTTTTACCTCTTTCAGTACCTTAAGGGATTCGCTGAGCCCGGATCTCTGCCTGCTGGGCAAGTCTACCTGGGTCTGGTCACCTGTGATAATCACCTTGGAATTGGGGCCCATCCTTGTCAGGAACATCTTGATTTGCTCACTGGTGGTATTCTGTGCTTCGTCCAGTAAAACAAAAGCATCATGCAAAGTCCTTCCCCGCATATAAGCCAAGGGGGCTATCTCTATGACCCTTGTTTCCTGATAAAATTTAAGTTTTTCTGTTGGTACCATATCACTCAGGGCATCATAGATCGGCCTAAGATAGGGATCCAGTTTTTCCTGAAGGTCCCCAGGTAAAAACCCCAGGTTTTCACCCGCTTCCACCGCTGGTCGGGTGATGATGATGCGTTTGACTTCCCGGTTTTTAAGCGCCCTTACGGCCAAAGCCACTGCGATATAGGTCTTGCCAGTACCCGCAGGGCCCAGTGCGAAAACAAGGTCGTTTTTATAAGAGGATTCTACCAACTTCCGTTGGTTCCCGGATTTGGGTTTAATGATCAACCCCTTATTTCCAAAGACAATGATGTCATTTTTGTGGCCGGTTTCCTCAGGCTCCCCTTCCAGACCAATGTATTCCTTTACATTTTCCGGGGTTACCTGACCAAACCGGTTAAAATGGTTTAACAACATATTGAGAATATCATTGATCCGTAGTATTTCGGGGGCATTCCCCTTAATACGTATCTCATTGCCCCTGGAGACAATTTTGCTTTCGGGAAAAGCAGCTGCTATTTGACGAATGTTCTCATTTTCAGAACCTAAAAAGTCCAGCAACGATATATTTTCCAATGTAATAACTTTTTCTACCAATCCTTTTCCGTGTATTTAAATTAGTTTACTGTTCTTAAGGAAATAAATTCTCTATTTTTGTGTATACATAATGCAAAAGTACGAAAATTAATTCACTTGCTTATATATGGCACTAGTAACATTCATCTCTGACTTTGGAGATAGCGACTATTATGTACCTGCGGTGAAGGCCAAGATGCTTTCCATTAATCCTCAGCTTATTATCGTTGATATCACCCACAAAATTGACGTATTTGATATTGCGCATGGTTCATTTATCCTACGCGCTGTTTATAACGATTTTCCCAAAGGCAGCGTTCACTTGGTGGCAATCAACAGCACCAGCAGCATGACAGATGGATACATAGGGATCAAACTCAATGAACATATTTTTATAGGTCCAAACAACGGGGTACTCAGCATGTTGGCCGATCAGGATCCGGGCATCATTGTGAAGTTTGCTGATATCCACATTAAGTACACCAGTTTTCCTGCCAAAGACATCCTGGCCCCTATCGCGGCAAAAGTAGCCAGTGGGGCAGCCATCCATGATTTTGGGGGCCCCTTGCGATCCATGAAAAAAATGATGGCAAGGCAGATCAAGGCCACAAAAAAACAGATTGTCG
Source organism: Anditalea sp. (assembly GCA_040905145.1). Lineage (GTDB taxonomy): Bacteria > Bacteroidota > Bacteroidia > Cytophagales > Cyclobacteriaceae > DATGMS01. The sequence goes on from JBBDSC010000014.1 coordinate 12,344, forward strand.
GGTATGTTCTCAGAGTGGATAATTTCGGCAATTTGATTACCAATATTCCCAAGGAGGTTTTTGATAAATTAAACCCGGGAAAATTCAAGATCCAGTTTGGCCGGGAATCTTTGGACAACCTGGACAAAACCTATGGTAATGTAGAGCCGGGGGATTGTTTTGCATTTTTCAACAGCCTGGATTTACTGGAAATAGGGATCAACCATGGCCACGGGGCAGAGTTGCTGGGGCTGAAATATGATAGCCCGGTCCAGATCATTTTTGAAAAGGAAGAATAGGGACTTTTATTTTAATCAAAAAATCAAAGGAAGTAAGGGCCTGGTATTGCTTCGCAAAAATTCTTTCCCCATATTTGCATCCCGTTCTGTAAGGAACGGGCAATAATTATTGAAACCTACCTTAAATATGATGTCCCGAGCGGGTCATCCACACCATGCCTTGGTGGCGGAATTGGTAGACGCGTTGGTCTCAAACACCAATGAGGTAAC
>JBBDSC010000015.1:0-61659 GCA_040905145.1 Anditalea sp.
AAATCATTTGTATTACTCAAATCGTCTAACTGAACCGAATGGAATAAATAAATCTGCTCTTTGGCTCGACTTACAGCAACATTGAACCGTCTTTCGTCTTCTGGTTTCACAAGTGCTGACCTATTGTGATTGTGAGCTGTTACTAAGCTTAAAAAGATAATATCCCTTTCATCTCCCTGAAAGGATGAAGAGTTCCCACAAACAATTTTACGCTTATGAAATTCCTTTTCTCCAATTCTTTTCAGGAGTAGGTTTTCAATGACACTTGCTTGTTGATTTCCCTGAAGGGTTATCACTCCGATTGTCTTCCCATTATAGTTTTCGTCTTCAACTAACTTTCCAATTGTTTCGGCAATGTGATTTGCCTCTGGCTCATTTATTATTCTTGCACCTCTGCCTTCTGTATAACCATTTGAGCAAAACACAGTTTCTAAAGGCTCTAGACGATTTTCTGAATACTGTTTAAGTGGGTAAAGACCTTTTCCGTCTGGGGCATAAAAATGACGATTTGAGAACTCAATTATTTCAGGCATACATCTGAAATGTTCCCTAAGAACGGTAACACCATCACAGAAAAATTTAGCATGGTCGAAAAAGCTGAACTCCGTTCCGTAATAGTCTGAAAAAGGGATTCCATTTAGATGACGCTTAATGTGAGGTGTCATTGTATTTGCATCAACACCAACATATTCAGGTGAAGTCTGTTTGTCATCTCCAACGATTATTATATTCTTTGTAATGTAGAGTAGGAATATCGCATCAGGGCCAAGTTGACTAGCTTCATCTATAATTACATAATCGTACATTTCTTGTTCAGGCTGAATCGTTTCGGCAACCTTGTATAACGGCATAATCCAACAAGGCACAGAGTCTTTGCAATGTTCCATCTCTTGTTGAGCAATTTTCCGAAACTTCATTGCTCGTTTGCCTTTTCCCGTCTTACCAATTTTCTTTACTGCCATTACCCAAGCATCTAAATGCTGTCGTAAAGAGCGGTTTTGTTGAAGACCTTCAACAACTTTATACCATGCTTTCTTTGAAGCGAGCTTTGCAGTCAGTTTTCTTTCCTTCCTTTCTAATTCACTTAGGTTTTGAATAAGTTGATTTTCATAATTGACATCCATCAGCTTTTCAAGTTGATGTTGTGCATTTCTGAAATAGATTGCTTGTTTTAAATTTTCTACATCCATAGCTGAAAAGCAATTATCCTCTACCAATTTTGTTGTGGTTGGGATATTAGAATAAAGCTCTGAACGTAAATTTTTGAAATTCCGAAAATTCTCTTTTCCAAAGGCTAACTTTTCAATTCTGTTTAGTAATTCTTCATAAGTGTGAAAGTCAAGGTTGGCGTATGCCTCAATTATGTTTTCCTTAATTGGGTGGTAGCCTTTTGGAACATACTTATTCAGATATGCGGTAGATTGATTAATTAGCTCTTCAAACTCTGAAATGCTCTCTTTTAATTTGCTATACTCGGCTTTGAGAATAGATATCTTTAGGTCTTCTTTATTAAAGAGTTTTATCTGCAAACTGCTACTGGATTCAATAGCCGATTTCAATGCTTTTGCTTCCTCTATTAACTTTGATAAGCGTAGCACCTCATTATGAATTTGCTTAAAAAATGAAATCTTCTTGAATAGTAAGTTCCCTTTTGGCTCTTCTTTTCCCCAAATTTCTGATAGCTCAATAAAGTCTTGTCGAAAAGAAATATCTTTCAATACAGTTTCATACTCTTCAATGATATCGCAAGGACTTCCATTGACACGAACCGATTCAATAAAATAAAGTCGTTCTTTTATTTCTCTTGGTAGAAATGGCTTTTTAATTGAAAAAGTAAATCCTGACAACGGATTACCTTCATTTAAGTAGGCAAGAAGTACTTGAGCATCATTTTTAAGCTGCTTTAAACTTTTGTCCTGAGGATAAGAGACTTCAATATCCTTATCAATCTGCCGCAAATCATGCTTTTCGAACTTTTCGAGCACCGACTTTGACTGATTCAATATTTGAAACCATTCCTGATTTCTGTCTTTCAAAAAGGATTCTATAACAGAAGACGTGAAGTCAATCTGGAATTTATCTACTTCGTTGTAAAAGTTTTGAAGGTTATTTAGCTGTTGAAATAGTTGCTCAAAATCTGAACATGAAACTTTAAGGTTAGCATCTTTTGGAAAAGAGCCATTTACAAGCTTGTCAGTAAGACTTGAATATTCCCTTAACTGGACAGCAGTAAGTAATTTATTGGCATCAGGGATTTCAAAATCAAATTCATCAGTCTCAATTTGCTTGTAATTTTCATGCAGTTGAATGAATTCCGTCAGGCGCGAAAGCAACTCATTATTTTCAATATTACTGAAATCGTCTTCGTACCATTCGAATAATGGAGTATCTCTTTCAAGATTTTCAGCAATTTCAGTTAAAGTTCCTTTATATTTCTCGTTAATCTCCTGTTTTCGTGTCGCCTTCTCTTTAATCGTAACAAGACTGTTTGAGGTTTCAGCGATTGATTCTCTCGTCTTCTTTAATTCATTTTCAAACTCATCAATTTGCGATTGATATTGAGTTAGATTGGCTCTTGATAATTCATCATTTATGGCGTTGACACTTGATTGTAGGTCTTGTATGGAAGATGAATCCCCACTCAAAAGGTTTACTGCCAAATCTTGAAATTCAGGCGGAAGTTTATCTTTTAGAACTTCCAATGCTCTTTTTGTGTAGGCAGTAATTAGAACCTTTTTTCCGTTTGCGAGCAAGTGACAAATTAAATTCGCAATAGTGTGTGACTTTCCTGTGCCTGGAGGGCCTTGAACAAGAACTTTACTATTTTTTCTGGCTTTTTCAACTATCTCTAATTGTTCGTCATTGTATTCTTTAGGGAAAAATATTGGTTCAATCTGTGAACCATTAAATGAGTTATCTGGTGAAAAATTATCGTCTTCAATATTTGGTTGAATGCCTATAAGGTCATTTATTGTCCGAATTTCAAGGCTATCATCTCCACTTTCAATATTCTCTAATATTTTCTCATAGAGAGCGGTAAAGCTTCGAGTATTTCTTTTTCTAAGTAAGAGAGCTGGGGAAAAAGTGATATTTGGTTTAGAAGGTGTTTTATTTGGCTTTTCAATTAAATGGTTATAGCTACCATCAGGAGAAACCCTTTCTGCAAACATTTGTAGGGCATCTTCTGTGTTGCTAAAAATTGTTTCAATGTTTTTTTCTTTAATGTAGTTCTCTACTGACTTTTCCGCATCTATGATGTTCTGCGAATCAAACTGGTCAAATAAGTCAAGGATGGAGTCGGTTTCAATTTGGGGTGCAGATTCTAAGTTTGGCGAAACGAAAATTTGTGAGTCCTTTTGAGAGTACTCAAAGTTAATATCGACTCTTTGGGTTAAAATATGTCTGAAAATCTTCGGCCTTTCATCATTCTCCTTGAAGTTCAATAGTCCGACACCAACAACCAACTCGTACTCTTCTCCAAATTGCTGGGTTTTGTTGAATATTCGGAAAAGTTGCTTATAAACACCATTTAGCTTTTCATACTTCTCATGTTCAATTCTGTATGCTTCAATTTTCTCGTTATATTCTATCAGGTCATCAATCCATTTTTTGTCAATGTATTGCTGTAATTCTTTTTCAAGTTCTGGAAAATCTTCAATTGAAAGAGTTTCTCCATTGATTTCAAGTGTTTCATTTAACTTGGGTTCATCTTCTTCATTTAATAATGTTGGCTTGTCAATCCATTTTTCCAAGTTTTCTGTAAGCTTGGCAAATTCTGGTTTCGCAGGCTCTTTCGGCTTCCTTACTTTTAACCAATAGTCATTATCTTCATTAAAGTCAGGTCTGATAATGTTTTCAAAAAGCTCATTTTCGGGAATGTCGTTCAGCCAAAATTTTTCAGGATATTGTGTTTCTTGAGCGTCAATGTCGCGGACAGGGTTACTTCTAAGTTTCGAGAACTCTTTGAGGTAATTAAATATTTGTAAGTATTTGTCCTTTTTCATTTTACTCAATTTCTCCTTTGCCAATTTATCATTTTCCTGTCGAGCGTAGGCAAAAATTCAGGCTCTTTTGGTTTTTTGCGTTGGCTTTGTGTGTCGGCAAAACCAAATGTGCCTGAATGTGCGGTCGGCTTTTTGCATGTTGCCCAACTCGTTTATACCCCTCACAACATCAGGGTTATCCAACACCCCCTTGTTGGATAACCCTGTTGAACAAAGGATTTTATCAGGGCATAAGGATACTCAATATTCTTTTACAAATCATCAAATGGAGATTTGATTTTTTGGAGGCTTTTGGTACTGACATGGGTATAGATTTCCGTTGTCCTACTGCTCTGATGCCCTAAAATCTCCTGAATGTACCTTAAATCTGTACCGTTTTCCAATAAATGGGTTGCATAAGAATGCCTTAGCCAATGTAAAGTGACGGGCTTGGCTATTTTAACCTTTTTCAAGGCTTGCTTAAGCACGTTTTCAAGGCTTTTCTCACTATAGGGTTGACCCTCATTTTGCCCTTCAAATAAAAAGATTCTAGGATGTTCGAACTGATAATAGGCTCTTAGCAATTCCACTATCTTGTCCGATAAGGGAACCACCCTGTCCTTTTTACCTTTTGCCTGCCTGATGATTAATAGCCCTCTCCTGGAATCCACATCCAGGATCTTTAGGTTTAACAGCTCCCCCCTTCTCAATCCACATGCATAAATTAAGGAAAGCATTGCCCGATGTTTAATATTTTTATGGGCCTCCAAAATCATCTTCACCTCTTCCTTGCTCAATACATTGGGCAATAATTTTGGCTTCTTGGGCCGATGGATAATATCAGGATCCAGCTTCTTGTTTTTCCTGATATTGAAAAAAAGCTTGACCCCATTGATCACCTGGCTTTGAAAGGAGACAGAATATTTCCTGGCTATAATATATTCCTTATTGAATTTCTCCAGATCCTCATTCCCTATTTCACCTAAAGGCTTGTTTTTCAAAAATCTGAAAAACAATTTCAATGTCCCTGTATAGGTCTTGATCGTGCTTTCACTGTACCTTTTGTTCCTCATCCAATCTTCAAAACTATTGATTTCTACCAGAAGAACACTTTCCAAATCTGGCAAGGGCTGATGTACAGGCTTGATCTGAACTTTACGGAACCCGGAGTAATCCAACCAAACTTTCCCCTTAAAAAACAGGACAAGATGATTCAGTTGATCCTCTTGATAGGGAACATACCATGATTTTAGCTTTTTGTTCCATCTGCATTCCGGAAAAGTCTTTACCAACTCCTTTAGCTCAAAGTCATAGGGAAACACCAATCCAATGACCGGATTTTTTTCAAAAATATCATATTTTAAAACAATGGTCTTCATAGGCGAAAAATCTCGTTACAATTTAAAAAAGTTAGATAAAAACCTTAGAAAAAACATTTCCAAAGTTCAAAACTTTGGAAATGATAAACCCATATCCGTTCAATCCAAAAACACATACTTCCCTTCCTCTATTAGATAATCCGCAATCTGCCTCCTTAGCGCCTTGGCATTGATCACGTTTGTTTTGGTGAAGCGCTTTAGGCCCATCAGCATCATTTTCTGCTCGTCACCGGAGGTAAAGGCAGCAATGGCTTCTTTTCCAGCGGTGTTGATTTTATCCACCGCTTCTGAAAGATAGACCTGGGCCATAGCTATCTGCTGCTTGCTGGCTTCTTCCCCGTTTAAGCCCACCAATTTTTCAGCCCTCAGGAGAGCTGATTCGGCCGCATAAATTTCAATCATCACATCAGCCAGGTTCATCATGATTTCCTGTTCCTCCTCTATTTGATCCCCAAAGGCCATGGCCGCTTTGCCCCCTACCATCAGGAATACCTTTTTCAACTTTTTCAATACTTCTTTTTCCGCAACAAAAAGTCCGGAAGTACCCAAAGTTTCAAAAGAGGGCACAGCCGTCAGTTCTTTGGACACTGCCATGGCCTGGTCAAATATGTTTAACTCCCCTTTCATTGCCCTTTTCAGCAGCATGCCCACTATCAACATCCTGTTGATCTCATTGGTGCCCTCGTAAATTCTGGAGATACGGGCATCACGGTAAGCTTTTTCCATGGGAACTTCCGCAGAATATCCCATGCCGCCATAAACCTGTACTCCCTGATCCACCACATAATCAAGTACCTCCGAGCCATGTATCTTGGCTATGGCACACTCGATGGCAAACTGTTCCATTCCTTTCAGTTTGGCCTCATTGGCTTCCATACCCCCGGCAATCAAGCCATCGATCCGGTCTTCAATGTCCTGACCGGCCCTATAACATAGAGATTCACTGGCAAAAGTCCTGATGGCCATTTCGGCCAACTTGGATTTAATAGCCCCAAAGGTACTGATGGGCACACCAAACTGCTTTCTTTCGATAGCGTAATTGATAGCATTGGAGAGCACCCTTCTACATCCACCCAATACGCCTGCCCCCAATTTAACCCGGCCGACATTCAGGATATTCACGGCAATTTTAAATCCATTACCCCTTGCGGAAAGCAGGTTTTCCACCGGCACCGGACAGTCATTGAAAAAAACCTGACGCGTAGAGGACCCTTTGATCCCCATCTTTTTTTCTTCCTCGTTCATATTGATGCCCCCAAACCCCTTTTCCACAATAAAGGCCGAAAGATTTTTATCCTCTTCTATTTTGGCAAAAACAATGAATACATCCGCGAATCCGGCATTGGTAATCCACATCTTTTGTCCGTTCAAGAGGTAATGTTTGCCATCCTCAGAAAGAACCGCTTTGGTTTTTCCACTATTGGCATCAGATCCCGCGTCGGGTTCGGTCAGGCAATAACAGGCTGCCCATTCTGCTGTGACCAATTTGGGTAAATATTTCTGTTTTTGTCCTTCCGTGCCGTAATATAGGATGGGCAAAGTACCGATTCCTGTATGGGCACCATAGGTAGTGGAAAAAGATCCGGCACAACCGATAATATCAGCAATCAGCATGGAAGTATTGAAACTCATTCCCATTCCCCCATACATTTCCGGTACCGAAATACCCAACAACCCCAATTCCCCGGCTTTTTTGAGGATCAGGGGAACCAAAGTTGGATCCTTCATACTGTCAATTTCATCGGAAAAGGGCATAATTACCGTATCGACAAAGTCCTGACAGGCCTGGGCCATCATTCTTTGCTCTTCCGAAAATTGCTCAGGGATAAATACATCCTGGGCCGCCGTTTCCCTTACGAGGAATTCTCCTCCGTTTATTGCTTTATTTTTTATCGTTTCCATTTTAGTAAATTTAAATATAAGACTCGAGATACAAGACAAGAATACTTAACCATGTGCTATTCCTAAAAAATGGGCAAATTCTTTATCAGTTCTTCTCCCAGCACCTTCTGCAATATTCGATGGAACAGAAATACTACTTCTACGCATTTGCGAAATTAAACCAAATCTTTCATCCGAAGGAAAAGACCTAGTAGCCCATAAATCTCAACTCATAGTTTGATTGACCTTTTCCAAACATTCAATTCCTTATAATTATGCATGTCAAGGTGTCTTATATCTCAAATCTTATGTCTTATATCTTACGTCTCACATCTACTTCAAAAGCTCAATCACTCCTGCTACACCTTGTCCTCCCCCAACACAGGCGGAGACGATGCCGTATTTTCCGTTCCTTTTTCTGAGTTCGTTAATAAGCTGGACAGTCAGTTTAGCACCTGTACATCCCAAAGGATGTCCCAAGGCCACCGCCCCTCCATTTACGTTCATAATATCCGGATTGAGGTCCAGCGATTTCGATATAGCTATTCCCACCGCAGCAAAAGCCTCGTTTAATTCTATGAGTTCAATTTCATTGAGGCTTATACCAGCTTGTTTCAATGCTTTGGGGATGGCCTTTACCGGACCTATTCCCATAATCCTGGGATCAACACCCGCTACACTGTAGGACACCAATCGGGCTATCGGTTCAAGGTTCAGTTCCTTCACCATTTTTTCCGACATGACCATGGCAAATGCAGCCCCATCAGAAGTCTGTGAAGAATTTCCCGCAGTTACTTGTCCCCCTTGTTTAAAGGCCGGTTTCAATTTGGAAAGTACTTCCATGGTTGTTCCCGGCCTTGGCCCTTCATCAGTATCCACTGTAAATTTTCTTTTCTGACGTTTCCCGCTTTCATCGACATAGGTTTCTTCTACTTCTATGGGAACAATATCCTCTTTGAACCTTCCCTCAGCTATAGCGCGAAGTGCTTTTTCATGGGACTTTACCGCAAATTGGTCCGCATCTTCCCGGGTGATGTCATAATCCTTGGCCAATTCCTCAGCAGTGAGCCCCATGCTCAGATAATAATCGGGGTGTTCTGAAGCAATTTTCCAGTTGAGGGCGGTTTTGTATCCCATCATGGGCACCAGGGACATGGATTCTGTACCTCCGGCAATGATACAATCTGCCATACCCGCTTTGATCTTCGCTACGGCCAGGGCAATGGCCTCCAGTCCAGATCCACAGTATCGGTTCACAATGAATCCCGGAACCTCCTTTGGCAAGGCCAACAAAGAAATCATCCTTCCCATTTGCATGCCCTGTTCTGCTTCCGGAACAGCATTGCCTACGATGAGGTCATCTACCCTCATGGGATCAAGCTGGGGTGTCTTGGCCAGTAGGTGTTTGATCAAATCAGCGGCCAGATCATCCGGCCTGTAAAACCTAAATCCTCCTTTTTTGGCCTTTCCTACTGCAGTTCTATAGGCATTGACTATGTATGCTTCCATGGTTACGATTGATTTAAAGTATCAAGATGTATCAGGTATCTAAACATAAACTATTGTAGAGTGGATTTTAGACCCATGATCATTTTTGTGAATTTCTGTAAGACTTGAATTCATATCATTAATTTGATGCTCAGCAATCAATCCATTTCTCTTGCTTATTTCCTGTTGGGTCTCAAGCTCAAAACTTTCTCCCAAACTTATTTCCAAAGCATTAGAAAAAGATCTTTGTGACGATTTAGCGCAACCCTCTGCAATATTTGAGGGTATGGATACTCCAGCTCTTCTCATCTGGGATGTTAGCCCATATTTTTCTTCAGAAGGAAATTTACTTGTAAGCTGATAAATTAAAACTGCAAAATCTACTGACTTTTGCCAAACTTTTAATTCCTTAAAATTATGCATGATAATCCAATTTATGATAATTGCTTAATTCTTGATACTAGCTACTTGATACTTCTTACTAATTTCTAAGCGGTTTATTTTTAAACAAAATACTTTGTATCCTTTCCAGTGTTTTTTTCTCCCCGGTCAAGCTCAAAAAAGCCTCCCTCTCCAAATCCAATAAATATTGCTCACTGACTTCTGTAGGTTGGGAAAGATCTCCCCCACTCATTACCCAGGCCAATTTCCTGGCAATTTTAGCGTCATGTTCCGATATGTAATTGCCATACCGCATCCCCGTAATCCCTGCTTCAAACAATGCCAGGGAAGTTTTACCCAAAACCCTGATATCACTGCGCTTATCAGGTAGAGTGTAGCCAGCCCCGTGCAGTTCCAAAACTTTATGTTTCGCATGGGCCAATTGCCGCTTACGGTTAAGAGAAATTTGATCCTTGGCCTGAAGGTAACCCATAGCCCGGGCTTCTTCTGCTGAAGTCGATACCTTGGCTGTGGCAATGTTCATAAAATAATCCTGCAGCCTGTTCAGCTCCACATCCCCCGCTACCGTCTGGTCCGAAAACCTTAAGGTCATCTCCTTACTCCCACCACCGGCAGGGATCAACCCTACGCCAACTTCTACCAATCCCATATACAGTTCCGCATGGGCCTGTATAGCATCGCCATGGAGGGAAATCTCACATCCACCACCCAAAGCCATATTGTGGGGTGCCACCACTACCGGTACTGCACTGTACCTGACCCTCATCATGGTATTTTGAAACTGGGCAGTCATCAGGTTAATTTCGTCGTAATCCTGGTCCCCCGCAAACATAAACAGCATGGCCAAATTAGCACCTGCGGAGAAATTGGCCCCTTCATTGCCGATAACCAATCCCTTATAACCTTTTTCCGCCATGGAAATGGCCGTGTTTATCCCTTCTATAATTTCCGCTCCCAAGGAATTCATTTTAGTGTGGAATTCCAGGCCTATAACTTCATCCCCCATATCATATAGGGTACTCCCCGCATTGCCCCAAATTTTCTTGTCCGCAACCTTCAGCGTATCCAGAATAATAAAATCTTTCATTCCCGGAATTTCTTTGTAGTCTTTTGACGGAATGTCATAAAACTGTTTTTTGCCTGCTATAACTTTATAGAAAGAGGAATGACCTGCCTCCAACATGTCATGGACCCACGGAGCCGCAGGCTGTCCGGCAGCCTCCATTTTCTCCACTGTTTCTTTTACTCCTAAAATATCCCAATTTTCAAATGGTCCATATTGCCAGCCAAAGCCGGCACTTATCGCTTGGTCTATGCGGTACAGTTCATCGGAAATTTCAGGAATCCTATGGGAACAGTATTTAAAAAGGTCATAAAAAGTAGCCCTATAAAATTCCCCGGCTCTGTCCTCGAAATTCACCAGGAATTTAATCCTCTTCTTTAAATCATCGATCTCCTTGGATCCCTCCAAGGCTTTGAATTTGGGTTTTTCTACCTCTTTGTATTCCAAAGTATTAAAATCGATTTCCTTAAGCTCTTTCCTTCCATCATCATGACGGATCATCTTAAAATATCCTTGCCCGGTTTTGTCACCCAACCACTTTTTGTTATACAGTTCTTCCACGATTCCCGGCAACTTGAATTTTTCCCTGGATTCATCATGTTCCAATATATTGTAAAGGTTGTTGGCCACATTGACCGTAGTATCCAAACCAACCACGTCCATGGTCCTAAATGTGGCGGATTTGGCCCTTCCAATTACTGTCCCGGTCAATTTATCCACTTCGGATACTCCCAGACCCATTTTTTCTATAGTATGCATACTGGACATGATGGCATAGACACCGATTCTATTGGCAATAAACGCAGGGGTATCTTTACACAAGACGGTTTCCTTTCCCAAAAAACGGTCCCCATAATCCATTAAAAAATCAATAATATCCGGTTTGGTGTCAGGGCCGGGGATAATTTCCAACAACCTGAGGTACCTTGGGGGATTAAAAAAATGGGTCCCTGCAAAATTTTGCTGAAAATCCTCACTCCGGCCCTGGCACATCAGGTGCATTGGAATACCTGAGGTGTTGGAGGTAATCAAAGTACCTGGATTTCTGTAATTTTCAACTTTCTCAAATAGCGATTGCTTGATGTCCAACCTTTCTACCACTACTTCAATTACCCAATCATATTCCTTGATCTTTGGTAAATCATCTTCGAAATTTCCAGTGGTAATCCGTAAAGCATAAGATCGATCATAAATGGGAGAAGGTTTAGATTTCAAAGTACTTTCCAGTGAATCATTAACAATCCTATTACGGATTTCTTTGTCCTTGAGTGTGAGCCCCTTTTTCATTTCCTGTTCAGAGAGTTCCTTGGGCACAATATCCAATAAAAGCACCTGTACACCAATATTGGCGAAATGACAGGCTATTCTGGACCCCATTACGCCCGACCCTAAAATAGCAACCTTCTTTATGGTTCGTTTCATGTGTGTATAATTTGATTTTAAAGAGCGACTTGAATGCTTTTACTATAACATTCTATTTTATAATTTTTTTTACTACCAAGTGCACAATGACAAAGTAACACGAAGAAGGTTTTGTGGAACTTGGTGGTTTTTTTTTATTTATTACTTTTTCTTTTTCAGGGAGGATAATCCTCACCAACCTATTATCCACTGGATCTGGCGTTTTAAAGATCAAGCTTCTTTCTTCAATTTCCTTCAGTACTCTAGTTTATTTTCCCTTTTTAAATTGACCTAAAGCGAAATTGATCTTTACGTAAAATGCACTTGGGTTAAAGGTCGGGGAGTTGCTCATTGAAAAATCATCCCTTAAAGTAGGGTTAAAATTCCTTCTTAATTTGGTCCTACTACTAAACAAATTCAGCATATAACCTACCTGAAGGCCCATTCGGGAGTAAATGCCTATTTGGGTGGTAGGTTGTAAAAACGTGCCTATTAACTTATCTGCATTTAAGCTTGCATTAATCCCATAATTTTCTTGGTACATAAAGCTGGTATTCATCGCCCCATTAAGGTTTTCATTAAAGTTACGGTTTGGATGATTGCTGATTAAATCCAATGATGTGGTGCCATAGAATATTCCAAATTTGGGATAGAATCTCCATTCCGCTGTTTTTGCATGCATAAAATGATATTGAACCCCTGCAGTAAGATGTGTAGGCAGATATCGGTAGCTTACATCATCATTGCTAAATCCCTTTCTATTGACATTAATTTCTGTTTCCGCAAAAATTCCAAGTCCCGATTTGGGCAAATAGGAAAACCCAATCCCAAATGTGCCCACATGCGAATTAAATGGTTCATAACCATTCTCCTCCAATCTTTGATTTAAAGCAGTAAAAGGTTGATTTTTATATCCTACAGAAAGGTAGAAGTCCGTCAACAGTACCTCATCCTGAGCTTGAAGATCAAATGGCAAAAGCAAGAAACAGGCTGATAACAGGAATATATATTTCATTTTATTTTTTTTACTTCATTTTACTGAAAATTACCGTCTACAAAATCCTGATGCCTCTACAATGTCACCCCAAATTTTATGCCTCGAAGAAAACCTGCTGAAAACTACACAACATTTAATTATTCTTTTTGATGCCCAACTTATTTTTAATTTACCTATATCCTACAACTTAAACAAGAAGCTTTTTTTTAAATTATCAACCCCTTTATATTATTAATATATATATATTTAAATAAAACTATTATAGTTATTAAGGTGTGGATTTGTGGAAAAAAAAATTGATTTAATTACCCACAGATAAAAAGGTGTAATTCATTTCTTAATACACATAAAGTTAACAATTTTCCCACTGCTAACTTTTTGAAAAATAGAGAGTTAATGCCTTTTGTGGAAATATGTTTATAAATAGGTGCTTATTAATTGTTGAAGATTAGCTGTGGGTTCAGTTGTGGATTAAGGTTTATAAGAAGAAGGTTATGCCAGGTGGAATAAAAAAAACAAGAAGAACCAAAGGTAAGCCTTGAGTACCCTTACTTTGTACATAAGTTGTTTACAGAAAGTCACGTGAAAAAAGGTACTTATCCACAGTGATTTTATCAAATTTCCTTGGCACTTTATTCCGGTCCTACAGTGTTTGGCTTACAAAGAAAAATTACTCTTCATCTTGAAGCACACCGGAATCGTCATTTCTATTAATCACTATACCATTGAGAGTCCAACCTCCCCGAAGTAAAACTTGATCGGATTCTTCTTCTGAATCGTAAAAATAATAAATTGGTTCTGGCTGCCTATTCTCAAGAATATTTCCCGGGTCCCACCTTTTATTTTTATTCCTATCTACTATGGCCCTTAGTTTATAATCACCTGCTTCCATATTCACCAGTTTAAATTCGTTGGATTCTGAGAGATAACTTTCCTGGATTACCTCATCATTTTTATTCAATAGTTGAATGATGATAGGAAATTCAGTGGTTTCCACTTTTCCCGATAATTCTTCTGATAAAGTCTCCTCCTTGATTTTACTATAGTTGGCTTCTAATTCTGTCGAATTCCATTGATTTTCCACATCCTTAAAGGTAGAATCAGCAGCGAAAACTGTAAAAACATCAAATGCCAAGGAATCGGGAATTTCGACCTCAATTTGATATTCGGTAAGGTTGGCACTATCGACCAAACTGATGTGTGATGGATTTATGGGTATTCTGCTGGCACTATCATATCGGATGTACAGGGAATCATAATTGATGTCGATAACCGGTTTATTAAAGGTCAATCTGGACCGCAGCCTCTCTACAAAGCCTTTTCCGCTATTTGCAGAAGTTTCTAAATTTTCGACTTCCCTTTCACTCGTTTCAAATTTGGCAAAGAAGGTGGTGTCTATACTGAAGCCAACAGAGTCTTTCACTGTTAACCTAACGGATGTACTATCATCCCTGAGATCGGTATGATAAAGTCTGATATTTTTATCATTTATTCTATAAAAAAGCTTTTCATTCTTATCAGGATGAAAGATTTCAAATTCGGCTGGTGCCTTGTTTAATATGATATCATAATTGCTGGCCACCGGGCTACTTCTGTTTACCTGTAATTCTGATAAGTCTCCGCGAAAAAGATTGAAATGCACATTGGTAACATTCTTATCAACAAGAATCGGTTCGGGTAAAAAACCGTACGCCTCACTTCTATATTCCGTTTTAAGAGAATTATTGTCGTCATGCCAGGCATAAGCCCTGTATTCTCCCGCTTTTATATTGGTTATCTCAAAACTCCCCAAGGAGTCAGTTTGCGCTATATAGTAGGGAGGGGCGGTAAATATATCTGTGGTGTCCGTCATCGGATATAGGCCCACCAAAACATTTTCAATGTCCTTTTGATTTTTTTTAAAGACATATCTTACCTGGCCGCTAACTTTTAAACTGTCTATTTCATTCCCTGTAGAAAAAACCAATTTCAAATTGTCAGCTGGGTTGCTTTCAGTAATATCCTGAACACTTTTTTGAAAATTGAAAACATAGGTGGTACTGTCTTCCAATTCCTGATTGAGTTTGATGTTGATCGTGCTTTTTATGGCTGTGAATTCTACTTCTTCCGTTTTGATCTTGGGTGTAATGATAATTTGTTTAGTGGGATTTTCAATTTTTATAAACTCATCAAAAACTACTTGGATTTCAGTAGGCTTTATATTGGTAGCTTCATGTTCTGGTATAGAAGATAATAATTGGGGGGGCTCCTCATCTTGTGGACCTCCCATGGGAGAACTTTGCCTGGCACAGGAACAAGCCAATAATAAAATCAATGAAGCAGCTATCAGTAGGTTAATGGGGACTTTCATCTGTTTACTCATGTTTAAGGTTCATAATTTTCCCTATATACCATACCGGGAATAGTTGCCTAACTTATTATTTTAAGAATTCTATGCTGTATTATACTTTTTTAAGAATAAACAATATGCTGGAGTAATTATTGTTTTCTTTTTTTCCTAATCTATTCGATTTATATCCATTCAGCACAGATTTAATTAAGTTTTTTTTATTATTTATATAACTATCCGATAAAATGGAGACGTAGTAACTATCAAAAATCATGGGTTTGGTAGTCTTTATTTTTAAGTGGTGTTGGTTGGCCAAAACCTCCATGCTTTCGTAGGTAAAGTGATATAAATGACGGGGTATATCTAATGCGGCCCAATTTTCCTTATAAACTGATGAATCATAGGAGTTAAAGTTGGGCACAGCGATGAATAACAAACCCCTTTTCTTAAGTTTTGTTAACAGGAGCTCAAGGGTATTTTTCAATTCATGGACATGCTCCAATACATGGAAGAGGGTGATGACATCAAACTTTTTTTCTTCTTCCAGTTCTGAGGTATTTTTAAGTATCCGGAGGCCATGTTTTTTAGTGGCCATATGTGCTGCTTTTTCATTTGGCTCCAATCCTACTGCCTTCCAGCCATGTTTTTCGGCCGCCTTGAGAAAATATCCGGTCCCACAACCAAAGTCCAATAACCTTCCTTGGGATTCCTTATTTTCTTTTAGCCATTTAACCTTTTGTTTTAATGTGAGTTTCCTTACTAATTTATACATGAAATTAACGAGGTTAGAAGATTTGTCCTCGTGGGAAATATAATCTTCAGAAAGATAATATTTTCCTATATTTTCTTCATTTGGACGTGGGTTGGTAAACAAAAGGCTACAATTATTGCACTTGCAAATAGAGAAAGATTCCTGGCTTACTGCATGGTCTTTCACTACCATATAGTTATGAAAGAGCCCACTATGGCAAAGTGGGCATTTGGTTAATTTTTCGTACATATTATCTGCCTAAATAAACGGTTAGGACAGACAAATCAGCAGGCGTAACCCCACTTATCCTGGAAGCCTGGCCAAGTGTTTCGGGCTTGACTTTGCTTAATTTTTGCTTTCCCTCAGCGGATAAGGCTGTAATGGATAAATAATCAAAACTTATGGGGATACTAAAGTTTTCCATATTGTTCATTTTGTTGACCAATTGCTGTTCCTTTTCAATATAACTCTCATATTTGATTTGTATTTCAGCCTGTTCTAGAACTTCTTTGGAATATTTTGAAAGTGAATTTTCTAGTTCTTTATCCATATCCATAATACTGAATATACCCAATTGTGGTCTTTTCAATAGTTTTTCAATGGTTATCTTTTCTTTTATTGCCGCTGTTTGGTGATGCTCAAGTCCACTATTGATCACTTGTGGATCCAGTTTTTTCTGCTTCAAATCGTTAATTAATGTAGCTACGTCTTTCTTTTTGTTCAACATGTTCTCCATTCGGCTGTTTGAAGCCAATCCTAAAGTATGGCCTAAGGCTGTCAAACGCAAATCTGCATTATCCTGTCTTAATAGAAGGCGGAATTCGGCCCTGGAGGTAAACATGCGGTAGGGTTCATCTGTTCCCTTATTTATCAGATCGTCTATCAAAACGCCTATATAAGCATCTGATCTTTTTAAAAGAAAGGGATCTTTTTCGGACACTTTGTTATGCGCATTAATACCGGCAACCAATCCTTGGGAAGCGGCTTCTTCATATCCGGTAGTGCCATTGATTTGACCAGCAAAAAACAGGTTTCCTATCAGTTGTGTTTCTAAAGTCAGTTTTAACTGTGTTGGAGGGAAGTAGTCATATTCGATAGCATAGCCTGGCCGGAACATTTTGGCTTGTTCAAAACCCGCTATTTTTCGTATGGCTTTGTATTGGACATCTTCGGGTAGTGAGGTAGAAAATCCATTGACATACATTTCAATGGTATTCCATCCTTCAGGCTCGACAAATATCTGATGTCTTTCCCTGTCAGCAAACCTGTTGATCTTATCTTCTATAGAAGGGCAATATCTGGGTCCCAATCCTTGAATTCTCCCATTGAACATGGGAGATCTATCAAATCCCGTTTCTAAGGTTTGATGCACTTCCTTATTGGTATAAGTGATCCAACAGGTACGTTGTTCCTTTAGTGGCTTTGTTTCTTCCGAGTAAGAGAATTTTTCCGGTTTTTCATCTCCATGTTGCACTTCCATTTTGGAATAATCCAAGCTTCTACCATCTACTCTTGGAGGAGTACCGGTCTTCATTCTTCCAGCCTCAAAACCCAATTCTAACAATTGGGCAGTTATACCTTTGGCAGCTGGTTCGCCTGTCCTTCCCCCACCAAGTTTTTTTTCCCCAATATGGATGATTCCATTTAGGAAAGTTCCGTTGGTGAGCACTACTGATTTAGCTTCAATAGAGATTCCCATCCCTGTTTTTACGCCGACAACTTGATTTTTTTTCACAATTATACCAGTGACCATTTCCTGCCAAAAATCGACGTTAGGAGTAGCTTCCAAAGCCAAACGCCATTCTTCCGCAAATCTCATACGGTCATTTTGTGTTCGGGGAGACCACATTGCAGGGCCTTTCGACCTGTTCAACATGCGAAATTGAAGCATTGATTTATCGGATATAATCCCTGACATTCCTCCCAATGCATCAACTTCCCTTACAATTTGGCCTTTTGCCACTCCTCCCATTGCTGGATTGCAGGACATCTGAGCAATAGTGTTCATGTTCATTGTACATAGGAGTACCTTTGAACCCATCTTAGCCGCTGCGTGAGCAGCCTCACATCCTGCATGTCCTGCCCCTACTACTACTACATCGTATATTGGAAACATAATTAATTTTTTTATCAAAGGTTCCACGTGGAACATCAGTGGTTTTTAATTCCCGAAATCTATAGTTGTAACTACTGTTCCACGTGAAACAGTAGTTTTATATTCACAATAATTTTTGAAGAGCTTGATTTTCTTTTAATCTCATTAGTATTTTATCTTCAGGTGATTTGTCGTTGATCCCACAAAGGTGAAAAAGACCATGGCTCAAGACCCTATGAAGTTCATGATTGAAATTTTCCTTTTGAAGGTGTGCGTTTTCCCTCACCCTTTCTATACTTATGAATATATCTCCTTCGATGATCTTTTCTTCTTCAGCATTGTCGAAAGTGATGATGTCCGTATAAGTATGATGATCAAGATAATCCACGTTCATTTGATATAAATACTCATCGTTACAAAAGATAAAATTTAAATCTTTAATGTCGAAACCTTCTTCAGTTGCTGTTTGAGTAAGCCATTTTTTAATTTTTTGCTTACCGGATAAGTTGAATTGAATATCTTCCTGGAAGAAGTTGATAGCCATCGATAAGTTAATTCATGTAAAAAGTGAGAATGGCTTTTCTACCTTCATTTTCAAAAACAACTTCATCTGATAAATGCTTCATAATGAACACTCCTCTCCCACCCATTCTTTCGAGGTTTTCTGGTGAAGTGGGGTCTTTAAGCTGATGATAATCAAAACCGTTCCCCTGATCCTCTATGATAAACTTTAACTGATCATCCAGGAACCGCAGCTCAATATTCACGGCTTTTTTGACGTCTTGTTGGTTGCCGTGAATGATGGCATTGCTTACACACTCCGTGACTGAAATCATAATATTACCATAGATATCATCATTGATATTGAATTTTTCCTTGGCATTATCAATAAAGCTCTCTATGATGGTAATGTTCTCAATTAAAGATGGAATCGAAACTTTGATGGATTTCATTGAGTGTATGTTATTTAGTAGCTTTCTTACATACCTTCTGATCAATTTCCAGTAAAATAGGACAATGATCAGAATGTATGGCTTCCGGTAAGATAACGGATCGCTTTATATTTTCTTTTAATGGGGTTGTTGTCATATGGTAATCTATCCGCCATCCCTTGTTATTGTTGCGGGCATTTGACCTGTAGCTCCACCAAGTGTAATGGTGCCGTTCTTGATTCAAGAGCCTAAAACTATCATGAAATCCTGATGTGGTAAATTTGTCCATCCAAGCCCTTTCTTCGGGCAAGAAGCCTGAAGAATTCTTGTTTGAAATAGGATTGTGAATATCAATCGGTTTGTGGCAAATATTGTAATCCCCACTCAATATTAAATTGGGTAATTTGTCTTTCAAATCCTGGGTGTATCCGTAGATGTCATCGAGAAATTGATATTTAAATCCCTGCCTTAGACCCCCGGTAGTTCCCGAAGGAAAATAAGCATTGACAAAGGAGAGCCCGTCAAAGTCTGCCCGGATAATTCTCCCCTCATTATCATAGCTGTTCAAACCCATTCCATACTCTACATGATCAGGTTTAACTTTGCTTAATATGGCGACACCACTATATCCTTTTTTAACCGCAGGGTGCCAGTAAGTATAAAATCCCAAATCTTCAAATAAAGACATATCTAACTGACTCTCAATAGCTTTCACTTCTTGAATGCCAATAACATCTGCATTTACATGAGTCAGCCATTCGATAAACCCTTTATTGATCGCTGCTCTGATGCCATTGACATTATAGGATACGAATTTCTTGGGAATATGATTTCTTTTGTTTTCAAAATTCATTACTTTATCTCTATTTCAAATTCCTTTTCGAAATATTCCAGTATATGGATTTTTAGGAGTTTTTCTTGCTCCAATATATCAAAATGAGGCAAGTCCTTTACCAGCTTCCAATGAGGCCAACCATCTTGGTCTATGAAATCCAATTCATAGAAGTGGGAAAGACTCAATACCTTGCAGATGGCAATGTGCATCAAATCCTGCTTTTGTTCCTTGGAGAAGTTCTTAAATCCCTGGCCCAACTCCTGCACACCGATGATGAAAAGCACGCCGTTCATGTCGGCGGGCTTTTTTCCGATCAGCTCCTTGAGACCTTCAAGGAGCCTTGCCCATCTTTTTTCCAAATCCAGATCTTTTTTGAACATCTTTTTTTATGGATTTACTTATTTTTTCTTTAGAATTTATTAACTTTTAATAAGTTTTGTTTTAACCTACAAATATAATGAAAACTTATTCTTGCTAACAAACAACCCATGGGCTATATGCGTTTCACTTTGTACGAAGATTTTTTGGCCCTGGTTTTTCCCCAGACCTGTTGTGTCTGCAAAAGGAGCCTGTTTGATTTCGAAAATCAGCTGTGCAAGGTCTGCATAGCAAAATTGCCTGTCACCAATTACCACCTCAGGCCACAAAATAATGATCTTAAAGAGAAAATTATGGGGCTTACTGAGGTCAATCTTGTACTTTCTTTTTTAAGATTTTCAAAGAAAGGCATGAGTCAGCGTATTCTACATCAATTGAAATACAAGCACAAGCCAGAGTTGGGGAATGTGATGGGAAGACTCTATGCTTATTTTCTTTTGGAACAGGGATTCGCCAATTCTTGGGAAGCGGTTGTTCCTGTCCCGCTCCATCCTGTTAAGTTCAAAAGAAGAGGTTATAATCAAAGTGAACGATTTGCGGAAGGATTGGCGGAGATCTTGGACATCCCTTTGGATAATGCCTTGAAGCGGGTGAAGTTTACCGAGACGCAAACCAACAAGACCCGCCTACAACGATGGGAAAATGTGGAGGAGGTTTTCGAATTGAGCAAGGATGCAGCGATCGAAAAGAAAAGGATCCTTTTAGTAGATGATGTGATGACCACGGGAGCCACCCTAGCTGTCTGTGCCAACACTTTGCTTCACTCGGGAGTATTGTCTGTGGATATAGCGGTGATAGCAGCAGGGAAATCCTAGTTGTTTGTTAAATATTATTCTGAATCCTTCCACATTAAAAAGATCGGTTGAAGATGCAGGTACCTTTGGCATTAATATTGGAAGCTAAAATAGCTATGAAGTAGGAGGAACAATAGAAATGGTTATTTGATTACAGCATAGATACATCCCTGTATGCTGGATTATTTTCTATTGAAAGACCTATAAATTATATATTTAAACCAAAACCATTATGAGCACATCTGATAGAACCCACGACCACCAGTCCATTAAAAAATGGGCTGAGGAAAGAAACGGTATTCCGGCAAAAATCAAAGGGACTGGTAAGAATAAAGAAGAAGGAGTACTGAGAATACATTTTCCCGAACACAGTGACAGTGATGATTTTGAAGAAATAAGTTGGGAAGATTTTTTTACGGATTTTGATAAAAATAAGCTGGATTTTCTTTATCAGGAAAAAAAGGCGGATGGGGAAAGCAGTACCTTTCATAAATTTGTTGCCAGAGAGTAAAAAAATCAATCAAGGGAGAAGTATAGCCTTCTCCCTTT
This sequence comes from Anditalea sp., assembly GCA_040905145.1. Lineage (GTDB taxonomy): Bacteria > Bacteroidota > Bacteroidia > Cytophagales > Cyclobacteriaceae > DATGMS01. The sequence continues at coordinate 21,258 of JBBDSC010000015.1, forward strand.
TTCAATCAGGAAAAGCAGCCACATAAGGTCCTTGCATGCGTTAATTGTTTTCAGCGGTTCCCTACCTGTCCCTGACTATCGGCGGATTCACTATAAGGAATTTAGTGCTATTCGTAGTACAGAATCGTTTTTCTTATGTCCCTATCACATAAAAATTTTGTTTACAATGGATTATCAACCAATAGAAAATTATGGGATCATCGGAGATCTTAATACTGTCGCTTTAGTGGGCCTTAACGGATCCATTGATTTCATGTGTTTTCCGAATTTTGACTCACCCTCCATTTTTGCCTCATTATTGGACAAAGATAATGGTGGCTTTTTTCAGATTACCCCGGTTTTTGGGGAGATGCATAATAAGCAGCTTTATCTGCCCGATACCAATGTACTGCTTACGCGGTTCCTTTCTTCTGAGGGGGTGGGTGAATTAACAGATTTCATGCCTGCGGAGGAACTATATGAAGGGCATGTTTTGATCAGAAGGCTGACGAATGTAAGAGGAAGCGCCACTTATAGAATGAAATGCCTCCCCAGGTTCAATTATGGAAGAAGCAGCCACCAAACAGAAATCTTAGATCAAAAGAACATCTTATTTCATAGTGATAAGGATAGTGGGTTTACCTTGAGGCTCAGGAGCACGGTGGAGATCCGGATGGAAGATAATGGAGCCTATGCGGAATTTTTCCTTGAACCTGGTAAAACAGCTGATTTTATCCTTGAACTTTATGAAAAAAGGCCAGAGGAAGAAGAGGAAGAACTTTCCACCATTGTAGTCCGGGAACTGAAAGAAACTATAGACTATTGGAAAAACTGGGTGGGCCATTCCCATTACAACGGTAGATGGAGGGAAATAGTCAATAGATCGGCACTTGTCTTAAAACTTCTAATCTCGCATAAATATGGTTCTATGGTAGCTGCTCCTACCTTTAGCCTTCCTGAACATATTGGGGGGGGAAGAAATTGGGATTATCGGTTCACCTGGATCCGGGATGCTTCTTTCACCCTATATTCCCTAATGCATCTTGGCTATACCAAAGAGGCAGAAAACTTCATGAAGTGGGTGGAAAACCTTTGTCAGGATATTGGAGAGGGAGGAAGCCTAAAATTAATGTACACTGTACAAGGAAAAAAAGAGCTGGACGAACAGGTTCTGGAGCATATGGAAGGATATAAAGGCTCTTCACCTGTGAGAATTGGGAATAATGCCCACGCACAGTTGCAACTGGATATTTATGGGGAGTTAATGGACGCTGTTTATCTCTTCAATAAGTATGGAGAGCCTATTTCTTATGGTTTTTGGAAGAACTTAACCCATCAGATCAACTGGGTATGCGATAATTGGGATCAGGAGGACGAAGGAATTTGGGAAGTCAGGGGAGGAAGAAAAAAATTCCTTCACTCCAGGTTGATGTGTTGGGTGGCCATAGACAGGGCTATAAAAATAGGCACAGGACGTTCTTTTCCATTTGATGCAAAATGGAAAGAGCAAAGGGATATTATCTTTAATTCTATTTATAAAGACTTCTGGAACGAGGAAAGAAAATCCTTTGTACAATTTGAAGGGAGTGATTCAGTAGATGCGGCCCTGCTGTTAATGCCCCTCGTTAGGTTTATAAGCCCCAAAGATCCTATGTGGCTCTCCACCTTAAAAGTAATAGAGGAAGATCTGGTTTCAGATTCCCTGGTTTACCGATATCGTCACGAAAAGGCGGCCGATGATGGTTTGGGACATGGGGAAGGAACCTTTTCCATGTGTTCTTTTTGGTACATTGAATGTTTGTCGCGGGCCGGGAAATTACAGAAGGCCAGGTTGTATTTTGAAAAAATGATCGGATATGCCAATCATCTTGGGCTCTATGCCGAACAACTCGGGTTTCACGGAGAGCATCTGGGCAACTTTCCGCAGGCTTTTACCCATCTGGGCCTTATAACTGCCGCCTTAAACCTGGACAAACAATTAAGCAATTTGAGGAACGCAGAAGGTGCTAAGTTAGATGAAGGATAAATTATCTGATGCGGATCACCAGGTCATTTTGCTCAACCATCTCTCCTTCGGCAAGACTTACCTTTTCGATTATCCCTGATTTAGTTGCAGTGATCGTGCTTTCCATTTTCATGGCTTCAATAACAAAGAGAGGAGTGTTTTCTTCCACTTCTTCTCCTTCCTTAACGAGAATTGAAGCGATTCTTCCTTGAAGGGGGGAACCAACATCCCCTTCTATGGCTATTTTAGGATTGGATTTTTTAACTGATTTTACATTATTATCCTTTACCTGTACCTTTCTGGCTTGTCCATTAAGTTCAAATGAGACCGTCCTCATGCCCAGGTCATCTGGAGTGGATACATAAAGAAGTTTTATGATGATTACTTTCCCCGGATCAATAGTCACTAAAACTTCTTCATTGAGTTTCAATCCATAAAAGAATGCGGTGGTGGGAATATTGACTGGATCACCAAATTTTTCCTCAAAGCTTTGGTAATCCTTGTAAACCTTGGGATAGAGTTTATAGGACAGAAAATCTGTTTCACTTTTATCGGGTCCAAATTCCTTTCGGAATGCTTTTAATTCTTGTTTGAAGTCGATTGGCTCTAAATGGGCATTGGGTTTGTCGGTATAGGCCTCGCTTCCTTTTAATATCATTTTTTGGAGCGCTACGGGAAAACCTCCTTCCGGCTGCCCAAGATCACCCCTGAACATTCCCACCACCGATTCAGGAAAAGAAAGTTGATGTCCCTTTTCTAAGATATCCTCTTTGGACAAACCATTGGAGGTCATAAAAATAGCCATGTCGCCCACTACTTTGGAAGAAGGAGTCACTTTGACTATATCCCCAAACAGTTCATTGACCACCGCGTAGTTTTTCTTGACTGTTTCAAATTGGTGTTCCAATCCCAATGCCTCTGCCTGTGGCCTAAGGTTTGAATATTGCCCACCGGGAATTTCATGGACATACACTTCTGCGGTTCCGGCCTTCAAATCCGGTTCAAATGGATAATAATACTCCCTTACATCCTCCCAATAAGTGGCATATTGATTCAGTTTTCCCAGATTGATTTTACTTTCTCTCTCCTGTCCTTTGGTATAAGCCAGGATGGAATTGAAGTTGGGCTGGGAGGTGAGACCGGACATACTGGCAATGGCCACATCCACTACGTCCACTCCCGATTCAATGGCCTTTAAATAAGTTGCAGATTGGATACTGGAAGTATCGTGGGTATGCAAATGAATGGGTAAAGCTACTTTTTCTTTTAAGCTTCCGATCAACACTTCGGCGGCATAAGGTTTTAACAATCCCGCCATATCCTTTATGCCCAATACATGGATGCCCTGATCTTCCATCCTTCTGGCCAGATCCAGATAATACTGGAGGTTGTATTTCTTGTTGGAGGGATCAAGAATATCATTGGTATAACAAATAGAACCCTCGGCAATTCCCCCTGTCCTTTCCTTAACTGCTTTGATACTCACTTTCATGGCTTCCAGCCAATTCAATGAATCAAAAATCCGGAAAACATCTATGCCGTTTTCCCATGATTTTTCAATAAAACGTTCGATCAGGTTGTCGGGATAAGCCGTATAGCCTACCGCATTTGAACCCCTGATCAGCATCTGCAATAGGATGTTAGGAACAGCTTTTCTTATCATTTGGAGCCTTTTCCATGGATCTTCGTGAAGGAAGCGCAAGCTTACATCAAATGTCGCACCGCCCCAAACCTCCATACTGAATACCTCAGGATGGTTTTTGGCAAATCCTTCTGCCACTTTTAACATATCCTTGGTGCGCATTCTGGTGGCCAGCAAAGACTGGTGCGCATCACGGAAAGTAGTATCCGTAAAGTGTATGGGCTTTTCTTTTCTCAACCAGTCCGCAAAAAGTTCCGGCCCCAATTCGGTCAACAGGTTCTTGGTTCCTTGGGGGTACGGGCCATTTCTGTCAAAGGCGGGCACCTTAGGATTTCTGAAGCGTTTGGAGGGATCCATTGCCTTTACATCCGGATTACCATTGACGATCACATCCGCCAGATATCGGAGCGTCTTGGTTCCGCGGTCTTTCTTTTCCGGAATGGCAAATAGTTCGGGATGGTTATCGATAAATTTAACGGTAGCATGCCCATTATAAAAGGTTGGATGGGAGATAACATTCTCCAAAAAACCAATATTGGTCTTTACACCCCTGATCCGGAATTCTCTTAACGTTCTGCCCAATCGTTGGGAAGCCCCTTTAAGAGTTCTTCCTGAAGCGGAAATTTTCACCAGCATGGAGTCAAAGAAAGGGGAAATTTTTACTCCGGGATAAGAGCTTCCTTCATCGATCCTGATTCCGAATCCACCGGCATTCCTGTAGGCTATGATGGTCCCATAGTCAGGTTGAAAATTGTTTTCCGGATCTTCTGTGGTGATCCGGCATTGAATAGCAAAACCATTGGCCACAATATCCTCTTGATCGTTAATAAAAATTTGTGGGTCAGAAAGCATATGGCCCTGGGCGATAAGAATTTGTGAACGGACGATATCTATTCCCGTAATTTCTTCGGTAATCGTATGTTCCACTTGTATCCGTGGATTGACTTCGATAAAGTAAACATGCTCTTCCTTATCCACGAGAAATTCCACGGTACCCACATTGTTGTAGTTAACTTCCCGGCAAATATCAAGGGCATATTGGTAAAGCTTATTTTTGGCTTCTTTGGATAAGGTCGCACTGGGAGCCACTTCCACTACTTTTTGAAATCTACGCTGTACTGAGCAATCCCTTTCGAACAGGTGGATCAGGTTTCCATAATTATCCCCCATGATCTGTATTTCAATGTGCTTGGGATCCTCAATATATTTTTCCAGAAACATCGTATCATCCCCAAAGGCCTTAAAAGCTTCGTTCTTTGCATCGGTAAAGGCCCCTTTAAAAGCTTTTTCCTCATGTACTACCCTCATGCCCCTGCCCCCACCTCCCGAGACAGCTTTTACCATTACCGGAAAACCTATTTTTTGTGCTTCCTTTAAAGCGATCTCTGGCGAATCAAGGTTTTCCTTACTGTCCTTTATGATTGGAACATTGGCTTTTAATGCTATTTTCTTGGCAGCGACCTTATCCCCTAATTTTTCCATTACCCCTGGCTCAGGGCCAATAAAAATAATCCCTTCCTCCCGGCATCTCTTGGCAAACCTGACGTTTTCGGATAAAAAACCATATCCTGGATGAATGGCATTAATATTATTTCTCTTGGCTACGGTAATTATCTCTTCAATATCCAGGTAAGGCTTCAGGGGTTCTTCATCTTCTCCTATTTGATAGGCTTCATCCGCTTTATACCGGTGAAGGGAATAGCGATCTTCATAGGTATAAACAGTAACGGTCCGGATTTTTAACTCGGAAGCGGCCCTTAATATCCTGATGGCAATTTCGCCACGGTTAGCTACCAAAAGCTTTTCAATAGGTTTTAATTTCACAGTACTCTTTCAAATTGATTAAAGAAAAAATTTCCTTCCAAGTTGGCATTTTCATCAGAATCAGATCCATGGACCGCATTAGCTTCGATAGAACTGGCAAACAGTTTACGGACGGTTCCTTCGGCAGCATCGTCGGGATTGGTGGCCCCTATTAGTTTTCTAAAATCCTCTACTGCATTGGCTTTCTCTAAAATAGCAGCAATAATAGGTCCAGAAGACATAAAAGCACAAAGATCTTTGTAAAAGGGTCTAGCATTGTGTACTTCATAAAATTTACCCGCTAACTCTGCGGTCAGTCTTGTCCCTTTTATGGCTACCAATTTAAAACCTGCCTCTTCAATCATTTTCAATATTGCTCCTGAATTCCCTGCGCTATATGCGTCAGGTTTGATCATGGTAAATGTTCTGTTACTTGTCATTCTTTTTATTTTTTGTAGGTTTAATTTAGGTAAAATTAACGCTTTTCATTTAATCTCCGAAATCTCTTGGTAAAATCCGGGCCATGGCCATTAGCCTTGGCCAAATGGATATATTGGGAAATTTAAAAAATTATATTGACCTTTGCATGCTATGTGCAAAAAGTACAGATGCAAAATTGTATAGATGCAAGATTTAAAGTTAATTAAAGAGCGCTTATCCTTCCCTCAAAAAATAGTTATCACTACCCACCACAAGCCGGATGCTGATGCATTGGGTTCTTCCTTGGGCATGGCCAACTATTTGAAGAAGAAAAATCACGAGGTAGCTGTGATCACCCCCTCTGATTATCCTTCTTTTTTACATTGGATGAAAGGCAATGAGGAGGTAATAAATTTTGAAGAAAAGGGTAAATCGGATAAAGTAGCAGCCAAAATTGCAGAGGCTGACATGATCATCTGCTTGGATTTTTCATGTCTTATGAGGATCCAGGAGATGGGAGAAATGGTCAAGGCTTCCAAAGCCTATAAAGTCAATATAGATCACCATCAGGACCCAGAGGATTTTGCGGATTTTAGGTACTGGAGCACTTCGGCAGCAGCAACATGCGAATTGGTGTATGAGTTGATTATCAAAATGGGTGATAAGGATTTGATTGACAAAGATATTGCAGATTGCCTTTATGCCGGCATTATGACAGATACCGGCGGGTTCAGGCATCCCAATACCACAAAGAATGTTCATATGGTCACCGCAGAACTGATTGGCTTAGGGGCTGACAATTCCAAAATTTCCCGGCTCATTTATGATACCAACTCCATCAACCGCTTGAAATTTATTGGCTTTGCACTGATCAGAAGGCTGGTCATTCTACAAGATGTGCAAACAGCTTATTTCAGCATCAGCAAAAAAGACCTGAAAAAATACGATTCACAAACCGGGGACACTGAAGGGTTGGTGAATTATGCATTGTCTTTGGATGGGATAAAGATCGCCGCCATGTTTACCGAAAGGAAAGACAGCATAAAAATTTCTTTCCGGTCTTCGGAAGATGTGGCAATCAATAAGTTTGCCGCCACCTACTTTAATGGTGGTGGACATAAAAACGCATCAGGTGGGAAATCCGACCTGACCTTGAAAGAGACTACCGATAAGTTTGAAAAATTAATAAAAGAAAATAAACGATCATTATTCACTCAACTTGAATTAATCAATGAAAAAAATTAATAATTTTATTTTATCAGCAGGCATGTTGGTAGCAGTATCTGCTGGAATGATAGCTTGCGAAAAAACCCAAACCACATCAGATGGGATAGAATATACCTACATCAAAGAGGGCAGCGAAAAACCCAAAAATGGGGAATTTGTGGTTTATCATTTTACCGCCAAAAAAAGCAATGATTCCACTTTTATATCCAGCTATGACCAACCCACACCGGCTTATTTACAATACAATGATTCTACCGAAAAACAATCGGGCATAGATGAAATCTTTCTGGGCTTGAAAAGTGGAGATAGCATTGTAATTAATTCTACTGCTGAAAAAGTATTTGGGGCACAAGGACTTCCTCCTTTTTTGACCAATGAGGAGGAAGTAACGATCAGTATTGGAGTAGTGGATGTGTTGGAAGAGCAAGTATTCCAGGATTATTTCAACGATCTGGCTGAAGCACATCAGAAAAAGCAAAGTGAGAAGGCGGTTGTACAACTACAGGAGGACGTTAAAATACTGGAAGGTTATATCGCTGAGAATAATCTGGAGGCCACCAAGACAGAATCAGGTCTTTTCTACGTCATAGAAGAGGAGGGCAATGGTCCTGAGGTAGAGCAAGGCGATACCGTTTCCGTAAATTATACCGGTTACGTGCTGGATGGAACTGTATTTGACACTAGCCTGGAAAGTGTGGCAAAAGAAAGCAATACTTTTATGGAAGGACGTCCTTATGAACCTATTGAGATTCAAGTGGGTATGGGAAGAGTAATCCCTGGATGGGATGAAGGTCTACAATACCTCAAGGAAGGGTCAAAAGCAAAACTTCTTATCCCTTCTACCTTGGCATACGGCGATCAAGATGCTAGTGAGGTTATAAAGGCCAACTCTGTACTGATATTCGACGTAGAGGTGACTGACGTTCAAAAGTAATTCAATGAAAAGCAACCTGTTGTATTTTATGGCAGCCCTTTCAGTAGGGCTGTTTTCTTCCTGCATTTCTGACGAGGAAACCGCGGAATCCGTTTTCAATGAAGATCTTAAGAAGATCGATAATTTCGTCCAAACGACAGACATTGTTCCGATAAGGGAACTGACTGTGGCAAATACGGGCATTGTCCTTCTTTTTACAGAAGAAAATGAAGGGGGGGAAACTGTGGCTGAAGGTGATTCCCTGGAGGTCAATTATACAGGGTATTTATTGGACGGAACGGTCTTCGATACGTCGATAGAGCAAGTGGCCAGGGACAATGATATGTACAATTCAGCGAATCCTTATGAGCCTTATCCGGTAAGGCTAGGTTATCGAGGGGTGATTGATGGTTGGCATTTTGCCTTAGCACAAATGAAAGAAAGGGATAAGGCCACTGTGTTGATTCCTTCTATTTATGCCTATGGCCCTGGTGGCAGGGGGCCAATAACTCCAAATTCTGTGTTGGTATTTGATCTGGAACTCGTGGAAGTAAATAAACAATAGATTAAACAAAATGATAAGATCAACAATAGGGATCCTACTTCTTTTATCCATTACTCTTTTCTCCTGTGACACCGAACCGCCAAACTTTGGCGGGCCCAGATACGACGAGGCAGGTAATTTGGCCTTGGACAGGGTGAAAATTGAAGAGTATTTAGAGACTGCGGATTATGATAGTCTGTACAGAATCCATGATCCTAGTGGGGTGGTGATCATCGTGCAGGAAGAAGGGACCGGATCCAGACCAACATCAAACAATACAGTCTATATCAACTATGTGGGCAAGCTTTTGGATGAAACTGTTTTTGACACCAATATTGAATCCGTAGCCATAGAAAATGACCTGCATGATGAAGAAAGGGAATATCGCATTTATCCTTTTGCTTTAATACCTGCCCAACAAGGAGGGCCCATTACTGGCTTTAGCATCGGCTTTAGCCGGCTTAGAAGCGGATCCGAGGCCGTATTGATTATTCCTTCCCCATATGCTTACAGGGATCAGGAGAGTGAGGGTATCCCGGCCAATTCAGTTTTGGTATTTGAAGTGGATTTCCTTGGAATGGATTAAACTGTTTTAAATTCTCAATGAAGAATCATTAAAGCTGAATGCTTTTTCATTACTTGAGAATTGAGTGTTGAACATTGAGTATTTTTTCTTGAAAGTGGCTTATCATGTGAATTGTGGTTTAATTTTTTCAGGCATAATGCCTTTGTGGTAAAAGAATTCTACCTTGGCTCCAACGAAGGCTGTCAGATGTTTCCAACCATTTTTGGGATTCGGTGCTGTCCAATACAATTAAAACAAAATCTTTTCCATTTTTTTTAACGAGGGGCTTAAAGCGTACCGTTTGACTGGTGACATATTGCCCAGCCGCGATTATTTTTCCATCCACAGGATCAAACCAATAGGCGTTTACTGTTTCGGCTTTTAATGTGGAAAGCTTCAAACGGAATGGCCTTCCAGATGGGGTATAGACTAAAAGCAAATCTTTTTGAGCGGAAATCATAGCCAGGGTGGTCGTGAAATTCCCCAGGAAACTAGGCGACAATAGTTTTTGGTCATTGTGTAGCGTTTGCCAGGGCAGTGATTCAAATATTTTTTTCAATAATCCCATTTGATGGGAACCGGGCAAATGTATGGCTTCGTCCCAAGGGAGATAAGCCCCAAAAAGAGGAGGCTTTCCTTTCTCGAACATCTGCCAGACTTCATTGCAGCCGTAGGTGTGACCTGCTGCCCCGGAAAACATGTTCCAATAGGCAGATTTTCTTATGTCAGCATCATCGAGCCTCTTGATGTTGAATTTGTTCAAAAGATTGGGAATATTTTCATAACCCGGCTCACCATCTATGACCGGTCTTGTAGGCTTTGCCTGTAGGGCCCGTCTGGTAAATCTGTATTCTTTAAAGCCGCTTTGGTGACGGGTCTGAAACATGTCCAAATCCAGCCATTCTTCATTTCCATACCAATCACTGGCAATTTTTCCCCCATTTGGATGGTAGGTCATTAAATGACGTGGATCATGTTTTTTTATTCCCTTGACCATGGACCTGGTGATGGCATAATGGTTTTCATTGGCCGGAGTCCTGTCGCCTCCTAGCAACCAAATGATATTGTTGCAATCCACATAATGGTGGCCAAGAAATTCTCCGTACTTCTCCGCATTGAGAGGGTTGAAAATTTCAGGTCCAAGCCCCCATGCTTTATGAAACTTGTCTCCCCAAGTGGGTAAAATGGCCATATAAATGCCCAGTTTTTCTGCCATTTCAATAATATCGTCTATATATTTGAAATAGGCTTCATTAGGTTGACAGGGGTCATTATTGATTAAGGGTTTGTCTCCATTGGCGTTTGGGGTGTTCAATCCATCCAGCTCGGCCACAATGACGGCCTGAATAACGTTAAAACCTTTTGATGCCCTATTTTCCAGGTACAATAAGGCCTCCTCTTTGTTTAACCGGTGAAACAATTCCCAGGCAGTATCCCCCAGCCAAAAAAAAGGAGCATTTTCTTCGGTGACTAAATAGCGCCGGTCTTGGCTTATTTTTAATAATGGAAGTTTTTTTAATTGCTCCATAGTCATAAAAGTCTTAAGAATTTGGGTGCTTTACTGAGCTACCTTGCACATGTAGGTCTTAATTAGAGTCTGTCCAATTACTTACCGCAGTATTCAAATACATCAGAATCGAATACAGGAACGTAAACAGACCCACCCGTTATTGGATTGTTTCCGGACCATCTTTCAAAAAGTATTTCTTTGGAATTTGTCATTTCAGTTCAAATAATTTTTTGAGTTAAAACAAAAAATCCCCGGTTTCCCGGGATTGTAATTAATTATCCTAAATACTTTAACAAGGCCATAAAAGCTCCATTCGCAATGAATAATCCAATTATCCACTTTAACAGATCATATTTTGACTTAGAAATTTCATTTTGAAGATCTGATTTAAGACTTCCTGATTTAATATCAACCTGATCAAATTTGCTGTTGATAATTTCAAATTTATTATCGAAGACATCAAACCTAAATTTAAAATCAACAAATCCTTTATTGATTACATCAAGTTCGTTCTTCATTTCTGACCCCACTTCAAAAGCGGTGGTCATACGGGAACTGTATTTATCTATATCAGAAAGCATAGAATTAATGTCTCTGTCTAATTGTTCCCTTCTAATCTTTTCCTCCTCTTCCTGGTTTTCCAATATTTCAGCTATTTTATTTGCCTGTTCAAGGGAAAAGTTTGCATTTTTGAGGTCATTTATTATTTTGGAGGTTTTCATATTCAAATATAAAACATTTTTAAATATTTTTAAGTTTTCTTACTGACTTTCAGCCTCATGGCTTCCATTATCCCTTCCGGCATCTTAGGCCAGTCCAAAATCATTACACCCCTTAATTCAGGATATTTATCTTTAATGTAGGGGGAGAATTTTCCTAAACTTGCAGTTTATAAACATACACTTTAAACCGGGATCTATACCCTTGAATGCCTACAAAACCGGAATTCTATGCATTAATGGTCTTGACTGGGCCTTCTTTGGCTTGAAGAAGGACAGGGATTTCTTGCGGATATGAATTGCAGGAAAATAGGAAGAATGATTTATTCCATAAATAATTGGGTTCCAATAAAAATATTTTCGTTCCTGTAAAATATAATTTTATTCACCGTCTCTTTGCCTATCTTTGGTGGAGCTTTTTCCTTTCAAAGGAAAGGAGGAAAGTCTGTGCACCAATGTTAAGCACAAAGCAAGCTAACTGCTTTAAAGTAAATTAAACCATTTAAATTTGCCCCACTAAATAGTTTCCTAATGAAGAATTTCTATCATCCTTTTTATCTTTCCATAAAAGCCTTTCTCCTATTGGCGCTTTTTTCTTTTGCTTGGGTGGAAGTTTCAGCTCAATCGGGCCGAAATGCCAACGTAAAAGGCAAAATTGTGGATTCCTCCTCCTCTTTACCCTTGAGTTTTGCCTCGGTAGCTATTTATGAGAGCCAGGAGAAAAAGCTGATTGATGGAAATATCACCGATGAGGAGGGTGTTTTTTCCATCGATCTACCTTTTGGGTCCTATTATGCCTTGATAGAATTTATGGGATATGATGCTCTTGAAACGGCCACATTTGAACTCAGCAGGGAAGACCGAAGCCATGATTTAGGTGCCATAAAAATTGAACCATCCACTGCCAACCTGGAGGAAGTAGTAGTACAGGGGCAGAAAAACAGAATGGAATTGTCACTGGACAAAAGGATATTCAATGTTGGACAAGACTTGGCCAATGCGGGCGGCTCTGCTTCTGATGTCCTGATGAACCTCCCATCTGTTTCCGTGGACCCCGAAGGGAATGTCAGGCTCAGGGGTAGTGATAATGTAAGGATATTGATAGATGGGAAGCCTTCGGGACTGGTAAGCTTCAAAGGCAGCAGTGGTTTGCAGCAACTTCCTGCAAGTATGATAGAAACAGTGGAGGTCATCACCAATCCTTCCGCACGCTACGAAGCGGAAGGAATGGCCGGGGTGATCAATATTGTGCTTAAAAAAGAGAATAACCAAGGGTTTAATGGTTCATTTGAAGTAATTGCTGGAGATCCCACCAATTTGGGCCTCTCGGCCAACCTGAACTACCGGCGCAATAAGATTAATTGGTTTATCAACTATGGAGTGGCCCACCGGAAGCTGCCCAATAGGGGGTCGCTTTATCAGGAAGTTTATGGGGAAGACACGACCTTTATTTTAAGGCAGGCCAATAAAGGGGTGGTAACCAGCCTCAACAATAATGTTCGCGCAGGACTGGATTATTATTTCAATGAGAAAAGTATCCTGACGGGATCCTATTTATTGCGGAGAAGTGATGCACACCGCATTTTGGACATCCGGTATGAAGATTATCTGTTTACAGACAATAATCTGGAGGGCTATAGCACCCGCCGGCAAGTGGAGGATGAAAAGGAGCCACACTCAGAGGCGAACTTAAGTTATAAAAGATCCTTTGAGCAGAAAGGGCATGAATTTACCGCTGGCATTACTTATCTGGATTATTGGGAAAATTCGGAGCAGGTGTACACCCAGTCCTTTTTTCAGCCTGACGGGACGGAAGAACCAGCTAAATCGGTTGTCCAAATGGCCTTAAACGATGAATTTGAAAGGCAATGGCTTTTTCAGGTGGATTATACCAAGCCCATTGGTGAAGAAGGTAATTTTGAAACAGGACTGAGGAGCAGTTTTAGGAACATGGAGAACGATTTTGTCGTAAGTGAACAAAATGAAACGGGTGATTTTATTCCTTTTCGAGGAATGGAAGACATATTTTTATATCAAGAAAATATCCATGCCATCTATGGCATCCTTGGCAACAAGAGTAACAAGTTCTCTTATCAGGGAGGTTTGAGGGCGGAATTGACGGATGTGACCACCACTTTGGTCAAGGCCAATGAAATCAACCCAAGAGATTACATTAACTTTTTTCCGAGCGCACATTTGACTTATTCCTTTACGCCGGAAAACGCTTTTCAGCTCAGCTATAGCCGAAGGGTAAGGCGGCCTTTTTACAACGATTTAAGCCCATTTGTGACTTTCTCGGATGCACGGAATTTTTTCAGCGGTAACCCAGATCTGGAACCTGAATTTACCAATGCCTATGAAATGGGCCACATCAAATATTTCGAAAAGGGATCGCTTTTTTCTACGCTTTATTATAGAAGTACTACCGATAAAATAGATCGCATCAGAAGTGTTGATGAGGAAGGAAATTCCAGAACCATCACCCAAAACCTTATATCAGAAAAGTCCATGGGAGCGGAGTTTACCAGCGATTATTCGGTTAATGACTGGTGGAATATGGATCTGAATGTTAATTTCTTTTATGCGGATATTGATGGTAGCAATATTTTGGAGGCCTATAAGGTGAACACTTATAGTTGGTTTGCGAGATATAGTTCGAGGTTTAATTTTTCCAATGGCATGGAAGTTCAGCTGAGGAGCAATTACGAAGCGCGACAGAAAACAGCCCAAGGAGTAAGAAAATCCCTTTTTTATGCGGATTTATCTGCCAGTAAAGATGTTTTTAAGGGTAGGGGTACGCTTATTCTTAACATAATGGACGTCCTCAATAGCCGCCGTAACCGATATATCAGTGAAGGTCCTGGCTTTTATACCGTGGGAGATTCTCAGAGAACAGTAAGACAAGTCAACCTTACCCTGAATTACCGGATCAAGCAAGCCAAGCAGGCGCCTAAGTCGGATATATTGGGAGAATGATGCGATGGATTGTTGATTTTTCCCAAGTTCCGAGCTTTGGAAAAGTTTCTATGGTCGGGTTCTCCTCCTATCGGGCCAGCCGTTGAACTTCATGATAACGAAAGCAGTGCGGCATATGGTCATTGATCAATCCAGTGGCCTGCATATGTGCATAAAGGGTGGTGCTTCCCAGAAATTTAAATCCCTGGCGTTTGAAATCTTTGGCCAATTTATCGGAAGCTTCGGTAGTGGCTGGAACCACTGAATTGTTCTCCCATGCATTTTGAACAGGTTTTCCATCGACAAAATCCCAGATATAGGAAGTAAACGAGCCATGCTTGGCCTGCAATTCCATAAATTGTCGGGCATTGTTGATGGCCGCTTTAATCTTGAGTCCGTTGCGGATAATGCCTGTATCCTGCATGAGTTCCTGTACATAACTGTCCGGGAAATCAGCAATCAACGTATAATCAAAATCGGCAAAAGCTTTTCTGTATCCCTCCCTCTTCTTCAATATGGTAGACCAGCTTAATCCGGCCTGCGCACTTTCCAAGACCAGAAATTCAAAATGGACCTGGTCTGAATAAACGGGCACGCCCCATTCCTCATCGTGATATTTGATATAATCTTCGAAGCTCATGCACCATTGGCAACGGGATTTTATGGTTTCCATAATTGTATAATTTTATTTCAGGTCGCTTTTATTAAAGTCTCGGGATACAATCTCCTTGATGCCTTCGGTATAAGGGGTAGGTTCAAAACCAAACTGTTTTTCAAACTTGCTACTGTCAAAAACATAATTGGTGTTGTACTGGTACATCATTTCCGCCATTTCTTTCATAAACGGCACGAATAGTCCCATCATTTGAACCAAAAATTTTGGAATAACTTGATAATCGGGCTTAACCTTCATTTCCACTGCTATCGCCTTTATCCATTGTTTACCTGTAAAGGGGTTAGGGGAAGTGGGTAAATGCCAAACCTGATTATAAGCATCTGGGGTATTTCCGAAAATAGCCGTTGCTTTGCCCGCATCAGGGGTATAGGTAAAAGAATGTTTGACATCGGACCTACCGAACCAAAATGCTTTTTTCCTTTGGCAAGATTATTAAAGACGGTTTCAGTGAGTACGCTGGTTTTCTTCACACCTGGTCCATAAAAGTCCGCAGATCGGGCAATAAGTGCTGTCAATGCTCCTGCTTTTACCTCATCAAGGATCATACTGACTATGCTTGCCCTTATTTTCCCCTCTTACCGGATTAATGGGAGTATCTTCATCCATCCCATCCAAAAAATCAGGATCATACATATAAATGTTATCGAAAAAAACGAGTTTTGCCCCATTGTCTTTACAGGCCTCTATGGTGTTTTGGATTACCTTGGGCCAAAGTTTTTGCCATACTTCCGCACTGTACGGAAGTCCTACCGTAAGGTAAACCACGGAGGAACCCATTACTGCTCTTTGAACTTCTTCTTTCCGGGTAAGATCTGCAGGAAACAATTCATCATGTGGATTGACAGCGGTTGGCTTTCGGCTGACCAACCTTATTTTATCGGTATAATTGACCAGTGCTTTGGCAAGTTCCACGCCAATAGCACCTCCGGATCCTAATATGGTTTGCATAGTATTACATTTTATCCACTACTTCTTTCTGCGGAATGGCAATACTCCACATGCCCCTCAGGTCACCGATTTGATGCCCTTTGGCTTTATCCTCGGGGTAAAGCTGGTTGATTTTATTTAATGTTTCTTCATTGATTTCCTTCCTTGGCTCCCCATGACAATTGAGGCATAGCCCTCCCGGAATGGTAATTGCTTTAGTGAAAAGCAAGAGGTTCCCATCGGACACTTTTTGAACGTTGGATTGGTTTTTGATTCCCTTTTCTTCATTATATTCATAAGCTTCCAACAATAGTTCCTCGTTTTCATTGGGCTGGTTAGCAGGATTTCTGTAGGAATTGGAAGCTCTCCTGATGGTGACGCCATATTTATTCCCTACTTCTTTCAAAATGGGCAAGGCTTCTACATTGCAGAACTCTACCGCTCCCGGGAAATCATGATCTTCGATGGCCGTTTGCAGGGTTCCCATCAGTTGTTCCTGTGCTTTTTTACTGATCTCCTCACCCCATTCCATGGCCTTATTGATAATGTCTACTTCGCTCAGTTTCTTCACTTCATTGGCGTGCTGTACCTCTTCAAAAACCTCCCGGCTTATTTTTTTTTCTGATTCACAGGAAAATAATAGGTAAGAGAAAATGAATGCAGCGGACAGCATATACTTTTTCATGACTGGATAATTTGATCGGAATCCTAAAGGTACGGAGGAAAGGGGAAAAGACTGAGACTTATTTGCATTTTGAGTGAACAGAAAGCAGGTTTGAAATTCTTATTATTTGCGTCTAAGCTAGGTTCTTTTATGTTGGACGGTGGATTATGGATCATCAGTTTTGGACTTTTTTTCGATTGACGCAGAAGTGGTATGTTTGAAAAAGTTTCACGCAGAGGCACAGAGAAGCCGCAAAAGAGAGTATATTACTGTGAACAGATGATTGTGGACCGTTTACCTTTTTTTACGCCTTAGCGGCACGATGTAGAGAATCCTCTGATAAACTCACCTGTATCCGACATATTTTCTTAATTTTGCAGTTTGCTAATGAATAATGTATGCTCGATAAGCTAGAAGCGATTAAAGATAGATTTGAAGAGGTGGGCCAGTTGATTATCCAGCCGGATGCCATGTCGGATATGAATAAATACACCCAACTTTCCAAGGAGTATAAGGATCTGGAAAAAATAATGGAAGTGTACCAGGAGTATAAATTGGTACTTGAAAACATTACCAGCTCAAAGACGATTCTGGACAAGGAGAAGGATCCTGATTTCAGGGAAATGGCCAAAGGGGAATTGGATGAGTTAAGGGAAAGAAAAGAGCAGTTGGAAATAGATTTGAAGCAAATGCTGATCCCAAAGGATCCCAATGATTCCAAAAATTGTATTTTGGAAATCAGGGGAGGTACCGGCGGGGACGAAGCAGCTATTTTTGCGGGGGACCTGTTTAGAATGTATGAACGTTTCTGTGAAAAGCAGAATTGGAACCTGACGGTGTTGGATTTGACTTTTGGTTCCTCCGGGGGCTATAAGGAAATTATCAGTACGATCACTGGAGCAGATGTATATGGGATGATGAAATATGAATCCGGCGTACACCGTGTGCAAAGAGTTCCTGCAACTGAAACTCAAGGAAGAGTCCATACTTCAGCAGCTTCTGTGGCAGTACTTCCCGAAGTGGATGATGTGGAAATAAATATTGACATGAATGAGATAAGGAAAGACATTTATTGCTCCTCCGGTCCTGGTGGACAGTCTGTTAACACCACTTATTCTGCTGTCCGTTTGACGCATATTCCTACTGGACTGGTGGTGATCTGCCAGGACCAAAAATCCCAGATCAAGAACTTCGAAAAGGCACTGAAAGTCCTCCGGTCCAGATTATATGAAATTGAATTGGCCCGGCACAATGCCGAAATAGGGGCACAAAGAAAGTCCATGGTGGGTGGAGGTGATCGTTCGGATAAAATCCGTACTTACAATTACTCCCAAAGCAGGGTTACCGACCATAGGATCAATAAAACAGTCTATAATTTATCCGATATCATGGATGGTAATATCGAAGAATTTATCAGTGCCCTTAGGTTTGCAGAAAATGCAGAACGCCTAAAAAGCGGTGGAATGGAAGCGTGAGCGGTTGATGGAAGGAAGGAGACGGAGAGACTCACGGAGGGGGAGACATAGGGCGGATGGTTAAAAGTACAGTCTTGGTCCCCCTAAACGGAGTTATAGATTCCTTGATCACCAAGCGAAGCCAGGACACCAATTTGCTTCCCAATAACCACTAACTAATTTATAAATTAATGAGACTTCATTCCAATACAGTATATGGTGTTGTCAACTCCATAGAAGAAATATTCAACCGGGAACGTTATGCAGATAAGGTCATTGAAAAAACCTTGAAATCCAATCCAAAATGGGGGGCAAGGGACCGGGCTTTCATTGCCGAAAGTGTTTACGAAATGGTTCGTTGGTGGAGATTGATCAATGAAATAAGCCCCTCAGATGATTTATTTCATTTGTTTGGAACGTACTGGTTAATGCAAGGGCATGAACTTCCGCCTTGGAGGGAATTCCAGGGAATAAATGCAGCGGACATCAAATCCAGATATACTTCCATTACCGACAGAGCCATTTTACAATCTATTCCGGATTGGCTGGATGAAATGGGGGAAACCCTGCTTGGGGAAAAATGGGAAGCTGAGCTGGACACCCTCAATGAGCAGGCAAAGGTAGTAATCCGGGTAAACTCACTTAAGATTTTCCGGGAGGATTTAATGAAGCGGTTGAATGATGAGGGAATAGAAACTTATGCCCCAAAAGGGTACAAAGACGCTTTGGTATTGACCAAGCGTCAAAACATGTTCCGTTCACCGGCCTTTAAGGAGGGGCTTTTTGAAATACAGGATGCCTCATCACAATTGGTAGCCGCTGCTTTGGATGCAGCTCCCGGCATGAGGGTGATAGATGCCTGTGCCGGTGCGGGGGGCAAGTCCCTTCACTTGGCAGCACTTATGGAAAACAAAGGCCGTATACTTTCCATGGATGTAGAGGAATGGAAATTGAAGAATACCAAACTCAGGGCAAGAAGGGCCGGAGTGAGTATCATTGAACCCAAGGTTATAGAAGGCAATAAGACCATTAAACGGCTGAAAGAAACTGCCGATCGCCTTTTGCTGGATGTGCCCTGTTCCGGTTTGGGGGTATTGAAAAGAAATCCGGACACTAAATGGAAACTGAGCCCGGAATCAATAGAGAAGGTATTGTCTGTTCAACAGGAGATCATTCAAAACTACGCTACCATGGTAAAACCTGGAGGGCTAATGGTATATGCGACCTGCAGTATCCTTCCTATAGAAAACCAAAACCAGGTAGAGGCCTTCCTTAAGAGTGAAAGAGGCCAAAATTTCGAGTTGATAGAAGATCAGAAAGTGTTGGCGCATGAAAGCGGATTTGATGGCTTTTATATTGCCAGGTTGAAAAGAGAAGGTTAAATGAAACAAACCCTTTTTTCGCATGAATCAGAAGAAAATTCCTTCTACAGCCTTTTCTCAAATTAATTTTTCAGCTTATTTTTAAAGGGTGTTGAAAAGGAAATAAAAAAAAATTGTATCTTTGACGTGCAAATAGGTTACCTAACCAAATTTGCTATGAATCTCAATACAGATAAATTTCTTTTTGAAGCACTTACATACGATGATGTGCTTTTGGTACCGGGCTACTCCGAAGTTCTACCACGCAACACCAATACATCTTCTCAACTTACAAAAAATATCAGGCTGAACATCCCATTGGTTTCTGCTGCCATGGATACTGTTACTGAGGCGGAACTGGCCATTGCCATTGCCTTGGAAGGAGGATTGGGTTTTATCCATAAGAATATGACCACTGAACAGCAAGCTGCGCAGGTCAGGAAGGTGAAACGTTCACAAAGCGGGATGATTTTGGACCCCATCACCCTTCAGGTCAATGCCATAGTAAAAGATGCTCAAGCCATTATGAGCGAATTTAATATAGGAGGCATACCCGTGGTGGACGAAGAGAGGAACCTTAAAGGGATTATCACTAACCGGGATCTGAGATTTATAAAAGACCAGAATATGCCGGTAAAGGAAATTATGACCGTTGATCATCTGATCACGGCCAAAGCAGGGATTTCTCTGGAACAGGCCGAGGAAATCCTACAGGAGTATAGGATTGAAAAATTGCCTATTGTGGATGAGGATTACAAGCTGACCGGATTGATTACTTATAAGGATATTCTCAAAAGAAAAGATAAACCCCATGCCTGTAAGGATGAGTATGGCCGGTTAAGAGTAGGTGCGGCTGTAGGGGTGACTGCGGATATAGTAGAAAGGGTTGAAGCCTTGAAAGCAGCAGGAGTTGATGTGGTTTCTATTGATACCGCACATGGGCATTCCAAAGGGGTGATAGAAACCTGCAGGAGGATAAAGCAGGAATTCCCTGACCTTGAAGTAATAGTAGGAAATGTAGCTACCCCTGAGGCATCCAGAGCATTGGCGGAGGCCGGAGCAGATGCCATAAAAGTAGGCGTGGGTCCGGGCAGCATTTGCACCACCCGGGTCATTGCAGGGGTAGGTGTTCCCCAGCTTTCTGCGGTCTTCGAATGTGCCAAAGCTTTAAAGGGAATGGGAGTGCCGGTAATAGCAGATGGAGGTGTCAGGTATTCCGGTGATCTGGTTAAGGCAATTGCAGCGGGGGCCAGTTCCATCATGATTGGATCAATATTGGCAGGTACGGAAGAAGCACCCGGGGAGATGGTCATTTTTGAAGGCCGTAAATTCAAAACCTATCGGGGAATGGGTTCTCTGGAAGCAATGGAATCCGGTTCCAAGGATCGTTATTTCCAAGATGCAGAAGAAAATGTTAAAAAGTTGGTGCCTGAAGGTATTGTTGGTCGGGTAGCCTTTAAAGGCTTGGTCTCCGAAGTCCTTTACCAATTGGTGGGTGGATTACAGGCCGGGATGGGTTATTGTGGTACACCAACCATAGAAGACCTTCAGATAAATGGCAAATTTGTGAAAGTTACTGCTGCGGGCGTCAGGGAATCCCATCCTCACGACGTGAATATCACAAGCGAAGCCCCTAATTACAGTTCTAAAAGATAATTTAATTTTTATCCAACTCTTTCTTAAACTATTGAAAATTCAACCCATCCTGGGTTGAGGGTCACAGATTCTGGAATAATTAAAAGTTTGGAATAGAAACAATTTTATTAAATTGTAACTGGCTTTCCAGTCAAACCTCCATGAGTTTGCAGGGAGGAGAAGGTTTCGTTATAAATAATCAAACGGCTATTCTTACTGAAAAGGATTTTTTACCTGAAGCCAAACTTATTACCGAGTTAATCAGGATTATGCCGCTCAAAGACATGTTCAGATCATCCCGGAAATAGAAGTTCCTGGACATAGTTCTGCAGCTATCCATGCTTACCCGGAATTATCCTGTTCGGGAAGAAAAATCCCAATATACCCTTTGCTCGCTGGAAGTCCTGTCCCACCTAACGATGTTTTTTGTGCTGGAAATGAAGATACCTACACTTTTTTTGAAGAGGTTCTTGAGGAAGTCACTTCTCTTTTCCCTGCCCCTTATGTGCATTTGGGTGGGATGAGATATTGGATGGTGATGCTGGTCAAGAATGGATTGTAATGGCCTGGAGGGAACAAGAAATTGGAACCCGTGCTGTCAAAAATGGATTCGATGTGGTATTAAGTCCTACCTCCCATCTCTATTTTGACTATAATTACAGAACTACCCCTACTAAAAAAGTATATGCTTTTGAACCTATTCCAGAAGGCACCTCCCCTGAAGAGGAACTCCGGTATATGGGAATCCAGGCTAACTTCTGGTCACATATAGACAGAACCGAATCAAGGATTGACTTCATGATTTATCCATGGGCACTCGCATTGGCTGAAAGAGCTTGGTCTGCTGATGTGAGGGACTATGAAGATTTTGAAATGAGGAAAAATGAACACCTCAATTGGCTTAGGTTCTTTGATATAAAATATAACGGAAATGATAATCCCGATCCTTCCCCTTATGATGATACCTGGAATTAAAGCAAAAAGCTATGAAGCCGCTAAGGTTTTTTTAATTTTCTTATGATTTGGAGCCTAAATTGTTTCTCTTAGAATGGGGAAGGTTTTAGGTTGCCTCTACGACATAACAGATTCTCGCAGGTAAATGGCCGTATAGTTGTCTTTTACTTTCTTTAAATCTTCCGGTGTACCTTCAAAAGTAATATAGCCGCCTTTGTCCCCACCTTCCGGTCCCATATCAATAACCCAATCGGCAGATTTGATCACTTCCGTGTTGTGCTCGATAATGATAACAGAATGTCCCTGATCGATCAAAGCATTAATGGAGTGTAGCAATTTCCGGATATCATGAAAATGTAGGCCAGTGGTAGGTTCATCAAAAATAAAGAGAATATGGTCGTTGGCTCTCATGTTGTTCTTGCCTAGGAAAGAAGCCAGCTTGACGCGTTGGGCTTCTCCCCCACTTAAGGTGTTGGAGGATTGCCCCAAACCTATATAGCCCAGACCAACCTCTTGAAGGGGCCGGAGTTTATTGATGATGGCAGCCTTTCCATTAAAAAACTCCATTGCCTCATCAATGGTCATTGCCAACACTTGGGAAATGTCTTTTTCATGGTATTTGACATCAAGGATTTCCTGCTTAAACCTTTTTCCCTTGCAGGATTCACAGGCAAGGAAGATATCTGCCATAAATTGCATCTCAATTTTTTGGGTTCCTTCCCCTTGGCAGGCCTCGCACCTACCCCCGTCCACGTTAAAACTGAAAAAGGAAGGCCGATATCCCCTTTGTTTGGAAAGACCTAGTTCTGCATATAGATTCCGTATGGCATCGTAGGCTTTCACATAGGTGACGGGGTTGGAGCGGGAAGATTTACCTATGGGATTTTGGTCTACAAATTCCACTTGGGTGATCTCCTTGTAATCGCCTTCGAGCTTATCCAATTTCCCCTTTTCATCAATTACCGTCCCCAACATCTTGCCCAAGGCGGGATAAAGTACTTTTTTGATCAAAGAGGATTTGCCGGATCCACTTACCCCCGTCACCACAGTAAGGATATTTAATGGGATTTTTACCTGCAGGTTTTTGAGGTTGTTTTCCCTAGCGCCGCGGATAAGTATACTGTCTTTCCAAGACCTGCTTCTTTCTTTAAGGCTGATTTTTTCTATCCCTTGAAGATATTTTGCCGTATAAGTATTTCCGTGCTCCAGGAGTTCTTCTAAGTTGCCCTGAAATACCAGTTCACCTCCATGGGCACCCGCATCGGGTCCTATATCAATAATTTGATCAGCAGCTTTCATGATTTTTTCCTCATGTTCTACCACAATTACTGTATTTCCGAGGTCTCTTAAGGATTTCAGTACCATGATCAAGCGGTCGGTATCCCTGGGGTGTAGCCCAATACTTGGCTCATCCAAAATATACATGGAGCCTACCAAAGCACTTCCAAGTGAAGTGGCCAATTTGATCCTTTGGTATTCTCCGCCCGAAAGACTAGAAGTCAAACGGTTCAAGGTCATATAGCCCAATCCTACTTTGTCGATATACTCAAGGCGGTTGATGATCTCCTTGAGGAGGCGATTGGCCACTTTTTGTTCTGTTTCCGTTAGCTGGACCGATTTAAAAAAAGCCAAAGCCTTTTCAATGGACAAAAGGACAATGTCAATAATGGATCGATTGTCAATCTTTACATAAGCAGTATCTTTCCTTAGCCTGGTCCCTTTACAATCAGGGCAGGTCGTTCTTCCCCGGAACCGGGAAAGCATCACACGGTACTGAATTTTATGCATTTTGCTCCCCACAAATTGGAAAAAGTCATCCAAGCCTTTGAAGTACTTATTTCCCGTCCACAGGAGGTTTTTCTGGGATTCATCCAAGTCCTCATAGGGACGGTGAATAGGAAAGTCAAAATGAATTCCATTTTGTAACAGGGGTTCCAGCCATTTTCTGGTTGTCTCCCCCCTCCATGGAGCAATGGCCCCTTCATAAACCGATAAGGTCTTATCCGGAATAACCAAATCCGTATCCAATCCCAACACTGATCCAAAGCCTTCGCAGGTCCGGCAGGCACCATAGGGGTTGTTAAAACTGAAAAAGTTCACAGAAGGAAGTTCAAAGAGCATCCCGTCCAATTCAAACCGGTCTGTAAAAGCTTTTCTCTCCTTATCAGGAATCACTACAAAACATTCGCCATGGCCTTCAAAGAAAGCTATCTGTACACTATCGGCTATCCGGAACTGATTGTCCTCATCATCTTGCCTTACAACCGCCCGGTCGATCAGGATTTCCATACTCCCTTTTGGGAGGTTATTTTCCGAAATCAGATCCTCCACAAAGAAAGCCTCTCCATTGACCACTATTCGTGTAAAACCTTTTTGTAAGAGAATTTCCAATTCTTTTTCAACGGTCCTCTCTGGGGAAATCCTCAAGGGACAACTGATCATTACTTTGTCCCCTTCTTCAAAAGTATTAATATAATCCACTACATCCGTAACCGTATTATGTTTTACTTCTTCCCCACTGATAGGGGAAATGGTCCTGCCAATCCGGCTAAAGAGCAATTTCAGGTAATCGTAGATTTCTGTAGTGGTACCTACAGTGGAGCGGGGGTTTTTGGAAGTGGCTTTTTGCTGAATGGCAATTGCCGGCGAAACTCCTTTGATATATTGCACATCGGGTTTTTCCATTCTTCCCAAGAATTGACGGGCGTAAGAGCTTAAGCTTTCCACATACATTCTTTGTCCTTCAGCAAATAAGGTGTCAAAAGCCAAGGAGGATTTTCCAGATCCTGAAAGTCCGGTCACTACCACCAATTTATATCGGGGTATGGCCACACTAAGGCTTTTGAGGTTATTTACCCGTGCTTCTTTTATGATAATAAACTCTCTGGGATCCAGATCTTCTATCGAGGATTGCTTTAATACTGCTGCTGTTTCACTCATAAGCTGCAAAGATACCAAGAGCAAGTCTGAAATGATAATTTGTTGAAAGGAAAAGAAGGCTTGACTAAAGCAATTATCGTAAACGGCAAAAATCTTGGGGACCTGTTATACCAAGTCTGAGACTTGGTATTCCTAACTTTGAGTCTGTAACTTAAAAAGGTAAATTCCTTGCACCTTAAACTCTATTCCTTAGACTTGGAGTCTGTTGATCAAGCCAGTTCACGAATGAGTCACAGACTCAACTTTAGCCGTCACGGGTTACAAACGCGCGACAACGGATGATCGAACATCTCCTCAATCAATTCGGTATAAAATTCCATCACCGTCTTGCCCACAGCCCTCACCTGCTGGGAAATCAAACTGGTTTCTGTCTGGCCTGGCACCGTATTGATTTCTATAAAGTAAAAATCGGAGGTATTATTTTCGAGAAAGTAATCTACCCTTACGGCTCCCTTGCAGTTAAGCTTTTGATATACTGCGGTAGCTATACTGTTAACTCTGGCGATTTCTTCTTCATTCATCCTTCCCGGGGTGATTTCCTGCGACACTCCTGGAGTGTATTTTGCTTCAAAATCAAAGAATTCCTTTGAGCTTACTATTTCCGTAGCGGGGAGCACGATGATTTTTCCACCCACTTTATAAACCCCAATTGAAAATTCCCTACCTGAAACAAATTCTTCCACCAGCACCTGGCTATCTTCTTTGAAGGCTATGTTCAGTGCCTCCTCCAATTCACCGGAAGTTTTCACCTTACTCATTCCGATACTGCTCCCCCCATTATTGGGCTTGACAAAATAAGGCAACTTGAGCTGTTGTAAAATCCTTTCCCTGTTTTCAGGGATATTTTTGAACAGGACTATGGAAGGGGCAACATGTAAACTTTCTATTCCAGATACAATGGCCTTGGTATACTCCTTGTTCATCGTAATGGAAGAAGTCAATGCATCACAGGTAGTATAAGGAAGCCGCATCATATCAAAATACCCCGCCAGCTTGCCATCTTCTCCAGGGGAACCATGAAGAATGTTAAACACCCCATCAAAGCGGATTTTTTCTCCATTTAAATGAATGGAGAAGTCATTGGCATCAACAAGGTGCTGATTTCCATGGTCGTCTTCATGGTACCATTTTTCCCTTAAAATAATAATTTTGTATACCTTGTATTTATCCAGGTCCAGGTTTTTTTCCACTACCGCGGCACTTTTTAAGGACACCACGGCTTCACCGGTAAATCCTCCGGTAACCAAAGCGATTTTTTTTTTCATAGCTGAAGTAAAGGTAAAGAACAGGGCTGCAAGTTTACCATTCTTGCGCCAATTCTACCCGCTGTTGGACCGAAAATAGTTTTATTTTTTATTTAATGCGTAGCTACCTACCAATTCCCCATCATCTTTCAACATATCTATTTTTATGTTCTTTGGAGTGGCATGGAATTTAATAAAGGTTCTACTGCCATCGGCCGGACCTCCTCCGATAACTATAGGAAAATGATGGTCATTGTCCGCATCATGGGTGGTATACCTATGGGTATGGCCAGATACCTGTAGATCAATGTTGCCTTTGTTCAGCAGCGGTCCAAACATCTCCCTGCAGTGGAGTGTTCCATGCCAATCCCCCGAGTGCCAGGGGGAAATGTGAATGAGGACCACCCGGAATGCTGCCGCCTCAAATTCCGGAGAAGCAATTTCCTTTTCCAGCCACTTTTTCTGGATTTCCCGGTACTGGTCAAAAGCTGCCAAGCCACCGTATTCCCAATTGTCATCAGCTTTATCCTCTCCTGAATCCAATACCACCACCCTTACTGGACCACGTGTAAAGGCATAATAATACTTATTGTCGGTAAAGCCCAAATACTCCGGGAGCTGACGGGAAAATGCCCCCCTGACTTCGTGGTTTCCTTGAACAAATAAAAAAGGAACCTCTTTGGCAAAAATTTCTACGCATGGCTTTAGGAATTGATCGATAAGCTGTTCTTCACTGTCAGAGTTATCAAAAACGTCCCCATTGAAAACCACCAGGTCAAAGTCTTTTTCATTGCCATTATAGCCGAACCTATACAATAGCTGAGGAATGGTTTGTGGTCGCTCGTGATGATCGTTGAAAATGACCATTTTAAATTCCTCATCGCTTTCGGCCGGAGTTTTGAATGAATAAACCTCACTGACGAGGGGCTCCCCAAATTTATATTGCGATCCGCTTACCCCAAGGATTTCTGTTGAGACGATGCGGTACCGGTGGGATTGCCCTGGTTTTATTCCGCTAAGCGTAATTTTATTGACCCTATTATTGGCTTGAATAAGACCATTTTGATGAGAAAAAAACTTCTTGTTCAAATGATTCCGATCCCCATACTCAATCCAGCTAAAACAGTTTTTGTGGGTGATCCACATTACAGTCGCTTCTGTGGGCGAAATGTTTTGCAGGTACGGGCCCACTACAACAAAATTGGTTTCCTGTACCCCCATGGCCAAGGCAGGTACAGCACTTGCCGGCAGGAGCGAGAGCGCTCCGATTTTGGAAAAATTTTCCAGAAAAGTCCTTCTGCTTGATTTGGTCATTTTTGATTCATAAGTATTTATGGTTATTGATCCCGCCAAGCCGGACCGCAAAGTTAATATAGGTTTTTGAAGTTTTGGGTTAAAATATTTATCAGTTGCATCCTTAGCGGCTCGTGAAAAATTATTTTATCCCGCCGAGCCGCCAAGCCACAAAGACTATAGACTTTTTATGTTGGTTCCATGCTTTGCTCCTTTACTTGAGCTAATCAATACCCCGGATTTTGTATCAGCAATTCATTCCGGTTCATTTCATCGCGCAAAATAGGAAAAAAGTAAGCCTTATCAATCCATTCGTGATCTTCAAAAGGGACGTGTTGAATGGTTGGAACTGTATCGGTGGTCATGTCCGGCTTGAGTTGGTATTCAACCTCTGCCCTTAGAACGGATTTGTCATAGGCTTCCGGTCCAATTACCCACCTACGGACATCCCAAATTCTATGGTCTTCAAGTGCCAGTTCAATGCGTCTTTCCAAACGATAAAGTTCACGCAAAGCTTCACCGGATTCATTGACGGCGGGCAATCCGGCTCTTTTTCTTATGCGGTTTAAATAGGTGCGGGCCTCCTCATATTCGCCCAGCTCAATACATGCTTCTACATAATTAAGCAGTATTTCAGTATACCGGATAAAGCGATAGGGAACATCCTGGCGAATATATTGGTGGTCATATTGAGGGTCTAAAAATTTTCTGGAGTAATAGCCCGTGTAGCTGCCATTCCAATTTTCAATGGGGCTTTGTCTTGTGTCAAGCCCGTATCGTATTTGAATGGAATTGGAAGCAGGGTCCCACACTTCCCACTTCCCTACCTGAAGAACCCCTTCCGGTTCCTCTGCCCTTAAATATTCGGGACGCGGCCGCCATTTTGCCCCTTCATAAAGTATGGTGGCATAAAAACGCGGTTCCCGGTTTTCATAAGGCCTGGCAGCATGTTCAGGATTGTTCCAATCAAAACTGGATCCATCGGCCATGGCGTAATCGTCCACCAAATCCCCTAATGGTGCATTGGTGCCCCAGTTATGCCATCCGTTAGGGCCACTGACCAATCCGATCTGGACATTGTCTTTGAGGGTAAAATACCTTAAAAAGATATCCTCTTCGTTATTTTTGGAGATAAAAAGCTGGACAAAATTTTCTGAAATATCTTCACCCGGTGCTGGATCTGCTTTGTACATACTGTACATTCCCAAATCTATCACGGCTTTAGCCGCATCTTTAGCTGCTTGCCAGCGGGCAGTCCGATCTCCACTAATATAGCCAATTAGCTCAGGGTGGGCATATTCAGGAAAAACTGAGGTATTGTACAGGTCACTGGCTGCCCGTACAAGAACTCTTGATTTTAATGCCAACGCAGCCCCTTTTATTGCTCGGCCAATGTCATTCCCCGAATAATTATCGGGTAATAAACGACTGGCCTCATCCAAATCAGCTACAATAAAATCCACCGTTTCTTCAAGGGTATTACGTGGAACATTGAATTCATCCACCAGCTCAAAAACCCTGGAAATTAAAGGTACACCACCATACTGACGCATGAGCAGATGATATAAATAACCCCTTAAGAAATGGGCTTCCCCTTTCATTCTGTCCAGGATTTCTTGATCAGCAGGAATTCTGTCCGCATTTTCAAGAAACATATTGGCGAACCTTACGCTTTTATATAATTCGTTCCAACTGCTATAACTCTGGTTGTTGCCCCAGGAGGGTATTCCATCAGCCGTTAATTGCGACCTGTTGAATTGCAATGAGGCCGTGTTCCCACGGTAGTGCGCTTCGTCAACGATCATCCCTTTCAATCGACCCTGGGTGAATGTTTGGTCCAACCTTTGGTATATGTTATTAATGAAAGATTGTGCTAAAGCCTCATCACCCCATACTGCTGCGTCTGCAAATTCATCCAAAGGTTGGGTTTCAAGAAACTCTTCGTTACAGGAGGTCATGAGCAATAGACCCAGTAAAGAAATTTGAAGGATATGTTTTATGTTTTTCATTTCTTTCTTTTTTTAAAAAGTTAAAGTAACTCCTAAATTATAAACTTTATTTAGCGGATAAGCCGTGTTGGAGGTAGATTCCGGGTCATGATCCTTGATGGAGGACCAGGTGAAAAGGTTTAATCCACTAAAATAAACATTTACACGCTCTACCCCCAGACCCGGATTTTCAAAATTATAGCCAAAGACCACATTTTTAAATCTTAAATAATCACTGTCTTCCAGCCAATACGTGTTTTCGTAGTTACGCCAGTATTCGGAATAACGGTTCCATGTTCTGGGCTTTGTGGCACTGGTATTTTCTTCTGTCCACCGTCCCTCAGCATCTGCCGCACGGAAATTACCTGCTTCACCCTGCAGTGAATAATACATGTTTCTCTGGGCTCCTGCGGCTCCTTGTAAAAAGACAGTAGAATAGAAATTTTTGTACCTTAAATCCAGGTTTAGGCCTCCCTGAAAAGTGGGCATGTCGGTTTTTTGGGTCCTGATCCGGTCCAGCCCGTCTATCACCCCATCTTCATTTACATCCTCAAATATGACATCACCAGGCCTGGCACCCACCCAGCTGGGATAAGCATCTACTGCTGCCTGATCTTCAAAGATTCCTATTGCTTTGTAAACCAAATTGGTATTCATAGGACTTCCCGTAGATCTCTGCCATTCAGGAGCCCCGGGTGTTTCGTCCCAAAATTTTATTTTATTTTTTTGATAACCACCGTTGGCTGATACGGTATACCGTAGAGTGCCTAAGTTATTGGTATAACCCAATTGGAGTTCTATGCCCTGGTTAACCACCTCACCAATATTCTCACGGGGAAGGGTTAGGCCGCTGGTATGCGGTACAGAAGCAGCCCTTTGCCATAAAATGTTGGTGCGGAGGTTATAAAAGTAATCTCCGGAAATGGAAAACCTGCCCTCAAACAGTTGGGCATCAAAACCTATATTGGATTGGTTGGCCACTTCCCAGGTGATGCTGGGATTGGCTATACGGAGTTCACTCAAAGTTTTATCCTCCCAATTTTCATTAAACACGTAATTTGTTGAGCCAAAACCATAGCTGGTCAGGTATTGATAAGGCTCAATACGGTCATTTCCTGTCTGGCCCCATGACCCTCTGATTTTAAGGAAATTAGCCCAAGAAACCTTGTCTTTTATAAAATTTTCCTCAGAAATAACCCAACCAAGGGATACCCCAGGGAAAAATCCAAACCGGCCTTCTTCAGGAAAGATAAAGGAGCCGTCATATCTCCATACAAACTCAAACAGATACTTGCCCATAAAATCATAATTTGCCCGCCCGAAGTAATTCAAACGGGCATTTTCACTGGCTGAACCAAAAGCTGCTTGTTCCAATTCACCCCCGGCGAACATTTGATCCACTGCCGTAGAAATAAAATATCGGCGAAATCCTCCATAATTCATGGATTCCCCTGAAATGCGCTCCGATCCGACCAGCACATTCACATGATGGTTTTCACCAAAGCTGCGGATATAATTAATCAGGCCATTAAGGGTAATCCTCTGTGTATCATCTCCCCTCTGGGTCAACCGGGGGTCGGAATAACCCCTTTGTCCTCTAACCAGATGAGGTTCATCATTTTCATTGTAGGTTATCCCATCCCAGGTGTACAGGTACCAAGGGGTTTGCCATAATTTATTGTTCTGGAAACTTTTGTCCACAGAAGCATTGCCGGAAATTGATAATCCATTTACCCAAGGGATACGGATGTCCAATTTCATCCGGGTATCCAGATCAAAAATTTTATCCCTGTCATATCCCGTCTGATCTGTTGTGATCACTACAGGGTTATCCCCATATTCAATATCCGGCCCATTCAGTCCATTGGGCCAATAGGCATGAAGATTGGGCTTGCCCCTCATAAGGAAAGCAAATATTGACCCAGCTGAACGGGTGGGATAATTCCTGTTTTCCTGGCGTCCTGCCACATCAAAACTCATTCTGATATTTTCAGAAATCTTACCGTCCAAATTTGCCCGGAAGTTGGCCTGGGAGTAATTGGTGGCACTGTTTTTATAAATTCCATCTTGAAAATTACCGCCAAGCGAAACAAAATAATTCATGTTTTCTGAGCCTCCTCTTATGGACATATTACCGTAACGTTGTTGTGCAGAGGGCTTAAGTGTTTCCGCAAACCAGTCTGTGTTTGGATAACGCCATGGATCTGAGCCATCTCCGAATTTTTGGATTTCCTCGGCATCATATACTGCTGGCTGACCATTATAATGGTTGATTTCGTTCAGCATGGTCGCATAGGTGGCTGCGCCTGCCATATCGGGCAGAACTGTTGGCATGCCCCATCCTTGGTTGAAGTTAAGGGTGACTTGTGGCGCCCCTTCACCGCCCCTTTTGGTGGTGATCAAAATCACTCCATTGGCAGCTTGGGCACCGTAAATGGCAGCGGAAGCATCTTTTAGAACAGTAATGCTTTCAATATCTGCTGGGTTTAATCGATCCAGGTCCCGGTTGGCAATTCCGTCCACCACAATAAGCGGAGAATTATTGCCTAATGTATTGGCCCCCCTGATCCTCAAGGTGGTCGCATCACTTCCGGGCTCTCCTGTCCGCGTGACAGCAGTTAAGCCAGGAATCCGGCCGGTAAGGGTGTTTGAATAGTTAATGGTAGGGACGGTTTCTAACTCACGTCCTTCAACTGTACTTATTGCTCCAGTGATGGTGGCTTTTTTTTGGGTGCCATACCCGACGACGACCACCTCATCCAAAGAGGCCATGTCCTCATTTAAGGTAATATTAATAATACTTTGATCACCCACTACAACGCTTCTGGTTTCAAAACCGATAAATGAAAAAGCCAAAGTGGAACCTTCTGGAACAGACAAGGAATATTTTCCATCCAAATCCGTGGCTGTTCCGATTGTCGTTCCCTGTACCAAAACGGTCACCCCCGGTATGGGAATACCTTTTTGATCCACAACGGTACCGGTTACAGAAACAGCTACCTCTTGAAATGGAACGGCTAAAACATTTTCGCTGCTTTTCCTTTCGATACCTTCAGCTTGCACATTCCCTGTCCAAAAAGAAAGGATGCCTATTGCCAAGCACCAGATGGCCTTTTCATACATAAATCCCAAACAGGGATTCATTTCGTGTGATAGTAAATCTTTTTTCATACTTGTTATCTTTTTTTTGGCAAAACAAACTTTTTAACATTGGAAAATTTTATAAACTGAGTTAAATATTTGTTAATTAATCTTTAATCAATGTATAGTTCAATGTAAGGATTTATTGGGATTCATTTTACTTATTTATAATTAAAATTTTACATTGGACATAAGTGGAGGGCAATACACGTCTCTTATTGAGAAATGCCTCGAATTCCTTTTGTTCATATCCCTCCTTCTCATCAATCAGTTTTTCATTATATTTAGCTTTCGAAAAAATCCAGTGATATGACGCATTTACGTTTAATGGCCGTGTTGGCAATGATAATTTGCCTTTCTACCGCCGGAGTGGCGCAGGAAAAGAAATCGGTAACCCTGGAAGATATCTTCAAAGAGGGTCTTTTTAATCAAAAATCCATCCATGGGATCAATTGGATGAAGAATGGACAATATTACAGCTCCCTTATCCAGAACGAGGCTCCAAAGGTGGTGAAAATCAATGTGGCTATCGGCGAAGAAGAAGCTGTGCTCATCAATGGAAAAGAATTGGGCATAAATTTTTCCGATTATTCCTTCAATAATGATGAAACCAAAGCGCTTCTCGTCTCGGAAAAGGAAAGTATCTACAGGAGATCTTCCAAAGGGATATATCATGTGTTTGATTTGGCTACCGGGGACCTTCAGGAGTTGATGGAGGGAGAAAAGATTTCTTATGCCACCCTTTCTCCAGACAATACCAAGGTGGCTTTCGTCAAGGACAATGACCTTTATTATATGGATCTGGAATCGGACAAGGTTAATCAGATCACCACCGATGGGAAATGGAACAGTATCATCAATGGAGCGGCTGATTGGGTTTATGAAGAGGAGTTTTCTATGGCCAAAGCTTTTGAATGGTCTCCTGATGGAAAAGAAATCGCTTTTATCCGGTTTGATGAAAGGGAGGTCCCGGAATACAACATGCAGATTTGGGGACCTCTTTATCCTCTTGAATATAAATTTAAATACCCTAAAGCAGGAGAGGAAAATTCAGAGGTCAGCATTCACGTCTATTCATTGGTTTCGGATAAAACCATACAGATTGATACAGGGGAAAAAAAGGATATTTACCTTCCGAGAATCTACTGGACCGGGGATTCTCAGACATTGGCCTTTATACGATTGAACAGATTGCAAAATCAATTGGATATTTTTCATGCGAACTCCAACAGCGGGGAAAGCGAAATCATTGTGAGGGAAATCGCAGATACTTATGTGGACCTGAACTATAATGATAATCTGCAGTACCTGAAAGAAGAGAAAGGGTTTATCAGGACGAGTGAAATAGACGGTTACAAGCATATTTATCATCATGATATGGAGGGTAAATTAATCCGGCAAATCACTACAGGTGATTGGGAAGTGACCGAATTGGTAGGAGTTGATGAATCACATAACAAAATTTATTTTATCTCCACGGAAGCATCTCCTTTGGAAAGAAAGTTATACGCAATCAACCTGAACGGGAAAGGAAAGAAGCTGCTTACCCCTGCTGAAGGCACCCATGAAGTAAATATGAGCAAGGATTTTAAATATTACATTGATTACTATACTACTGCAGGGACACCTTTGGAAATAACTTTGAATAAATCAAATGGCAAAACCATTAAAGTTCTGGAGGAAAATAAAGCATTAAAAGAAAGACTTTCCACCTTTTCCCTCTCCCAAAAGGAGTTTTTTCAATTTGAAACTGTAGATGGAATCCTATTAAACGGATACCTGATGAAGCCGCCCAATTTTGACGCGAATAAGCAGTATCCTTTAATAATGTATGTGTATGGGGGACCTGGATCACAGACCGTAACCGACTCCTGGGGAGGCACCAGGGATTTTTGGCATCAGCATCTCGCCGCAGAAGGTTATCTCATTGCTTCCATAGATAATAGAGGAACCGGTGGAAGGGGAAGGGATTTTAAACATGTTACTTATGCCAATCTGGGAAAATATGAAACGGAAGATCAGATCGCCGGGGCGAAGTATTTGGGCGCTTTACCTTATGTGGACAGCAGCAGGATTGGCATTTGGGGTTGGTCTTATGGGGGTTATATGTCTTCGCTGGCATTGATGGTGGGGAATGACGTGTTTAAAACCGCCGTTGCAGTGGCACCGGTTACTACTTGGAGATATTATGACACCATCTATACGGAAAGATACCTGAAGACCCCTCAGGAAAATCCTTTTGGCTATGACAGCAATAGCCCGATCAACCATGTCAGAAAATTAAAGGGAAATCTACTTTTGATCCATGGAACAGGGGACGACAATGTCCATTTCCAAAATACAGTCGATTTGGTCAATGCCTTGGTCAGTGCAGACAAGCAGTTTGAAACCTTCTATTACCCCAATAGAAACCATGGGATCTACGGGGGCAATACCACTTGGCATCTGTATAACCTGATGACGGATTTTTTGAAAAGAAAGCTATAAAGTAGGTCTGCTGCCAGAGAAAAACCCTCTTTGACATTTTTGATTTATCTATTAGTTCATTCAATTAAAGGATTAGAGACCCTTAAACAAAAATCTCAGGTCCAATGCTTGAAAAGAACGCCAATATGCATTATCTTATTCCTTCAAAAGCTGTATCATGAACGAAAAAATAAATACTTCATTACATTCTCTGAGCCTGGTGGCCGTCGTGGGATTAACTTTCTGGTTTTTTTTAGCAGGGGACATTTCCCTTGGCCAGCTGCTCACTTTCCTGATTTTAACTGTGGCCATCATAGAAGTCATTAGCTTGATCCTGGTGGCAAAGATGTACCCGGAAAGCCACACCCGGTTCAAAATAGGAATCATTGCGATTTTGGTCATCCTTTTGGGAATTAAATCCATGGTTCCTTCATTTTTTGCCCCACTGACCATTACTGTCTTTGTAATTAACTTTTTTTATAACTTTTATACCAACACCAAACGGAAAAAGGGAACCTTTAAAAGGAGATCCGGAAAAAAACTTCAGTTGTAATTTCTTCAGAAAGAGAAAATAAGATTATTTGGAAAGAACCCGCTGTTTCCATTCAGCGGATGCAGGGTTTTTAAGATCTATCAAATACCCGTTGACCACCGCATAAACAAGCGTTTCATCTTGCTGTTGTAAAAAGAAATTGGCCACATTGCCGATTTTATGTCCGGATTTTAAATCTCCCTCCCCTTTTAATACCACTAATGGTAAGCTATATAGCTCATTCTTGTCAGCATCTGCAATTTTCACGGCCAAATAGCCTTGCCTGAGCAGGTCAAAAGCTTTTTCTTCCGATATTTCCGCTAGAGATCTGAAGGTTCCTTTCCAAGTATTTCCGGCCCTGAATTTCAAACCTTCTGCCTCAATTTCTTGATAGCCAAAATAAACAGAAAGATCCCCCACATCCGCAATGGTGCCGGAAATATAATAATTAGGAGGATAGCTTATTTCCCCCCTTTTTATTCCGAGATCCACCTGATAGATCTTCCCCTCCTCCTGAATGGACACGTTCCTCAGGATCACATCCATTAATTTGGAGTCATTGTCTGGAATGGCAGCATAATCTTTCAGGAGATGATGGCCATAAGCATCAGTAGCAATGGAATAAAGGGCATTTAGGATCACCATGAAATTCAGCCTTCGGATATACTGCTTTTCGGGATCATTGGGATAGCCACCGGATTCGATCAAAATAGTACTTGTTCCCCACTTTTGGAAGTTATCCCCAAATGCCCTGGGTTCAAAAGCATCATCATATTTTCCCACCTGCCCGGGCACTACCTGCTGTAGCAGTTCATTAATGCCCACGATGACTTTCATGGCATTTGCCCTTACATCATTGATTTCTGTCTCTTCGTTGTATGCCGGGGCCAATACAGAAATGGTTGCTGGATTGGAGGTTCCCTTTACATTATAATAAATCTGCTGATCATGTAGGTTAAATCCAAAATCCGGTTCAAAAGCTCCCCTTGCAGCTTTAAGCACCCTTGCTTCCGGGCAGCTCTCCCGGACCGCATCCCTGTTCAGATCAATATCCAGTGCGTTTCTCCTTTGAAAATCTTCCGCGCCGTCGGGGTTGACCATGGGGATAAAACGGATATCCAGGTTTTTCTTTAGAACATTCCTAATCGTATCGTAGGGATCTCCTTCCCCTTCTAAAAAATTGAACAAATCAAAAAGGGCCATGGTTGCCGTACTTTCATTGCCGTGCATTTGTGACCAAAGCATCACCTTAGTTGATCCATTGCCATAGGAAAGCTGGAAAATTCCTCTTCCCTGTACGGATTTGCCCAGTTCCTTCACAGTAAAAACATCCTTTCTTTTTTTGATCAAGGGTACAATATCGGCATGTTTAAATCTGCGATGGATAATGCTTTTTTCCCTGTACTGCCCGAAAGCGGCTTCCAAAATTCCGACCTCTATGGTTTTGCTGTGGAACTTTGTTTTCCTTGAAGGAGGCAAAAAGAAATACCAGCAACAGGAAGGGCAGATAAACCGAATACAGTGTTTTTTGAATCATTGGCAGGAATTCATAGCTTCTTTATTTCAACTTCTTTTTTCTTGAATATACAAAATTTTCCTAACATGTTTATTTTCGGGAAAGATGTTCCTCAGCAGAATTGTCTTCGTTTTATCCTAATGCATAAAACTTATCAGGTTTCTGACTAAAAATGAATAACGACTATACTAAAATTATTAATTTCAAGAATCCTAAAGGAACCATAAAATGAAACTTAAAATCTTTGTCAAAAAACTTCCCCTTAAACATACTTTTACTATTGCGCATCAAAGCCGGGATTTTCAAGAGACGATTATTGTCAAGTTGGAGGAGGGGGAGTACTTCGGTCTAGGGGAATGCACCACTAACCCCTTCTATGGTATGACTGTAGAGAATATTTCCGCAGCCCTGGAAGAGGGACGGGAAAATGTGGAGGCCGATCTTTGGAATACCCCGGAAGAGCTGTGGAAACTGAATCAGGCAATATTAAAGGGTAATCCCTTTGCCCAATGTGCATTGGATATGGCCGCATGGGATATTTACTGCAAAAAGCAAGGTCAGAAATTATATGAATTATTGGGTCTTGATCCTAAAGTCATCCCCACCACTAATTTCACCATCGGCATCGCTACCATTGAAAAGATGATCGAAAAAATGAAAGAAGTGGATTGGCCGGTCTATAAGATCAAATTGGGTACTGATTATGATCTTGAGATCATCAGGGAATTGAGAAGGCATACTGATTCAACTTTTAGAATTGATGCCAACTGCGCCTGGACGGCTGATCAAGCCATTACCTATTCGGAGGAACTGGCTAAGCTGAAGGTTGAATTTATGGAGCAACCTTTAGCGAAAGGTGATATGGAAGGGATGAAAGAAGTGTATAGGCACAGCAAACTGCCGGTCATTGCTGATGAAAGCTGCATTGTGGAAGAGGATGTCAAAAGATGTCATGGATTATTCCATGGGATCAATGTTAAATTGACCAAAGCGGGTGGTATTACCCCGGGATTAAGAATGTTGCACGAAGCCAAATCTTTGGGGATGAAGACTATGGTGGGCTGCATGACCGAATCTTCCGTAGGGATTACAGCCATTGCCCATATTGCTCCCTTGTTGGATTATGTGGATATGGATGGCGCCATGCTACTTTCCAAAGACATCGCCAAAGGGGTAATTATTGAACCCGATAAGGTGATTTTTCCGGAAGGAAACGGCATTGGAGCTGTTTTGGAGGGATAAAATTTTATGGCAGCCAAAAGATGTAAAATAAGTAGATCCGAAATTTTATTATCTGCACAGAAGGATCAATAACCCCAGCCTTAAGGCTGGGGTTATTGCCGATTAGAAGTTGGTTGGCTTCAGCCCTCGCCTATACGTATAATAATAGACAAAATCCATAGTCCCAGCCTCAAAAAGTTCAATTGGATAATGCAAGGGACTTTTTATTTGATCCAAAATATAAGAGCATGGCATTTGTAAAAATAATGGTTCACACCGTCTGGGGAACAAAAAGCGGACATCCCTTCCTCACCAAAGAAATCCGTTCAACAGTGATTAAACACATTAAAGAAAACGCTAAGAAAAAGCAAATATTTATTGATCGCTTGAATGGTTATACAGATCATCTGCATTGCCTTTTAGGATTAAACGCTGACATGAGCATTAGTAAAGCGATACAATTAATAAAGGGCGAATCTGCTTTTTGGATAAACAAGCAAGATATTACTATGTCAAAAGTTGAATGGGCGGATGAATATTTCGCTGTATCAGTCAGTGAATCAATGCTGGATAAGGTTAGAGCATATATTGATAGACAAGAGGAACACCATGCGAAAATACCTTTTTCTCAAGAGTACGATGAATTTATCATGAAGTACGGGTTTGAGGGTCAGGGCTAAAGCCCAATGAAGCTGGGATAAGTCGAGTAACCCCAGCCTTAAGGCTGGGGTTACTGCCCTCTCAAAACTTGATGGGCTTTAGCCCTGACCTTATACGTGTAATTTAAAGAATGAACAAACTCTCCATTACCTCCAGGATCAATCGTATGATTTCGTTTGCCGGAAATGAGTTCCTATATTTCAGCGGTACGGCCTACTTGGGAATGTGTTCCCTACCGGAGTTTGAGGAAATGATCATATCCGGTCTCCGGCAATATGGCTCAAATTACGGAGCCAGCCGTTTCAGCAATGTGCAGCTGGACGTTTACGAAGAGGTGGAAACATTTTTTGCCACACAGGCAGGTGCAGAAAAAGCGGCCGTGATGAGCAGTGGTTTTATGGCTGGTTATGTGACAGCGGCTACGCTTAAAAGTATCGTGGATGAAATATGGATCGCTCCGGACACCCATCCTGCCATCATACCGGATGGCTTGTGGTCATCAACCTCCGGGACTTTTGATCAATTTATGGAGAAATGTATTGTATCGAGCCAAAAGCTCCAAGGTAAGACCATTGCAATTTTGGCCAATACAGTGGACCCTTTACAACCGGCTATCCACAGCTTTGATTGGATCAGAGATTTATCGGATAAAAATGCTTATTATTTACTTTTAGATGACAGCCATGCTTTTG
This sequence comes from Anditalea sp., assembly GCA_040905145.1. Lineage (GTDB taxonomy): Bacteria > Bacteroidota > Bacteroidia > Cytophagales > Cyclobacteriaceae > DATGMS01. The sequence continues at coordinate 60,904 of JBBDSC010000015.1, forward strand.
GCCTGGTCGGAAAAGGGATTTTTGGCACTTATGCATCCTGGAAGGATATACCGGCCCACCTGATAATATCCGGTTCATTGGGCAAAGCGTTGGGCATCCCGGCCGGAATCATTTTGGGACCAGCTGACTTCATTCAAAAAATCACCTCACATCCCATATTCATAGGTGCTTCACCTCCAGTTCCCGGATATTGTGCAGCTTTTCTTTCTGCACAAGAACTGTATGCCCATCAACAAAGGAAGCTTCGAAAGAATATGGCGCATTTCTTTTCACAGGCCAGGCATATGAAGGAATTATATTTTCAGGAAAATTTCCCTGTGGCAACTTTTAAAACTTCCCAATGGGCAGATAGGCTGAAAGAAAAGCAGGTTCTTATTTCTTCCTTCCCCTACCTTAATCCGCAAGAAGGGCCAGTGGACAGGATAATCCTCTCCGCCTATCATGAAACCGGTGATTTAGATAAATTGGCAAAAAATATAAAAGGCTATCATAAACAGGAAAACGACTGATATTGAGTCAGTTGAATTTTTGTTATGGAAACCGGATATGGTGTGTATGGGTGTTCTACAGGAACTAATCTGCGTGAAATAAAAAAAAGTTTCACGCAAAGCAAAGAAGAAAAAGACACGAAAAGGTAATATGTTTGAAATTGAACCACAGAAGATGCCCAGAGAAGAGAGGAAAGAAAACTCCGTGTGACTTCCGGTACGCCGTGAAGCGTGCGTTAATTTATATAAACCCAGTATTATGAAAGGA
>JBBDSC010000016.1:0-2084 GCA_040905145.1 Anditalea sp.
CGATGTACGGACCGCTGGTTCCTGAATTGACAGAGGCGGGGGAAGAGATTCCAGGGGCCGGGCAGGTGATTACCACAGAGCGGGTGGCTTCCCCTACTTTTGGTATGCTCAACCGCACTGGCTATATCAACCATACAGTCACCAATATCACCTCCCAGTTTGGACTGGACCTGGACATGGGATTTTTAACCGATGGCCTTAATCTTACAGGAGTTTTCGCTTACCAGACCAATTCTGTAGGCAGCTTGAGGACGACCCAGGATTATGAAAGATGGCTGAGAACCGACAATTTGGACGAACTGGATTTTGACAAAAAAGGATCTGAACTGAATACCCCTTTGGCCTACAGCAAAGGTCATCTATATTATTACCATTTGACCTATAAAACTTCTTTAAATTATGAAAGACAATTTGGTAAAAGCCGTGTTTCCGGATTAGCCTATATGTTTTATCAAAACCTCACCAAAGCCGATGTTTCCTCCCCCGGCTTGCTTCCCTATAACAGGGTAAATTCAGGAATCGAGGGTAATTATGCCTATGATGATCGCTTATTGCTGAAATTGGTAGTGGGTTATTCTGGTTCAGAACAATATGCAAGAGCAGTAAGATATACCACAACCCCTGCCATTGCAGGAGCATGGGTGGTTTCCAACGAACGATTTACTAGCTCGGCCAATTGGTTAAGTAACCTGAAATTAAGGGCTTCTTACGGTAAGACCGCCAATGATCAATCGGGCATTGCACGGTATGCCTATTTGGATAATGTAACGGCAAGCCAGGGAGGGCCAATACCATACCTTCAATATTTAGTCAGCGAAAATCAGGTCGGCAATCCCAATATCCAGGCAGAGGTTTCTACCAAAGCCAATTTGGGGGTGGATATCGGCTTATTCAATTCCCTATCATTTTCGGTAGATGTTTTTGACGAATACATGGACAATATGATCGTAAGCGCATTGGCCACTATCCCAGCCTATCAAGGGGTTCCATTGTCCAATTATCCACAGATCAATGCAGGACAATTCCAGAACAGAGGTTATGAATTGACTGCCAATTATCAAAAAATATTCAGCCCTGATTTTTCTGCTTATATAGGAGGCATGTATAGTTATGCTAAAAATACCATTATCAACTGGAATGAGGCCCAGAGGACGGAGGACTATGCCTATAGAAACCGGGAAGAAGGCTATTCTTTTGGACAGGAGTTTGGTTACCTGGTGGATTACAGTAATGGCAATGGCTTTTATAATTCAGAAGCAGAACTGGAAGATAGTGGTTTGGAATATGCTTTTGGAGAGCCTCGAGTCGGTGATCTGATTTATCAGGATTTAAATGGTGACAATCAAATCGATGAAAGAGATTATGCACCAATCGGTAAAGGTGCCCTGCCCAGGTCTACTTTCGCCATGTCTGGAGGGTTCAATTATAAATCCTTTGATTTTAATTTTTTGTTTCAAGGTGTTGGCGGGTTTTCCACAATCATTGGAGGCACAGGTATTTGGGAAACCGACTTTGATGGCGTATACGGAAGTCTTCACGAAAATGCCTGGACGCGAGAACGGTTTGAAAATAATGAAGAAATTACCTGGCCGGCCTTATCATTGGCAAGATCTGTAAATCATGAACCCAGTGATTTTGTAAGCTTTGACCGCTCTTTTCTCCGGCTCAAAAATCTTGAAATCGGATATACCCTTCCACTTTCAATTTCTCGGGCGATCCGGTCTGACCACACTAGGATCCTTTTAAGTGGCCAGAACCTCCTGACCTGGGATAATATGAAAACAGCTGATTTCGGTCCTGAAGGTGGGGGATATTCCGGCTTTCCGGTTTATCGGGTTTATAATCTTGGAGTAAGTGTTACATTTTGAAAAATACGGCGATGAATCAATTTAAAAATATAATTATTTACTTAATCAGCATCCTTTCATTTTCCTGCCATGAGCAGCTGGATCTGCCAAGCGATGGGCGGATTACCATGGAAGAGGTTTTCAGTGATTATAACAGAACCAGAGGTTATCTAAATTCCTGTTATGGTCATGCCCCCAAGCCCTATATGGACCGGGCTTCCTTTTCAGATGAAGCTC
>JBBDSC010000017.1:0-61079 GCA_040905145.1 Anditalea sp.
TTGTGGCCTTTGTGAGACCCATTGTGACCTTTGTGGTAAAATATTCAGCAGAAATTTTCAACTGACCACATCCGATACTTAAAGTCTAACTCATGTCAATAAATGCTTAAGGCCGCTTTAATTTTTTTTAAAGAAAGTAAAAATAATTTTGGATGTTTACGAATATCTCGTAGATTTACGAAACAATCGTAATGCACCATGCATAAACTTAGCCCACAGGAAGAAGAAGCCATGCAAATGATATGGCAACACAAAGGGGGGTTTGTAAAGGATATCCTCGACCTGCTTCCCGAGCCGAAAGTCCCCTATACTACCCTGGCCTCCACGCTGAAGAATTTGGAAAAGAAAAAGTACCTAAAATCCAACAAACTGGGAAACTCCTATCGCTATGAGCCCATTATCGGAGAGGATGAATATAAAAAGGTCTTTATGGGAAATTTCGTCGGCGATTACTTTAAAAATTCCTATAAGGATTTGGTAAGCTTCTTTGCCCAAGAGGAAAAGATTTCCCCTAAAGAGCTGGAGGAAATCATAGAAATGATCCAAAAATCAAAATCATAACACCATGTCAGAATTGATCATCTACCTGCTCAAAGCCAACGTGGCCCTAATGCTTTTTTATCTGGGCGATCACCTATGGCTGCGCAAACTGACCTTTTACAAGTTAAACCGCGTTTATCTGCTTTTCTCCCTGGTATTTTCATCGGTTTATCCATTTATCAACCTATCCGATTGGTTTACACGGGACCCAAAAATTTCCGGCGGCATCTTGACCGTAGTCCCGGATTGGCAACAGCTTCAATTGGCAGAAGAAGGGATGGGAATGAACGGGATTTTGGGGGCTGTCTTTTGGGTTGGTGTCGGTGTTTGGCGTCCTTTTACTGGCAAAACTAACCGGGGTATGGCGCATACACTTAAAATCGGTCCCATCTAGTTGGAAGATTTATCCCTACCGCAAAACGCAGGAAAAAACCGCCCCCTTTTCATTTTGGAAAAACATCTATCTGAATCCGATCCTTCACCGGGAAGATGAATACGATAAAGTATTCAAGCATGAACAGGTGCATGTAAGCCAACTCCACAGCCTGGATGTTTTAATTGCTGAAACTGCTTTGCTCCTTTTTTGGTACAATCCCATTTGCTGGCTTACAGGACAAGCCGTCAGGGAAAACATTGAATTCATAACCGATCAAAAGGTCCTGTCCTCGGGAACCGACAAACAGGGTTACCAGTTCAGCTTGCTTCATATCGCCATTTCATCCACCCAACCTGTATTGGGCAATCACTTTAATATCAAAAACCTCAAAAAAAGAATCATCATGATGAACAAAAAACAAACCTCAAAAATGCACTTCGGCAAGTATGTCTTTATTTTGTCGGCAGTGGTTTTCGGATCGCTGATTTTCGGTGTATCCAAGGCTTATGAAAGCAGCAATAATAACGAAACAAGCCCAATCCAAAAGGAAATTGAAAGAACAGCAATTATTGATAAAGACACGCTTCCAACAGAAGCCAACCCCTTAATTCTTGTTGATGGTATAGTACTTCCCTATGAATCGCCAAATAAATTGGCCCCGAATAAATTGCATCCATCAACGTATTAAAAGGTGACGCTGCAACTTCTTTTTACGGGGAAAAAGCCAAACATGGGGTCATTGAAGTAACCACCAAAAGCGGCAATGAAGCATCGATTCGAAATGATAAAAAAGATGCCGATTCCTCATCTATTAATGCCACTAAAGAAGGTGCCGAATCCACCGTTTCATTTTCAGGACCAATGGACGACAACGTACTCGTTTTTGTAGATGGAAGGAAAACCAACAAAAGTGAAATGGATAAACTAAATCCAAGGGACATTAAGATATATCGGTTTTCAAAGGAGAAAAAGCGATAGAGCGCTTTGGCGTAGAGGGTAAGGACGGCGTTATAGAAATTACCACCAAATCGGGTAAAGAATAAACTTCAGGCTTTCGGCAAAGGCTTTTTGGTGATCTTCAGAAAGTCTTTGTCTTAATAAGAAAAATGGAAAATTCGTTTCGTTACCCAACAAAAATATTTACAAGGAAAAACCACTGCACGTAATAAAAATAAATTGAACAGTGATTACGATTAAGCTGATATGCAACATTTCCATGGACTATGGACCATCAGCTATGGACCCCTATTTTATGCCTTCCTTCATTATCCTGGACCTTATCGATTCGGTGACAAAACTATTAAGCGAGGTCTTTTCTTGCATGGCCAATAGTGCAGCTTTCTGATGAAGTTTAGGGGGTATTCTGACATTAAAGCTTCCTTTAAAGGGCTTTTCCGGCTTTCTGCCAGAAGCTTTGCAATCGGTCAGATAGGCATCAATGGCTTTTTTGAAATCATCTTCCAGCTCCTTTCCAGTAATGCCTTCATAAGATAACAGGCCCTGAACGCCCAATATCTGGCCATAGAGCAGGTTATCTTCTTCATTATATTCTATGCTACCTGTGTAGCCCTTATATTCTAAATACTTCATAGCTCTAATAGTTCTTTGATTTGTTTTAACTGATACTTTTTCATTAATCCATCTGGATGTGGTTTATAAAGCATAACAGGAACACCTGACGCATTTTCAAACTTAACCCTAGAGCCGGATGTTTTTCCCGTTTTCACAGGGTAAAAATCAAAATACCCCAACAGTTTCACAATTTCATTATAGTGAAAATCAGGAGGCATTTTCAAAAAACGCTCTACAAGTTTTTCCCTTTTGGTCATCACGCAAAGTAACTATATTTAGTTGCGAATATCAATCTTTTTCATTAAAAATAAACCAATGGTTTTTCACCTATGGGATTTCAAGCTTGGAAAAATTTCCCGCCTTGCCGCCAGGCAGGTTGTCGCAGATGAAGTCTAAAAATCTTCGGGAATCCGCGAAATCCGCGGGAAACTAAAATTAAAGCAGCATTGCACACATACCACCATCACCAAATCCTGATGCTTTCCAGAAAATACCAAAAAAAGAAAACATTCAGCGCAATGGCCGAGATCCGGTTCATCCACATGGCCCAGCTATAGGAGGCGTATTTCACCGGATCTTTGCGGATAAAAGAAAACCACACCAGGAAAAAGATAAACACCGGGGCCATGGCTGCCAAAAATACCCATAGGGCCCACGCCTGATTTTTTTCCGCTAAAAAATACCAGGCAAAAGCGGCTCCCGAAACAATAAACCAGACAGAAGAAAAGGTAAAGGTCCCCTGGATCCCGAGCTTGAGGCTTAAGGTCCGGTCCCCTCTTTTGCTGTCTTCCCCATGTTGGTACACCTGGGTAAGGGGATAGGCGCTCCATAATAAAAGGGTAGTCAAAAAACCGGGAAGGATGATCCCGGGAAACAGGAAGCTTTCCCACCCATAGCCACTCAAAGCGGCATAAGCCATAACAAAGGTGAAAAATCCCTGAAAAAAACCGGCAATCAGCCAGCTTGAATAGGGATATTTTTTAATCCGGATCCAAGGATGGCTATAGGCCATGGAGACGAGGCTATACACCAACAACATGCTGCTGAAAGCCCAGCTTACCATCAGCCCGAGGATCAGTGCCACCAGAAGGAATACCAGGGAAAGGTAATAAAGCCCTTCGGTCACCTTGGGAGGTTCCTTTAAGCCCCCAATGCTTTCTTCATCCTTGTCATAATAACTGTTGTAACCATTACTGGATGGGTATAAAAATAAGTGGAGGGCAACAAAAACCAATAAAAACCTTCCCCGGTTTAAATCCGGCACAAAGGCCAGGGAGAAAATAAATACGGGCAACAAATAAAAAGAAAACAGGATCCTAAGGTGTCGCCAACTTGATGATTTGAACATATAGCTATATTTGAAGAATAACTTTTAGGATTTGGGGATGATTTTTGCTTATCTTGATCAAGATAGAAAATTTTATCCTGTAAAATAATTTCATGAACAACCATATTGTCAGTATAGGTACTGCAAATCCCGGAGAATCCATTCCTCAAGAAAATATAAGCAATTTTATGAAGTTAGCACACGGACTGGACCAAAAGGAAGGCAGAAAATTAAATTTTATTTACAAACGTTCGGGAATTAACACCAGGCACAGTGCCCTCGAGGATTTTAAATATAGCAACCCTGAAAAATTTACGTTTTTTCCAAAAAACGGAAATCTGGAACCCTTTCCCAGCACCAAACAACGAATGTTGGTTTTTCAACAAAAAGCTCAGGAGCTGGCCATAGAAGCCATTGAAAACTGTCTTGAAAAATCAACGACTGCAATAAAGGAAATCAGCCATTTGATCCTTGTATCCTGCACGGGGATGTATGCCCCCGGACTGGAGATGGACATTATCCATCACTTGGGGATCAATGAAACCGTTGAGCGTTATTCTATCCATTTCATGGGCTGTTACGCCTCATTCAATGCACTGAAACTGGCCGACAGGATTTGTGACAGTGATCCTAAAGCCAAGGTACTTATTGTTTCAGTGGAACTATGCACCCTTCACTTTCAAAAAGAATACAATGAAAACAACCTGTTGTCCAATGCTATATTTGGTGATGGGGCTGCAGCTGTTTTAGTCTCCAAAGAAAGGGCAGGAATCCAAATTAAGGGGTATCAAAGCCATATTTATAAGGATGGGGCAAATGATATGGCTTGGTATATTGGCGACTTTGGCTTTGAAATGAAGCTGAGCAAATACATCCCAGGGCTTTTGGAAAAAGGAATTGGGCATTTTAAGAAAAGATTGGAGGAAAAGTTCCAAGTCTCGAAAATAAAGCATTTCGCCATTCATCCTGGAGGGATACAGATCCTAAAAAAGGTTGAAGGTGCTTTTGGTATTCTCCCTCACCAAAATAGACATGCCCATGCAACTTTGGGGAAATTCGGCAATATGTCTTCCGCCACCATACTTTTCATCTTATCGGCTTTATTGGATGACAAAACGCTGGAGGGAGATGTTTTGGCTATGGGGTTTGGGCCTGGATTAACGCTGGAAACCCTTTTACTTAATAAAATATGAGCCGCTTTTCTGTCCGGAGTTATCAAAAAGAACTGATCGATGACCTGCACAGTGATGGCCCGGAACTCAAACAAACATTGAAGGAACTCAAAACCATTAATAAACTCCTCGGTGGCAACCATGTAACTACCGATGGAGTTAAAAAACTGCTACGGGGGACAAGGCAACAAAAATTCACAATCGCAGATGTAGGCTGTGGTAGAGGGGACATGATGCGGGTGATGGCCAATTGGGCAAAGAAGGAGACTTTAGAGGCCGAATTTATTGGTATAGATGCCAACCCGAACACCATCAAGCTGGCAGAAAATAATCTTCAGGATCTATCCAATGTTGCTTTTGAAACAGCCAATGTCTTTGACACTGGATTTCAGGAAGTACCTGTAGATATTATAACCTGCAGTTTATTTACCCATCATTTTACAGAGGAGGAACTGGTGCCAATGTTCCTCTCTTTTAGAAAAAAGGCAAGAATAGGACTTGTCATCAATGATCTCCACCGCCATCCCCTGGCCTATCACAGCATTAAGATATTGGCCGGGATTTTTTCGAAATCCAAACAAGTCAAAAATGATGGGCCGCTCTCTGTCCTAAGAAGCTTTCATAAACAAGAATTGGCCTCCATTTTACAAATGGCAGGATGGGAAAAATTCCAAATCACCTGGCATTGGGCCTTTCGATGGCAAGTGATCTGTTTTAAATAATCGTTTTTTGACTCTATTTATTTCCAATGGGCCACAGCCACCAAATCCCAAGACGTGGGGGAGTGCTTTAAAATTTCACTTGGCCCATTTGAGGGGGGAAATTTTGCATCGGGACTTTTACTTATTGGCTACTAAAAATAATACTTATCTTTGGCCCTATGCATATTGATTTTGATGTAGCGTCTCCAGAAAAAGAGCTGGCATCTATCCAGAAAAAAACAGCAGGTCTTTCTGTGGCCAGATTAATTGTCTTCTTATTGTTGGGCGCAGTGATTGTGGTTGGCTTGTCTGAACAAAGATGGCTCTTGGCCCTCTTTTTCCCCATAAGTTTACTGTTCATCTACATGATTATTTTATTCAATAGACAAAAGGATAAGCAAGCTTTTCTTCAGGCAGTAATTCAAATTAATGCCAACAAAGTAAGACGCGGATCCAGGGATCTTTCCTCTTTTGATCGGGGAGATGAATTTATGGATAAGAAGCACCCTTTTGCCAGTGATTTGGACCTTTTTGGAGATCATTCCCTGTTTCAATTGATTAACCATACGGTCAATGATGGGGGAAGGAAAAAACTTTCACAATGGATGTTGTCCGAAACAGCACCTCTTATTGCCCAAAAGCGGTATCCAGCGGTAGTGGAACTGTCAAAAACACAGGGTTTTTTGCTTAATTTTGAAGCTTTTGGGAAAGCCTTCTTGAAAGAGGAAAAGTCCAAAACCGCATTCTACAATTGGCTAAGGTCACCTCCCGTCTGGAAATCCTGGTACTTAATACCCGCTATGATAGGGCCAATAGTAGGGATATTGCTTATGGGAGGTGTACTCTTTGGAGTGATACCCGTTTCTTTTTTTAGTTTGTTCATTTTGATCGGGTTAGTGTTTTTGGGATTGGTATTCAAGCCCTTGCTCAATGCCTCCAAGGTGATGCCAAATGACGGGGATTTAAAGACTTTTACGGCTTGGGCCATGCAGTTGGAAAACACCACCTTCAGCAATGAATATTTGAACAACTTACAAAAGCCTGTTTATGACGGGAAATATAAAGCTTCAGAAGCACTGAAGGCATTGGAGCAGCAGAGTTTTATGGTGCAGAACCGTGCCAACCTGATGTATTTGATTTTCAATCTTCTTTTTTGGATAGACTTTCCTGTCCTCATGCGTTTGGAAAGGTGGAAAAGCCAATATGCCGCTCAAATTCAACTTTGGGAAGATGTTTTCAACGAATGGCAGGCCATGGTATCTTTGGCCGCTTTTACCGCTGATGAGGAATTATCCTGCGATATGAACTGGCCAACGGACATGATTTTAGAGGTGGAAAACATCAAGCATCCCCTGATCTCCCCTACAATTTGTATTGGCAATGACTTCAGGCTTTCCCCTGATAAAAAAATCGTCCTCCTAACGGGCTCCAACATGTCGGGCAAAACCACTTTTATGAGGACCTTGGGCATCAATCTGGTTCTTGGAAATCTTGGGCTTAATGCATTTGCCACCAAATTCCACATAGGACCTTTCCTTTTGTTCACCAGCATGAGAAATACAGATAATCTTGGCGAAAATGTCAGTTCTTTTTATGCCGAACTTGCAAGGATAAAAGCATTGCTGATCCAAGCGGAAACAGGTACACCTATATTTTTTCTTCTGGACGAAATCCTGAAAGGGACCAACACCACGGATCGGATCATGGGCAGTGAGGCATTGATCAGGCAGTTGATCAACAGTAACTGTAAAGGAATAATCTCCACACATGACATAGAACTCAGCGAACTAAACACCAAAATCCCATCACTTATCAACCATAGTTTCCATAGTGAGATCAAGGAAAATGATATTCTCTTCGATTATAAAATCAAGAATGGTCCTTGCCCCAGCTTTAATGCCCATAAATTGATGGAGTTGATGGGGATCAGGTTCACATAAACATTATAATTGCAGTTGGCATAAATATTGATTTGGTTGACAACAATTAAATGATTTATCAATTAAACCAAAATATATCATGAGTTCATTACTTTATATTATAGCCATCATTTTAGTCATCGGTTGGATATTTGGAGCATTTGTTTATAGTGTTGGTGGACTAATTCACATTTTACTAGTCTTGGCAGTGATTGCGGTTTTATTCAGGTTGATAGGTGGTAGAGGAGTTTAGCTTTTTCCTCATTAAAAATATATTCCTAAACTTGTTAAATTATCCTCAGCAAAGGGAAGCTTATTCTTCCTTTAAATATACAGGGATTCTTAGCGAGTAGGGGAAGGGGCACTGCCCAAAAATATTGGGCAGTGCTTTTTTGTTTTTTAAAGCAGGGGTCTACTTCTTTTTTCTCCAATTTTTATTTTCTTTTGAATGGAGAGGCGATAAAAAAATAAACATGTAATTATTACAAATCCAAATTAAGATCACAATTTTTTGCTCCCCCCTTTTATTTAAGCTTTTATTTAAGCATTGTTAATGCTAACTTTAGCGTTTAACACAAAGAACATTTAAGTAAAAAAACCAGCATGGGATTATTCGACTTTTTCTCAAGTGATATAGCCATAGATTTAGGAACTGCCAATACACTGATTATACATAAAGAAAAAATAGTAGTAGATGAGCCTTCGATTATAGCCATTGACAAGACCACCAACCGGGTTTTGGCAGTAGGTAAGGAAGCGATGAATATGCATGAGAAAACCCATGAAAACATCAAAACCATACGTCCACTGAAAGATGGGGTAATTGCGGATTTCTACGCTGCGGAACAAATGATCAGGGGATTGATAAAAATGATCCCGGGGCACAAAAAGGGTATGTTCCCCCAATCCCACAGGATGGTTATTTGTATCCCGTCGGGTATAACCGAAGTGGAAAAGAGGGCCGTAAGGGATTCCGCAGAACATGCCGGGGCCAAGGAAGTGTACATGATATATGAGCCTTTAGCAGCAGCTATCGGAATTGGGATAGATATCGAAAAGCCTATGGGTTCCATGATCGTAGACATAGGAGGCGGCACCACCGAAATCGCCCTGATTGCTCTTTCGGGAATTGTTGCTGACCAATCTATTCGCGTAGCGGGGGATACTTTTACCAAAGACATCCTGGATTATATGAGGAGGCAGCATAATTTGCTTATCGGGGAAAGATCAGCCGAAAATGTAAAAATTGCCATTGCGTCTGCCTTGACTGAATTGGATGATGCCCCCGATGACTACGAGATCAGGGGCAGGGATTTGATGACGGGTATACCAAAAGTCATCAAAGTATCTTACTCGGAAATTGCCTTTGCTTTGGACAAATCTGTTTCAAAAATAGAAGAAGCGGTGTTGAAGGCATTGGAAATCGCACCACCCGAATTATCTGCCGACATATATGATAATGGCATTCATTTAACAGGAGGGGGTGCCTTATTGAAAGGCCTTGACAGAAGATTGCATCAAAAGACAAAGCTTCCCATCCATATTGCTGAAGACCCTTTGAGGGCAGTAGTAAGGGGGACGGGTATTGCCCTGAAAAATATAAAAAGCTTCAGAACCATTCTGATGACCTAATGACTGAATGCAACGCATTTTATTATTTCTATATCGCCTAAGGGCTTTTCTGTTATTCGCATTATTGGAAGCGATAGCGATATGGCTTCTCGTCTCTTTCAATTCCCCACAGGGAGCTGTCTTCTTTAACAGTTCAAATCAGGTATCCGGCAGAATTCTGACTTTCCGTGACAATTTCACGGAATATTTCTATTTGGCTTCTGCCAATGATGCTTTGGCAGAAAAAAATGCGGCGCTCATAAAAGAACTGCAATATTACAAGCGGCCTGATGATAGTGTGCATTTTGAACTGGACAACACCCTGCGAAATAAGTTTGAGTTCAGATCGGCCAAGATCATCAATAATTCCATCCATCTGAACCAGAATATGTTAACCCTCAACAAGGGCGAAAGGCAAGGGGTAAAAGAAGGCATGGGGGCCTTCAATGAAAATGGCATCATCGGAAGGGTAAAAGGTGTTTCTCCAAATTTCTCTTCTGTCATCTCCTTATTGCATACCGAACTCCTGGTTTCCTCCAAAATCAAAAGAACAAACGTCTTCGGCTCCACCAAGTGGGACGGTAGGAATTCCCAAAGAGCAAAATTAATGTATGTACCAAGGCACGTAGAGATAGAGGTGGGGGATACCATTGTTACCTCCGGATATAACGCGGTATTTCCTGAAGGGATAAATATTGGTGTGGTGGAGGAAGTAAATCCCGGAGAGGAAACCAATTACCTGGACATTACCATGAGACTGACTGCTGACTTCAGTAAGCTTACCTATGTATATTTAGTAGATAACCCTCTGAAAGAAGAGCTGGACTCCTTAAACGAAGCCTCAGGAACCATCCGGAATGAATAGCAAAATCATCATATCGTCCATTACTGGCTTTTTCGTCTATTTCTTAGTGCAGGTTTTTGTGCTTAAAAACCTCGTGATTTTTGATATGGCTTTTTGTTTTCTGTATGTTTTCTACATACTGCTTTTACCAATAGAAACAAAAACAATTCCCTTGATGCTTATTTCTTTTATACTGGGAATTTCTATTGATATATTTTATGACAGCCTGGGCATGCATACTGCCAGCATGGTTGCTTTGGCTTTTGCAAGAAATGCATGGATAAGGATAATTATCCCTACAGGTGGCTATGATGAAAATGTCCAGCCCTCTATTTTAAACATGGGCATTGGATGGTTTTTCACTTATAGCCTCCCTTTAATTCTGCTCCATCATGTTATTTTTTTTTATATTGATTATTTAGGAACGGATTTATACCTTCCTATGGTTAATAGAATACTGAGTAGTGCATCATTTGTATGGATCTTAGGAATCATGGTACAGATGTTATTTTATAAAAGAAAGAGGGGAATTTAATGAACGATAGAAGGCCTGTTACCCTCACAATCCTTATTGTGTTGATTGGTTTGGTTTTACTTGTCAAACTATTCATGATACAGGTAGCCGATGACAGCTTTTTGAGAAGAGCAGAAAAGAATGCCATACAGCGAATAGTAGATCATCCCTATCGAGGGCTGATTTATGACAGAAATAATTCTCTTTTGGTTTTCAACAGTCCTGTTTTTGACCTGATGGTCATTCCGAAAGAATTCAGTGTCACCGACACTGCCGAATTTTGTGAGCTTTTCAGAATTGACAAGGAGCACCTTATCAAAACCTATAATGCGGCTAAAAATTATTCATGGGTAAAACCATCCACCTTAATCAAACAAATCTCCAATCAAGATTTTGCCCGGATGCAGGATTTTCTGATCGACTATTCTGGGCTTTTTGTGATGACCAGGTCTGTAAGATCCTATCCGCAATCCAGTGCTGCCAGTGCCTTGGGGTATATCGGCGAAATCAGTTCGAATCGATTGGACAGAGATACTTCACAATATTACAGACAGGGGGATTATATTGGACTCAGTGGACTGGAAGCCTATTATGAAAATGAGCTACGTGGCCAGAAAGGTGTTAAATACAAGATGGTCAATGTAAAAGGAGTAGACAAAGGTTCTTTTAAAAACGGCGACCTGGATACAGCTTCCATTGCAGGAGAGAACCTCCAATCCACCATAGACCTTAATTTGCAGGTGTACGGTGAAAAGCTGATGGCCGGAAAAAGGGGATCCGTGGTAGCAATAGAACCCAAAACAGGGGAAATCCTCTCTATGATCTCTGCTCCAGCTTACGATCCCAACTTATTAGCGGGTTCGAAGTTTGGAGAGAACTACATGGAAATGAACCAGAATGAAAGCAAACCTCTCTTCAACCGTCCCATAATGGCCACTTATCCCCCGGGATCTATCTTTAAAGTGGTACAGTCCCTCATCGGCTTACAAGATGGTGTTCTTAGCCTAAATACTACTTTTACCTGTAACCAATATTTGGTGAAATGCCATAACCATTCCAGCCCCACCAATTTATTTGGTGCAATAAGAAATTCATGTAACCCTTATTACCATCAGGCATTTCGAAAAATGATCAATAGGGGGGAATCCAGTAACACTTATAAAGACACGCAAATAGGTCTTGAAAAATGGAAAGAATCGGTGATGAAGTTCGGCCTTGGAAGTAAACTGGGCATTGACATGTACGGGGAAAAAGGTGGAGATATACCAGGAAGGAGCCTTTATGACCGGGTGTACGGAGAAGGCAGATGGAAGTATTCCACCATTTATTCCTTATCCATAGGTCAGGGGGAATTGCTGGTTACCCCCCTTCAAATGGCAAACTTGGCTGCTGTTTTCGCCAATAAAGGCTATTATTATGTCCCTCATTTAATAAAAGCCGTAGAGGGGGATTCCACCAGGATCCCTGCTAAGTTCAGGGCTAAAATCGAGGTGGGCGTGGATGCACACCATTTTGATATGGTTCAAGATGCAATGGCAGAAGCCCTTTATGGCACTGCTGCCCGTGCCATAATGAAGGATATAGAAATTGCCGGAAAAACCGGTACCGCCCAAAACCCGCAAGGTGAAGATCACTCTGTTTTTATTGCATTTGCGCCCAAAGAGGATCCAAAAATAGCCATTGCCGTATATGTGGAAAACGCTGGCTGGGGAGGTCGTGCAGCAGCCAGTACGGCCAGCTTAATGATAGAAAAGTACCTCAACGGTGATGTCGAAAGGAAAGCCCTTGAAGAATATGTTTTAGCGGGAAAATTTATGGATTGATTTGAGACAGGACGATTTATTTATCAATAAGATTGATTGGATCACTATCCTTCTTTATACCCTATTGGTCCTCATAGGCTGGTTCAATATCTATGCGGCGATCTATGATGAGCAAGCCACTAAGAGCATTTTTGATTTCTCTATCAACTCCGGAAAGCAACTCGTTTGGATCGGAACGGCTGTCCTGTTGATCACGGTAATCATGGTAGCTGATTACAGGCTTTTCGAAAATCTCAGCATCATTCTTTATGGGATATTTATTATCATCCTTTTGCTTACCCCTTTTATTGGAAAAGAAATCAGCGGTCAACGTGCCTGGTTCGAAATCGGTGCTTTCCGTCTTCAGCCTGCTGAATTTGCCAAATTTGCAACAGCACTGACCTTGGCTAAATATTTGGAAAGACCTTCCATAGATCTAGGTCAATTTAAGCACCAGTGGAAAGTCCTAGGAATAATAGCTTTACCGATTGTCTTGATCATGTTACAACCTGATACAGGCACCGCAATGGTTTATAGTGCGTTTTTTTTCATGCTTTACAGGGAAGGCATGCCACAGCGGTATTTTGTCTTTGGATTATCGTTTATTGCTGTATCACTTTTGTCACTGGGGATAGACAATAATCTGTATTTGGCCGGGGGGATCGTTGTCCTAATGGTCGTTCTCATTCTCATGGGTAAGATAAACTGGCAAAGAACTTTCTTTTTTATATTTTTGGGAGCAATCATTATCGCTTATAGCTATAGTTTGGATTATATGGTTTCCCAGCTTCCTAGTCACCAACAAAACCGGATCATGGTACTTTTCAATCCGGATATTGACCCTTTGGGAGTGGGATGGAATGTCACCCAATCAAAAATCGCCATTGGGTCCGGGGGATTAATAGGAAAAGGTTATTTGGAAGGCACCCAAACAAAGTTTAATTTTGTCCCGGAACAACATACCGATTTTATCTTCTGTACTTTAGGCGAGGAGTTTGGTTGGGCAGGTAGCTTTGTGATTATATTTCTCTTTATGGCTTTATTGATCCGGCTGATTTACCTGTCAGAAAGGCAGAAGACACGCTTTGCAAGAGTTTATGGCTATTGTGTGGTATCGCTACTGCTCTTTCATTTCGTGATCAATATCTCCATGACCATAGGCTTGTTCCCAGTAGTGGGTATACCCCTGCCATTTTTCAGTTACGGGGGGTCCTCTCTATGGGCCTTTACCATCCTTCTGTTCATTTTCATCAAGCTGGACTCCCACCGTATCCAAATGCTGGACAGAATGAATTGAGTAGCTGCCCATATATAAAAAGCCCGGCCAATCGGGGCGAGGACAGACTTTTTACTTAATGAAAAATAGATGTACTTTCAGCCTATCCCAAATGAAAAAAGCCTCTTCACCTTTTCTTCCCGCTGGTACCAATCGTTAACTACCAGTTCCATCTTGTCTACCGGGAATTTCCCAAAATCATAATTCCTGAAATGATTTATTTGGGCTAATATTTCCTTGGGATGCTTAACCCTTTTCTTGAATCGGATCACGGTGGAATGTGCCGTTTTCAGGGGATATCTTCTGTCTAGGGATTGTTCTAAAGGAGAATTTTTAAAAACTCCCCTCAGCCTGTCTCTTACCTGCTCCAATGTGTCATCGGAGGGAAAACCTTTTATCATGATACAGGAAGGAGAAACTGTTACCCCTCGAAAAAGAACCTCAAAACTTGGAATGTCATCCAGGCAATCGGAAAGCAAATCAATATAGTCCTGTGGATGGATCTGATCAAGCTGAAATCCCTCATAACAGGAAATAATGGGCATCACTGTGACATGAATATCGGAATTGGAATAAAAATGATGCACTGGTTCTATCTTCTTCACCTTATCGATAAAATCCTTAACAGAAGTTTTAACCTCCAGGCTGGGACGGATCAATAACGTAATGCCAAATCTATCGTCCTTCTCCGAATCAATTAATGAATCATACCCAAAGCCATTCTCCTTTATTTTTTGTAGAGACTCCTCTAATAATAAATGATAATGCTTTTCCAAACGCTCTAGATAGGCCATCTTTTTGGTCGTTAGATGAATTTAAATAATTACAAGTCACTATTAATTGACTTTTAAAATCCAAAAACGTGCTTTCATTTCGGATTTGTGTGAACAAAAGCCACATTTATGCCTTTTGATCAAACTTTCTGAAAATCAATTGTAAAAATTCACCGACCTCCTCTGAATCAATGTCCCAGTTCAACGCTGTTACATAACGTTGGTTGAGCAGCTCAATGGCATCTACAAAACTCTCACTCTGATCGATGGATTTAAATGCCTGCATCATCTGTTCATGATTGCCCTTGAAAAGCACATCGGTAAACATAAATCTTTGATTGATTCCCACACTTTCGCTTAAATCTCCTATACTTCCTTTCATATAGCTATATTCCTCCGATTCGAATTTCGCCCAGGCAAGAGCTGGATCTATCCCATAACTTCCTTCGTTCGGCTGATGATCAGAAAAGATCTCCCCTACATTTTCGTCCTCTTCCTTTTCCGCCGTCTCTTCCAGAACAGGCGTTTCTTGATTTTCTTTAGACGGTGCAGAGACACCATCCGAAGCTAAAAGTTCATTATAGTTGATGGTATGAACCTGGTCAAGTGGCGACAGCAATGTTTCTGCCGGTTCCAACTGACCTTTAAGTTGCTCGTAATGGCTATCTAAAGCCATTTTCAAGTCTTCCCTCGATGAGCCCAAATCAGCCTTTTCTATCAATGCTGACAAAAGAGGGGTATGCCATTTCAGATATTTTTGGGATTCTTTAAAATAATTATGGATTTGTTCAGGTTTGCGTGTATCCATCTCTTGGGCAAAATAGGCCACTGGATCTACAGCCAGAAGGATTGTATCCTGCACTGCCTCTTTCATCATGGGTTTGAAATCAACACGTTCTATTTTTATGGCCCTGGAGAGCACATTCATAAGTTCCCCTAAGGCTTCATTGACCGCAAAATCCTTATAATCAAAATATGGATTGCTTTTTAACTTCTCCAACTCTTCCTGCCACGTCCCAAACAAGGTTTTAATGATCATCAGGTTTACTTGGTTACTTGGCGTCAGCTTTATGATTTCCTGTCCATCCATGTATTTTTTTGTGCCAAAATATCCGGAACAAATCTTTTCTGTGAAGAGCTTTGAATAGATTTCTAAATAATTGGAATTGATTTTATCACTCATTATTATTGATTTTTGAGTTTAAAGGAAGAAATATGTCTGCAATAATAATTGAAAATCTTTATCAAAAAGAAATTCAAACGGTAATCCGAGTAAAGTTATCGAAATAATTCATGAAGTAGCTATAAGAAGTGTCATACACGCCGGAAATGAATATTTGGGAAACCAACTTTAAGTCCAGAATGAAACAGAAGAACTTTTACGGAAAAAGCAAGATTAAAACCCGATCAAAGGTTAACTTGCCAAGCCTAATTAAATATCTGGCAACATCAGGATCGAAATGGCTGAGGAAATAAATCCCCACATGGATTACAGTAATAAGTCTACAGCATGTTTATAGAGCCTTTAATAGGGAAAAATCATAGCCTGGATAAAAAAGGGCACATCGAGGTCATCTGCGGCTCTATGTTTTCCGGTAAGACGGAAGAGCTGATCAGAAGGTTAAACAGGGCCTTGATCGCCAAGCAGAAAGTGGAGATTTTCAAGCCTGCTATAGACCAAAGATATCATCACCTAGAGGTGATCTCCCATAATGAAACTTCAATTCGTTCCACGCCTGTCCCATTCGCCGATGATATCATTTTGTTGTCCGGCAATTGTGATGTGGTTGGCATAGATGAAGTTCAGTTTTTTGATCAGCAGATTGTCCATGTGGCCAATTTACTGGCTAATTATGGAAAAAGGGTGATTTTGGCTGGTTTGGACATGGATTTTGAAGGAAAGCCTTTCGAGCCTATGCCCCAGCTTATGGCGATAACCGAATATGTAACTAAGGTGCATGCCATCTGCATGAAATGTGGGGAGCTGGCCTCTTTTAGCTTTAGGCTATCCGAGTCCAGGGAAAAGGTAATGCTAGGGGAAAAAGAAAGCTATGAAGCAAGGTGCCGGAAATGCTTTTATGAGGACAAAAAGTAAGTGGATGTTGCTTTGCTTGTTGTTGACAGGGTGGAAACTGTGTTCAGCACAGGGTGATATTCCTGTCGGCTCCTGGCGTTTTCATCAATCCTACCTGGACATTAAAAATATAACAGGCAGCGAAAGCACCCTTTTTGCATTAGGGGACCACAGCCTTTTCTATTATTCCCTGAGTGATCTGAAAGCAAAAGCCTTGACCAAAACGGAAGGGCTGTATGCCCAGCATCTTTCCGCAATGGCCTATTCCACCGTATATAAAGTACTCCTTCTTGCCTACCCCGATGGCACCATTGATTTGGTCGGTGAAAATAAAATCCAAAGGATAGATGACATTCGCCTCAATACGCTGCTTTCTAAAAAGCGCGTCAATCAGATCAAGATCGAGGGAAACACTGCTTGGATAGCAGCGGATTTTGGGATTGCCCAAATCAATTTAAATACAGGCCAACTCACTGAAGCCTACTTGAATATTGGCCCGGAAGGAAGCCCTTTGGCTATTTCCGATGTGGCTATAGGCAAGAATGAAATCCTTATTACTTCGATTTCAGACATTTTTATTGGAAGCAAAACGGCCAATTTAAAGGATTTTAGAAATTGGATCCCTGTTCCTCCCATCGATGCCCTCTCATTTCCTAGGATAGTGATACAGGGAAATACAGTCTTTGCCCTAGGGACAGATCAAAAAATATACATGCTGCAAAACGGCATACTAGAATGGATTATCGGCACTATGAAAGTAATCCATTTTAAAGTGATCGAAAATCAACTGTTCTTTGGCACAGAAAACACCATTTATAAAATGGAGGAAAATGGATCTTACAGTAGCATTAAGTCCGGACTAGAACAACAGTACAATGATTTCCACTTTGCCCAAAATAATTTGTTTCTGGCTACCTCCACCCAAGGAGTCCTTTCTATATCTACCCAGGAATCCCTGTTCGCGAATGGCCCCCTTTCCCAGCCCCAGGCTTTCAAATTTGTAAATAAGCATTTGTTGGCAGTGTCCAATCATATCTCTGCCCAAGGGGGCATCAAAACTTCACCCGGCCAGGCTGTTTCCCAATTTACTGAATGGCGATGGGAAAAGCTTACAGCTCCAGAAGGAGTGGTAAGTGCTGCATTTCACAAGGGGGAATTATATTTCGGCACTCTTGGTGACGGCATCTATAAGATAAAGGATGAATTGATCACCAAAATGGATATTCCAAACCTCCCCCTCAATGCCACTATATCTGATCTGGCGATGGATCCATCCGGGAATTTGTGGATGTCCATTTGGGATTATGAGGGGAGATTGTTCAAACTGGATCCAACAGGAGCGATCAACAGGATAGCTGTACCCGGATTAAGCAGACCGGTAAAAATCCTCCCGGACAGGGCTGGCAACCTATGGGTAATACAACAAAATGCCGGGGGGAGAAACCTTAGGGTATTTAATGAAAGCAACGATTTAAACCGCACTTTTGGTGAGGAAAACAACCAGGGCAATTTACCTGCAAACCAGGTATTATCCCTCGATCTTGACCGACTGGGTAATTTATGGATCGGGACCACCAAAGGAGTAGCCTACTTTCCCTATGTGGCCGGAATCGATCCTTCCTCTGCTGTAAATGCAGTCTTGCCTTTATTTGAAGATCGACCATTATTAAGAAATAAACCCATTAGCAGTATATTTATAGCACCGGATGACAGCAAGTGGTTTGGAACAGAACAGGATGGAATCTGGCATTTTACGGAGGATGCAGCAACCTTGCTTTCTCATTTTACCCGCTCCAATTCCCCATTGCCTTCCAACACCATCCACTCGATGACGATGGATCTATTCCGGGGCGAAATTTTCTTCATCACCTTGGAAGGGGCAATTAGCTATCGGAGTGGGAGCATTCAAGCTGCTGAGAATTTAACTGACCTTAAAATATTTCCCAATCCGGTAAGGCCGGACTATGGCGGTGCGCTGAGCATAGAGGGACTGACTGATTTCTCGTATTTGAAAATCACCACTGCCGTAGGAAGGGTAATCGCCTCCATGGTGGTGCAGGGCGGGAAAATCATCTGGAACCTCAGGGATGCTTCCGGCAGAAAAGTTGCCCCTGGGATCTATATGGTCTATGTCATGGATAAATCTGGAGGGGAAAAAATCGCAGGTAAATTTCTGGTGATGTGATGCTAAAAAAAACCCAAGGCATAGTGATCAATTATATCAAGTATAAAGAAACCTCTATCATTGTCAGGATTTTTACGCGTGAGTTGGGTCTAAAAACCTATGTGGTGAACAGCGTAAGAAGTGCAAAGTCAAAGTCCAAAATAGCCCTTTACCAACCCCTTACCTTGTTGGATTTAGTGGTGTATGATAAGGAGGGGGCTTCCATCAACCGTATTTCTGAAGTAAAATTAACCTATGCTTTTCATCGGATCCCCTTTGATTTTTACCGTTCCGGCGTGGCTATGTTTGTGGGTGAAATCCTCAGCAAGGCCATTTATGAAAACTATCAAAATGAAAATCTCTATGATTTTTTACAGGAAGCCATAATTTATTTGGATAAAGAGGGAGTTAATTTGAGCATTTATCCCCTCTCATTTTTACTGCAAATTTCCCGGTTTTTAGGCTTTGCCCCGGGAAACTCAAAGGAATTTTTTGAGCAGTTGCATCAAGGTATAGGCCAAATTCCCTTTGACAAAGAGGAAGAATTTTATTTGAACCAATTGATGATATCTTCTTTTGGCTCCACCGAAAAGGTTCCTGCGCCTATAAGAAGAAGATTATTGGACCATGTGCTGCTGTTTTACAAGCTTCACATGGACACTTTTTCAGAAATCAAGTCTCTTAAGGTTTTATCCCAAATCATGCATTAGAATAATTGAAAAACACTTGAAGTTTGGATTAAATCTATTAGACCTTTTTCTTTGAGTCTTGGTGGCCAGCTGGAGGCTTTGCCTTCACCTGACCTTCTGGCTCTTTGGGAAACCTACTATTTCAGTTTCTTATTCCCCCTGTGCCTGTCTTTGTCCCGCAAACTTTTTTTTTCAAAATTCCTTTCCAAAGCCTTTGTGAGATCCACTCCTGTTTGGTTGGCAAGGCAAAGAAGAACCCAAAGCACATCCGCCATCTCATCCCCCAAATCCTGATCCTTGTCGCCTTCCTTGAAGGATTGCTCCCCATATTTTCTGGCAATGATCCTCGCCACTTCCCCCACTTCTTCGGTGAGTATGGCCATATTCGTCAGTTCGTTAAAGTACCTTACTCCAAAGGTCTTGATCCAGGTATCCACTTTTGCCTGGGCTTCTTCTATTGTCATTTTTCTGTGAATTTATATTTAGTTCTTTACGACCTCTATATAAGTTAAGGATATTCTTGCGGTAATCATCCAATCCCAAAGCCTTTTGCTGTTATTGAACTTTTTTCTCTATATCATCTCCACTATCTTCCCCTCTTCCAGCTCAATCCGCCTATTTACACATGCAGGGATGTCCTCTTCATAATGGCTGACATAAATCAAACTCACCCGGGAATTCCTGCAAATCACATCAACGGTTTCCCTGAACAATAAACGCTGCTCCTCGTCCATTCCCTGGGTGGCCTCGTCCAGGACCAAAAGTGTCGGAGACTTGATCATGGACCGGGCCAATAGGCAAAACCTTTGATTTCCCAGGGAAATTTGGTTCAGCCTTAAAGGGGCGATATTTTCAATTCCCAATGCTCCCAGCCATTCATACGCCAAAGCTTCCTGTGCAGCGCTGGCTTTTTTAAATAAACCCATGGTATCAAAAAGCCCGGAAAGAACCACTTGAAGGCAGTTTTGATTTTTGGGAAAATACCGATGCATCTCGGGAGAAACAAAACCTGTTGGCCTTTTAATATCCCAAATAGATTCACCAGTTCCCCTTTGCCTGTCAAACAGGATGATATCATTGACATAAGCTTGGGGATTTTCACCGAAGATCAAACTGAGCAAAGTGGATTTCCCTGCTCCATTATGTCCTTTCAGCGCCCAAAACTCTCCCTGCTTCACCTTCCAGTTCACCTGATCCAATATCACCTTGTCCCCATACTGGATATGAACGTCTTTCATGGTGATCAGCTCCTCAAATACGGGGAGGTCCTTTCTTTGGATCAATTCCATTAATTGTCGAAAACTGTAGGGGCACCCTGTGTTTTTTCCTGTGTTCAATGGATGAAAATCTTCTCTTTTTACCACCTGCACAAAATTTCCTTTTTCCAATATACCGACATGTGTAATGGCCTCGGGAATCTCCAGTGGAGTGGTGGTCATGACCAATTGTATTCCTGAATCTGTTATAGTCTTTACCATATCCCCGAACTCCCTTCTGGTCGCTGCATCCAATCCTGTCATGGGCTGGTCCATTAACAGCAGCTTGGGATTTTTCATTAATGCCCCTGCAATGGCCAAGCGGCGGGTCTCCCCGTTGGACAGCTTGATCAAGGACTTATCCTTTAGGGAGATCAGATGAAGCAACTCCAGAACGCTATATAAGTCCCAATGCCCGGAAACTTTGACTTCTGTTTTAAGAAGGTATTCTTCCACTGTAGGCGCTTCCTCCGCTTCCGAGGCATTGAATCTTTGCTGGTAATAAAAATCCTGCATATTGGACTTATTCCTGAATTCGTACCTTTGCGAAACCACTGCCACCAAATCCCTGAAACTGTTAATTTGTCCTTCTTTTGTTTTTTGCGCCTGATAAGCTGCCGCAAATCCCCTCACGATCCTCCCTTCGACCAATGTGGTCTTGCCCAGCAGGGTATCAAGAAAAGCGGTCTTTTCAGCCCCTGACCCTCCTAAAACCGCCCAATTTTGACCTTCCAACATTTTAAAATCCAGATCTTGAAATATTATTTTTCCTAAATGCTTTACCGTAGCATTTTCTATGGAAAGGAAAGGGGGTCGAAATAAAGTCATAAAATGGGATTTATATTAAAAGAAGGAACAATAAGTGAAGGGATAATCCCTGAAGCTATAAAAAGATCAAACCTTATTTTTGCTGTCGATTAGGATCGTCACCGGCCCGTCATTGACCAAGGATAGCTTCATATTGGCCCCAAATTCTCCGGTTTGAATGGGCTTTTTCAGTTCCTTTTCAAAAGAAACAATACACTTTTCGTACAGAGGAATGGCTATACCCGGCTTGGCTGCCTTAATATAAGAAGGGCGGTTGCCTTTTTTGGTACTGGCATGAAGGGTAAACTGGCTGATCAGTAAAATGTCTCCCTGCACGTCCAGCAAGCTTTTGTTCATTACCCCGTCTTCATCTGCAAAAATTCTTAAGTTCACTGTTTTCCGGCTGAGCCATTCAATATCCGTCTTATCATCTGCTTCTTCTATGCCAAGGAGGATGGTCAAGCCCTCCCCTATCTCCCCTTTGATTTCATCGTTTATTTTTACCGAAGACTCAGAAACTCTTTGAATTACTGCTATCATATTTCTTTATTCAATTGAAGCATTTCACGGGAAGAAATAACTTCCACTGCTCTTTCATTGGTTTTTGTAGCATGGTGAACCATGGCTTTGGCTACCTGGTAATCATAGATAGGCTTGTATTTTTTATAGATTCCCAATGCGGTGATGATTTTCATCACCACTTTTCCCACTTCTTCCCCCAGCCTGTTTCCCCTCCTATGTCCCAATAATATCGAAGGTTGGAAAATCCCCAAATAATCGAAGGGAATTAATTTCAGGTCTTCTTCCACTTGTCCTTTTACCTTATTGTAAAAAATAGAGGAAGTAGCGTCTGCCCCAATAGCGCTCACATATAAAAATTTAGTGGCCCCTAACTGATGGGTCCATCTGGCAAATCCTATCACAAAATCATGATCTATTTTATAAAAGCTCTCCTTTGATCCGGCATCTTTTATGGTGGTACCCAAGGAACAAAAAGCATGCATCATAAAATCCTTATCGTTAAAAACCTTGATCAGCCGATGGTTTGATCCGCCTATATCCTTTTCCCTCAGCTGATCTTCCAAATTAACCTGTTCAAAGTGTTCGAAATCAACTTTGATCTGTACAAGTTTCCGGTGTTTCAAGGTTAGTTCACGGCGTCCCACGGAAATTACATAATCATATTGATCCTGTTTGAAAAGCTGATGTAACAATTGCGTCCCTACGAGTCCGGAACTTCCGGAAATTATTGCTATTCTGTTCATTTAGTCAGTGATTACACGGTTGAATATCCTGGATAGGTCCTCCCATTTAAATCTTGAGGCCGGATAATTTCTTTCTACATCCAATTCCCCGTTTTTGGGGATCAAAACAAAGGAGAAAATAAAATCGGCGTCTTTCTCCAACCAACCTTTGGCCGTGGAAAAACGCATGTCATTATAAATGTACTTATTGTTTCCCACCTTTTCCACCCAATCATAGTTTCTGGAAAACTTTTTTAAGCCTTGGTAATCCCCATAGCGGGACAACTCCTTTTCTGCTTCCAAATCCCTTTTAAAATATAAAAATGAGCTGAAAGGGACTTTTCCCTTTCTAGGATTGAAATACCCTGCGTAATATCCACCCGGCGTCTTGATGATCCCCTGCCAAAGTAAATTTTGAAAAGGTGCTGGAATCGTTTCCATCAACTCCACTGTTAAATTTTGCCGTGCTACTTCTTCCCTCAATGCGGGATCTACCACCCAATATTTGTTGAAAATGGTAAAAAGAAGATAAATATGGGAAGCAATAAGGCCAATATAAATGATCCTTCTCCTTCTTCCTGTATTCCTTCCGCTAAACATAACTAGGATAAGGGCAATCATCATCGGCACCGTGTAAGCAGGGTCTATAATAAATATAGTGTTCAGCTCCACCCGGTAATCACTGAAAGGCAGGAAAATCTGAGTCCCGTAAGAGGTAAAAATATCCAAAAGTGGATGGGTAAAAATAGTCCAAAAAAACAACCGGGTCCATAACCAAAAGGAATGTCCGCCTGACCACCTGGGCCTGGACAACAAAAACCCCAAAATCGGGGCCATTAAAAATCCAAAAACCAAGGAATGTGAATACCCCCTGTGAAAATTCACATAATCCACCACGCCCATAAAGAAGCTCCCCAGAACATCCAGGTCAGGGATGGTCCCGCCAATAGCTCCCCAAAGGATGGCTTTGTTCTCTAATTTTTTCCCTGCAACAACTTCTGCTACAGCGGCGCCTAAAACCATTTGCGTCAGTGAATCCACCGCCCTTAATCGATTAAAATGGGGGGTTCCACACTGATGTTGGAATTATTATCCTTGGTATACCACATATGAATGGATTTTCATGTGTATATAAGGTTATCACACCTTAGTTCTCTCCCATTCCAAAAACTTCTCTATATCACTGTTCAAACTCTTGAAAATGGCGAGGATGACTGTCAAATCATCTATATAACCTATCACTGGAATAAAATCCGGAATAAAATCAAGCGGTAACACAAAGTACAGGAGTCCCAGTACCAACATACCCAAAGTCCGGTTGGATATTCCCTTATACTCATGGTTTATATGGGCCTTCACCATTCTAAAAATGATTTCAACGTGGGCCATTGATTCCTTTACGGAAGGGATTTCTCTTATTTGCTCTATTTTTGAGGCTACCTTGTTCAATAAGTCTTTTAGTTTATTCCGGTTTGAAGCGATATTATCAGCTTTACGCTGATAAGCGGCCTTGACTTTTGCGAGGAAGCCTTCCTTATTTACAGTTTGTGCTTTCATATTTTACTTTAGAAAAATATCCTGATTTCGGACTTAATTTTTTTCAGTGCAAGTGCGATGGTATCATTCTTCCTTTCCAGGAATAGTTGAAACACCCTCTTGTTCAGATCAATACCACGTGCTTCATCATTTAAATCCTGTGAGGCCCTATTGATCATAGAAATCACCTGTTCGATGGCACTTTTAACGCTATCCCAGGTTTCTTCTGAGAAATAAATCTGTTGGGAAAGATTATGGTTAAACTCCTCCCTAACCTCTGAAAGCAACAGTTGATGAAGTTCCTTTGCGGAGTAGTTCTGTGTATTTACCCTTCTTATTAAATTGCTTGGTGTTATTCTTTCCAATAACAAACAAAGCCTTTCCGCTGCTTGTAGCCGAATGGGAAGAATGGTTTCCGTATTTTTGGTTTTAAGGGTAATTAACTTTTTATCTCTTTCGCTCTTCAAAAATGATACCGCAATGATATACATTCCATAAATGACCAATCCAGCCGGTAATACAATTTTTAAAATTTCAACTATTGCATCCATATCTTCAAAATAATTTCCCGAATATCTTAAATAAAAGCTTTGGATAAAACCTTCTACCTTAATTATTTCCGTATTAAGTTTGAACTATCAAAGGATCAAAAGCATTAAATCAACATGTTGATACCGATTGAAATTACCGCGAAAGCCAAGGAGGAAATAAAAAACATCATTGCCCATAAAAACATCCCCGTCGATTATCACCTTCGGGTAGGTGTAAAAGGGGGCGGTTGTGGGGGAATGGCCTATTCCTTGGGTTTTGACAAACCTAAGGAAGGGGATCAGCATTTTGAAATTGATGGTATTTCTGTTTTGCTGGAAAAGAAACATGTAATGTTCCTCATGGGCATGCAGGTTGATTTTTATGAGGGCAATGATGCGAGAGGCTTTACTTTTGTTAATCCTGATAGGAAAGAGTAATCATCCTCTAACACCACGGAGATCTCAGAGGGACACAGAGGTTTTACATAACACCTAAAATCCTTTTTACCGCATACCTCACCAAGTAGTAAGCTTAGATAACACATACAAAAAGAGAACTGTGAAATTGAATAGCATTTTCACTTGATTCTTAATTCTGATTCTTGATTCGTGCTTAATACTTGATTCTCGATACTTTGTACTTAATACTTATTCATAATCCCTAGGATAAGATACTTCTACCACCGAATAGTTGACCACTCCCCCCAGCGCTGGGTTGTGTTTTTTGATAACCACCTGGATGCTGACCAAATTAGGATAGGCCAATAATATGTCACTTATCATCAAATGGGCCAGGTGTTCGAGCAGTTTCACCGGCTCTTTCATATGGGATTGGGCAATGTGGTACAGCCGGACATAATCCACCGTGGATTTCAGATCATCCTCCAACATGCCCTTTTTAAAATCTGTATCCACATGGATATCCACCGTAAATCGGCTTCCAAGTTTTTTTTCTTCTGAAAACACACCATGATAGGCATGGAATTCTATTCCTTCCAACGAAACCCTTCCCATCAATCAAACTGGTCAAAAAATGAGCCGGAATCATTTCTCTTTGGCTTTTCCTCCGGGAGCTTTTCAACTTCAACAGGAGGTTCTTCCTGAGGTGTTTCGGCTTCCGGTCCGTCTTTCAAAAGTTTAGCATCCTCCGATTCCATATTTTCTACAGGTCCTTTCTCCTGAACAGAATCATTGCCATCTTCTATCACGATATTTTGCTTGGCTTCTTTATACGCGCGATCGGAAGCTACCGAGTAGGAACCTTGCCTATTCAGTTCCTTTACCAATCTTGCATGTGCGGTAACATCAATACGTTTTACCTCCTCTTTGGCAAAATTGACGTTTTCCAACGTTTCATTCGCAATATTCTTCAGGTTTTTCAAGACAATCTCCCTTTGGGCCAAAAGGGTTTCATACCCTTCGATCAAAGCAACGACATCTTCTTTAAGATCCTCCATAATGCTTTTTGCCTGCGAATCTGCTGAACCGATTATATTCCGGGACATGTTCTTTGTTTCAGCATGCAGGGCATCCGCATCCATTTGGGCTTCCCTAATGATCAGTTCCGCTGTTTTATTGGCCTGCTCAATCATACTTGCCCCAGTATCTTCCGCGGTTTTTAGCGTCTTAAACAACGAATCTTCTACTTCCCGAAGCTTGGCCGTTTCTTTTTCAGATTGCTCCAATTTCATTTGAAGTACCTTTTTCTCATCGTTCATCTTTTCCCATTCTTGAGAAAGAAGGTTCAAAAAAGAAGTTACTTCATCCTTATCATACCCTCTGAAAATTTTTTCAAAGGTTTTCTGGCGGATTTCCAATGGTGTGATATTCATCGTATTAAATTTCTATTCCCCATACAGAGACGGTCCTATCGTCACTGATGGCAATAATTTCCTGGTTATACCTGCTCCACAACACTTTATTGATGGATGTCCCATGCCCTGCATACCTGGCTTTGTCGATTACCTTGAGTAATTTGAGCGAAGCGGCATCCCATAATTTGATGGACTTATCCATACTACAAGTTACAAAATATTTGCCATCCTCCCTGAAAGATACGTAGTTTATGGCAAACATGTGCGCTACAATACTTTCTGTTTCCTTATAGGTATTTACATCCCAAACCTTCAAATGAGCATCCCTCCCCCCACTGACCAAATATTGCCCATTGGGAGAATATGCCAGAGCAAAAACGGAATTGGTATGCCCTGCCAGGTTGGCTAGTGGCTTCATATCATCCAAGCCGAATATTTTTATTGAATTATCGCTGGAGCCAACGGCAAAGTGCCTTTTTTCCTTATCCACGGAAAACACCCTAATGCTGGCTTCACTGACTTTGATATGTTTTACAAGAGACCTTTCTTCAATATCCAATACCACGATCATCCCTCCCCCCGTACCAACAAAAAGCCGGTCACGGTAAACCTGAATGTCAAAGATGGCATCGGCAGTAACTTTTAATGACCAAAGTTCTTTTTTGGTATTTAAATCAATGACATGGATTCCTTCAAAGTTATGTCCTATAAAAAGCAAATTCCTCTCCTTATCCACTGTAAGGGCATAAACAGAATGGGGCAATCTCGTCAATAACCTGCCATCTTTAGGGGCGTCCAAATCCCACTCCACCACCATCCCATCCCCGGCGCCGGTATAAAAAAAACGGGGGTCCGCACCTTCTGCCAAAGCATATACACTATGGTTATGACCTTTAAGGGTATGAAGTTTATTTACTTGGGATTTTGACATATATTGCAGCAATAATTTTGATAAGCTTTTTGCATGCAAACAAAAATAGAAAAAATTAGCCCCTTATCAGCTTTCGCCATCAATAATTATAATGAGCAGGGGAAAAAATCCTTTGATTTTTTAAGCTTTCGGGAAAAGCTTTCCTTGGCAATGATCAGCCATTCGGAAAAGCGTAAGGAATGGAAAGGGGCTAGAATTGCCATTAAGTCGGCTTTGGACTGCATACACCTCCCCTATCCTGGCTTTTATAAAGATGAGCATGGAAAATCCCATCCTATGGATGGCTTTGGGAATGTATCCCTTACCCATAGCCATGGTTTGGCTGCTGCTATCTTTCATAAAGAAATGCCGGTAGGAATAGATCTGGATTTTGTAAGGGAAAAGGTAGTGAAACTGGGCCCGAAATTTCTTGATCCTTCAGAAATTGATTTTCTGGAAACGGATCCCTTACTCTACACGATCGCCTGGTCCACAAAAGAAACCATATATAAATGTCAAGGAAGAAAAGGCATAAGCCTGAAGCAAAATATTCTTTTACAGCCTTTTGATCAAAACAAAAAGGTGATTAAGGGCAAAATACATGGTACAGACTTTGCAGATCATCATTATTCAGTACAGGTAGAGGTGGACAAGGAAATGATACTTACTTATACCATATGGTAAAATTTACCATTGAACCTGCGTATCTTCGGACATTGGAAAAACTGACAATGAAGAAAATCCTGATCATAATTTCCGCTTTCTTAATTTCCTTTACCGGTTTTTCGCAAAGGGTTGATAATTTTGAACTTCAAGATGTGGTAACAGGGAAAAAATTTTCCCTGTCCAATTATCAATCCGCTACCGCAATAGTGCTGATATTTACAACCAACACTTGCCCATTTTCAAAATTATATGAAGATAGGATAATTGAACTTGCCAATCAATTTGGAAATGACAATTTTCAATTTGCCCTTGTAAATCCACATGCAGGAACCATTGATGGTGAAAGTGTAGCAGAAATGATCAACAAGGGTCAAACAAAGATGCATAACCTACCCTATCTGGCGGATCCAAATCAGGAATTGACTCAATCTTTTGGCATCACCAAAATTCCGGAAGCAGTGGTTATTACCAGTGGACCTACAGGTTTTGCAATTGCCTATAGGGGGGCCATTGACAACAATCCCCAATTGCCCCATAGCGCCACCAAAAACTATCTTGAAAATGCCCTCGTCCATGCTTCAGAAAAAAAAATGACCAGTCCTGCCTCTACCCGACCTGTAGGGTGTAATGTAAGATTGATCCATTAAGCATCAACGATGTTCAAAAGCTGACTGATTTCGTTCACTTTCTCCAATTCACCTAGTTTTTCAAAGGCAACAATAAGGTTCCTAAGTGTCCTTTTTATAATTTCTATGTTTTTGCAGGGTTCAAAAAATTCATCCCGAGGTTCGATTTTCAAGTGTTCCAGATAATTGCTGATATCTTGCTTGGTAAATATCAATCCTTTGTTAAAGGCATTGATATAAAAGGTAATATCCTCAGACTTATACGTCAGCACAAACAGATTGGGCAAGTTAACCCCAAAAATAGGCAAACCCAGCTTATTTGCCACCAATAAGTAAATGGCACAAAGACTGATTGGATTTCCTTTCTTGCTTTCAAGCACGTTGCTCAACATGCTGTTACCGGGAGAATGGAAGTTTTTTGTGTTGGCAGAAAATTTCAGCGTTCCAAAAATGACATTGTTGATAATCTTTATCTTTTCATAGGGGGGAAGATCGTTGTTAAAGGAAGTCCAAACTTCAAAATAAATCTGGTGCATATCCGCATTAAGCTTATCGAATTCCAATTCAGGATATTGGTAGGTGTTGATCAACCAGAGGCCGTTCAGCAAATCCTGATCATCTGAAGCTTTCCACTTAGCCAATCTTTCCTTAAGTAGGCTAAATTGCAACTCATGGACCAATTCCTCAATCTCCTTTTGTAAATCAGGATTAAAACTGTTCTCCCACTTTTCCTCCAAAAAAGGGATCACATCGTTTCCCAGGGAGATTATTTTATCTTTGACATGAATCTTCACCTCCTGATCGGAGTCATCTAAAAGCGATACCAGGGCATGTAATTCTTTTTCACTTAACTTGTCCATTCACTTCTACTCTTTAAATCCAAAAACAGGATGCAGAACTGTTTTGGTTCATTATCTTCCGACCCTTCCTCGGTCTCCCCCACTTGTTCCTACCTTATAAAGATTCAATTTCTTCTTTATACGCTTTGATGGAGCGGTAAATTCCCGAAGCAATGTAAGCTTGCCCTTGTTTACTGTTCAAAAACGTTTCTTCTTTCGCATTGGACAAAAAACCGGTCTCGATCAGCACACTGGGCATGCTGGTGGTCCAAAGCACATAAAAAGGAGCTTGCTTTACTCCCCTGCTGGATCTGTTCAACCTGTTGACAAAATCGTTTTCTATCTTTTGTGCCAGGGAAAGGCTATTGGAAAAATAGGCTTTCTGCATCAAATTAAACATCATGTAAGATTCGGGTGACTGGGGGTCGAAACCTTCGTAGTTCTCTTTATAACCTTCCTCCATTAAAATTACCGCATTTTCCCTTTTGACAATATCGAAGTTGGCCCCAAAATTCTTGGATCCCATTACGTAAGTCTCCGTACCATGAACAGAGTGTGTCCCTGAAGCATTGCAATGTATGGAAACGAATAAATCCGCTTTGTTGCGATTGGCTATATTGGCCCTTTCCTTAAGTTCGATAAACACATCTGATTTCCGGGTATAAATCACTTCCACATCCGGTAAATTTTCTTCAATATATTTACCTACCTGTAAGGCCAATGAAAGCACCACATCTTTTTCCCGGGACCTCTTTCCGACGGTTCCCGGATCCTTGCCCCCATGCCCTGCATCGATCACTACACTACGTATTTTGAATTCTACTGAAGTCTTCCCCGTAGGAATAAAAGAGGTGAGGAGCAAGGAAATAGTCAGTATGGAGAATATTAGAATATTTTTTGGTCTGGTTCGTTTCATACACGTTAATAACATTAACTTTACGCAAAAATTATAAATTTTTAAAGCAAATCGAAATAATTGGTGCAGAATATTAAGTTCGTTTTTCTTTCTTTCATTCTACTGGGACCTTTCCAGCTGCATGTTGTTTCACAGCAAAAGGGAAATAGGCCATCAGAAATAAAAATTACTGCGCCGGATACTTTAGTTAATCCAAGGATCCTGCCCACTGAATTACCCAACCTTCCTGATAGTATCATGAGGTTAAATACAGTTCCTGATTCTGACACAACAAAATCGGTGCCTGAAGGCTCAATAGAAACGACTATTTCTTACTTTGCTGAAGACAGCATTATCTCTGATTTTACGGTCAACAAAGTTTTTTTGTACAAAGATGCTTGGTTTGAATATGGAAATATCCGCTTGGATGCGGATTATATAGAAATCGATTGGGAAAATAGCGAAATCTATGCTTCAGGTCTTGCCGACACTACTGGGGTAAAGGAAGGAAACCCTATTTTTAAGGAAGGAGGGAGTACCTATGAGATCCGAAAAGAAATGCGGTACAATTTTAAATCACGTAAAGCCATCATTACCGACGTGGTCACCCAGCAGGATGAAGGGCTGCTAAGGGGTGAAACCGTGAAAAAAGGAGAAGATGGAAGCATTTATCTTAGCGATGCTTTTTATACTACCTGCGACTTAGTAGAGCCTCACTGGCATATATCTTCCAATAAGATCAAATCCATCAAAGGTGGAAAGATTGTTTCTGGGCCTTTTAATTTTTATTTTAACAATATCCCAACTCCTTTGGGATTGCCTTTCGGCATTATTCCGGATCAACCGGAAGAAAAAAGCAGTGGCATTATCGTTCCTTCTTATGGTGAAGAACAGGTCCGGGGGTTTTTCCTCCGGGACTTTGGATATTATTTTGCTTTTAATGATTATATCCACTCCAAAGTCACCGGAGAGATATTTTCAAAAGGAGGCTATGGGGTTAAAACAGCCTCTGTATACAATAAACGCTATCGGTTCAGGGGCGGTTTTAACATTGATTATCAACGCTTCAGCAGCCCCGAAACAGCAGAGGTACCTGTAGAATATGATGCCTTTTGGTTGAGATGGAATCATTCACCTGAAAGCCGGGGGAATTCGAGGTTTTCGGCTTCGGCCAATTTTGGCACAAAATCCTACAACGATAATATTTTAAACCAAAATAATTTTGCCCAAAATACCTCTGCTGACTTTTCTTCCAACGTTTCCTATAGTAAAACTTTTGTAGGCACACCTTTCAGCATGTCTGCCAACCTCCGTCACTCCCAAAATCAAATCACCGATGAAGTGAACCTTCTCTTACCTGAAGTAGCCGTTAATATGAACCGGCAAAACCCTTTCCGGAACGTGAATTTCGAACCATTGAAAACCTTGAATATTGCCTGGAATTTTAATGCCCAGAATTCCATCAACAACCGAGTCACCAACGAATTTGGGGTGGAACCGGAGCTTGCTCAAGATGGATCGGACCTCACAGGCCAACCTCAGGTGATTCCTTTTAACAGGGAAAATCTTTCCCAGCTACTGAGGGATGCGGAAAATGGTTTTAGACATTCCATTCCTTTATCCTCAAATTTTACTTTGTTCAGATTCTTTACCGGAACAGCCTCCTTTAACTATACAGAACTATGGTACTTGAACAGGATCAATTATTATTACAACCAGAATGAAGGGCGCGTGGACCAAATAATGGAGAATGAATTCAGCAGAGTAGGTTATTATAATTCCTCCTTTAATCTGTCCACTAACATTTACGGATTTTATACTTTTAAAAAAGGCTCAAAAGTGGAGGCCATACGGCACCATATCCAACCGACCTTTGGCTTTACCTCCACACCTGATTTTTCAGATCCAAAACATGGATTTTATCAAAGAGTACAGTCAAATGAAGCGGGGAGGCAGCAACTGTATTCTAGATTCCAAGGATTTATATTTGGCGGTGCGCCCCGGGGAGAATCAAAATCTCTTAGCTTTTCCATCAGAAATGTAGTGGAGGCAAAAGTAAGGACAGAAAGTGATACCGCTGAAGCAACCACTAAGAAAGTACCCATCCTACAAACCCTCAATATATCTTCCAATTATAATTTTGCTGTCGATTCATTTAACCTGGCCCCGTTTAATATCAATACCAGAACTTCTTTATTCGATCAAAAGATCTCCGCATTTATATCTGCCAATTTGGACCCTTATGCGGTTGGGACCACTACTAATGCGGCGGGTGTGGAACAAACCCGGCGGATAAACGAATTTGCCTGGAAAAGAGGACAAGGAATAGGAAGCCTCAGAAGTGCCACACTCAATCTCAATGGAAGCATCAATCCCAGCGCCACTGAACAATCACCAGCGGAGGTCAGGGATGAGCTGACCAATGATTTCCTGGAAGAGGGAGGTCAAATGAATGAATTCGTGGAAAATGAAATAGATCGGATCGCCCATGATCCTAGCCAATATATTGATTGGTCGATTCCGTGGAATATGACCTTTGGGTATAATTTAAGCTACAATAAACGACCTACCGGCGACTCCAATATTACCCAAGCCATTAATCTTTCGGGGGATCTAAGCCTTTCCGAAAAATGGAAGATCAATTTTACTACCGGTTTCGATATTTCAGCAGTTGAAGCTACCCAAACCATGGTAGGAATAGCCCGTGACCTGCATTGTTGGCAGATGAATGTAAATTGGGTGCCTTTTGGCCGATTTACCTCCTATAGCATAGATATAAGGATCAAATCCTCCATTCTTAAAGACTTAAAAGTCTCCAGAAGAAGGTCCTTTTTTGATTCATTCTAAGATAAAAAACATCTGATTAAAAAAGTAGTTTAAAAAAGGGTTTTGGCCCTTCTTCAACTATTTTTTTTCCTGATCTTCTGAATTTATTTTTTAAGCCAGCCAACTTTCTACTTCTTCTTTAGAGGGATTGGGGACATTCAGTTTCATTTTTTTCCTTCTCCCACACACATCGTTAAAAAGCTTATTGGCATTTTGTTCCTTTAACTGGTCTATGGTGTGGATATTTAAATCCCTGATCACGGGAATTAGCCTTTGGTCAATTCCCACAGCCATAAAATCCTCATCATCGGCTACCTGAACTTTTTTCTCAGGCCTCATTTGAGGGAAGAAAAGCACCTCTTGTATGGTGGATTTGCTCGTCATCAACATACATAACCGATCAATCCCTATTCCTAAGCCAGATGTAGGTGGCATGCCGTATTCCAAAGATCTGAGAAAATCCTCATCCATGACCATCGCTTCAACATCTCCCCGGTCCGCTAATTTCAACTGTTCCTCAAAACGTTCTCTTTGATCAATAGGGTCATTTAACTCCGTATAAGCATTGGCAATTTCCTTGCCGTTAACAAATAACTCAAAACGTTCTACCAAACCTTTCTCCGTCCGGTGCTTTTTGGCCAAAGGAGTCATTTCAATGGGATAATCTGTAATATAGGTAGGTTGAATTAAATTGGCTTCTACTTTTTCGCCAAATATCTCATCAATCAACTTTCCCCTGCCCATGGTGTCGTCTACTGCTATCCCGAATTGAACACATACTTCCCTAAGACCGTTTTCATCCAGCTTACTGATATCCACTCCAGTAAATTGCTTGATGGAATCATACATGGTCAGCCTCTTGTACGGTCCTGAAAAATCTATTTCATGATCCCCTACTTTGACTATGGGAGTTCCATGGACTGCTTCAGTCACTCTTTCCAATAAATCCTCCACCATTTCCATCATCCAGATGTAATCCTTATAGGCCACATAGATCTCCATAGCCGTAAATTCGGGATTATGGGTCCGATCCATACCCTCATTGCGAAACATTTTACCGAATTCGTACACCCCATCAAAGCCCCCTACAATCAACCGTTTCAGATACAATTCATTGGCAATCCTTAAAAACAAGGGGATATCCAAGGTATTGTGATAGGTATTGAATGGTTTTGCGGCAGCTCCTCCATGTACCTGTTGCAAGATCGGCGTTTCTACTTCCAGCCACCCATGATCATCAAAATACCGTCTCATGGTGGAAATGACCCTGGACCTGGTAATAAAGACTTGTTTTACTTCAGGGTTTACCGTTAGGTCGACATATCTTTGTCTATATCTCAATTCCGGATCAGTAAATCCATCATGGACCTTTCCCTCCTCGTCCCTTTTGACAACCGGAAGGGGCTTGACCGACTTTGATAAAATGGTTAGCTCGGTAACATGAAGGGATATTTCGCCGGTTTGGGTCGTAAAAATATAGCCTTTCACCCCTATAAAATCACCAATGCCCAAAAGCTTTTTAAAGATTGTATTATAAAAGGTCTTATCCTCCCCTGGACAGATGTCATCCCTCCTTATATAAATTTGAAGCCTTCCCGTAGCATCCTGGATTTCTGCAAAAGAAGCAGATCCCATGATCCTTCTACTCATCAACCTACCCGCTATGGAAATCCCCTTATAATCGTTTTTGCGATTTTCATAATTTCTATGAATATCTTCTGTCGTAACATTGATGGGGTATGAGCCGGCAGGATAAGGATTGACCCCCAACTTCATCAGTTCCTCTCTGTCTTTTCTGCGCTCTATCTCTTGATCACTCAGTAATTGCATAGACTTAAATATATTATGCTTGTTTAATTTTATTTTTTTCAGCCCTTCTTCTGGTCAATTCTTTTTTAATCAAATTTAATTCCCTGCTGCTTTGACCGGAAATACTGGTATTTTCAGCTGCTCTTCTGGAAAGGTACGGCATCACCGCCTCTACAGGCCCATAAGGCATATACTTTGCCACATTATATCCTGCTTTGGCCAGGTTATAGGAGATATGATCACTCATCCCATAAAGCTGGACAAAGAATACCCTTTCATCATCCGGCTTTAGACCATGTAGGTACATTAGCTCTGGAAGCATGATATTACTCAATTCATTGTGCGTTCCACTTACCAGGAAAACCCTTTGTTTATTGTTGATGCAAAACTGCACGGCCTCATTATAAGCATTATCCGTAGCTTCTTTATTGGGTTGAATCGGATCAGGATGCCCTTCTCTTTCTGCACGTTTTGCCTCCTTCTCCATATAAGCCCCCCGTACCAATTTGGCCCCGAGAAAATATCCCTTGGATACCGCATCATGGTGAGCGTCCTTTAGTCTCCTCATCATATCCTGTCGGTACAGCTGGTAAGTATTGTACACCACCGCTGTTTCCTTATTGTATTTCTCCATCGCCTGGTGAACCAAGGTGTCAATCACATCTTGAAACCATGATTCCTCCCCATCGACCAAAATCTTGACCTTTGCTTCATATGCTGCTTTACATAGTTGATCGACCCGCTGCCTTATAATTTCAAATGAAGCTTTCTCTTTTTCTGACAAGGACCTTTCCGCTTGGATCTTGGTCATTATTTTGTAATCCCCCACACCAGTCACTTTAAACACAGTAAAGGGCATATTATCGGCGGAAGCAGCAAAATCTATCGTGCGAAGAATTTCATCTCTGGTATGGTCAAAACTCTCTTCATCATCTTCCCCCTCTACAGAATAATCCAAAATGGCCCCGATATGATACCGGTTCAATTCTGATATAGAGGATGCGCACTCCGCTATGCTTTCCCCTCCACAAAAATGGCCAAAAATGGTCTTCCTCATGAGGCCTTTAATGGGCAGACGGAATTTCAATGCCCCCTTTGCTATTCTGATGCCCCATTTAACGGCCATATCACTGTTCATCATGGCAAAAATGAGGAACATTTTTCTCAATGCTGCATCAGATTTTGAGGCAAAGGCTACTTGGATATTTTCAAAGGACAGGTCGGGCTTTGTGTACATCTAATATCAATCAGATTGCAAATATATCAAAAAACACCTACTGCGTTCAATTTGTTTATTTGAAATGTGTATTATTCGCAAGGTCGGGAAAATTTCTATTTGCTGTAATAGCGTTGTCACTCCTGATTTTA
Organism: Anditalea sp.; assembly: GCA_040905145.1. GTDB lineage: Bacteria > Bacteroidota > Bacteroidia > Cytophagales > Cyclobacteriaceae > DATGMS01. Next base: position 36,481 of record JBBDSC010000017.1, read on the forward strand.
GTTGACACTTTTTATTACCACTAGAACGCCTATGTTTCCCGAAATGGACACGGACGGTTTCACGCCCGCCTCACGGAGTGCAGGCAACGATCGCGGCGAAATACGCAGCGGCCGCAACGAAGAATTGGGGAATTAGAACGTTGCGTTCGCCGCGTCTTCTTTGCTCCCGCAGCGTGAACTCTTCAATCTCTTCATCCGACTTCGGGCATCTGACCTTCCTACAACTTCCGTCTTCAATCTATCCACTTTAATCTTCTATCACCTGTCAAAAAATATCCATGAATTTTTAAAAAATAATCCTCCTTTTTTGGTTTTTAAAAATAACTGCTTTATTTTTGGGGCATGTTAAATAATGCAGCGATTTATTTTAGTTTCTTCTTTTTTTACTTTCGTCCTCAAAGTCGAATCGGAGCTGCTTATTGTCTTGTAAAAGCTTAAAAACAAAGATACATAAACCAGGAAGCCCGATTCGAAAGAGTCGGGTTTTTTTATTTAAAACCAATGTCAATAATGAAAGATCACTTACAAACAAAAGACTGGGGCCTTGGCCTAAATGGCCACATCATCATTGCAGGACCTTGCAGTGCAGAAACTCCAGAGCAAGTAGAAAAAGTATGCTTGGACATGATCCAGGAAAATGCAGTGCCAGACATCTTCCGCGCCGGAATCTGGAAACCAAGGACCAGACCAGGAAGCTTCGAAGGCATTGGTGAAGATGGGTTAAAATGGATGGAAATCGTTAGACACCACTTAAATATCCCTATCACTACAGAAGTGGGGAATACAGCTCATGTGGAACTGGCCTTAAAATATGGAGTGGATGTTCTTTGGGTTGGGGCAAGAACTACGGTCAACCCTTTTGCCGTACAGGAAATTGCTGAAGCCCTTAGGGGAGTGGATATCCCTGTAATGGTCAAAAATCCCATGAACCCTGATCTTGAACTATGGATAGGAGCCTTGGAGAGATTACATACAGTAGGCATCAATAAATTGGCGGCTATTCATAGGGGCTTCAGTGATGCCTATGACAAAAGGTTCAGGAACAAACCCAATTGGTCCATGCCCATTCTCCTAAAAAACAAGTGGAAAGGTATGGAAGTCATCAATGATCCGAGCCATATAGTTGGTAGAAGGGAGGGAATCCTGGAAACTTCACAAAGGGCCATTAACTTCGGACTTGACGGCTTGATGATAGAAACCCACCATGATCCCGATAAAGCGTGGAGTGACGCCAAACAACAGGTCACCCCAAAACAATTGCATGATATATTGAAAGCTATTGATTTCAAGCACCCCCTTGAAAGTGAACATCCAGGCGAAAGACTGCATGACCTTAGAACCGCTGTTGATCATCTTGATGATCAATTGCTGGATGTCCTTTCGGAAAGATTTGCCCTTATTGACCAGATAGGTGCCCATAAGAGGGAAAATAACCTTACTGTATTTCAGGCAGAAAGATGGAAGAAGGTGATGGAATCCAGAACAGAAAAAGGAATATCCAAGAATCTTGGTGAAAAGTTTATGAAGGAGTTGCTTTATTGTATTCACGAAGAATCAGTAAAAAGACAGGAAAGACAATTAAGGGAAGAAAAAACCGTGGAGAAAAAGTCTTAAAAAGCTTTTCTATATTTGTAAAAAAACAAAAACATTGGAATCAATAATTTTCTCCCGCAATATTGCGCAAGATTTAGAGCGTTTTCTGAAGAACAAAAAATTCTCCAAATTAGGAGTTATTGCAGACAGTAACACTGTCCACGCTTGTTATCCTCTAATTGCGGAATCTCTGCCTGAGCATGAATATTTCTCATTTGCTGCGGGAGAGGGCAATAAAAATCTTCAAACTTGCTCCGATATCTGGCAATGGCTAACTGATCATGGTTTTGACCGGAAATCGCTGATCATCAACCTGGGTGGAGGAGTAACGGGAGATATGGGGGGATTTTGTGCCAGTACTTATAAAAGAGGCATACAGTTCATCAATATCCCTACCACCCTTCTATCCCAGGTGGATGCCAGCGTTGGGGGGAAATTGGGCATTGATTTCAATGGCTTTAAAAATCACATCGGTGTATTCAATGAACCCGAGGCGGTAATCATAAGCGATACCTTTCTTAAAACACTTCCCCTTCCTGAATTGAGATCAGGTTATGCCGAGGTAATCAAGCATGGGTTGATCAGAAATGAAAACTACTTTGAGAGCCTCAAAGTACAGGAATGGGAAAGCCAAGATTGGCCGGCAATTATAGAGAAATCCATTTCCATAAAAAAGGAGGTGGTGAGCAAAGATCCAAAAGAAGAAGGGTTGAGAAAAATCCTGAATTTTGGTCATACGCTTGGTCATGCGGTGGAATCCTTTTACCTGGATTCTGAGCATCATCTATTGCATGGCGAAGCAATAGTCGTTGGAATGATCGCAGAGGCTTATTTGTCCAAAAAGATCCTTGGTCTTTCCTCGTCAGAGCTGAAAACCATTACCGATTTTTTACTTTTCGTTTTTGGAAAAGTGTCTATTCCCTCAGAGGATTTGGAAAAGATTATGATCCTATGTTTCCAGGATAAAAAAAACGAAGGGAAGATCATTAATTGCTCCTTATTAAGAAGAATTGGAGAATGTGAATACAATATTCCCGTAAGCAGTGAAGGTATCATTGAATCCCTGAATTTTTATAACCAACAAAAGCAATGAATGCTATTTCCCTTCTCCAAAAGGCGGTTTTTGGTCTAATGGACATCCCTTTGCCTTCTTCAAAAAGTGAAAGTAACCGGATACTGATCATAGATGCACTTACATCTGGTGAAAATAAGATTTCGAATCTGGCAGAAGCTAGGGATACCCAAACCATGATCTCTTTGCTAAAAGAAAATCCTGCCATTTACGATGTATTGGATGCAGGCACTACCATGAGGTTTCTTACTGCTTACGCTGCTGCCACCAATAAGCATAAAATACTCACTGGGACTCCACGAATGTGCGAACGTCCTATAGGAATTTTAGTAGATGCCCTGAGAACAATAGGGGCAACAATAGACTATTTGGACAATGAGGGGTTTCCCCCCTTGGAGATAAAAGGATTTAAAAAACAAATTTCAAATAAAGTCACCGTTAGAGGAGATGTCAGCAGCCAGTACATTTCCGCCTTATTGATGATTGCCCCGATTCTCCCAGAGGGGCTTTCCTTGGAACTGACGGGAAAAATAGGCTCCAGGACCTATATACAAATGACCCTGGAACTGATGAAGCAATTCGGCGTTCCCTATACCTGGAAAGAAAATATCATCACCGTTTCCAGTCAAAAATATCAACCTACTGCTTATGCCGTGGAAAGTGATTGGTCGGGAGCCAGTTATTGGTACAGTCTTTTGGCCTGTGCTGATCAGGGCCAAATTTTATTGAGGGGATTGAAAAATGAAAGTCTTCAGGGGGATGCTAAGATTGTGGAAATTATGGATCAGTTGGGTATTCAAAGTCAATTCAATGAAGAGGGCGTTTTGTTGAATAAAAAAGAGGTTCAAGGGTTAGCTCATTTTGATTTTACCCATTGCCCGGATTTGGCCCAAACGGTGGCTGTCACTTGTGCCTTGGTCGGCCAACCAAGCAAATTCATTGGGCTTGAAAGCCTGAGGATAAAGGAAACAGACAGAATACTGGCCTTACAAAATGAATTGGCCAAGTTTCAGGCAAAATTGGTAGAAGGGGAAAACGAGGTTTTTTCTTTGATCCCTTCCACCGGAATGCCCCAAGAAATTTTTATTAACACCTATGATGATCATCGGATGGCCATGGCATTTATGCCTTTGGCTACCAAAACCAAGGTAATATTCGAAGATCAGGACGTAGTTAATAAATCCTACCCAAGCTTTTGGAAGCATTGTGAACTGGCAGGGCTGGTTGAAAATAGAAAACCTACAGCTTAAGAAACAAAACTTCACACGATCCATACATGAAAGGGCTCTACACCATTGAATAAATGGCCAAAAGCATCTATTGTAATGTTCCCAGCTGGCAGTTTATGGCTTGAACGGGAAAAATCTTAAGTGGGAAAAAGTGTCAACCTATTTCAGGACGTGACAGAATAATGAAATCCTATAACAAATAAACTAATAACCAATAACCAACTCACAACCGTTCAATAACCATCCAATGAACATTGCCATCCAAGGAATAAAAGGATCTTATCATTACCAGGTTGCCCAAAAAAAATTTGGCAAGGAGGTTGGCATTATCGAATGCATGACATTTTCCGATCTGGTGAAAAGCCTACTTAAAGGAGAAGCCGATCAGGGAGTCTTGGCCCTGGAAAATTCCATAGCAGGGGCCATCCTTCCAAACTATGAACTGATGGACAGGAACAACCTTAGGATTACGGGAGAATTTTACTTACCCATTTCCCATCAACTGATGGCCCTGAAAGGCCAGACCCTCCAGGACATAAAGGAGGTTCGCTCCCACCCTATGGCTTTGCTTCAATGTAAGGTCTTTTTTGAAAATCACCCCCATATCAAGCTTATCGAAGATCTTGACACCGCTTCTGTGGCCAAATGGATCAGTGAAGAAAAGATCAAAGGTACAGCTGCTATAGCAGGGGCCTCCGCAGCAGAGTTTTATGGTTTGGAAATTCTTAATGACCATATCCAAACGGTGAAAAATAATGTCACCCGTTTTTGCATCGTCGAAAAAGAAAACGGCAGTAGAAGTACGGATCCATTCAACAAGTCTTCTCTAAAAATCATTCTCATCAATGAGAAAGGAAGCCTGGCCAAAGTCCTTAACCTGATGAGCGAAAATAATCTGGACCTGACCAAAATCCAGTCCCTTCCTTTAATTGACAAGCCTTGGCAATATGCCTTTTTTATCGACATTCTCTTCGAACAATTGGAGGATTATACCCACTCCCTTTCCCAGCTGGAGGAAATGGGCATCTCCATAAAAGTACTTGGGGAATATCTTAACCGCAAGGAGTAAAACATGATCAAATCTGCAGATAGATTATCAAAAGTAACCGAATACTACTTCTCCCAGAAACTCAGGGAAGTGGCAACCATGAAAGCCGAGGGAAAACAGGTGATCAATATGGGAATTGGAAGTCCGGACCTGCCTCCCCATGCCAGCGTAATTGAAGCCCTGCACCATAGTAGCCAATCGAGCGGTTCCCATGGTTATCAAGGCTATCAGGGAAGGCCTGCTTTCCGGAAAGCTATTTCCATATTTTATAAAAATCATTATCAGGTCGAATTAAATCCGGAGAATGAAATCCTTCCCATGATGGGTTCCAAAGAAGCGATCATGCATATTTCCCTGGCTTTTTTAAACCCCGGCGACAAGGTACTGATACCTAATCCAGGCTACCCTACTTATTCCTCTGTCACCGAGTTGGTGAGCGCTGAAACGGTTTATTATGATCTGACCTCTGCAAATTCATGGCTGCCTGATTTTGACCAACTGGAAGAATTAGCCAAACAAGGGATCAAGCTGATGTGGATCAATTACCCTCATATGCCCACCGGTGCAAAAGCTGGAAGAGAGGATCTTGAAAAGCTGGTCCACTTTGCCCAAAGACACCAAATCTTACTGGTCAATGATAATCCCTACAGCTTTGTACTGAATGATCGGCCACTAAGCCTCTTATCTATTGAAGGGGCCAAACCCCATTGTCTCGAACTCAATTCCCTGAGCAAAACCTTCAATATGTCCGGTTGGCGTGTGGGGATGCTTTGTGGTAACGAGGATTATCTTCAGCATGTGCTGAAAGTTAAAAGCAACATGGATTCCGGGATGTTTTTGGGTATCCAGGAAGGTGCCATAGCCGCTTTAAAGCTCGATAAAGCCTGGTTTGAAAATCTCAACCGCATTTACACAAGAAGAAGGTTATTGGTTTGGCAGTTAATTGACCTATTTGGAGCTACTTATGAAAAAGGATCCTGCGGTATGTTTGTTTGGGCCAAATTGCCCAATAGCATGGATTCAAAAGGGTTTGTTGACCAATTACTGATAGAAAAACACATCTTTATCGCCCCGGGAGATATATTTGGGAGTAACGGAAAGGGCTATATCCGGTTTTCCCTATGTGTCCAGGAAAAACATATTCAGGAAGCATTGACAAGGTTAATAAGCTAATTTTCAAACGAGAAAGCCACCATGAAAAAGATACATATCATAGGACTGGGCCTTTTAGGCGGATCCTTTGCCTTAGCATTAAAAAAAGCCAAACCTGAGATTTTATTTACAGGAACAGATCTTGACGCCAAAAACCTGGAAGAGGCCCTTGCCCGTGGCATCATTGATGAAGCCAGGGAAAAGGCTGACCCTGACACTGATATCATTATAGTTTCCACTCCTATTAACACTATTCCCCTTCTGCTCAATTCCATTTTGGACGAGGTACAAAATGGAACATTGGTCATGGATTTTGGATCCACAAAGGAAAGCATCTGTCAATCGGTAGCCCACCACCCTAACAGGCAAAATTATCTGGCCGTACATCCCATTGCAGGTACCGAATATTCCGGGCCAAAAGCAGCAAAGGAAGACTTGCTTGAAGGAAAAACACTTACCGTCTGTGAAATGGAAAAAACAGCTTCGGATTTAAAGGCTATGGCTTATGGGATCTTTGAAACATTAAACATGAAGCTCAGATTCATTGCCCCTCATGACCATGATGTTCAGTTTGCCTTTGTTTCGCACCTCTCCCATATCAGTTCCTTTATGTTAGGCAAAACAGTATTGGACAAAATGAAAGATGATAGCCATATTCTCGATTTGGCCGGCAGTGGTTTTTCCACTACTGTTAGGTTGGCCAAAAGTTCCCCTGGCACATGGGCACCCATTTTTGTCGACAATAAAAAAAATGTACTGGAAGCCCTAGATCTCTATATTAAAAACCTGACAGCGTTCAGAAACAAAATTATTAAAGAAGATGCTGAAGGTCTCTACCAGGAAATGGCAGACATCAATAATATAGGAAAGATCCTGAATTTTGGAGAGTAGAAAAAATCAAAAACGCTACTTGAGAATGAAATGGAAAATGCTTTGATGAAGCAAAATGGCATTACAAAGTCTTAAAATAGCCAGGGACTTTCAATAATCTGCTCCCATACCAGGAAAAAAACTCCCCATCCACCACCCTTACCCTGACTTGTGGAAATAACTTCCTGTATTCCTCCACATGCTTTTCCTTGAAAGGATAAGGCTCCGAACTTAAAAGGATAAAGTCAGGATTTAGCGCCAGGATTTCAGCACGGCTGATTTCGGGGTAACGCTCCTTTTTAATCAGGTTTTTAAATCCGGCTTTTTGGAGCATTCGGTCAATAAAAGTATGTAAGCCCACTGTCATCATGGGCTTTTGCCAAATCAAGTAAATCGCTGTTCCTTTGGATGTAAAATGCTCTTGGAATTCTGTGGAAATAGCCTGAATAATTTTTTGGGACTTTACTGGTCTTCCTGTGATTTCTCCAATGGATTCCATCATCTGTAAAGCATCCCCCAAATCAAATATATCACTCATCCAAACAGGGTACTGCTCAGCCAATCGCTCTATTCCTTCTTTATAGTTTTCTTCCTTATTCCCAATAATCAAATCCGGCTGCAAAAGGTCGATCCTATCGAAATAAAAATCTTTGGTTCCTCCAATCATGGTTTTGCGCTGTTTAAATCCCTTTGGATGAACACAGAACTTGGTCACGCCCACTATATGATCTTCCAAACCTAAATCCACCAACAACTCTGTCTGGGATGGTACCAAGGAAACGATCCGTTCGGGTATCTTTTCAAGGGAGATAACACGGTTCATCTGATCGGTATATTTCATTGTATATTTGGATCATTAGTGGTCATGACTGGTCCCGGTCGGGATGGAATAGCCAATGCGTTTTCCCAAGGTTTGCACATATTCATCTTCGATGTGCATGACGCTTTTTTATGGTCATATCATCTGTGCTAATCTGTGCTATCTGTGGTTGGCTTTTATTTTTGATTTCGATGAAAAGTTAATCACAGATTATACGCTTTTCACAGATTTACTTTGCTTACCCCTCATATACCTCGGGATTGACAGGATAAGGAATCCTTTCCCCCTTTAATCCGGCAATGATATTTTCGGCAGCACAGCGGGACATGGCGTCTCTGGTTTCCTTGGTAGCAGATCCAATATGAGGAAACACTACGGCATTCTCCATACTCAACAGGGGGCTTTCCTTATCTATGGGTTCCGGATCCGTTACATCCAGGCCAGCTCCCCAGATAACACCTTGTTCCAAGGCAATTGTCAATTCCTTTTCCCGGTGGATGCCTCCCCTGGCCGTATTGATAAATATGGCCGAGTTTTTCATCTTTTGAAATTCTATCATGCCAAACATCCCCGCTGTCTCCTCAGTCAGGGCCGTATGAACAGAAACCACATCGCTTTGCTCCAACAGCTCTTCAAAGGAAACCTTTTTAGCATCTAATTCTTTTTCTGCCTCCCGGTTTCTGCCCCGGTTGTGGTAAATCACCTTCATATGAAGTGCTTGTTTGCATATCCGTCCCAGCTCAGTTCCAATTCTTCCCAGACCTACAATTCCTAAAGTCCTTCCTTTCAAATCAACCCCCAGATCTTTGGTTATTTGGCTAATCCCCCATCCCCCTTCGGCTATCTTTTTATGCAAATACAAGGCTTTACGTGATACTGTCAGCATCAAAAGCAAAGCAATCTCTGCTGTGGCACTATTTAAGACACCGGGAGTATTACCAATAGGCATCTTCAGTCGGGTAGCTGCAGCAATATCCACCCCATCAAAACCAACTGAATGCAAAGCAATCACTTTGAGGTGTTTACATTTCTGTAAAAAATCAGCATCAATCCCTTTTTGGTTTACATTTAAAAAAGCATCATGTGCCAGGCACTGCTCTATGGCCTCTTCCCTGGTCAGCACCCTTTCCTCCCTCCACACCGTCACATCCAATCCCGCTTCTTTAAGCATCTGAAGTCCATATTCTGGAATAATCTTGTTAATAAAAACTTTCATAATTAAATTCTCCTTTCCAACTTATACGGCAAATCTTGTATTCGCCAAGTGTCTTTATGTCATTGATATTTTTAACTTACTATTATTTTGGAATTTCATTTTATGTCATATCCTTAGCGGCTCTGCGTATCTGCGAGAGATCATTTTGTGAAAAATCTGTTTTCAATGTAGTAATAAAACCCAATCTTTTAAAATTCCAGAAACTCATAAACACTTTTATACAAATCATTGGCCTCCGCATAATTCAGGAATTCCCTGTAGAAAGCATGATTGCTTAGGGTGGCACTGTCACCTATCACGACAAGTTTTCTTTTTGCCCGGGTCAATGCCACATTCATCCGTCTGGTATCGGCTAGGAAGCCTATTTCCCCTTTGGAATTGGATCTGACCAAACTAATCACAATAATATCCCTTTCCTGCCCCTGAAAACCGTCAATGGTATCCACTGTAAGCAAATCTGACAATGCTTGTATATGCGCATACTCAGATCCATCAAAAACTAATTCCCTGAACTTTCTGACCTGCGCCCGATAAGGTGAAATCAGCCCAATGTTCCATTGATTTCCCCTGATGGTATCCATTCCTGTTCTTTGCAACAACCCATCCAATACACGCAAAGCAAATTTGGCCTCTTCCAAGTTTAAGGTGCTTAAAGTATCCCTTTCCAATTGCTCCGAAAATCCACTTCCAGCGGTATCGATAAAGGTCATGACAGACTCGTCTTCCGCAATGCAATGGCTTTTTGTATTTTCAGCCGCTTTCAATTCGTTATTATAAAAATAACTACCCGAAAAACCCATGATCATTTCAGGCATTCTATATTGTAGGCTCAGCATTTTGGAAGCTTTCTTTTGCCTTTTAATTACTTTCTCAAATAAAGTCTCGATTAAGCCAGCCTTCGCGGCTTCAAAGGACTTGATAGTGGGAGGCAATTGACAATGATCCCCTGCCAGCACTACTTTATTGGTTTTCAATACCGGAATCCAAGTTGCCGGCTCAAGGCCTTGACCAGCTTCATCGATAAAAACAACAGGAAACTTCAGACCCTTTAATGCCTGATTGTTGGCTCCTACCAAAGTAGATGCAATAACCTGGGCATGCTGAAAGATATCATAAAGTATATAGTTTTCTAAGCTTATGGCTTCTTCCTTTATTCTGGCCGCTTCATCAAGCAATCTTTTCCGCTGAGCCCTTTCTTCCCGACCAAAGTTCCTCTTATATTTCTTTCCCAAGCTCCTATACTCTTCCGCTGATTTTCGCAACTTTTTTAAATCCTTATAATTATGATGTTGGACTATTTTTGCATCCAAGGTCTGGGAAAGAATCTTATCGTCAATCCGGGCGGGATGTCCAATCCGCAAAACAGTTACTCCTTGGTCCAACAATCTTTCTACCAATAAATCCACCGCTGCATTACTGGGGGCGCAGACCATCACCTGTGACTCTCTTTCCATAGTTTGGCAAATGGCTGCCACCAAGGTGGTGGTTTTTCCTGTGCCTGGGGGACCATGGATAATAGCTACGTCATCCGCAGCATGTATCAGTTTCACGGCTTCATTTTGTCCTTGGTTCAGTAGAGATGAAAGCTGAAAATCACATTTTTCTGAAAAATTGGCTGGCATATGGCCCAAAAGGATATCCCTTAATTCAGCTGTCCTTCCCCTCTCAGCTTTCATGAGGCTTTTCAGAGCCCCTTCCATTTCCCTATAGCTGGCTTCATCGAAAAGTAAGTCAACACCTAATTTTCCATTGTGAATCCATTCCGGTAAGTAATCTCCCGTGAGGGTAATCACCATGATATCTTTCCGGACAAAATTCACCACCCCGTTTACCTTTGAAAGATTAGTCTCATTCTCCCCTGAATTTGAAAAAACAGAAACAGATTTACCAGATAGGAATCCATGGGACTGGTAGGAATCATTGCGCTCAACTTCTACAATATACCGCTCTCCATAGCCCATTTTTACTTTTTTTAAGGCCACAGGATACCAGCAGATGCCCGCTTTTTTCTTGTCTGCCAAAGCAACTTTTAAATTTTTTTCTTGATATTGTTTTAAGTCTTCTTTCCACTCTTCCCTTAAAAGTTGCAAAGTAAATTTTAATTCTTTCTGTAAATTCGACATCAATGGTTAATTTTAAAATTCTAAATGTGATTGTGCGTATTTATACCATAAGCAAAATGTTTTATTTTATTACGGGCTAAAACCCCATCGAATTTAACCTTCTTAGGGCAACGGATGATCAACAGCGTACAAAGACCCTTATGGTACAATCAGGAATAATCCCATCAAAATTAACATAATAAAGGTATTTTGATTTTACATAAAAAACTTTTGCTTCTGTGAATTTTCTAGCTCATGCATATTTATCATTTGATGAACCTAAAGTAATGGTGGGTAATTTTATCGGGGACTTTGTGCGGGGTGATATAGAAAAGAGGTTTGAAAAGGAAATTGCCTATGGAATAATACTCCATAGGGAAATAGATGAATTCACGGACTCCCATCATGCGGTGAAGAAAGCACAGAAAATCCTGAAATCCCATTTTGGCCGGTATGCACTGGTCATCACGGATATGTACTCTGATTATTTCCTAAGTAAATATTGGAACCAATATGATGATCGTTCCTTGGTCGAGTTTTCACACTATGTCTATGACGTTCTTGAAGCCCATAGAGGAATATTGCCAAACAAATTCCTTCATATCTTTAATTACATGAAGGAGCAAAATTGGCTGGCTTGTTATGGAACGATAGACGGAATGAAAACTGCCTTTACGTCCATTTCCAGACGTGCCACATTTAATTCAAAAATGGAATTTGCCCATATTATCTTGGAAGAAAGGCATGAAATCTTCAAATCCTGTTTTGAAGAGTTTTTCCCCGATTTAGTTACCTTTTCAAGAAAGAGATTAACAGAATTAAAGTCAGGAATATGATCGTTTGCAAACCTAAAAGATCTACCTATTTTTCATTAGGGATGGTAGTGGCCATTTTAATAGCAGGCTTAACTTATCTCCTGACTGATTTTAGGACAAAACAAACTTACGGTCTTTTATTTTACCTGATAAGCGCTTCCCTGATTACGGTCGTCCTACTTATTTTGCTGGTTAAGATGATGGCGGGGTACCGGTTTATTTCTGCTGGTAAGGGAAAATTAGAAGTGCGCCTCCCTTTAAGAGCGCTGAAGAAGGTATATAAATTAGCTCAGGTAAAAGTCTGGCAAGAAGAAATTATATTGACCAACAAAAAAGAGTTCAGGCAACTGACCATTGTATTTGACGATAATACCTCCTTTAGTCTAAGTAACCATGAGCATACTTCCTATGTGGAATTGCTGAAATATTTTCAAGCGAAATTGGGGAAGAAAAAAGTGAAATAAATGGGCTTTCATAAAATGTTTCTTTGTCCAGGAAAAAAATCACAAAGGGCAAAACCAGCAAGCCTATCAATAGTGGATCAGCCCTTTTCTTTTTGCTTTGTATTTCTTCATTCCCTTTCTCAATGTTTCCAATCATATCCATCAATCTCTTCCAGGCAGACTTTCAATAATTGAATGCTTAGACCAATGTCGCTTTTATGAGCCATTTCGATCACTTGATGCAAATGACGGGTAGGGATAGAAATGGCCCCTGCAATCGCTCCCTGTTTGCCCATACGCTGCACACCGGCGGTATCAGTACCGCCAGCAGTTAAAATCTCAGGTTGCCAGGTAATATTGTTTCTATCAGCAGTAGCTTTCATAAAATCCACCATCCTGAAATCACAGATAGTGGAAGCATCCATGATCTTAATAGCTGTCCCTTTTCCCAATTCTGTGATTTTCTCGTGTGCAGCAGCTCCGGGCACATCATAGGCAATGGTGGTATCCAGGGCAATGCCAAAATCAGGATTGATAAAATGTGCAGCTACATTAGCACCCCTGATGCCTACTTCCTCTTGTACGGTAAAAGTAGCATATACATCATAAGCTGGCTTTTCTAGGGTCCGCATCGTTTCCAACAATATAAAAACCGCTACCCTATTATCAATGGATTTGCAATTGACACAATCTCCCATTTCGATCAATTCCCTATCACGGGTGATAGGATCTCCTATCTTTATATATTTCTCCACTTCTTCCTTTGACATGCCCATATCGATAAAATAATCGGTGACTTTGGGCAGTTTGTTCTTTTCCTCCTGGGTCATTACATGAATGGGCTTACTTCCCATTACCCCTATAAGATCCTTTGTACCATGCACGATCACCCGTTGGGCGGTGAGTGTTTTGGGATCAAATCCACCTAGAGTATGAAACCTTAAAAAACCATTTTCATCTATATGCGTGACAATAAAGCCAATTTCGTCCATGTGTGCGGCCACCATGACTTTTCTGTTCTCAGGATTATTCACTCCTTTTTTGATGGCCATCACATTGCCCATATTGTCCACCCTCACTTCATCCACCAATGGCGTGACTTCTTTAATAATAAACTCCCTGATCCTTTTTTCGAAACCTGGAGCTCCCGCTATTTCACAAATCTGTTTTAAAAGAGCTGTATTTATTCCCATATCTTTTTAAGTATTGACCATCATAAAAATTTAAAACACCCACTGGTAAATCCAATGGGTGTTGTTACCTCCTCCTTATTGACTACTGCTTAATAAGCCCTAACGGCCTTACCTTGCATATAATTGACGAAAGACCTATTTACCACCTGTACTCCCCCTTGGGTGGGAAAATTACCGGTAAAATACCAATCCCCCAAATGATCCGGACAGGCGTTGTTCAGATTGGCCACTGTTTGATAGATCACTTTGACTTCAGCATTTATTTTATCTGAAGTAATGATCTCAGCTATTTTATCAGAAATTTCCTGATCCGTAAAGCTGGCATATACCTCTTTTATATAATTCTCCTTTCCTTTGGGGTCTTCCACACATTTGGCATACACCTGATCCAAAATGTCTGTTCTGCCTTTTTCTTTGATTAAAGCAATTGTTGCTCTAAACGCAACAAAATCCTTCATTTTTGACATATCAATCCCATAACAATCCGGAAATCTTATTTGCGGCGCAGAAGAAACTATAATGATCTTCTTGGGTTTTAACTGATCCAGGGTAGTCAAAATACTTTTCTCCAAGGTTGTACCCCTGACGATGCTATCATCCAAGACTACCACAGTGTCTATTTCCGGACGGATGACCTCATAAGTAGTGTCATATATGTTGGCTACCATAATGTCCCGTTCATGGTCATTGGTAATAAAAGTACGTAACTTCACGTCTTTACTCACCAATTTCTCCACCCGTGGCCTGAAATTCAGGAGATCTTCTATCTCACCAAGATGGGGCTTGCCCTCCAATAAGACTTCTGTTCTTTTGGCACTTAAATAATCCTCCAATCCCTCGATCATTCCATAAAAAGCTGTCTCTGCCGTATTCGGAATGTAAGAAAAAACCGTGTTTTTCAGATCAAAATCTATGGTTTTCAATATCTGTGGAACCAATGCCCTTCCTAGGTTTTTCCTCTCCCGATAAATGTCAGGATCAGTGCCCCTTGAAAAATAAATCCTTTCAAAACTACATGATTTTTTTTCCAGGGCAGGAATTATTTGGTGCTCTTTATAGGAACCATCCTTATTAATTACCAGGGCGCTTCCTGGTTGAATTTCCTTTATTTCTTTATAATCAATATTAAAGGCAGATTTTATAGCTGGCTTTTCGGATGCAACCACTACTATTTCTTCATCCGCATAATAATAGGCAGGTCTGATCCCGGAAGGATCCCTCACCACAAAACCTGCCCCATTACCGATCAGTCCAGCCATTGCATACCCCCCATCAAAATCACGGCATGATCTTCTAAGGATCCTGGCTACGTCCAGTTCATTTTCAATCACTTCGGTAATTTCCTCATTAGAATAAATGTCTTTGTATTTATTGAAAATCCTTTGGCTTTCCTCATCGAGGAAGTGCCCTATTTTTTCCATCACCGTGACCGTATCCGTCTTTTCCTTGGGGTGCTGTCCCAGCTCCACTAAAATTTCAAAAAGCTCTTCTACATTGGTCATGTTAAAATTACCTGCAATGGCCAAATTCCTGCTCCTCCAGTTATTCTGCTTCAGAAAAGGATGACAGGTTTCTATACTATTTTCACCATGAGTACCATATCGCAAGTGACCTAACCAGACTTCCCCGGAAAAAGCCACATTCTCCTTTAGCCATTCCGCATTTTTCAGCCCTTCTTCTCCACCTACTTTTTTTGCCTTTTTGTATTTTTTGGTGATCTTTTCAAATATAAAATTCACTGCCTGTGGTTTTACAGACCTGTATCTACTGATATACCTCGTTCCGGGCTTGGTGCCAATTTTTATATTTGCTATACCTGCGCCATCTTGGCCACGGTTAATTTGTTTTTGCATCAATACGTACAGCCGGTTTGCAGCATACATGGATGTTCCGTATTTGTCAATATAATATTGAAGGGGTTTGCGGAGCCTTATCATGGCTATACCGCATTCGTGTTTTATTTGTTCACTCATAGGGTTTTACAGCAGTTGTGAAGCGACAAAGTTACTTCATTTTTAGAATGATATTTCTGTAATATCTCATTTGAATAAACTATAATTCTAAAAAAAAAATTCATTCTCTTGATCAGTTAAAAATATGGCCCCTATCTGCATTATCTTCCACTTAATTTATTCCCAAAGCGGATATTTTTCCAGTATAACTTCTTTCCCAAAGAACAATTTTGTGGCGTGTTCAAATGAAACCGTATAATCAGATACCAAGAACCTGTCTTTTTCTGCATTTCCCTGATGTAAAAGATTGTTGAGCTCAAGAAAAGATCTGGTAGCTTTGGCCACTATTTCAGAACTATCGATAACTTCTACCCCCTCGGGGTAAAATTCCGTAATTTGATTTTTAATTAGCGGGTAATGCGTACAACCTAAAATCAATGCATTGAGTGCCATTAAATCAGGATGATCCAAATAGGATTTGATGATCGCATAGCTCACTTCATTTTTATGAAAGCCCTCTTCTATCATTGGGGCCAGTAAAGGGGTGGCCAATGACACCAATTCTATGTTTTCTCCTAAGGCATCTACCTTTTGATGATACACTCCTGAACTTACGGTTTGTTTAGTTCCTATTAAACCCACCTTTTTCCCAGCATGATTCTCCCTTAAATAATCCACTACCGGATCAATCACGTTAAACACTCCGGCTTTGGAAGCTACGTAGGCTTTCACCAGTTCAAAAGCTGCCGTTGAAGCAGAATTACAGGCAATCAAAATAAACTTACAGTTGGCTTTTAACAAAACGTCTGCGATCTTGATAGAGTAAGCTTGAATGGAAGCGGTACTTTTGTCACCATAGGGAAGATGGGCCGTGTCCCCAAAATAAATAATTTTCTCGTTGGGAAGAATATTTTTCACCGCCCTTGCCACGGTGAGCCCCCCTATCCCACTGTCAAAAATCCCTATTGGTGCTGCTGCTTTTTTGGACATATGTGTATGTTTTCGAAAAACAAATTAAGCGTAAAATAATGAATTTTACCTGAAACGAGCAGTGAATTTATTTGTCTTGGAATGACCCTGTTAATTTCATAGCCTATCCATTCACAGCCTTCGATGGCTGAAAAAGACAATAAAAAACCTTGAGCTGCGCGCCCAAGGTTTCATTTGCAAGCAAAGAGTGAATGATTAAATTACAAGTAAATATACCAATTAATGGTTTCTAAAAAAAAATAAAGCCCCCCATTTTGCCTTTTTATTCGTTTTGATCAGACCATTCCCGATAAATGATAAAGCAGGAAGCTCAGCTGCTATATTTATAAGTGCTATCCCCTTCAAAAAACCACATGAATTCAGGGTGTGCCTTTCGCTTTGACCTATGTCTACAACATGGGTAGACTTTCCACAAAACCGCCAAAGACACACCCTCTCAAAGCATTAGAAATGACATTTTTTGTGGCACATCCTATGATTTAACAAAGTGGAACAGTTGAACCGCTAAAAAACAATTATATGAAAAAGGTAATTATCCTACTACTTCTGGCTATAAGTTTCGTAGTGATGACCTTGATTTCCTGGATGAAATTCCAGACCACCATCTATTTTCAATCCAACCAATCCCCATGGGAATACCAAGTGGAGGATTCAAATCGCATTCACTCCAAATATATGATGGGTTTTCGTCTGTTTGTACCTTTGGATGAAAAGGCGGTAAAATTCTAAATTAACAATAAAATGAAGCAGTTCATTTACATATTTTGCCTCTTCACAATTTTGGAAGGATCTTCTTGCAACCGAAAAAAAGGTGAGAACCACCCTAGGTTGCATCAGGAGGAGCAGAGTTATAGTGATTCTCTTTCAGAAACAATCTCATTGGATGAATTACCTGTTCTCATTAAAGAAGAGATCAACAATCATGAATTATTTTATGGATTAAATATTTCAAATATCGTCAGAATTACAGAAAATGATTTTACCTATTATGATATGACTTTCAAGGATATCGATGGCCAGTTAATTATGGTTTTTTACGACGAGGAAGGAAAAATAATTGTTCCTTAAAATGAGATGTGAAAAACTTTCTTTAGGTTAACTTAGATGAGCAGATTTTTCAACAATGTAATAGGAGGAAAAAAAGAATAAAAATCACCTATCAAATATATGCCCAAAAGCACCGATTAATAATCGGTGCTTTTGTTTTTTATATTTACTTTTGTATTCGGAAAATACTAGCTTGTAGGATGAAAAAAATACTTCTCATAGAAGATGATCTTACTTACTCTAAAATCATAAAAAAATTTTTAGAGAAAAACCAATATATTGTTGTTTCTACGACCAGATTAGTTGAAGCTTATAACCTTCTGGAAAGAGAGTCTCCAGAACTTATTATCACCGATTACCGCTTACCTGATGGAACAGGAATGGAAATTCTGGAAAAAGTGATTAATAATAAAAAAAATACTCCGGTGATATTGATCACCAATTACTCAGATATCAGAACGGCTGTAAAATCCATGAAAATGGGTGCCTTTGAATACATTACCAAACCAGTAAACCCCGATGAACTGTTGGCTACGGTAAATGAAGCTTTCAATATCAAAATCCGTTCATCAGAAAATATAGGAAACGCAGAAATCTCCAATCCTTCCCAAACATCACAACAGGTAGAGGATGATTACTTTGTAGGCGAAAGTAGTGTGGCTCTCCAAATAGAAGAATATATAAACCTGGTGGCTCCCACTGACATGAGTGTCATCGTGTTGGGAGAAAGTGGAACAGGTAAAGAATACATCGCAAAAAGGATTCATCAAAAATCGAAGCGGAGCTCCGGACCCTTTGTCGCTATTGATTGTGGGGCCTTATCAAAAGACCTGGCAGGCAGTGAGCTTTTTGGTCATGTCAAAGGAGCCTTTACCGGGGCCATGGAGAATAAAACCGGTCACTTTGAAAGCGCAAAGGGAGGTACTATTTTTCTTGATGAAATAGGAAACCTAAGTTATGAGGTTCAAATCAAGCTCTTAAGGGCCATTCAGGAAAGAAAAATCAGGAAAATTGGGGGAAATAAGGATATAGATATTGATGTCCGGATTATAGTTGCTTCCAATGAGGACTTGGCAGTGAGTGCAAAAAACGGGGAATTCAGGGAAGATTTATACCACCGATTGAATGAATTCAGTATGGAAGCAAGTCCTTTGCGGGAACGCAAGGAGGATCTTTTCCGGTTTACCGAATTGTTCTTAAACTCCAGTAATAAAATTTTGGAAAAGAATGTAGCTGGCTTCAGTGATGAAGTGAAGGATATATTCATGAATTACAGTTGGCCTGGGAACCTTCGGGAG
The DNA here is from genome assembly GCA_040905145.1 of Anditalea sp. Lineage (GTDB taxonomy): Bacteria > Bacteroidota > Bacteroidia > Cytophagales > Cyclobacteriaceae > DATGMS01. The sequence goes on from JBBDSC010000017.1 coordinate 55,321, forward strand.
TTTAAAAACATAATCAAAAGAGCCGTATTATTGACAGGTGATGGTCTGATTACAACGAGTGTTATACCACTGGACCTCAGCCTACCGGAAAATTCCATTTCAGAAATAGGTGCAGCCAAGGATCTCAAATCCTCTTTTGAGGACCAAGAAAGATCCCTGATCATCAAAACATTGGAGGAAGTAAAATACAATAAATCAAAAGCGGCCAAAATCCTGGATATGGACAGGAAAACACTTTATAATAAATTGGAAAAATATAGCATCGAATAGCTTTCTTGTCTACAAAAAAACAAGTAGCTAATTATGAAGCCCACTTTCCTACTTTGGAGGTAAATTTAATTGGATGAAGTCGATAATCAGTTTTATTATCAGGTATGTGCCTAGGAAATACCTTCAATTGGTCAGCCATTTACTCTTGAAGATAATGGCTGTTTTTTATCAGGGAAATAAAGTGACCTGTCCAGTCTGTAAAAGATCCTTCCGCAAATTCCTCCCATATGGACGTAAGTCAAGGGAAAATGCCCTTTGCCCTAACTGTCTTGCCTTGGAAAGGCACCGTTTGATATGGCTGTTTCTCCAAAATGAAACCCCTTTCTTCTCCGCTCCACTAAAAATACTGCATGTGGCTCCTGAACTTTGTTTTATAGACCGATTTGAAAGTTTAAAAAACATTGAATACATAACAGGAGATATAGAATCCCCATTGGCAAAAGTGAAAATGGACATTCACAAAATTCCCTTCGAGGATAATTGCTTCGATGTAGTCTTTTGCAATCACGTGATGGAACATGTGGATGATGATATTTTAGCCTGTAGGGAAATAAACCGTGTGTTGAAGAAAAAAGGTTGGGGAATTATTCAATCTCCGGTGTATGACATTGAGAAAACCCTAGAGGACAAAACGATTAGGGAACCTGCCGAACGGGAGCGGTTGTTTGGCCAAAGGGATCACCTTAGGAAATACGGTTTGGACTATGCAAGAAGACTGAGCAAATCAGGGCTAATAGTAGAAGAAAATAATTTTGTAAAAACCCTTAGTGCTGAAACCATTAATAAATATGCTTTGCCAGAAAATGAGATCATCTTTTACTGTAAAAAAGGCTAATTTACCCTTTTAACATTTTTATAAAGCCTTCTAAAGAAAAGCCAGCACCATAGGAAAAGAGTTGTCCGTAGGAAGTGAAGACAGTTACAATACCAGTAAATAAGGACCTATTTTGGATACTGGCAGAAAGGAATACCCCAAGGGTCCACAAGCCGAATATCACAGTCCCCAGGTAAAAGCCTGGCAGAAACAAAAAAAAAGATATCGTCCATGCCAGCCATCCCAATAAAAAGGCCAATGGCAGAAAATGAACAAATTTAATGGAGCCCTGATGATATCTACTGACATTAATCCGGTTTCTACCAAAAGAAAAACTCTGAGCTAAAAATGAACCGAAATCATTCTTCCTATTATGGTAGACAAAAGCTTCTTTTATCAATTCCAATTTATATCCCAATCTCTTAATCCGGATGCTTAGTTCAATATCTTCTCCCTTGTTAGGATCAATAAATCCTTTTGTCTCCAAAAATACTGCTTTAGACAAACCCATGTTGTATCCTCTGGCCTGATATTTTGAAGCAGTTTTTAATTTACCCCTGATGCCACCAGTGGTCCACCAAGAAGTCATGCTGAAGTTAATGGCTTTTTGAAATACAGAAAAATCCTCGGCCGCCGCATCTGGGCCTCCGTGTGCATCCAATCTTCTTTCCTTTAAGGCATGGTTAAGGATTCCCATATAATTGGGCGGCACAATGCAGTCAGAATCAAAAAGCACAAAATAATCCCCTTGGGCATTTCGCATCCCGAAATTTCTTGCGAAACCCTGTCCTTTATTAGATTGAAATAAATAACGTATGTTGAGTTTTTCCTGATATGAATTTACAATCTCCTCACAGGTAATCACTGATCCGTCTTCCACGATGAGGACTTCAAAATTTTTATATACTTGGCGAACCAAGCTTTCCAATAGTTCCTTGATTTCCATTGGCCGGTTAAAGACTGGGATGACAACAGAAAAAAACATCAAGCGGTAAAATTTATCTCCTCATCTATATTATAATCTGTTTTCCTGGAATTATTGGAGGTCATCATTTCGGCCAAAAATCCTGTAAGAAACAATTGCATTCCCACAATTACTGCTACTATGGCCAGGAAGAAAAGAGGTTGTTCTGTTATTTCCCGAATGAGGATCCCATTTCTTATGGCATATATTTTCTCAAAAATCAGCCAGACTGTTATCAGGAATCCAGACAAAAAAGACAATGAACCCAGGGAGCCAAAAAAGTGCATAGGGTTCTTTTTGTACCGGTTCACAAAGGAGACTGATATTAAGTCAAGAAACCCATTAATAAATCTTTCAATGCCAAACTTTGTGTATCCATACTTCCTTGGCCGGTGCTCGACTATTTTTTCTCCAATGTTACCAAAACCATTCCATTTGGCTATTAAAGGAATGTAGCGGTGCATTTCCCCATAAATATGGATGTTTTTTACCACTTTCATTTTATAAGCTTTTAAGCCACAATTAAAATCATGCAAATTAATTCCTGAAATCATCCGGGTAAACCCGTTAAAAATCCTTGACGGAATAGTTTTGGTAATGGGATCAAACCGTTTTTTCTTCCAACCTGACACGACATCAAAGCCCTCTTTTGTCACCATTTTATACAAAGCCGGTATTTCATCTGGACTATCCTGCAGATCTGCGTCCATCGTAATGACCACTTTCCCCCTGACTCTAGTAAAACCAATGTTCAAAGCAGCCGATTTACCGTAATTCCGGGTAAAGCCTATGGCTCTAATATGGCCGTTGGATCTGGACAATTCCCTAATGACCTTCCAGGATAAATCGGTACTTCCATCGTTTATAAAGATTATCTCATAAGAATAACCATGTTCAGACATGACTCTATCCACCCATTGAGCTAATTCTGGAAGAGATTCCTCTTCATTGAATACTGGAATGACTATAGAAATCTGAATCATTAATTATTAATAGTCTAATGACTTATCCTTTTTTTTTATTGTTGCTCCTAGAATTAAAGCTAAAACAGCATAAAATACCAGCATTACCCCCGCGGATTTCAACATACCAGTGACGGTATAACTCTCTAACAATCCTTGTCTAATTTCATCAATTTGATCTGAGGACATGGCATCCCCCGTCCCAAAAGCATCCATTATCCCCAAGGTATTTTCCACTCCTATATCGGCCATATTCTCAGCAAGAGTTGGATCCATTCCAATAAATAACAGCATATTGCCGACGGTAGTTATCACCAGCATAATCAGCAAAGTGAAAAAAGAAAATTGGAAAGCAGGTCCAAAATTTATAAATCCCCCAAGCTGCCTTCTGTAATTGATGCCAAAATATATTACCAGACTACAATAGATCACCAAGGAACCAAATCCTACCCAACCCGAAGCCAGCAAACTATAGTCAACAATGTACAACAAAAAGGTTATCCCGGTTAAAATCAACCCAATGACAACCCCAGATTTAATAGCTGCATGAAAGGGCTTTTGCTCTAATTCCATCATTATTAATTTTTAGTCCTCTTCAAAATTATTGAAATTATTATAGTGAAAAATAAACCAGGAAATACCTTTCGTAAAAAATCGTTAACAGCCACATCAAAGATAGTCATATTGGAAATATTCTCATGCGTCCTGTCATATGACTCCTGATCAAGTTGTGCAATGAGAACTTCTTTTTTTTCCACCAGTAGGTCCAGATTTGATGTTCTATATCCATCAAAAATTTCCGGAGCCACATTCAGAAAAACAAATATAACCATCGCAGAGATCAAAGCCAAAATGGAGTAAACAAAAAAGCCCACTGTCATAGCCTGACCGAAAGACATTTCCCTTTCATTCATTCTGTCTTTAAAGTTTTTTATTCCCAAGAAAACAAATACTGGAATAATGGCATACCCAAAAATTTCAGTAAAACTTATGGGATCTTTGTCCAAAAAATAAATAACGAGAAAAGCAATCCCACAAAATGCCCCACCTAACAACCCAAATAAATATGCGGCTTTAAAATATTTATTCATTAAATTTTTTCGAATTTCCCGTTGTTAATGACATACTTCACCTTTCCTTTTAGGGTTGAATTAAACCAAGGAGCATTATTAGAGATGGACTGATTGCTCTTGTGGTCGTACTGCCATTCTTCTTCTGGATCAAATATCGTAAGAGACGTTAATGCCCCCTCTTCTTCCAGACGAAGAACTTTGGAGGGGCCCCGGGTTATTTTATCTATCAGTAAGGGCCAGCCCAACTCTGCTTTAAGTTGGACAAGACCGGCAAGAAAGGTTTGTAAACCAGCCATCCCAAATGAAGCAAGATCAAATTCCATATGTTTGGAATCAAAATCCTGCGGCTGATGATTGGACACAATAGCATCAATTGTTCCATCTTTTAGCCCTTCTATAAGCTCATCCCTATCCTTCTTGCCCCTAAATGGTGGAATCACTTTTAAGTTGGTATCAAAATCCACCAAGTCTTCGTCGGAAAACAATAGCTGATAAAGCGAAACATCTGCAGTTACATTCAATCCACTTTTTTTTGCTTCCCGAATGCTTTTGACCGCCCCTGCCGTGCTGACCGTTTGGAAATGGACAGAACCACCTGCATACTTTAAAATCTTTATGTTTTTTTGAACGGCTATTTCTTCCGCAATGGAGGGGATGCCTTTAATCCCAAGCTTGGTAGAGGTAAAGCCTTCATGCATATGCCCAAAAATTGAAAGTAGGGGATCATAGGAATGGTCAAATAAAAGGCCATCAAACTTTTGGAGATACTGAAGGATTTTCACCATGCGATCAGAGTTGGATAAGGGTATAACCCCCTCTCCAAAAATCACCACCCCTTGATGATATATATCCAGAATTTCGGTCAGATCTTCTCCCTTTGTATCTAAAGTTACGGCAGCCTGTATGTGGATTGTAGTAAAGAAATCCCTAACCTTACTTTTAATAAATTCCACATCATTCTTGGATTGAATAGTCGGCAAAGTATTGGGCAAAATTACAGCTTCAGCAAAACCACTCACTTTCAAGGTATTTCCAAGACTCTCCAATGTTTCCCTGTGCTCTAATCCCGGCTCACCAACAAAACACCTTAAATCTATCCATCCTCTTGAGGCTAACAAACCTGCACAATCAATAACCTCAAGATCATCTGGATAATCTTGGTCACTTACTCTTTGTAACTTTTCACCATTATAATAATAATCTGAAATTTCATGCACCAGATTATCTTCAATTAATTTCAGTGATTTGAATAATATAGACATAGAAAACAGCTTTGTGCAAAACTGCAATAATATTCTTTAAAAAAATAAACTTAGATACAACAAAAATTCAAATAGAATAAAAAACACAATCCAGCCATGGAAAACAGCTGGTAAGAAATTAGGGATATTGTGTAGTCTGGTACCTGGTTTTGAAATGGGAAATAAGGTTCACGCGGTGGGCGCAGAGCAGACGTGGCGAACGCAGCGGATTTTGTTCTATAAATCCTCGCTGTGGCCACTGCGCAAACATTGAATCCTTAAAATCCTCTGCGGTATCTGCGGGAGGCTTTTAGTATCTGGTATGTAGTATATAGAGGATAAAATCCAAAAAGCTTTTGGCTAAAACCCTCAATGGGCACAAAAAAAGGCCTGTCCGTTATGGACAGGCCCAGTAATGGGACGGGCGGCGACCTA
>JBBDSC010000018.1:0-2074 GCA_040905145.1 Anditalea sp.
GATTATTAAGATACTTGATGATACCACTTTGCATAATATTTTACTTTCCATAAAATGCCACTTCTATGACCCATCTGTTTTTATAAATTAAAGCTATGGTCAATGCATCCAGCCCTTTAAATTGGTGATAAACTCCAGTATTTCACCGCTTTCCGGATCACTATAGGATACTACCCTTACCCCATGTTTTGCGTAGACCAGTAACGAGCCTTTTAGGACTGACTTCGTTGATAACAAAGGAAACAGACCTCAATGAAATAAGTATTAAGGAATATTCAGGACATATTAGAACAGTAGCAAAGTACCGTATTGATCTGCCAATCAATACGGTAGTAATCAATTGTATTGCATGTTAAAATAATAAACCTTAAAATTATGAAAAAAAGAGTACTTAAACTAATACTCATGGGGGTAACCTATACCTTTATCGGCTTGGTATTTCAGTTCCTTTTCATCAACATGTTATGGGCCACGGAAACAAATGCACAGCGTGTTAAAAACATCAAAGATGTGATGGTCCGGGTAGAAATTCAGGACAAGACCCTTATAGAAACCTTTAACATCCTGGAGCGGAAATCCCCTATCAAGTTTGTCTATGACAAAAAGGATGCTTTTTTAACCCAAAAGTTTAACATTGAAAAGCAGACCTTATCCATGGAGGATATTTTGGTAGCCAACGCCCGGGAAAAAAAACTCAAATTCAAGCTAATCAACAACAATATTGCGGTGAGTGAACCGGTCACTTATATAGATGAAGTGATTGAAGTTGTGGATACCAGAATTGAAATCAAGGGTAAAGTCACGGACGAAAACGGGGATTCGATGCCGGGTGCAACCATCACCATAGAGGGTACAACTACTGGAACAGCGACTAACGTGGACGGTAATTTTTCCATTGACGTAGATGAAGGAGCCGTTTTGGTGGTGTCATTTATTGGATACCAGACTAAGAGAATTACAGTTTCCAATCAATCACAAATTGAAGTTTCCATGGAGCTAGATGATTCTTCTCTTGAAGAAATAGTAGTCGTAGGTTATGGTACTGCTCGCAGAAAGGATATAAGTGGAGCAGTGGGAACTGTAAAATTAGAAGATTCCGAATTGTCTTTATCCTCTACCAATAATGCGCTCCAATCTTTGCAGGGAACTATTGCAGGGGTCAACGTGGGACCTCAAAATTCACCGGGTACTACGCCTGGTATTCTAGTTAGGGGACAAAATTCAATTAATGGCTCCAATTCTCCACTGATTGTTTTGGACGGGATCATATACCTTGGCAGTATTGCAGACATTAATCCGGATGATATAGCTGTTATTGATGTTCTTAAAGATGCTTCTGCTGCGGCAGTTTATGGATCAAGATCTGCTAATGGGGTTGTGGTTATAACTACGAAAAGTGGAAAGACCGATAAACCCACCATTAAATATGACGGTTCGACAGGTGTTAATCGCTGGCAGAACCAATTTGACATGATGAATTTGGATAGATGGACGGAAAAATATGTCGCTCAAACCCCCTCTTTTAATTCTCCAGCTGACATAGTTTTCGATGATGTAACGAGAACCCGTTTATTTGCCCAGGGCGTAGATACTGATTGGATGGATCTTATTTCAAGAAACGGGTTTATTCAAAACCATCAGGTATCGGTTTCAGGAAGGTCGGATCGAATAAATTACTATTTTTCCGGAGGATACAATAGCAATGAAGGAGCCATAGTTGGTGATAACTTTCATAGAATATCCGTACGGTCCAAGTTAGATGCCGACGTCACGGATTGGCTGAAGGTGGGAATAGACGGTGCTTATAACAACAATGATTATTCCGGCCTTGATGCAAGCGTATCAAGTGCTTACTTTATGGCTCCTCATGGATATCCCTACAGATGGGATAACATGCCTGAAAATCCCGAAACAAACACTGGAAAATTACTGGAAAGGTATCCAACCGGGTCATCCATTCAAAGTCCCTTATGGAATTTGGGAAATTGGATCGAGGACGTTGATAAAAGAAATTTTTATCGGTTTGCTACTTATGCATTGGTGAAAATCCCTAAAATAGATGGTCTTACCTATA
>JBBDSC010000019.1:0-2073 GCA_040905145.1 Anditalea sp.
CAGGACGTATAATTGATGTGTTAAGGAAAAGTGGTCAATTGGATAATACTTTAATATTATTCCTCTCCGATAACGGTGCTGCGCCCGATGGTGGGGTGAAACCAACCTCAAGTGGTTTTTTTGGACAAGTAGAATCAAAAACGTGGCGCCTCAATGGTAAAGGTCTACAACTAGGGAGCGGTCCAGACAATTTACCCGGCCCACCTGATTCTTTCCAGGCTTACGGGCTCGATTGGGCCCAAATGAGCAATACGCCATTTCGTTCCACTAAGATGACCGGATATGAAGGTGGTATTAGAACTCCGCTCATTGCCCACTGGCCTGAGGGAATCCATGCGCGCGGGAAAATAGTTAATGACATCGGCCATGTTATTGATTTAATGCCCACGTTTCTCGAATTAGCCGACGGGAGTTATCCAAGTGAGCTTGACGGCCGTAAGCCACTCCCACTCGATGGTCGTAGCCTTAACCCAATTTTTCAAGGTGAGACCCTTTCACCACCCGATTTTCTAGCATGGCGCGTACCACAAAATAGGGCTTTACGTTCCGGTGATTGGAAAATCATTTCGATGGATGAAAACACTCCATGGGAACTCTACAATTTAGCCGCCGACGGCACCGAGACAACTAACCTAGCAAACCAATATCCAGAAAAGGTAAAAAAGCTCGTTGGAAAATGGGAGGCCTGGGCTGAATCCTGCAGGAATCTAAGATGAAATCCTCGTTAAAATACATTTAGTAAATCTTTTTTCATTATGAAACTAAATAAGGATTTATCAATTATAATTTTTCTCAAATTTGTTTTTTTAAAGAATGTGTCTTCTTAAAAAAATGATGGCACAAAGATCTAATGCTACATGTCCTATTTCCATTTGGAGCAGACAACTGTATGGTTTACATAGCCTTTTTTTATTCTCCTTCTGCGAGTTGGCAGTTTGCTTTTTTTATCAATGCAGACAACATGGTAACTGCGGTCATATTCCAGGACGTACAGCTCCAGGAATCTGTACACTTCCCTCTGATCGTTGTGATGCACCACATTTTTCTCACCAGGTTTTACACTCGATTTTGTTAAGATTAGCCGGATCTTTTCCCGATTGATTGTTTCTATACCTTCTTTTTTACGCAAGGTCTCTGTGAAGAAGCTCCAGTGTCCACCTTGCCCTTCCTTCGGGGCCATCACTACAGGCAAGTGCTATTATTTCAGCTTTCTGGTTTTGGCTGGCCGTATTTCCTGAGTTAGCCACTCCTGGGCTTTTCTTCAAGTGCGATAGAAAGGCTTAATTAAAAAACCGTTTCCTCTCAAATAGTGTTTAAATTACGATAGGATATGGAAAGAGACTTGGAATAAATAAAAATATTCTTGCTTGGATAGGAGAATGACAGCGATCCGTTTAGACAAAAAAATAATGTTTTTGTAGAAAAGGAAAGGAAGAAATATTATTTTATCATTTAAAATTAATACTAAAAGGTGGTTTTATAGAAGCTAAGGTGATTAACAGTGATACGAGAGAATTCTACTATCAAAAAACCCTAACCCGGAAGGGACAAGAGTTTTTAGATGCATTAAAAAATGATACGGCAGGGGAAAAGTTAAAAAGGGAGGTAATATCCAAAGGAATAGATATTCCTTTTTCAGTTCAGTGTTGAAAGAGATATTGTTTTTATGGATAAAAGGGAAATTCATTTGGGAAGACATATTTATTATACGAAGAAAGTGTAACCAAATTGTTATTCTTCAGAAACCTGTTCATACAGAGAAAATAAAGTAGGGTTTTCTTGCCTTCCCTCTTCATTATTATCCATATCAAAAGGTATTTTTGAAAAAATTTATTATTCAGGGGCGTGTTTAATGATTAGGGAAATTACTTTAGAAAAAATATTTTAATTGAAAATCGAGTAAAAATGCAAAACCAATGAATCACCAAAGTTATGGTCTATTTTTTCACATGCATCCGGATTGATTTTCTGAAGTGTTCCAAGGAACTACGGAATTTTAGGACCTGACTAACTGAGAGGTTTTATTCCGTTCCTCCTTGTGCTTAGTGAAAAACTCCCCATGGAATGGGCTTA
>JBBDSC010000020.1:0-12586 GCA_040905145.1 Anditalea sp.
TGTTGCACACTGTGGGTAATATCAAATATGACCGGGGCAAACTGACGCATGATAGGTAGAGAACGCATATCCACCACCAGGTTATGGTAGCCCAGGGAAAATCCCCGCTCCGTCAGGCAAACATTGGGATTGCCTGTTGACCTCACTTTATTGACCGCGTATTCCATATCTTCCGGCGCCATAAACTGGCCCCTTTTGATTTTCACTGTTTTCCCGGTATTTCCCGCAGCCAACAAAAGGTCGGTCTGGCGACAAAGAAAAGCAGGAATCTGTAGCACATCCACCACTTCGGCCACTTCATCAGCCTGATGGCTTTCATGAATGTCGGTCACCAAAGGTACCCCTAATTCTTTGCCTACCCTTTGCAGGACTTCCAAGGATTGATCCATCCCGATGCTCCGGAATGATCCCGAGGAGGTACGGTTAGCTTTATCAAATGAGGCCTTAAAAACATAGTTAAAGCCAAATTTAGCGGCAAGTTCACGGACGGTACTGCCTATCTCCAAACAAATATCGAAGCTTTCCACGGCACATGGTCCTGCAAACAGCACCGGTTTATCTTCTCCTACAATTACCTTTTCGGCTATTTTTATTGATTTCTCAAACTTTTTCATAATTCTTCATTGGATAAATGATGGACAATTGGATCCAACAGTCCCTTTGCCATTAAAATCAGGTCACTCACTTCACGGAAAACGCCTTTACCCCCTGCAAGGGAAGAAACAAAACCGACCCTTTCCTTAACATAAGGCAAGGCATCCGCCGGGGTTGCTGACAAACCCACTCTCGTCAGGATAGGGAGATCCCAAAGATCATCCCCAATGAAGGCGCATTCTTCAAAGCCAATCCCCATCTTCTGTAAAATCCCTTCTAATTTGAGACCCTTTTCCTGTACCCCATGAAAATGAAAATCAAAGTCCAGTTCTTCACACCTATTTTTGACAACAGGGGAATTTCTTCCCGATATGACCCCAACCTTTATCTTATTCCTTTTAAGATACTGTACGATAAGGCCATCCTTGACATTGAATTTTTTTGATTCGATCCGATTGTTGTCATAGATTATTCCACCATCCGTCAAAACTCCATCCACATCAGTAATAAGCAGTTTTATAGGCTTGGCCTTTTGCAGGATTTCAGGGGTAATCCCTTTTAGATAGTTTTCCATTTTATCTTTTCTTTTTCCAATGAATAGAATAAAGGTCTAATCTCCTTTGCTCCAAATTTTTTACAGTTCCCGCTTTTCTTAGTTTAGTCAACAAATCCAAATCAACGTCTGCAACAATGGTGGTTTCTGTATTGAGGGAAGCTTCTGCCACGATGGCATCGTGGGGAAAAGAAAAGTCACATGGAGAATATATAGCTGCCTGTGAATGTTGGATATCCATATTTTCTACGCGTGGCAAATTACCCACGGAACCGGTAATGGCCACGTAACATTCGTTTTCTATTGCCCGCGCCTTGGCACAGGTACTCACCCTTAAATAGGCGTTCTTTGTATCTGTCCAGAAAGGCACAAAAAGTATGTCCATTTCCTGTTCGGCCAAAATCCTTCCCAATTCAGGGAATTCAACATCGTAACAAATCAAAATACCTATTCTTCCCGCATCTGTGTCAAATACCTTGATGCCATTGCCCCCCTGAAGGCCCCAATAGGATTGCTCATCAGGCGTGATGTGAAGCTTGTATTGTTTATCTATGGTTCCGTCCCTGCGGCAGAGGTAACTTACATTGCGCAATTTTTTGCCAGCATACTCAGGCATGCTGCCTGCGATGATATTTACATTGTAGGAAAGGGCCAGGTCTCTCATTTTATTGATGATCTCTTCTGTATAATTCGCAAGATTACGGATGGCCTCAGAGGCATCCATATTATTGAATTCCGCCAAAAGAGGGGCATTGAAAAATTCAGGGAACAAACAGAAATCGGACTGATAATCCGAAACGGTGTCCACGAAGAATTCCACTTGCTTCATTAAATCATCTACATTGTTAAACCGGCGCATTTTCCACTGCACTAATCCCAGCCTTGCAATGGTCTTTTTATTCCCGATAAGTTTTTCTTCCTTTTCGTAATAAATGTTGATCCATTCCAATAATGTGGCATATGCCCGTGAATCTGTGTCTTCCGGCAAATATTTCGTGATCACCTTCCTAACGTGGAATTCATTGGCCAGCTGAAATGAAAGTACGGGATCAAAAATTTCTTTGTTTTTAACCAAATCAATATACTTTCTTGGTGTCATCTGATCCGCAAACTTACTGTATCCGGGGATCCTTCCTCCAGCTATGATAGATCTTAGGTTCAGATTTTCACACAGTTCTTTTCTTGCATCATACAATCTTCTTCCCAGGCGCAGCCCTCTGTAATCTTTATGCACAAATACATCGGTACCATAAAGGGTATCCCCCTCTTTATCGTGGGTGTCGAACTTACCATATCCGGTCATTTGATCATAAGTATGACTGTCCCCAAATTTGGAATAATCCACTACTAAACTTAGCGCGACTGCAATGACTTTTCCGTTATCCTCAATGCAAATCTGCCCCTCAGGAAAAGCTTTCAGTTGATTTTTTAATTCTTCTTTCGTCCAGGCCCCTCCCTGGTTTTTATAAACTGTAACCATCATATCCCTGATATCATTGTAATCAGAGATTTTGATATTTCTTAACTTAAGCCTATGCTCTAATTCTTCTTTCTGCTTAATCATGGCGCAAAATTAAATAAATTCTGTCTATATATTTCAGAAAGAATATATTATGGCAATATCTTATCCTCTATTTTACAACAAGGGCAAAATGAAGAATGGAAATTTCTCCAAATAAAATTTGCATAGAAGCGAAAAACCGAAAAAACCAGGGAATAATCAAAAATTAACCTTTAGATATTTAACTTTGTCAAATAAAATTTGTATCCTTAATTCTGTGACATTTCCTTTAATATCTTCATGAAGAAATATCTAATCCTCTTCTGTTTATTGTTTTGGATTGCTGTTGAACTACATGGACAGAGTTTTGGTCGGGTTCGGTATGAAAACCCGATTTCCGTCTCCTTCCAAACGGGTCCCTCTCAATATTTTGGGGACTTGTATTCTTTCTGGAAATATGGAGAAGGAGTGCAGCCTGATTACAATCTATCATTTAGTGGAAGATATACCTTTGGAACCAACCTTAAAGCCAGGGCGGATCTCACCTACTATCAAATTTCAGGGCAGGATAACCTTTCAGATCATAGAAGTGGCCGAACCGAGAGAAATTTGAACTTTAGGGCAACAAATCTGGAAGCTGCGCTTTTGGTGGAATATTACCTAAAGCCAGTAAAGGTTTATAACATCAGCAGGACATTTTTCAACCCCTATGTATTTGCCGGAATAGGGGTCACCAGTAATAATCCCTATGCGGATTTCAGAGATCAATGGGTTCCCCTTCGCCCTTTGCAAACTGAAAACAGGGCCTACCCAGCTACAGCCATTGTTTTCCCAATGGGCTTGGGCTTAAAATATAAAGTGAATATTTACATGGACGTATTTATGGAAGGCAACTATAGATTTGCTTTAACAGATTATCTCGATGATGTAAGTGTATATAATGTTTCGGGTTTTTATGAAGACCTGATAGCAGATTATGGGATAAATGGGGACGGTCCCTCCCCTGATAGGCTGAGATTATCGATAAGACAAAACCGATACCTGAATGAAGATGGTGAGCCGAATATCAATCTCATCAGATCCAGTAATGGGGCGCCAAGAAGAGGAAGTGGCGATCCCACATTGAATGAATTCAATGGCCGATATGATGGCTATTTTACCCTTAATGTGGGTCTGGAAATTTATATTACAGAAGATATTTGGGATAATTGGATTTTCAGAAAGAAAAGGGGCGGTTACAGGTTCTGATAAACAGGATTGGCTTTATGTCTATTTTTTAATTCATCATCAATTAAATATTGTCTTGATCAGCAGACGATATGGACTTATCATTTTTTTATCCTCCTTATCCGATTAAATTTTTTATTTTTGCATCCATCACAATTCTAATTAAAGAAACCGATTCGCTAAAATGGCTGATTATAATTTTCGAGAAGCAGAAAAAAAATGGCAAGCATTCTGGGAATCTTCCCAAACCTTTAATGCTAAAATAGATCCGAGTAGAACAAAATTTTATGCCCTGGACATGTTTCCTTATCCTTCCGGGGCCGGGCTACATGTGGGCCACCCATTAGGTTACATTGCATCCGATATTGTGACCCGCTATAAAAGGTTGCAAGGATACAATGTCCTTCACCCGATGGGGTACGATTCATTTGGCCTTCCCGCCGAGCAATATGCCATACAAACGGGGCAACATCCTGCCGTTACGACTGAAGAAAACATCAATCGGTACACCCAGCAACTAAAGAATATTGGTTTTGCATTTGATTGGGAAAAGGAAGTCAGGACCTCTGATCCAACCTATTATAAATGGACCCAGTGGATTTTTATGCAGTTTTTCAATAGCTATTATGATAAAAAAGAAGACAAAGCCCAAGCCATTGATGGATTAATGAAGGCTTTTAGGGAAAATGGCAATCAGGGTGTAGAGGCTGTGTGTGATGAGGAGACGCCTTCCTTTTCTGCCGGTGAATGGAAATCATTTTCGGAAAAAAGACAGCAAGAAATACTTTTACGTTACCGATTGGCCTACTTGGCCGAAACTACGGTTAACTGGTGCGCTGATCTTGGAACGGTACTTTCCAATGACGAAGTGAAGGATGGCTTTTCAGAAAGGGGGGGGCATCCTGTGGAACGAAAGAAAATGATGCAATGGAGCATGCGGATTACCGCTTATGCAGAAAGATTGCTCAAAGGTCTGGAAAAACTAGAATGGTCTGAACCTATAAAAGAAATGCAACGCAATTGGATCGGAAAGTCCATTGGCGCAGAAATGGTTTTCCAGGTGAAAGATCAGGAGGTTAAAATCAAAGTGTTTACCACACGAATTGACACCATCTATGGGACAACATATTTGGCACTGGCCCCTGAAAGTGAATTGATAGATCAATTAGTGACCAAGGAACAAAAAGAAACCATTGAAAATTATATTCTTACCGCCAAAAACAGGTCCGAAAGAGAGCGCCTGAGTGATGTAAAGACCATCTCTGGGGCTTTCACGGGAAGTTACGCCATCAACCCATTCA
Organism: Anditalea sp.; assembly: GCA_040905145.1. Classification (GTDB taxonomy): domain Bacteria; phylum Bacteroidota; class Bacteroidia; order Cytophagales; family Cyclobacteriaceae; genus DATGMS01. The sequence continues at coordinate 5,177 of JBBDSC010000020.1, forward strand.
ACAATGAAGAAATTCCCATCTGGGTTGCGGACTATGTTTTGGCAGGATATGGTACAGGTGCCGTTATGGCTGTACCGGCACATGATGAACGGGATTATAACTTTGCCCAACATTTTGGACTTGAAATCAGACAGGTGATCGAAGGCAATTTGGATCAAGGATCATTTCCCGGAAAGGGGGGTACCATTATGAATTCTGATTTTCTGAATGGACTGGAAATGCAGGATGCCATGGTCAAAGCCATCGGATTTTTGGAGGAAAATCAAATCGGCAAAGGTAAAATTCAATACAGAATGCGCGATGCTATCTTTACCAGGCAGCGCTATTGGGGTGAACCCCTACCCGTATACTTCAAAGAAGGGGTTCCTTACCTGATCGATGAGAAAGACCTTCCCTTGGTGCTACCGGAAGTGGATAAATACTTGCCTACAGAAGATGGCGCACCTCCATTGGGGAGGGCAAAAAATTGGACCTACAAAACGGATGATGGAGAATATCCATTGGAATTAAGCACCATGCCTGGCTGGGCAGGATCAAGTTGGTATTTCTTCAGGTATATGGATCCAGGTAACAACCGGGAATTTGTCAACAAGGACATTCAGGCTTATTGGGAAGCAGTAGATTTGTACATCGGTGGGGCAGAACACGCCACTGGACATCTTCTTTATTCCAGGTTTTGGACGAAATTCCTTTATGATAGGGATCTGGTAACGGTAAATGAGCCTTTCAAAAAAATGATCAACCAAGGAATGATACAGGGAAGGTCCAATTTTGTCTACAGGATAAAAGGAACCAACCAGTATGTCAGCTATCACCTTAAAGATTCCTATGAAACCACAGCCATGCACGTGGATGTCAACATCGTTTATAACGATCACCTGGATCTGGATAAATTCAAGGCGTGGAGAGATGACCTTGCCGGGGCAACTTTTATCCTGGAGGACGGAAAGTATATCTGTGGCGCTGAAGTAGAAAAAATGTCCAAGTCCAAATATAATATTGTCAGCCCTGATGATGTTATAGAAAGGTATGGTGCGGACACTTTAAGGCTTTATGAGATGTTCCTAGGACCTTTGGAGCAGTTTAAGCCTTGGAATACCAACGGGATCGACGGGGTATTTAAATTCCTCAAAAAACTCTGGAGATTATATCATGACCAGGATGGCAAGCTTGACGTATCGGAGGAAACTCCAAGCCGGGAAGAACTCAAAATCCTGCATAAAACAATCAAAAAGACCGAAGAGGATATGAACGATTATTCGTTCAACACTTCTGTCTCCAGCTTTATGATTTGTGTGAACGAGCTTTCCTCTTTGAAATGCAATAAAAAAGCCATTCTTGAGCCTTTGGCGATAATTATTTCCCCTTATGCCCCACATATTGCTGAGGAACTTTGGTCGCTGATGGGCAATGACCGCTCTATCGTCAATGCTTCTTTCCCCCAATTTAAAGCGGATCTCCTTGTTGAAGATGTTCATGAATATCCTGTTTCCATCAATGGAAAAGTAAGGGTCAAACTTCCCTTGTCAATTAGCCTTTCTAAAGAGGAAATCGAAAAGGCCGCCATGGAAAATAAAGTCGTCCAAAAATGGCTGGAAGCAAAAACACCTAAAAAGGTAATTGTGGTGCCAAAGAAGATAGTGAATATTGTGATTTAAATCTTAACTCTTTCCCACAGGTTCCCTGAAATTTACTGTTTGAATGATGAAGTTCTGCGGTACCTGGGGGAAATTACCGATATGTTGATGAACAGATTTTTTTTGGCTTTTGCCTCCATATTTACTTCGGGAATTTTTGCGCTTTCATATTTGAAAGAATGGGTTTTCATCAATTTTTTTGGGGAGAAATTACACTTAAAACCTTCCAAGGAAATCGATTACCCCTATTTCCATTCCTCCGAAGAGCTTTATCTTAGGGTGGTACTGATTTTCGGGACTGTATTTTTCTTGTTGCTTATTGCTTCTGTAATATTCACCCTTCAAAAAAAGTGGGGGAAGGTTTTTCTTTGTTTTACCCTTTCGATGATGGCGATTTTAGCGGTAATGGTAAATGGAGCCATTAAATAAAAGTGGGGAGGCGAAGCCAGAAGTAAGTTTGAAAGCCTTACAATTTTCTTGCCTTTAACTTTTCAACCCGATTATAAACTCCTACCTTTACAAAAAAACCAAAAATATGCAAATCAGTGAAAATACTATTGTAGGATTAACCTATGAACTAAAAGTCACCAAAGAGGGAGAGGAATCGGCACCTTTTAGCGTGGAAGTAAGAGACCAGGAAGATCCTTTTTACTTTCTATTGGGCAACAGTGGGCTTCCTGAAAAATTTGAAGAAAACCTAAAAGATAAAAATGAAGGGGACAACTTTAATTTTGTTTTGGAGATGGAGGAAGCTTATGGGGAAGCAGATGACGACTTGATCGTAAATGTACCCAAAGAACAATTGTCCGAGGACAGGGGATTTACACCAGACATGCTCGAAGAGGGGAACTTTCTACCATTGGTAGACGAAGAGGGTTATTCGATGCAGGCTAAAGTAATGAAAGATCTGGGGAATGAGCTTTTGTTGGATTTCAATCATCCTTTGGTCGGCTTTTCATTGCATTTTGATGGGCAAATTCACGAGGTAAGAGAAGCTTCAGAAGAAGAAATTGTCCATGGGCATGTACATGGGGAACACGGGGAGGAGCACTAAAAGCAACTCCTGGGCATATAATAAAATCAGAATTTTAATATCTTCTCTTCCTCATACCCTATATAAACCTGATCTCCCTTTTCATATTTTCTTTCCCTATCCTCTACTTTCCATTCCAGGCCAAACTCCCTAAGCAGGATGGTTAGCCGGTTGTAGGACACCAGGTATTGTTTGGATATCACTTCTCCTTTTATTCCGTTTGATTCTTTTGTGAACATAAGTTCAGAAGGTCTGACATAAGAATTAGGCTGTTCAGGAAGGGGATTTAATTCACTGAAAAGTTTGGCTACGTACAGGCTTTCAGGTCTTTCATAGAGGTTATGTGCCAAGCCTTTTTGTATAAGCTTACCTTTTTTGATGATACACAATTGATCTGTCATGGTCATCGCATCATCAATATCATGGGTCACAAATATTACCGTCACCTCAAGCTTTTCAAACATTGCCTCTAATTCCTCTATCAGTCCCCTTTTCTGGATATTGTCCAGACTACTAAAAGGCTCATCCAGGAGCAGGATTTCAGGTTCAATGCTCAGGGCCCTTCCAATGGCTACTTTTTGCTGTTGTCCTCCAGAAAGCTGTTTTGGGAGCTTGCCCCTATGCTGTTGAAGATGGAGCAATTCAAGTAAGATTTCCACCCTTTCCATTTTATATCTTTTATCATACTGCAACAGGGGTCGGGCAATATTTTCCTCCACAGTGGAATGAGGGTAAAGATTGTTCTGCTGATGGATCAACTGGATCTCCTCATAACCCGCCACCAATCTTTCGGCGGGATTTAAAATTTTGTTTCCTTTCAAATATACCGCCCCTTGATCCTGAACTTCCAGGCCAGCTATGATCTTTAACAGGGTGCTTTTCCCTGAACCGCTTTCCCCAACCAAAGACCAAATGCTTCCCTTGGAAATTTCCATGGAAAAGTCTTCCAGGGCACTACCTTCCTTACCATATTTCTTATAAAGTTGCTGAATGGAAAGAATGCTCATGAAATTGTGTCTTGTAATCTTTTGGGCAAGCTGTTAAACACCAAGCTATAGGAATGGTCGACCAATTCCAAAATTAGCGGATCTGGAACCAAACCGTTGAACATGACCGTATTCCAGTGCTTCTTGTTCATATGGTAACCTGGGATGATTCCTTCATTTTGTTCTCTGAGCTCCAGGGCCCGTTCCGGATCACATTTCAGGTTTACGCTTTCAAAAAGTTCAATATCTATAAGGGCAAAAATCTTCCCTCCCACTTTGAAACAAAGGGTATTTTCATCAAATGGGGTATCTTCCGAAGTACCAGGCTTGGAAAGGCAATATTCTCGGAAAAAAGTGATGGTCATGCTTTGGGTATGAAGTAGGAAAAATATTAATTAAATATTCAGAAATTACATTGGTTCTGATTATAATAAGCCAGCCAGTCCTAATAATGTGTCGGGTTCTTTATCAACCAACGTTTCTTTCTCTGACTTATCATAACAACGATTTCAAAGTTCATTGAGGAAATCTTTGGCAGATTGTAGCTTGATATTTCCTTGAATGTGACTAAACATGTCAATCATAATTTTCATCATGGCTACTCAAGACCTCTTCAGACTGGATAGGAAGATTTTCTTTACATTAACCGCCTGATGACCCAAAGTATCATCGCCGCAAGAAAGATTAAAATGGATATTTTATTGATGCCATGCATCATCCGAAGGTTGAAATTTGTCTTTTGGTTGGGATCAGATTTGCTGAAAACCCTGAAGAAATAGTTGCCAACCGCTCCCATTTGAAAGAACTCTTTTAATTTATGATTAGCCATTTTATTGATTTATTTTTGTCAACAGTTTATAAAAGTATTTGGGTCAATGCGTCTGTTTTGCCCTGGCCTGTAGCCATCTTCTCTTAATCTACCGCTTGGGGTTCTATCCACTGGCCATCCATTTTGATGATATTGATCAGCTCATCCACGGCTTTTTCAGAAGGCACAGCGCGTTTCATTACTTCTTTGCCCTTGTAAAGGGTGATTTTTCCCTTACCGGAACCAACATAGCCATAATCTGCATCAGCCATCTCCCCCGGGCCATTGACAATGCAGCCCATAATACCTATTTTGACGCCTTTAAGGTGGTCCGTTCTATTTCTGATCATAGCGGTTGTTTCCTGTAGGTCAAATAGAGTCCTGCCACAAGATGGACAACTTATATACTCTGTCTTGGACATCCTGGTCCTGGCTGCCTGCAAAACCCCAAAACTTACTGAATTGTGCAGCTTCGCCAAAGACAAGAATTCCACCCTTTCGGTGATAGCTTTCCTTTCAAGGCTCAACATAATTCCATCCCCTAATCCATCAATCAATAGCCCTCCTACATCAGTAGCGGCATAAAGCATGGTTTTATCATCTTTCTGATCTTCATAAGCTACCGCAGTTACCACGGGTAGGTCAAGTTTTGCGGAAATCAGGGAAACAAATGCCCTTCTCAAAGCCGGCATTTTGTGCTCGTTATTGCTGGACAAAATCACGACCACATCTTTACGTCCCTCCAAATAGGGGATCGCCTGCTCCACCTCGGTGTCTTTCAAAAGCAGGAAATTCAGGTATTCGTGAAAAGACAAAGCCTCTTTAAAATCTTTAAAGTAAAAAGCCGGGAATTTATTTTTTCTATCTGCCAAATGGTGCCATATAGAATAGCCCAATATTTCCTTTAAACCATTGGGAAGCATAAAAGTAATGGGATTGTTCCCGGAAAAAACATAATCGCAGCCTTGGTCATTCATCTTCCATTTATCCAGTTCAGGTAAATAGAAATGTCCTACATTTTTTAATTCTTTCTTGGTAATTTGATCGATTTTGGAAATGTCCACAATCACCCTGGGGACATTCGATCCACCGAAATTATAAACTTTCCCACTGGCCCTTTTACTGTATTCAAATGGATTTAAAGGGTAAGGTGGCATATCAGCCATCTCCTTATGCCCCGGCCTATACGCATATCGATCCACTAAAGCCTGGGCCACCGGGGTTTCAAACTCAGGATCTTCAGTCAGGGAAACCCTCACGGTATCCCCCAATCCATCTTCTAAAAGTGCCCCTATTCCAACCGCAGATTTCACCCTGCCATCTTCTCCATCTCCTGCCTCTGTGACGCCTAAGTGTAATGGATAAGGCTTAAAGCCCCCTTCATCCAGTTTCTGCACCAGCAACCGATAGGCCTGCACCATCACCTGGGTATTCGAAGACTTCATGGAAATCACGATGTTAAAGTAATTTTCGTCTTCACAGATCCTCAGAAATTCCAGGGCTGATTCCACCATGCCCAAAGGGGTATCCCCATAGCGGCTCATGATCCGATCTGAAAGCGAGCCATGGTTGGTGCCAATTCTCATGGCCGTATCATATCTTTTGCAGATTTTCACCAAAGGCAAAAAGCGTTCCCTGATCCTTTCCAACTCTGCCCGGTAAGTATCATCCGTGTATTCTATTACTTCAAACTTCTTCTTGTCCGCATAATTTCCCGGATTGATCCTGACCTTCTCCACAATTCTCGCTGCGACTTCCGCGGCATTGGGAGTAAAGTGAATATCCGCTACCAAGGGGGTATGATATCCTCTTTTTGCAAGACCCTCTTTTATGTTTTTTAGATTTTCTGCTTCCTTGATACTCGGGGCTGTAATCCTGATTAACTGACAGCCACTTTCGATCATTCGGATAGACTGCGCTATAGATCCTTCTGTATCCATTGTATCCACCGTAGTCATAGACTGGACCACAATCGGATTATCCCCCCCTATCTTTATATCGCCCACCTTTACCTCTACCGTTTTTCTCCTTTGATAGGAGGTTAAGCTATTACAATACCTGACATGGTCCTGCTCACTAGAGGTGATAATTTCTTTTGATTCCATACCCATAATATTAAAGGTCGCCCAATTGAGGCCTGACCACTATCTCTTCCACTACTGAATTTGCCGAAAGGTTATAGGCCGACCAGACAGAATCTGCTACATCTTCTGCTTTTATAAACCTTTCTTCTGGTAAATCCACTCCTTCCCAGCTTGGCGTAAAGGTGGCACCAGCCAATATAGAAGTTACTTTCACATTATATTCCATTAATTCCTGCCTCAGGCATTGGGTAAATCCCCGCATTGCCCATTTGGAAATCGCATAGCTTCCTCCATTGGCATAGGCAGCCAATCCTGCGATGGAGCCCATTGAAAAAATGTGTCCACTTCTTCTATTGATCAATCCTTCTGTAAATTCCCTTGTCATATAATACGCACTGAACAGATTGGTATGCAGCATCAGTTCAAAATTCCCTTCAGGTTCTGTGTGAATTGCACCAGGAATAAAGATGCCAGTATTATTGACCAACACATCCGGTATAGCCTCCTCTTTTACAAAATCCGCAAAAGATTTGACTCCTTCTTTTTTTGACAGATCCGCTTGTTTTATAAACACATTTCTATCAGGATAGTTGCTTTTTATCTCTTTTTTAAGCTCAACTAACTCTTGCTCATTTCTGGAACAGGTAAAAACATCATAGCCATTGGCTGCAAACTTCATAATGATTGCTTTCCCAATGCCTTTAGTGCCACCTGTTACAAGGATGTTTTTAGACATTTTGTTTGTGTTTCAATAATTAGTATGACAACTAAATACAATTAACAAAGATATGTATTTTTTAGGGCTTTTGATATTAATATTGGAGATATGAGATTTGAGAAGGAAAAAGTTGGAAGACCGGAG
>JBBDSC010000021.1:0-2047 GCA_040905145.1 Anditalea sp.
ACGGATCATCTAACAGCCATATAAAAATATCGTCTTAACTTAATGACATTGGAGGGGGAGACTGAAGAGACGGAGAGAATTTCTAGTCCCTACAGTCCCTTAGTCCCTACAGTCCCTCCGTCCCCTAGTCCCTCCATCCCAATCAAAATCAATATCCAATAGGTACAATTAAAACCTTCAAACATTTTGAAACCTGCCCCCCTCCGAGTACTTTTGTGGCTCATTTAGAAAAACCATTTTTCAGGTGGATTTCTCAAAGACTTCGCCGGACCGGAACCAATCATGCTCACCAGACAATGAAACAGCCCTGGACAATTTTCCTGGATCAAAATAAAATGAAGGCTGGCCAGGCTTGGTAAGCCACAAAGAGGAATGCTGCTCCTTTCTATGCGTCACCTTTTCAGGTGGTATAATCAAAATCCCATTCATTAGGTCTTAGCTGTGACCGACTGGGCGGAGCTGTGGTATTTACCTGCGGGTATGTCCTAAGCTGGATGGCCTGTATAGGAAGCAATTCTTGATATTTTGATAAAAAAGCACTCAGGGATTCTATATGTTGATCAGGTCATCCCTGAAATCATCCTATGCTTTTTTTTTAAAATCCTTTATATTTCCGGGGGCAATAAGCCTGGGCCTTGCTTTAATCCTGGGCCTGTCCACCCTATATCATCCCGGCACCCTGTTTCTTTCCTTACTGTTAAAAATCTTGGTGGCAGGCACTACCTTTGGGCTGATATTCATTATTCCACGGGAAAACAGGGAACTGTTAAACCGTTATGTGGGGAAATATTTAAAGCGGTCAAAGTAAAATAATGCTGTTGACCACTACTGTCGAATTGAGGGACTGTCTTGTTGTCGAACCGGTGCACTGAAGGACTGTACGGTGCCGCCGGGTTCGACAGGTAATAATCCAAAGAATAATAAGTATATTTGTTAATAAGCGGCTAATAAAGAATAGCTATAGACATATATAGAAGGGTGAATGTACAGAATCAGATAGAGTATTGGATAACAGGAGCTATGGATGATTTGTTAACAGCCAGAATATTGATCGAAAGAAGCAGGGTTTTACATGGCTTATTTTTCTGCCATTTAGTTATCGAAAAAGCAATCAAAGCTCACGTGGTAAAAGAAACCGAAACCATTGCCCCAAAATCCCACAACTTGATTTATCTTTCACAAAAAGCTGATTTATCATTAAGTGAAGAGGATGATATATTCATTGGAATCTTAATGAAATATCAACTTCACGGTAGGTATCCTGACTATAATCCATACATCCCTTCCATTGAAATAGTTAACTCCTACTTGGAGCATACCGAAAATTTATTGAAATGGTTAAGAGAGAAACTATAAGGATCTTAAAAAAATACATTGAATTATTGAGGAATGAAGGTATTTTTGTACATAAGGCATTTCTTTATGGGAGTTATTTGGATGGTAACGAGTCTGAGGACAGTGATATCGATTTATTGATTGTTGCTGATAATGATGTAGAAGAAAATGATCCGCTAAGTGGTAGGATTTGGAATTTAACAAAAAAAATAAATTCGAAAATAGAACCCTATCTGATAGGTATTAATAGGTTTTCCGCACCATCTTCATCACCTTTGATCGAAGAAATAAAAAAGAGAGGCTTGGAAATATCATAATAAAAAGGTGGAATTTTTAGGGCTACTGTTTTTATTGTCGAACTGACGAACTGTTTTGTTGTGGAGTCTGAATATGCTCGAATTGAGGAACTGTCTCGTTGTCGAACTGGTGAACTCAAGGACTGTACGGTGAAACCTCCGGTTCGACAGTAACAATTCGACGATTCAACAGTTTTTGTCGAACTGACGAAACTGATTTACTGACGAACTGGTGTACTACCAAACTGTAGAGTATTTTCCGATTAGACATCAAACAATTCGACAATTTTTTGACGAACTGGTGAACTGTACGGGAGGAGAACGATTCTGAAGGAGTAATCCCAAAATCAATAAATATTATTTAAATGTCATGAAATAGCCAGATTAAATTGTCTAATCCTCCGAGGATGAATATT
>JBBDSC010000022.1:0-12425 GCA_040905145.1 Anditalea sp.
AGATTCCCAAAATTTGGATGAAGTGGTGGTGGTTGGGTATGGAACTCAGAAGAAAACTTCTTTGACCTCTGCGGTCTCCTCCTTAAAAGGAGAAGATATCTCATTAATTCCATTGACAAATTTAGGAAACAGCCTTGGCGGAAGGCTGTCAGGAATTATTGTCAAACAAAATTCCGGGGAACCAGGAAGAGATGGATCAAATATATTTATAAGGGGGATCTCTACAACAGGGGCTACCCAGCCACTACTTATAGTTGATGGAATTCCAAGGGATTTTCAACAATTGGATCCTAATAGTATTGAAACTTTTACAGTTTTAAAGGATGCTGCTGCCGTGGCTCCTTATGGGGTAGCTGGGGCAAATGGTGTAATCCTTGTTACAACAAAGAGGGGGCAGGCAGGTAAGCCTACAATAACATACAATAGCTATATTGGCTTCCAAAATCCGACTGTTTTGCCGAATTATGTCAATGGAGAACAATTTGCAGTGCTTCAAAACACTATTGCTGCAAATTCCGGATTACCCATACCCTTTTCTGAAGAGGAAATTACAAAATTCAGGGAAGGGTCAGATCCAGATGTTTATCCACCCTATTACAATATTTGGGATGAAATTCTAAAAAAGAACTCCATAATTAATTATCAGAATGTTGAAATATCCGGGGGATCAGAAGATCACAATTATTATGTGGGTTTAGGTTATCAATATCAGGAAGGTATGTGGAAATGGAATGCTACAAATGCCGATCGATTCAATTTAATCGCAAATATTCAATCTAAAATCACCAATACTACAAATCTTATTTTAAACTTAAACGGTAGAATATTAAAATCAACCAGACCGCCTTCGGATCAGGCAAGTCCTGATGGAACCAGAAGGTTATTAGAGCACATCGGTTACTCCCATCCCGGAAGAGGGGTTCTTGAGTATAGTAATGGTATGTTTGGGAGAGCTGTAATTCCCATGTTAAATGGTGAGGGTGGATATTTCAGAGATAACACAACTAGTATTTATTCACAGTTATCAATTGAGCAGGATATTCCGTTTATCCCAGGCTTACAATTAACTGGTACCATAGCCTATGACCCATCCTATAATAACACCAAATTATGGGCAACCCCCATTACCAATGCCACTGTTGATGCATCTCAAACCCCTTATGTTTACACTGAAGGAATTATTGGACAACAATTTCCTTCTTTAAATCAAGCCTGGGTCCAATCAAAACAGACAACTTTTCAGGGAGGTTTTAATTATAAAAAATCAGTTGGTCTTCATGTTCTTAATTTGTTGGGAGTATTTGAGGCAAGATCGAACAGTGTGGAAAACCTTAGTGCTTCAAGAAGGAATTATGCATTGTTTATTGATGAAATAAACATGGGAAGTTCAAATAATGACGATATGACAACAGGGGGTAGTTCTTCCCTGGCGAGGCAAGTTGGATTGGTTTACCGTCTGACCTATGATTATGCAGGAAAGTACCTGTTTGAAGCTAGTGGCAGATATGATGGGCATTATTATTTTGCCCCTGAAAATAGATTTGGGTTTTTTCCTGCATTTTCGGCTGGTTGGCGCTTATCTGAAGAACCTTTTTTGAAAGGGAATGTATCCTGGTTGGACAATCTAAAAGTCAGGGCCTCCTATGGTCAGGTCGGCGCCCTAGCCGGAAGTCCCTTTCAATATTTGAGTACTTACAATGTATCGGGACCAGGGTATGTAATTGGGGGCAATGCAGTCCAAATTATAAGTGAACGTGCAGAACCCAATCCCAACATTACCTGGGAAAGGGCCAATAAAACGGATATAGGAATTGAATTCTCAGTTTGGGATGGTTCAATAAATTTAGAAGCCGATTATTTTTATGAAAAACGTTCAAATATGTTAGTCGCGCCTGATGTGATTACCCCTCTGGAATATGGCATTGGATTAAGCCAGGTGAATAGTGGGATAATGGAAAACAGGGGCATTGATTTATCAGGAGAAGTACACCATCAAATTGCTCCTGATTTTAATGTTTCGTTAAGTGGAACCTTTACTTATGCCAGAAATAAAATCCTGCAGATATATGAAAATACGGTAACCTATAATAACATCAACAGAAGAAGAACGGGAAAACCATTGGGAACACAATTTGGCTATAATGCATTGGGTTTCTTCCAATTGGAAGATTTTGATTCAGAAGGAAACCTTCAACCGGATATTGCTTTACAGCCTTGGGGTACTGTTCAGCCTGGTGATATTCGGTATGAGGATACCAATAATGATGGTAGGATTGATGATAACGATCAGGTTGCCATAGGTGATTCTGACCAATCACCCCGGATAATTTATGGATTTTCTCCTCGTATACAATTCAAAAATTGGTCATTGGATATCTTGTTTCAAGGTGCTGGAGAAACAAATTTGTACCATCGCAATGAAATGATTTGGGCTTTCTTTAATGGAATGGGGGCATATGTGGACAACATCGATCATTGGTCACCTTCAAATCCTAATGCAAAGCATCCGCGCCTTACAGGAGCTCCTACCACGAACAACAGACAATTTTCCTCTTTTTGGATGAGAGATGCCAGCTACTTAAGGTTAAAGAATGCCACCCTGAGCTACAATTTACCAATCCCCTTAATTCAGAAAATTGGCGTTCAAAGTGCTCGGATATATGCTTCAGGCCAAAATCTATTGACATGGACCAAAATGATTTATTGGGATCCTGAATCTAATTTTAGGACCTATCCGCAACAGAAAGTAACCTCACTTGGACTAAATGTTACTTTTTAATTACCATTCAAATTAAAAAAATCATGGAACAAGTAAAAAAAATTTTCGTGTATATAATCATTATTGGTTTTTCTTCCTGTAATGAATATTTAGAAGTAACTTCCACAGATCAGGTTTCTGATGCTGTTTTGTGGAGCACACCACAGACCGGTGACTTATTTTTAAATGGGATTTATGCGGGCCTGCCAGGTCCATTTAGGACTGATGACCCTGGAGAAAACTGGACTGACAACTCTATGACAAGTAGAATTGGCCCTGTAAGTCGAAGTTTGTATGCCTTATCGGAATATGCACCAAACAATACACCTAATCAATGGAGGCATTTCGCCAATATTAGGAAAGCCAATTTATTTATCCAAAAAGTAAATGAATCTAATTTGCCGGAGGAGTGGAAAAAGCAAAGAATTGGGGAAGCAAGGTTTTTAAGAGCTTATTTTTATACCTTACTATGGACCTATCATGGTGGAGTTCCAATTATCACCGATATTCTAAATCAGAGTGAACAAGGCGAAGCCATTTTCAGGCCCAGAAATACTGCTGAGGAAACATTTCAATTCATAGTAGATGAGTGTACAGCAATCGAAAATTATTTACCTCTGACTTCCGCTGCAGGTAGAGCTACCCGCGGCTCTGCCATTACTTTGAAAGGGTGGTGTGAATTATTTTGGGCAAGCCCACTTTATAATACGGACAACGATCTAGCACGTTGGGAGGCTGCGGCAATGACCAATAAAAGCGTAATAGATTTAGGGGTTTATGAGCTATTCCCGGATTACAATACTATGCATTTTGAAGAAAACAACAATAATGTCGAAGTGATATTTGATAAACAATATTTAGGAGGAACTTCTCTGGGAGGGAATCGAGAAGGAATCCAGGGACCATGGCGAGTTGGTGGAGTGCAACGGGCCTGGGGGGGAGTCAATCCTACCCAGGAACTGGTCGATGAATATGCTATGGAAAATGGCCTTCCAATCTCTGATCCAAATTCTGGATATGATCCCCAAAATCCCTACGTCAATAGAGAAAAGAGATTCTATCAATCTATAATATATGATGGATCTGAATGGTTGGGGCATATTATGGTAAAAAAACAGGGGGTAGGAAGTCCTAATGCTACTGATTTAAGCGATATAAATGAGGCAACCAATACGGGATATTCATTGCGAAAAGGATTAAATCCCATTTATGCCATAAATGGACATAATTTGCAAAACAGTGCCAGTTTCATCATTTTCAGATACGCTGAAGTATTGTTGAGTTATGCTGAAGCTCAAAATGAAGCAGTAGGACCGGATTTATCGGTATATGAGGCCATTAATCAAGTGCGTGCCAGGTCGGAATTACCCCCTTTACCTGAGGGTCTCAACAAGGATGAAATGAGAACTTGGATATATCGAGAACGGAGGGTAGAATTAGCATTTGAGGAAAGAAGGTGGTTTGATTTAATTCGTTTAAGGCTTGCTGAAGAGAAATTAAACGGTGAATTACATGCGATGGTCATCGTACAGGAAAATGGGCAATGGAAATATAATGTCGTGCCTGCTCCTGGAGGCAGAAGAATATTTTTTTCGGAAAAAAATTATTTTATGCCTATTCCCCAATCCGCCATAGATCAAAATCCAAACTTGGTGCAAAATCCCAATTATTAGTGTGGCAAGGATTTTCACAAATTAATACCAATCCAATATTAAGTGTATGAAAACAAGCAGGTCCTTTCTTCTAGTAATAATTATCGGGTTCGGTTTTATGCCTTTTGAAATTTGTGCACAAGGCGTATTTCGGGCAGCGGTTTTAAAATCCAACATTACTCCTTCCAATTCAAAGAATTTGTTGGGTTACGCACCAAGAATGTCAGATGGGGTAAGGGACAGCATTTATCATAAGGTGGTGATTCTGCATGATGGCAATAACGAAATCGTTTTAGTTTCATCAGATCTTGCAAGGGTCTCCCCATCTGTATATGAAAGAGTTGCCAATAAACTTCACAAATTGACAAAAATTGAAAAGAAGGATTTTTGGTGGACCTTCACTCATACGCATTCAGCCCCTGAAGTTGGACCTTCAGAGGTTGTACAATTATTCTTGCCTGAACGCTATGAAAAACCATTTGATAAAGAATATACTGATTTTATAGAAGAGAGCCTTATACGAACAATTATGGAAGCCAGAGAAAATTTGGTTCCTGCTAGAATGGGTATTGGCTGGGGATTTTCAAATGCCAATGTAAATCGTCGTGCTAGAGACATAGATAATAAAACCTTTTTAGGCGAGAACCCAGATGGCCCCATTGATAGGAGGATAGGTCTAATCAGAATTGATGATGAGCAAAATCGACCTATTGTTTTAATTTCCAATTACCCTATTCACCCTACAGTTCTTCCAGCAAATGGTACCAAAATAAGTGGAGAGATTCCAGGAGTGGTAGCTGAATATATTGAAAATCAAATTGGTGCCCCACTACTATTCATTAATGGAGCAGAGGGAAATATTGGCCCTCGGTTTTCTGTTTCAGTAGCAGGGGATAAAAGGGCAGATCGGTTTTTAAATCAGTTTAGAGAACTTTTGGGAAAAAAAATCCTTGAGGCGAACGAAAAGATTGTTTCAACCACTGCTGATGTGATCTTCAACACAGGATCATTAATCGTGGAGACCCCCATGAGAAATGATTTGGATATAAACAATTGGCCTAAAGAGTTGGGAAATTACGCCAGAAAAACCTCCACGGGCATCAGTATGATAAAATTCCCGGTCAGTTTTCTTTTTATTAATGATGATATTGCCATTTGGGGCACCCCATCAGAGTTATTTTGTGAGATATCCAATCAAATACGCGAAAACTCTCCATTTCCTCATACCTTTTATTTTGGTCTGACCAACGGGACTTTGGGGTATTTGCCAACCAAAGAGGAAATCCTTCTGGGAGGCTATGAACCATCGGTATCTCCCTTTTCTCCGGAAGCAGGAGACGATTTAATAAATGAAGTTTCCAATTATTTGAATGAAAAAAGTTTAGAAAAGAACCTTATAATTAAATAACAGGGGAAGATTAATTTTAAATCATAAAATCAATAATTAAAAAAATATGCCCAAATATTGTAATTTGTTAGCCCTGATAATATTAATAGAGTTCAACCCCATTTTAGCCAAAGCCCAAGATTTTAAGGCTTCGGTTGTAAAAGTGGATATTACACCCGATTCTCCCCAATATTTAGCAGGTTATGGTGCACGACAATCCACTGGTATTTTAGACCGGATATACCATCGAATTGTAGTTATGGATGATGGGTTAAACCAGTTTTTTCTAGTATCATCAGATTTTGGAAAAATCGACCCTACCCTATACAACCAGGTTGCATCCATATTAAATGAAAAGTTTGGGATAATCAGGGAGGATTTTTGGTGGTCCGTTACCCACACCCATTCAGCACCAGAAATAGGGGCTCCAGGTTTATCTGCCATATTTATGCCGGAGCGCTATAAACAACCTATAGCATCGGATTATACGGAATTTGTAGTTCAAAAATTAGTCGAGGGAATTGCGGAGGCCAAAGCCAAACTGGAACCGGCAAGTTTGGGAGTAGGGTGGGGATTTTCCCAAGCAAACATTAACCGACGAGCGATAGATGTGGACGGTAAAGCCTCCCTGGGTCTTAACCCTGATGGTCCAGTGGATCGCAGAATTGGAATAATTAGAATAGATAAAAAAGATGGGTCCCCCTTGGTATTGATTTCCAACTATGCCATTCACGGTACGGTAATGGGTCCGCAAAATTTGGATATTAGTGGTGATGCCCCTGGAATTGTATCCGAATATGTTGAGGAAAAGATCGGGGCCCCTCTCCTATTCATTAATGGTGCGGCAGGAAATCTTGCTCCGATTTATAGTGTTTATCCCAATGCCAAGGCGGGCCATTTGGGTGAATTCCGGGTCTTACTTGGTGACAAAATTTTAGATGCAAATGAAAAAATTTCATTCACCACGAATAAGGTAGTCCTACAAGTAGGGTTGGTGACTGTGGAAACGCCTAGAAAAGAGGGACTTGATTGGCCAAGTAATTTAAAGGATTATTCACGATCAACTGAAACAGGTAAAAAAATGGTTTTAATTCCCATCAATTTTCTAAAAATCAATGAAAACGTCGTAATATGGAGCGCTCCACTTGAATTGTTCTGTGAAATATCAAACGAAATACGGGACCGGTCTCCCTTTCCTTATACTTTTTATTTTGGCTACACCAACGGCAATCTGCGTTACCTTGTAACTAAGTCCGCCTACAAACATGGAGGGTATGAGCCCAATGCCTCTCCTTTTACTCCTTCAGCTGCCGGGGACCTAACTGAATCAGTAGTAGGGTATCTTCAAGGGGAAATGAGAAGTGGATTTTAAACAGAAATTTGAATGAAATCCATTTTCAACTACAATCAGAAAAATTGTACGAAGTATGTCCATGGTTATTGTAAACATCAAGGAATCGCTCACTACCTTATCTATTTCTGTATTTTACTTTTTGGGTGTCACAACAACCATAAAAGCAAATTTAAAGACATCAATGAAAAGGCAATGTCTTCCTTTGAAATAGCTGAGGGCTTCCAAATTGAACTTATTGCTGCGGAACCCCTGCTATCTGATCCGGTTGCCATGGAAATCGATGAATATGGGCGAATGTACATAATTGAAATGCATGGATATCCATTAGATAAGAGTGGATCAGGGAATATAAAGATTTTGAGTGATAGTGATGGAGATGGAGTTATGGATAAAAAAGTATTATTTGCAGAAAACCTTAATTTTCCTACAGGAATTCTTCGTTGGAAGAAAGGACTATTGGTAACTGATCCACCTAATTTGCTGTATTTTGAAGATTCGAATGAGGATGAAATAGCCGATATCCGGGATACCCTTTTGACTGGATTTGCCCTTTCGAATCCCCAGCATAATTTTAATTCCCCTATTTTGGGCATAGATAATTGGATATATTTATCCAACGAACCGGCCACAGTGGCGAAGGTTTATACCGAAGAATTTAGTGATTTAGGAAGTAAAGTTAAGTTCTATAAGAATGAGAACAGTCCGCAATTGCCTCCGAATGCTGGAGGAAGGAGGGTTAGATTGAAACCTGATGTGCTTAAACTGGAAACCATGTCCAGCGCAAGCCAGTTTGGTCATACTTTTGATCAATGGGGGAGACATTTTTTGGTGAGCAACGCCAACCATATTTACCATGAGGTTATTCAGGCCCCCTATCTAGTTCGAAATCCAAATTTACTGATATCTGGGGCGACAAATTCCATATCAGACCATGGTCCAGCAGCAGAGATATTTTCAATAACAGAAAATCCTGAGCATCAACTGTTGACAGATGTGGGTGTATTTACGGCTGCTTGTGGAATTATGGCCTATCAGGGAGGGTTATTTCCACCCCCCTATGATAATGCTATATTTGTAGCCGAGCCTGTTGGGAATTTGGTACATGTCGACCAAATAAATGAAGCGGGGGCAACTTTTACTGCCTCCAGGATTTTAAAAGAAAAGGAATTCCTCGCTTCACGAGACTCCTGGTTTCGCCCGGTCAATCATTATATTGGCCCTGATGGAGCCTTGTATGTTGTGGATTACTATCGTCGGGTCATTGAGCATCCAGAATGGATGGCAGTTGAAGCAACAAGTAATTTATATGATGGGATAGACCAGGGTCGGATTTATCGAATTACACCAAAAGGTACACCAAAAGCAGGATGGTCGAATGCGCTGGACCTATCATCAAAATCTGATTCCGATTTGGTTCATTTCCTATCCCATTCAAATATATGGTACCGTAGAAATGCCCAACGGCTTTTATTGGACAGAAAAAGCCTGGGAGTAATTGATCAACTGAAGGAAATGGTGGGATCTGATACTTCGCAATATGGCAGGCTTCATGCAGCCTGGACCTTGGAAGGGCTGGGTGCTTTAGAAAAAGATCAGGTGCTTATTTTGCTGCAGGACCCTGAGCCAGGTATCCGGGAGAATGCAATTGTATTAGCAGAACAATTTCTAAGCGAAAATCCATCGATGGAAGAAGCGTTGATTTCCCTGCGAGACGATGAAAATGGCAGAGTCCGATTTCAGTTGATGTGTACCCTGGGAGAGGTGGTTACACCTGAAGCAAATCAGGTTCGTGAACAAATGTTGATTAGTGGTATAGAAGATTCATGGATGCAGGTGGCTGCGTTGTCTGCGGTAAATCCAGATTATACTAGCCTTCTTAACACAGCCATTAAGAACTTTGCCCCCTCAAATCCAGCTTTTGGTGACCTTATCGAACGGCTCACATCAATGTTGGCAGCTGATAATCAAATTAAAGAAATTAAAAACCTAATCCAAATGGCATTGTCAGAAGAGTCTCAAAGGGAAGGTGCCTGGCAGGCAGCAATTCTCAGGGGTTTGGTCAAAGGGATCCAGAGTGTGGATTTCAATGATCCGAATTTAGAACCAGAAAAAAATCTCATTTGGAAAGCTATTTTTTCTCAACGGCCCGAAACGGTTCGTCAGGCGAGTCTTGAATTGATGCAACATACTGGATTGCCTAAGGGAGAAAATACTCAAAAGGTAATTGAAAAATTGGATTTGTTAATAAATGATCATGAAGCGGACCTCCAGGATCGTCAGCTGGCTATTAAAGTCAAGGTTATTGCTGATCCTCAAAGTATAAAAGAAATCTTGACTAAATTGTTGGTTCCAAACGAAACATTTGAAATTCAGAAAACTGCTATCGAAACCATTCGTCCTAAGGATGGTCTTGAGGTTGCCCATTTCTTAATCGAACAGTGGCCAAGCCTTACACCAAATATTAGGGATGAGGTAATCGGTACTTTTACTACTTCCGAACAGCGTATAAGAATACTATTAGATGCTTTGGAAAAGGGGACCATTGACCCCTCGGCAGTAAGCTGGCGCAGGCAGGTTGGTCTAATGGCACAGGCAGAGGAAACTCTACGGCACAGGTCCCGGAAAATTTTTGCTGATCAAAGTAATAAGACGGCTAAAAAGGAGGTTTTGGATGATTATAGTCAAGAATTGGGAACTGATGGAGATCCTATACTGGGAAAAGTTGTATATCAAAAAAATTGTTCAATCTGCCACCAGATTGGGGGAGAATACGGTACAGCAGTTGGCCCAGACCTTGCCAGTATTCGAAACAGGGACCCGAAAGCCATCTTAGTCGACATTCTTGATCCAAATTTGACGATTTCGGATGGGTATGACTTATGGGAAATAAGGCTTCAAGATGGAGAAATAAAACAGGGGATTATTGGGTCTGAGACCTCTGGTTCCCTAACCCTTCGCATATTTGGAATGGACGATGAATTAATTTCCCGTCAGCAAATCGAATCGATAAAGTCAACCGGAATTTCTTTAATGCCTGCTGGATTGGAAAACCAAATATCAAAAAAGGAAATGACTGATCTGTTATCATTTATAAAAAATCCCCAGTAAGAGATGAAATCGAGCATGACGAGAACGTCACACGTAGGGATAATTATCCAACATGCGAGATTCCATATGGCCGCTAAAAGACAATTATAAACATATGAAATATCCACTTTATTGCCTGTTTTATTCTTTCTTAATTTTTGGATTGGGGTTCCAACCGGCCTTAAGCCTTGCCCAAAATTTTAAGGCAGCTGTAGTAAAAAAGAATATCACACCTCAAACCCCCCAAATGTTGTTAGGGTATGGAGCTAGAAAATCCACTGGTATTAATGACTCCATTTATCATCGAATTGTTGTTTTGGATGATGGGGAAACAAAGTTTTTCTTGGTATCAAGTGATATATGTGTGGTTTCTCCTTCAGAATATGATCGTGTAGCGGCTATTTTGAACACACAGTATGGTATCCCGAAAATGAATTTTTGGTGGTCTCTCACACATACCCATTCTGCACCGGAAGTTGGTCCACCAGGATTGCCGGAGGTCTTTATGGGCGAACGATACACCCATAACTATGATACTTCATATACCAATTATGTGGTGGATAAAATAGTAGAGGGGATAGGGGAAGCCCTATCTCAACTTCAACCAGCCAAATTAGGGGTTGGATGGGGTTATTCACAAGCCAACATTAACAGACGGGCAAGAGATATAGACAATAAAGCTTTTTTGGGTATGCACCCGGATGGTCCGGTCGACAGAAGAATAGGAATACTGAAGATTTCCGACCAAAAATTTAATAATCCTATGGCAATAATTGCCAATTACCCCATTCATGGAACGGTTATGGGTGGCAAAAATTTATTGATCAGTGGAGATGCACCCGGGGTGGTTGCAGAATATGTCGAGGAGCAAACCGGTGCACCCATGTTATTTATAAATGGTGCAGCTGGTAATATCGCTCCCATTTATAGTGTTTATCCCAGTCCTCAGGAAGGTAAATTAAATCAATTTAGAGCCTTATTGGGCGATAAAATAATTAAAGGACACAAAAACATTACAACGGACATCAGTGAGATTTCATTCCAGGTGGGTGAATTAATTTTGGAAACCCCCCGTAAAAATGGCCTTTCCTGGCCTTCGGATCTCAAGGCTTATTCCCATACTACCCAGGGAGGTGATCACCTAATTAAACTTCCTATCCGTTTTTTTAAAGTTAATGATGACATAGCTATTTGGGGAGCACCATTGGAATTGTTTTGTGAAATATCCAATGAAATCAGAGACAGGTCTCCCTTTCCCTACACTTTCTATTTTGGATATACAAATGGCTGGTTGGGATACATGCTAACAGAGGAAGAACTGCAATATGGCGGATATGAACCCAGCGTCTCCCCTTATGTTTCATCGGCCGGAAAAGATCTAACAGAGGCTGTATCTGCCTACCTTCAAGGAGAATTAAAAAGTAAATAAATATTAACATATAACACATTTTGATATGGGATTTGATCGTATAACCCAATTTTCGTTTCTATTGTTGGGCCTCTATGTCTTACCTCTACACGTAAATGCTCAAGAGCAAAATTTTCAATGGCCGGAAGGTAAGAAAATGGCCCTAAGCCTGAGTTTTGATGATGCCCGGACCAGTAATCCGACATTGGGTGCAGGCCTGCTCAATAAAAGGGAGGGCATGGCAGACACTGTAAATATTCCCGCTACTGTTAAAGCCTCCCCGGATGGGTCTCTGAAGCTATCAGCAGAAAAAGGAAAAGCAACCGGCCCCGAGATTAAATATATGCCCGAATGGAAAGCCTTTGGCTGGTTTACCGCCAAGGATCAGGTGGAATGGGAGGTGGAAATACCCAAGGCAGGTAAATATGATGTTTTTCTGGACTGGTCCGTGTCCGATGGGGAAGCAGGCAAGTCCTATTTATTTGAAACAGGGGCCATAAAGCTTAGCGGAAATGTGGAAAAGTCAGGATCCTGGGAAACCTTTAGAAGCAAAAAAATCGGACAGGTAGATCTACCTGGGGGTATCCAAAAAATGGTGTTTAAACCAGGGAGTAATTTTGGGTATAAAAAGGATCGATAGGTTGTTAATAAATTTGATGCCAGATTATGCGTATTATGCACCAATCGCCCATTTTAGTGATAACCTATGGCATTTCTGATTTAGAGCAGGAATTTAATTGGCAGTTTTCAAGTAGGATGACAAAAACCTTCAAATCCAA
>JBBDSC010000023.1:0-59971 GCA_040905145.1 Anditalea sp.
TTCCTCTTCGGATTTATGATATAAATATAAAAATTCTATCCATTAATAAAAAAAACATCCTGAAGTTTGGATTGCAACATAGAAGGGATGTCATTATTGTAGCAATACAAGCCAACAGGATCCTAAAACCCCAAAGGGTGATATTATTTTATCCAATCAAAAGATATTTGCCGTCATGTTGAAAACAGTAAAGCCGACACCGTCAAAAAAAATTTTACCTCCCGAGTCGTACCTCTCGGGACAGGCTCTTCGGGATTCTAAAATCGGTGTAAGTAAACCCTCCTGCCGTTATAAATCAGTTGATACTAATCGTAATTCTCCAAACTCCTCGTTTAAAACGAGGAGTTTGGAGAATTTAGAAAAGTTGGAAGAACTGCACCAGGGGAAACTATTGAGGGATCAATTACCATTCAATCATACCAATTATTACTTGGTCTTTTTTCCCTTTCAAAAATCCTTATTATTGAACTTCCTTCAACAGACCCGGTTTCCATCAAAAAGTGGCAGCTAATGAGTTCATAGAGGAAATCTTCCCTAATGAACATCTTGTCATATACAGTATATGTGCCCAATTCCCCCAGGTCAACTTCCTGCGCACGGCTTTCCAGGTTGGTAAATTGTATTTGCGAATTGGAAGGATCGTAGGTGTAATTTCCCCAAAAAGCATGGTTATTAGTGTTGGTAATATACCCTAAGCTTCCACTACAAAAATCAGTTTTTCCAGGGCTCGGGTTTAAATTCTGGATAAATTCTTGAAGGGTTCCACTTATGTCTCCATTAGATAAATTTAAGAGTTCATAATCTATATTATAAGCTGAAATGCCATCTATTTGCCTCCACTCGTCTTCCTCAAACCCATTCGAAATACAATCAACAGATTCTTGCACGTCTGTAAAGCAGCATCCGGTAACATGGGTTTCAGTTGTGCGGCCAAAACCAGGTGCCGATTCAATTTCGCCGTCTATAATAGTATACATCCAATCCCAATGCGGCTCTGGGCTCGAGGGGCTGCAAGAAAGATCCCCTTTCTTTTCAATGACCACTGGTTTTCCAGTTTCATCTATTGGCGCGGTACCAGTATTGTCATGAGGGGCAAATTTTATATTAAAGGAAAAGGGCAACTCAATATCCCCGGGATCAAAATCCATGTATAATACAGCAATTGAATCATTGCTTTCTTCCTCTACCGCTTTGACATCATAATATTTATCGGCCCCCTCTACTTGTATATAAAAATGGGAGGATCCGGTAGCAAACCCATGATCGGGGTGCAAAATCCTGATCCGGTTTTTGAAACCCTCCACCAGAAAAATAGTGTCCTTATCTATTTTAAGGTCGGCCAGATTTGAGGAAGGAGGTATATCCCCGTCTTTGGAACTGGCATTTTGTAATATTATTTTGGACTGTATATCATTTGCATTTAATTCTGTGCCATTGCTCGGTTCATCAACCAAAGGATTTTCCTCTTCCGTACATGAAGCTATTGCGAGGAAACCAACAATAAATCCATAGAACAAGTAATTTGTTAATTTTAAAAATCTTTTCATGGCTTTAGCTTTTAAGTTTTTTTTTCTAAATTACCTAGGCAAAATTCATTATACAATACCTCATTTGAGGTAGTAAAAACCATGAATGACTATATCAATATATTTAAGGCTTTTGGAAAACAGGAATATGTCATCTACAAAAATGACTATAGAGAGGAGTTAAAAAACAATCCCCTTGTCAACGGGCTTTGGACGGTGGGCAGATGGTTTTCTTTTGTTGCCAATTCACATACACGGGAACTGGAATTTGTTGCAGGGGATAGCAAGGCAGTCATCGGTTACAGCCATGAAGAAATGATAAAGGAAAATGCTCAGTTTGTGGCTAATTCTATTTTTAAGGATGATTATCGGTTTGTTACACAGGTAATTCACCTGACCATGAAATATGTAAACGAGCTTCCTAAAAACCAAAGGCCCTACGTTTATGTGGTGTTCTATGTCCGATCAGTAAGGAAAGATGGAAAAGTCTTTACCATCCAAAACCAAAACATCCCGCTGGTTTTCGATGAGAAAAACATACCCTATGTTTTTGCTAATATCATTACGGATATCTCTCATATCTATCCTACCAATATACCACATGCGGTAATTATAAATAAATTTTCAAATCAGCAGTATCATCTTGATCTAAATAACCTGCAATTAGCACCACATCGATCCAAGTTTACCTACCGGGAGCTTGACGTGCTAAAGCTTCTGATCAGGGGTTTTACTAGCAGAAAAATTGCAGAGATATTGGCGATAAGTTATGAGACCGCTCGAACCCACAGAAAAAACATTTTAAATAAAGCCAATACCAATAACACAGGCCAGTTGATAAATTATGTACTATTGAATAAGGTTGTTTAGGAATTACCTATCGTCGTTGCCTGTGAACAAAAATATTACTTTTTATCCCTGATTTCTTTTTGATATTCCTTTGGGGTTTTATTGAATAATTTTTTGAAACATTCGGAAAAATAAGCCGGTTTATTAAATCCTACCTCAAATGAGATTTCAGCTATATTCCCCATGTTTTGTTCGAGCAACTGCCTGCCACGTTTGAGGCGGTAGTTTCTTATTACTTCATTGGCTGGTAGATCCGTCAGTGCCTTCAGCTTTCGGTAAAGTTGGATCCTGCTCATATTGACACCTTCAGCCAGTTCGCTCACATTGAAATCCGTCACTGACAGGTTCTCCTCAATAGCCTCAAAGACTTTATCCAGGAATTTTTTATCCCGGGAATTTACCATCACTTCAGAAGGATGTATGCTATAACTTTTGGCAAACAGCTTTCTTAATTTTTTCCTTTGCTCCAATAAATTTTCCATCCTTGCCAAAAGCTCCTTTGGCTCAAACGGCTTGGTGAGGTAGTCATCCGCACCTGTCTTTAATCCCTCCATTTTATTTTCTAAATCGGCTTTGGCAGTCAGTAAGATAACAGGGATATGGCTGGTCTTTTCATTCTCTTTCAGCAGGGCTGTAAAAGACAAGCCGTCCATTTGAGGCATCATAATGTCACTGATCACCAAGTCGGGGATATGCTTTTCTGCTCTTTGAAGGCCTTCCTTCCCGTTGGAAGCAAATATAAGCTGATAACTTTCTTGGAGCATGCCTTTCATATAATGCTGTAAATCAAGGTTGTCTTCCACAATAAGTACCAAATCCCTATCTTCGGAAGTATAGGTGGGGGAATGGCTTTCCGATTTCTTGTTTGGCTGATTTAGGTAAATGGAAGTTGGAGGTTCCTCATTTTCCCTGTAGAAATCTTGCTCCACAAAAATTTCTTCTTCGGAAAATACCTTTTTGTCCATTGGAAACCACACTGTAAAACAGGTGCCTTTCCCAACTTTACTGTCCACTGCTATCTTTCCTTTTGCAATTTGGATGAGCTCTTTGGCAAGGGCCAATCCAATGCCTGAGTTTGAATGGATTACTTGCTCACCTGCTACATTGTCTTCCAATACAAAATGCCGGTCAAATATTTTATGGAGCTGCTCATCAGGGATTCCTTTACCGTTATCAGCCACTTTAATTGCAAAATAATTGGTTTTACCGGGATCCATCTCAGGCTCTTCCAAAGAAAGGGTCACTTCTCCACCCTTTGGCGTGAATTTTAAGGCATTGGAAATCAGGTTGTTGATAATTTTTTCAGTCTTTTCCCTGTCAAGATAAACCGTACAGGAAGTATCCGGCAGAATGGTCTGTATGGATATGTTTTTATAAGCAGCCCATGATTCATAGGCTCCGAAAATAGGTTTGACAAATGTCAATAAATCGGTTTTTCTTACCTTTAGCTTAATTTTTCCATCTTCCAGCTTGGAAAGCTCCATCAATTCATTGACCAGTTGCAACAACTTGTTGGCATTCCTTTCTATGATGCTGTATTGCCCTGCGTGTTTTGTGGACGCAGCATTTTCTATTAAGCCTCTTATGGGGCCCAGAATAAGGGTAAGGGGTGTCCTGAACTCATGTGTTATATTACTGAAAAACCGGGATTTTATTTTTTCAATTTCCCTTTCTTTGGCCACCAAAATTTCTTTCGTCTTTGCCCTATGCCTGAATACATAGATTAGGGCAAAGATAAAGGACAAAGCTAAAATCAGAGTTATAGAACCGATTCCAATCCAGAGTTCCTGCTGAAGTATTTTTGCTTCCTGAAGATTTTTTTCCTGTGCCAATTGTAGAATTTCAGCCTCTCTTTGAGCGGTTTGGTATTTGGTTTCCAATTCCTGGATCTGTCTGTTTTTTTCTTCGTTAAACATGCTCTCTCTTAACACATTGTATTCAGCCAAATGATAAAGGGCTTTTTCGAAATCCCTCAGCCCTTTATAGGTATCTGATAAGTGTTTATGAGAAAAAAGGATATTAATTTTATTGCCAATCTGTTCTGCAAGTTCTTTTGCCTCAAATAAGTATTGGAGGGCTATCCGGTGATTGCCCATCAGCAAGTAAGTCTCACCGATATTATTATTGATATTGGCCATGCCATATTTGTTGCTCACAGCTTTTGCATTTTCTATCCCTTTATTGAAATAGGCCAGGGCAAGTTCAAAAGTTTCAAGTTTTTTATAAGCATTGCCTATGTTTTCCAATATTATAGACAGTGTGCCTTTGTCACCTACTCTTTCAGCCATCTCAAGAGCTTCGGAATATTTGTCCAATGACCCTTCAAAATTTTCCAAATTATAGTGAACAACACCTATATTGGTCAAGGTTCCCGAAATAAACCTTTCGTTCCCACTTTCTCTATGGAGTTGAAGGCTTTTCTCATAATAATCCAGGGAAGTTTGATAGTTGCCTAACATTTCATGCACCGAGGCGATATTATTATAGGCCCTGGCACGGGAAGAAATGTTATCTTCCGGAATAAGGTCCAATAATTTCATTCGGGTCTCCAGGCATAATGGATAGTTTCCCTGATTGTAATAACACATGCCAAGATTATTCGTAAGCACAACTAGGAAATCAGTATTGGCAACGCCGATGGCTTCCACGGCATTTTTAAAAGAAGTTTCAGCTTTATGGTATTCGGACAGGCCAAACTGCCCTAAACCCAATAGATTGTAGGCACCTGCAAGCAAATTGCTGTTTTCGAAGACCTGGTTCAAAGAAAGAAGACTATCTGCAAAATCTATATTTAATTGATGATTTCCGGCAATCCTGTTCAGGTTACCTTTTTCAGAACAAGCTTTAAAAAAAGCGTCAGTATCAGCAGATTTTAATGACAGTAGTATGGCTTGGGAAACATACTTATCAGCTAAAGACGGATTCTCCCTAAAATAATGATGGGCCAATTGTAAATAAATGTCAATTTTTTCCTTTGGGATTTGGGTTTTGCCAAGTTCAAAAATTAAGCTGTCCTGAACAGTGTTTTTTGAATATACGGTTGCAATCTGAATGTAAAAAAAAATAAATACCACTAGCTTGAAGATTAAAGTCCATTTAAACCATAAATCTGAAAAGGGCCGCCCGGTTTTCACTTCATTGTATTTAAAAGTTTATATGGCATATGCCTTGATTTCTACCAATACATAACTCAATTTATCTATTTTGGTGTTCTATTACAATAGCCGAAAGGCTTAATTTATTGTGATTGCTTTAAATCCGGAAGCAAATCGATAAATTCGGTTTGACCAAGATGACCTAGGCCTCAAAACAGCTGAAATTTCAGGGTTTTGAGATGCGTTAGTCAGAACCTTAAACAGAAATTGGAGCAAAATAAGACACTTTCATTTATGGTATAAAATTGGATAGACCATTGCTTGCCTGGTCCTAAAAAACAGGCATGTAAAAGCTATGAGATCAATTTGGAATGGTTCAATAAGTTTTGGTTTGGTCACTATACCCATTAAAATGTATTCTGCCTCAGAGAACAGAAAGCTGGATCTGGATATGCTGGACAGCCATGATCATGCACGGATCCGGTATAAGCGTGTCAATGAGAATACTGGGAAGGAAGTGGAATGGAAGGATATTGTAAAAGGGTTCAAGAATGACGATGGTTATATTGTCCTGGAAGATGAGGATTTTGACCGGGCCAACATGAAAAAGAGCAAGACCCTGGAAATAGAATCTTTTATTAGAGAGGACGAAGTGGCAGAGGTACTTTATAAAAAGCCTTATTTTTTAGAGCCTCAGAAAGAGGGGGGAAAGTCCTATAATCTGTTAAGGGATGCCTTGAAAAAAACCAAAAAACTCGGCGTTGCTACTTTTGTGATGCGGCAAAAGGAAAACCTTTGCCTGGTAGGGGTCTACAAGGATATTCTGGTGGCGCATATCATCAGGTTTTCTGATGAAATCAGGGATGGTGCAGACCTCAAACTCCCCAAAACCAAAGTGTCCAAAAAGGAAGTGGATATGGCCTTGTCCCTGATAGATCAGTATACAGAAAAGTTTGATTTTAAAAAGTTTAAGGACGTGTACAATGATCAATTGATGAAGATCATTAAGGCTAAGGCAAGCGGTAAAAAATCCAAGGTTAAGAAATTTGAAAGTAAGGCCACCCCTGCAAAAGATTTGATGGCACAACTGAAGGCCAGTTTGGAAAAAAGAAAAAAAGCATCCTAAATGGGACTGGATGATTATATCAAAAAACGGGATTTTTCCCAAACAACGGAGCCGAAGGCAATCATCAGAAAGAATCAAGGTGCTCTACAATTTGTGGTACACCGGCACCAGGCCAGAAGATTGCATTACGATCTTAGGTTGGAGATGGAGGGGGTGCTCAAAAGCTGGGCCGTACCCAAAGGCCCTTCCATGAATCCTACAGACAAACGCCTGGCCATTCATACGGAAGATCATCCCATAGATTACCTCACTTTTCAGGGAACTATACCAAAGGGGAACTACGGGGCCGGAAAAATGAGCATTTGGGACAAGGGAACCTATCAAGCTGCCGAAGGATACGAAGGTGATCTTATCGAACAGCTCGAAAAGGGGAATTTAAAACTGGAATTTTTCGGTATAAAGTTAAAGGGAGCGTTTGCCCTGGTCCATACCCATAGGGGAGAGAAAGACAATCAATGGCTGCTGATTAAGAAGGAAGACGAATATGCCACCGAGCTTTCTTATGATGCTGAAGATTTGGATGCAGACAAGGCCCAGGCCGAAACTTCCGCTATTGATATTCATCAAATGGTCAAACCCATGCTCGCCACCAAGGCCTCAACCATTTTCAGTAAAGCCGATTGGATCTATGAGTTAAAATGGGACGGGTACAGGATGTTGGCCAATATCCATAAAGGTCATGTCAACTTATATTCAAGGAACGGGGTCACCTATAACAATAAATTTTTTGCTTTGTTTAAATATCTACAGGCTGTTCCCTATGATGCTATTTTGGATGGTGAAGTGGTGGTTCTGGATGAAGATGGAATCCCTGAATTTCAGAAACTTCAAAATTATGGGGAAGACTCAGAAGGGGAATTGAGGTATTATGTATTTGATATGCTGTTCCTGAACGGCCATGATATCACCCATCTGCCCTTGATTGAAAGGAAGAGCCTCATAGAGGAGGTAATTGAAGATATTCCACAGGTGTATTATTGTGATCATGTGGCCTCCATGGGAAACACTTTTTATGAGCAGGCAATTGCTGCCGGGCTGGAAGGGGTAATTGCAAAAAAAGCCGATTCCCCCTATATCGTTGGAAGCCGTACTGAAAATTGGCTGAAGATCAAATCCATTGAAAGGCAAGAGGCTTTGATTTGTGGCTATACCAACTCGGAAGGGCATCTATTTGGCTCCCTGATCTTAGGGTTGTATAAAAGCGGAAAACTTACCTATATCGGAAACTGTGGTTCTGGATTCAACGATGCGTTACAAAAGGAACTGCTGCAACTTTTTGAGCCTTTTATTAAGGAAAAGTCGCCTTTCGATCAGCGGATAAATCTCAAAGGAAGGAAGGCGGTTTGGTTGCAGCCAGAACTGATATGCGAGGTAAATTTCACTGAATGGACAACTACCGGCTCGATGCGGCATCCCGTGTTCAAAGGGATGAGATCGGATAAAATCCCCACTGAAATTCATAAGGAAAAGGAGGGGAGCCTACCTGTAAAGGAACACAAAGTAACTACATCAACAGACACCTTGGAAGTCAATGGTTTCGCCGTGCCAATAACCAACCTGGAAAAGGTATATTGGACTGACCAGGGAATCACTAAGTATCAACTTATTGATTATTACCTGAACATAGCGGATGTGATCCTGCCGTTTTTGATAGATCGTCCCCAAAACCTTCACCGTCACCCGGAAGGGATCCATAAAGAAGGTTTTTATCAAAAAGACACTGCCGGAATTTTTCCTCATTGGATAGAGACTGCCAATATTTATTCCAAATCCAACGAAAAAGAAATAGAATACCTGCTTTGTCAGCACGAGGCCACTTTATTGTACATGGCCAATTTGGGCTGCATTGAGATCAATCCCTGGAGTTCTAGGAAAGACAATCTGGATCATCCGGATTATTCGGTCATCGATATTGACCCATCGGATAAGAATACCTTTGAAGAGGTCATTGAAGTGGCGCAGGTGGCTCATTCCATATTGGATCAGGCCAAGCTTCCGGGCTACTGCAAAACCTCCGGATCAAGTGGGCTGCATATCTATTTGCCCCTTGAATCACAATACACATATAATGAAGCGAGGGATTTCACTAAGTTGTTGTGCTATCTGATCTATGAAGAGCTGCCCAAGCTAACCAGTATGGAAAGGAAAACAGATAAAAGGAAGGGAAAAATATACTTGGATTATCTTCAAAACAGGAAAGGTCAAACTCTTGCCGCTCCTTACTGTGTAAGGCCAAAGCCGGGAGCTACCGTCTCCGCCCCGCTGGAATGGAAAGAGGTGAAATCAGGGTTGGATATGCACGGATTTAATATTTTCACCATGAAGGAAAGGATCCGGGAAAAACCCGACCTGTTCAAGGGTGTCTTGCAAAAAGGCATCAGGATTGAGGAAGCATTAGAAAGATTGGAGGGATAATCAAGGCAGTGTGTGGTGTTTTTGCTACACTTTGTCTCTTATTGGACCTAAAGGAGGGTGCTTCATTCGGATGTAGGTTGGCTCTATGGATATTAAATAAGATCGGTCTTCTAAGCTGTACCTGTTCAAATAGCAGATTTTTATCTTTCTCCCATAGGATCTTTTATTTAAGGAATTGATTTTGTGGTTTCCCTATTCAAATTTAACAAGGTAATAAATAACTCATTTTATGAAAAATCAGGATAATTATCAAAATGTAAATGAAGTGGAGCGGGTCCTTTCTGTGGCCTCAGGTATTATCTTATGGGGAGTTAGTTTTAAAAGACCTTTCAGAAACCCCTTAAAATATCTTTCCTCTATTTATCTGCTTTATAGGGGAATTTCAGGAAATTGCCCTGTTTACACCAAACTGGGAAAAGATAGCACAAAAACCCCTGCGATAAACTTAAGAGCAGAATATGTGGTGGATGTCCCCCGCCAGGAAGTCTATGACTTCTGGAGAAAGCTGGAAAATTTACCGCTTTTTATGAGACACCTGAAAAGTGTAGATCAGTTGAGTGATAACCGATCCCGTTGGGAAGCGAGATTGCCCGGGAATAGTGGCACGCTTTCTTGGGAAGCTGATATTGTAAAGGATATTCCCGGTAAACTAATAGGATGGAAATCCACGGAGGGTGCTATCATCGATAATGCGGGAAAGGTGGAGTTTTATGATGATGTGAACAGCTCCGGAACCCTGATAAGGGTGATATTTAGTTACCATCCGGTAGTTGGAGGTCTTGGAACCGGTATTGCCAAGTTTTTAAACCCTGCTTTTGAGAAATTATTGAATGAAGAGCTGCACGATTTCAAGATATTGATTGAAGGAGGGGAATTGGAAAATAAAAACATCTCTCATCCAGAAGCCAAAATGCCTCCATCAGAAGTTGAAAAGAAGAATGACATAACAGGAGGGTTCAATTCCTGATCGAGGGGTCAATAGCAGGTTATTTCAAGGATGAGTGAAGAATGGATGCTGGAATCGGTCATTGTTTTTCTTTCAGGAATACACCAAGGCATTGGAGGCCCCGATGCCTTGGATATTTTTTTTTACATTATGGCACATTTATAAATGGTTAGAATAAGGAATTAACCCAAAAATGATGGAAAAAGAAGCTTCACTTTCCAAAAGTAAAAATGAAAAGTTGGGCATTGCCTTGGTAGGTTTGGGCAAATATGCCAAAGGACAATTGGCACCCGCTCTGAAAGAAACCAAATATTGTCAGTTGACGGGGATTGTAACCGGAAGTCCTGACAAAATTCCGGAATGGAAAGAGGAATACGGAATTCAGGATAAAAATATGTATAACTATGATAACTTTGATGAAATAGCTTCAAATAAAGATATTGATATCATCTACGTAGTGTTGCCGAACTCCCTGCACATGGACTATACAATAAGGGCGGCCAATGCGGGAAAACATGTGATATGTGAAAAACCTATGGCTACCTCTGTGGAGGAATGTGAGGAAATGATAGCCGCCTGTAACAAAAACAAGGTCAGGCTGGGTATTGGATACCGACTTCACTTCGATCCTCACCATCAGTATGTCATGGAGCTTGGGCAAGGAAAAATGGGAAGGTTAAAACATACTACTGGCGAACATTCCATGAAACTGGAGGATACTTCTGCCTGGCGGCTAAAAAAAGACCTTGCCGGAGGGGGACCTCTAATGGATGTGGGGATTTATGTCGTACAGGCTTCCTGCTATACGGCGGGACATTCTCCGATTGCTGTAAAAGAAGTTGCTTTCGGAGAGCTGACCCAACCTGAAATTTACCAAAATGTGGAACAGTCCATAAGTTGGACGCTTGAATTCCCTGACGGTGTGCTGGCCAGAGGAGAATGCAGTTATGCCAGAAACGGAGATTTCTTTCATGCTGAAGCCGCAAATGGATCATTCGAACTGAAACCAGCTTACCCATATAATGGGATCAGAGGCAAAACAAGTGAGGGTACAATGAACTTTCCTGAGGTGAATCAACAAGCCTTTCAAATGGATGAGTTTGCCGACGCCCTGATACAGGGAAAGGAAACCATAGTGCCGGGTGAAATGGGTCTACGGGATGTTGCCATTCTTATGGCCATCTATGAAGCCGCAGAATCCGGCAAGGCCGTTCCATTAAACCTTTAAACTTTTATAAATCTTTAAACCTCTAAACTTCTAAGATATTATGGAGCTTAAAGCTGTTTTCTTAAATTGTACCCTAAAAAAATCTCCGGAAACTTCCAACACGGAAGCATTGATCAATAAAGCGGTGGATTTATATGCCCAATCGGGTGTGGAAAGCAAGGTCATCCGAATTGTTGATTTTAAAGTGGCCTTCGGAACTACTTCAGATGAAGGCGAAGGAGATGATTGGCCGCTGATCCTGGAAGAGATTAAAGTTTCTGATATTTTGATCATAGCCAGCCCTGTCTGGTTGGGGGATAAATCATCTGTGTGCAAAATGGTGATCGAAAGGATAGATGGGAGCACCAGTGAAGAAGATCCCCACAATGGGCAATATCCTTTGTACAATAAGGTAGGGGGAGTGCTGGTAACAGGTAATGAAGATGGTGCCAAAAAAATCTGTGCGGATGTGCTTTTTAGCCTAAATCATTCAGGATGCACCCTACCACCTAATTCCATGGCGTATTGGGTGGGATCTGCCGGTCCCGGCCCCAGCTATATTGAAGCAGGAGGGGGTAAATATTTTTTTACCAACCAAAATCTCAGGAGTTTAGTTGAAAATACCCGCTATCTTGCCAAACTCCTAAAGGAAAACCCGATTCCTACGAATTTATTGAAGTTGAGGGAAATGGCAAAGCAAGAAAGCAGATAGGCCACCCAGAAGAAATTTGTATATGTAATCTGAACTTTCTTAATCTTAATTGTCTCATGGACTGGAATTCAATGCTCAATTTTTTGGCGGCTATGTTAGCTATAGTGAATCCCATAGGCTTAATCCCTATTTGGTATGAAATGACTGGGGACGCTTTGCCTCAGGTCCGAAGGAAGATTGCATTAATGGTTACCGGATCAGCATTTGTCATTTTGCTTTTATTTTTAAACCTGGGCAATTTCATATTGGATTTTTTTAGTATAGATATTGAAGTGTTTAAAATAGCCGGGGGCTTTTTACTATTGACTACTGCCGTATCAATGATCGAAGGGCAGGCCACAAAATTGGAAGAAAATAAAGAAAGTGGGGATACTGATTTGGAATTGGCTAAAAGACGATTTGAAAAAGTGCTTGTCCCTTTAACGATACCAATG
The DNA here is from genome assembly GCA_040905145.1 of Anditalea sp. Classification (GTDB taxonomy): domain Bacteria; phylum Bacteroidota; class Bacteroidia; order Cytophagales; family Cyclobacteriaceae; genus DATGMS01. Next base: position 12,311 of record JBBDSC010000023.1, read on the forward strand.
CTCGCTGGCCCCGGAGCTATAACTACCGTATTGCTCTACAGTTTTACGGCAAATGGGATTACGGATTTTGCTGGGTTTTCCATTGTTTTACTATTCAGTTATTTACTTCTTTTTCTTGTCCTAGGATATTCCTATCAAGTAGAGAAAAGGATTGATAAATTATTTTTTGTAGCTTTTACCAGAATATTCGGTTTAATTGTAGCAGCCATTGCCGTACAGTTTATGGTGGAGGGATTAGGCGAAGTTTTTCCCAATTGGATGGAGGGAGGTTCGGCCGTAGAAAAAAAAGATCTTTGAAGAGAGATTCCTGTTTTCGACATTCGCTGGTTTCCTGTTTTCAGTTAATTGATCCTGATTGCCGCCAGGCAGGTTGATTTGATTAATGATCTTCACTGGGAAGGAGATCATAAACTGACATCCCTTTTCTGACTTTGTTCAGTCTGTTGATAGCGTCTTCTTCCTGAAGGTATCTTGGATGAAGGGGGATGGGTTTTAGTATTCCCCTTAAATTTAGTTCTTCCATTAAGGGAACATGCTTTTGGGCGATTTTGCCCACAAATAAGGGTTCCAGTTTTCCTCCTTTTTTCAGGTAATCCAGGAGTTTGATCAAACCTCTGAGATAAATAATATCTTTGGTACAACCACCTCCCTGGTGGATCCTTGCCGTAACATCAAAGGCAGTACCGAGGTCAAATCCATAATCGTCGTGCAGCTCATGAAACGTGCCGCAAAAATCAGCCCCTTCCGTAAGGGAATGACCTGCAACCACTCTTGCGGCCAAAAGCCTTAACCGTCCCCTGGTAAGGCCCCCGGTCAGGAATTCAGACAATACGGCCAATCCCTCCTGAAGCTCGTCATAATCTGCATAACCTGAATATAATTGCTTCAATGGCTGGGCTTTTCCATTATAATAGGTGAGGACATGGGTGCCCACCTCATGGTGGATCAAAGCTTCAATCCGATTTTGTGGTACTTTAAAGCTTTCTCCAATCAGTACCTGTCCTTTGGAAACCATTATGCCAATAATATCATGCTTGATGGATACGGTAGAATTAAAATCCTTGTAAAATTGCCTGTACCATTCTATTTCCTCCCTGGCTTTTTGGGCAAGCTCGTGGCAATCCGCCCACTCCAAAGTCTTTCCTTTTTTTGAAGGAAATCTCTTTAAGATTTCTTTGGCCTGTTTTAGTAGCTCGGGATCTACTGAATTGTATAACCGGATACTACTGTACATGAAATTCTTTGTACCCCTTTCACTGAGCATCGTCAGTTGCTTATCCAGTTCCTCCCGTTTTTCCCTGTAGAGAAAAGACAATGTGGGATCCTCGATCGACCTTACTTTGATTTGATAAAGTTGTTCTTTAAGCTGATCAGGGTCAACGGGAAGAATCCTGTACAAAAACTTGGGGTTCTTTTTAAAATCATTTTTTGCGAATTCATCCCTTGCCTTCATGGTATTGATAGGGGAGATAAGTAAAAGAAACCGGTAAGAATCTTCTATTTCTGTCAATTGGCTGTCCACTTCCCATACGGCGGATTCCAATGACCTGCTTCCCAGCATGTGAAAACTTTCTATATCAGAGGAAGTCTGCACCAGCAGATACTGGAAGATTGTTTTACGGAATATTCTTGACAGCTTTTTTTTAAGGCTTCTGAAGTATAGGTGATAAAATTCGTCATTTTCCACATTCCTGTAGAATGGCGGTATTTCCAGCCCCACCAAAAAGCATCCTACTTCCTGGCACTCAGAAATGGTCATTAAAGGCTTCATCCCTTCCGGATGTCTGTCGTTGGTGTGCTCCACCAGTACACCAATTTTGGGGAATTCCTTGCACAATTCTTTCAGCTCAGTAGCCAAAGTTTCCACGGTGTCAGGAGCAATGTCTTTTGGGGCTTTAATTTTAAATTGATGGTTGCTGGATTCCCCTTCCCATATTTCCAAAAACATCACTGAACCAAATTTTTTGGAAAGGTTTTTTGAAATGTATTGAAGAAGATTACTGATATCTTCCAGATCCTCCTTATTTCCAGAAGCGATAAAATAGGAAGACTCCCCCACCACTAATCTCACTGTCTGTCGAGCTGGGTTGGCCCTAAAACGATAAATAAGTAAAAAGGGCAGGTTTCTCTCTATCCTTAATTTACCGCTTGATGGCAGGACTTTATTGATCAGCTTTTCATCTTTCAGTTCCCGGATTACTTCATCGATGAGTTCTGGTTGGATGAAACGTTCTTTCATAATAATTTTATTTATCGGCTTTCCTGATTTGAATGGATAATAGAAAGCAAGAATTATGCATTAGTGGTTTTTTTGCCAAAATTTCAATTTTCCCTTTGGTCCGGTTCACTAATTTAAATGGATTCTTGGTAATTTGATTATTAAAACGGAATTTCAGGGTTTAATTACTGCTTTTTTTAATTTTGCATCGTTAATAAAATAAGAAGTTTGGTAATAAACCATTCAAACCAGAAAATATAAAGACATGGATAATGATCATCCAAAGCAAGAAATAATAGATAAAATCAACCTATTGCAAGAAAAGTTCAGATCATCCGGACAAGATTTGTCTTCTTATCTGGAGGGGTTGCTTTATGCGGATTATCTCACTTACTGGGATTATATCAATTTGGACACCTTGCTTTCCTTGCAGCAACCAAAGACTTCTTTTAAAGACGAGAAAATTTTCATCATCTATCACCAGATTACTGAGTTATATTTTAAACTTATCATTTGGGAACTGGAGCAAATTGCGGAAGAAAAGGCCATCCAATTGAGTTTTTTTAAAAACCGTCTTGAACGGGTAATCATGTATTTTGATCAGCTTATTTCATCATTTGCGGTAATGTGGAAAGGTATGGAAAAAGATCAGTTTCTGAAGTTCCGCATGTCCCTGTTGCCTTCGAGTGGCTTTCAAAGTGGTCAATACCGAAAAATAGAAATTATGTGTACAGAGATCCAGAACTTGGTAAATATCAAAGAAAGGGAGGATTACAGGGACATAAACCTTACGAGCATAGATAGCTTATTTGATCTTTTATATTGGCAGTCTGGAGCCACTGAATTAGCAACAGGAGAAAAAACTTTGACACTCAAGAACTTTGAGAAAAAGTATGGGAAGGAACTTAAACACCTTATTGCCGATTTCAGGAAGAAGAACATTTGGAGACAATATCATAATTGTATCGAAAGGGATGAAGAACTGACGGGGCTATTAAAGTCCCTGGATTTAAAAGCAAATGTTTTTTGGCCCCTGGCCCACTATAAATCAGCCGTTCGGTATTTGCAAAAAGATGCAATAGAAATAGCCGCCACGGGGGGGACAAATTGGCAAAAATACCTGCCTCCAAGATTTCAGAAAGTCATTTTTTATCCCGAGCTATGGACAGAAGAGGAAATAGCAGAATGGGGAAAAGCCTGGGTAGAGAAAGAAGTATTCAGTGAGGAAAATGGGGTGGTTTAGGGTAAAGGATGGCAATGGGTATGGAAACTTATAAAGTTGAAAGGTTGAGAAGTTGAAAAGTGGAGGAGTTAAATAAACTTATAAACCCATTAACCAAATTCCATTTTCCTTTTCACCATTGTTTAAGGATAAATACCTTACATATGAAAAAAGAAATTCAATTGAAATTAAGCCCAAAGGAGGCTTATGATAAGGAGGTATTTCGGGATACTGTCCTAAAAAAGCTGGACTTGTCTGCTAATGCTTCCCAATCAGTTTTCATAAGGCCAATCAAGAGATCCATAGATGCCCGCGGAAGAAATGTCAAGATCAATGTTTCCGTTGAGGTTTTTACCAGTGAAAAGCCTGCTCCATTGATAACGGCAAACCTTCATTATAAAAGCGTACAAGATTCTGCAGCCATTGTTATTGTTGGGGCTGGTCCTGCAGGGCTGTTTGCCGCATTAAGGGCGATTGAGCTGGGTATTAAACCTATTGTGTTGGAAAGAGGGCAGGATGTAAAGGCCCGGAGAAGGGATCTGGCAGCCATCAATAAAGATCATTTGGTCAATCCGGAATCCAATTATTGTTTCGGAGAAGGTGGGGCAGGAACTTATTCTGATGGCAAGCTTTACACCCGGTCCAAAAAGAGGGGGGATGTACGAAGAATAATGGAAATTTTTGTGGCCCATGGCGCCTCAGAAGAAATCCTGGTGGAAGCCCATCCCCACATAGGGACGAACAAACTACCCGTCATTGTCAATAAGCTCAGGGACAGTATTTTAAATGCTGGTGGGGAAGTCCGTTTTAATACCAAAGTGGTTGATTTTATTCTGGAAGGTAATGAGATAAAAGGCGTGATGACCCAGGATGAAAAACAAATTTTCGGTCTAGGGGTTATTTTAGCTACAGGACATTCTGCACGGGATATTTTTCATTTATTACATGACAAGGATATTTTAATAGAAGCGAAATCTTTTGCGCTTGGAGTAAGGATAGAGCACGCCCAAAATTTAATTGATCAGATCCAGTATCATTGTCCTAAAGAAAGAGGGCCCTATCTGCCGGCATCTTCTTATGCCTTGGTCCATCAGTCGAGGCATAAAGGGATACAAAGAGGGGTGTTTTCTTTTTGTATGTGTCCTGGAGGGTTTATAGTTCCAGCGGCCACTTCCCCTGGGGAGATCGTGATCAATGGGATGAGCCCAAGCCGTAGGGATGGCAAATTTGCAAATTCAGGCATGGTTGTAGCTGTAGAGTTAGAGGATTTGGCAGCATATAAAGAGCATGGCCCATTAGCGGCGATGGTGTTTCAGGCAGACATAGAAAAGGAAGCCTGGAAGGCAGGAGGGAAAACACAGGTAGCGCCGGCCCAACGGATGCTGGATTTTGTGGAAAACCGGCTGAGTACTTCCCTTCCGGAATCCTCCTATCAACCGGGTTTGAAATCCGTGGACATGGGGAAAGTTCTGCCCCTGTTTATTACTGAGCGGTTGCAAGATGCTTTTAAAGCCTTTGGACAAAAGATGAGGGGATATTTGACCAATAATGCTCAAATAATAGGGGTTGAAAGCAGGACATCGTCTCCAGTCAGGATTCCCCGGGACAGAGAAACTTTTGAGCACCCCTATACCAAAAGGCTTTTTCCTTGCGGGGAAGGGGCAGGATATGCCGGAGGAATTGTTTCTGCAGCCATGGATGGTGAAAGATGTGCAGAAAAGCTTATTGAACGGTATGGCTTAAAATAGGAGGGTTTATCCAGCTTTCCGGTTGAAGGCTTTTGGAGGGCACCTGCAAAACCGTAATATTTTAACATTGAAACTGAACTACAAATGAAAAAAACGGTAATCATAGGTTCTTCTCCCAATCCTGGAAGATATGCCCAAATAGCAGTCAGGATGTTAAAGGAATATGGGCATCCTATAGTACCGATGGGTATCAAGGTAGGGGAGGTACATGGAGAAACCATTTTAAATATAAAGGAAAAACCAGCCATCAAAGAGGTGGACACTATCACCCTATACTTGTCACCTAAAAATCAAAAGGAGTGGTATGACTATCTTCTCTCTTTAAGCCCCAAAAGGATCATATTTAATCCAGGGACTGAAAATCAAGAGCTTATGGAAATGGCCAAAGAGAGAGACATCAAGTCTGTTATAGGCTGCACGCTTGTGATGCTAAGATCAAGCCAATATTAATAAATCGGTAATTAAAACGGGACTATTTCCTCATTTTAAGGGGAAATGCGGTAAAAAAGTTGTATTTTTAAAGATTGAAAATTTCAAGAAAAATAGAGGGATAATTCCTCTTTATTTGTTTTAAAAGTACTATGAGTAAAGAAAAAGAATTGAAGCAAGACGATTATTCAGCTCTTAATATTCAAGTTTTAGAAGGTTTAGAAGCAGTAAGGAAAAGACCCGCCATGTACATTGGCGACATTGGGGTAAAAGGTTTACATCATCTCATTTGGGAAGTTGTCGATAATTCCATTGATGAAGCACTTGCCGGCCATTGTGATACCATCAGGTTGACCATTAACGAAGATAATTCTGTAACAGTAGAGGACAATGGGCGTGGAATCCCCACGGATTTCCACGAAAAGGAAAACAGGTCAGCCTTGGAAGTTGTAATGACGGTGCTTCATGCCGGAGGGAAGTTTGACAAGGATACGTACAAAGTATCAGGAGGGCTTCACGGTGTGGGTGTGTCTTGTGTTAATGCCCTGTCTTCCTATTTGATGGCTACAGTTCACAGAAATGGTAAAATTTACGAGCAGGAATATTCCAGGGGCATACCTCAATTTCCAGTAAGAGAAATCGGGACGACCGATAAAAGGGGAACCACGATCCATTTCAGGCCTGATGAAGATATTTTTGTCATCAGGGAATTTAAATATGAGACCATAGCCACCCGACTACGGGAAATGTCTTTCCTGAATGCAGGGATTAGAATTACCCTAAAAGATCTAAGAGAGCTGGATGAAGAGGGAAACCCTCGGGCTGATGAATTTTTATCAGAAGGAGGGCTAGTGGAATTTGTTGAGTACCTGGATGGGACCAGGCAAAAGATCATAGATGCCCCCATCTTTATCGATACCGAAAAAAATGGTGTGCCTGTTCAAGTGGCCATGAGTTATAACATTTCCTATTCTGAAAATGTAGTTTCTTATGTAAACACCATCAATACCTATGAAGGGGGAACCCACGTTTCAGGTTTTAGAAGGGCTTTGACAAGAACACTTAAAAATTATGCCGATAAATCAGGCATGCTTGATAAGCTAAAGCTGGAAATTTCAGGAGATGATTTTAGGGAAGGACTTACAGCGGTAATTTCAGTAAAGGTAGCAGAACCTCAGTTTGAAGGCCAAACAAAATCAAAACTTGGAAATTCTGATGTGTTAGGGGCTGTAGATGGTTCGGTTTCAGAAGTGTTACAGAGTTGGTTAGAAGAACATCCAAAGGAGGCTAAAATCATAGTTGGGAAGGTAATCCTTGCAGCCCAAGCCCGATATGCCGCTAAGAAGGCCCGTGAGATGGTACAGAGGAAGAATGTTTTAGGGGGAGGAGGTCTCCCTGGAAAACTAGCTGACTGTGCAAATAGTGACCCTACCATATGTGAATTGTACCTGGTAGAGGGTGATTCGGCTGGTGGATCTGCCAAACAGGGAAGGGACAGGGATTTCCAGGCCATTCTCCCCTTGAAAGGTAAAATCCTTAATGTTGAAAAAGCCCAAGAGCATAAGATTTACGATAATGAAGAGATCAAAAACATACTGACCGCTTTGGGGGTTAAAATAGGCACCATGAATGATGAGAAAGAACTGGACCTTTCAAATTTAAGGTACCATAAGATTATCATCATGACAGATGCCGACATTGATGGTTCCCATATTCGGACCTTGATATTGACTTTATTTTTCCGGTATATGAGGAATTTGATAGAAAAGGGATATGTCTATATTGCACTACCTCCCTTTTATCTCCTGAAAAGGGGAAAGGAAGAAAGGTATTGTTGGACGGAAGAGGAAAGGCAAGCAGTTACCCTTGAATTAGCTAAAGATGGAAAAACTGACAGTGTATCCATACAACGTTATAAAGGTCTGGGTGAAATGAACCCCGAGCAACTTTGGAACACTACAATGGATCCCAATTCAAGAACGATAAAGAAAGTATCGATTGAGTCTGCGGCTGAAGCAGATCATTTATTCAGTATGTTGATGGGGGATGAGGTAGCTCCAAGGAGAGAGTTTATTGAGAAGAATGCCAAATACGCAAATATAGACACCTGATATTGGGGTACCAAAAGAAAAAAGTTCAGAGGGGCCCTGTGCCCCTTTTCTTTTTTATAAAATAAATTAATATACCAGCATTACTATTAAAAGCTTTATTTAACTCGTTTCGAAAATTTTGTAGAGATATGAAAATAGTGGAAATTGAAAAATTTGATCAGGTGATAGATAACAGTGATCTGATAAGTAGGGATTTGAGCTGGCTAAAATTTAATGAAAGGGTATTTGATCAAACTAAGAAAAGTTCAAGGACCATTTTTGAAAAATTAAAGTTCTTGGCAATTACTGCATCCAACCTGGATGAGTTTTTTATGATCAGGGTAGGGTCTTTATATAACTATTTGGATTACGATAAGGAAAGGGTAGATTATTCAGGCCTTACTGAGGAGCCTTTCAAAATGAAATTGATGTCGGAATCCCAGCGATTCCACAAGCAGCTGCAGGATCATTTTTTAAAGGAGCTTTTGCCAAAAATGCCGGAAGCGGGCTTGACCTTGAGCAATGTCAAAAATCTTAAAGTTGAAGAGCAGACGTTTATAAAAAACTATTTTGACAAAGCTGTTTATCCCATGCTGACGCCAATGGTTTTTGATGGCTACCACACTTTTCCTATTTTAATGAACAGGCTGTTGATTTTTGGGGTCGTGACGATCAGTCCAGGGGATAAAAAGGACAACCGTAAACTTTCCTTCGTTCAGGTCCCTTCAAATATTCCCCGCTTTTTTGAAATTGAGCGGGAAGATATGTTGATTTATGTGTCCATTGAAGAAATTATCCGGGAATACATCCTTTCCCTTTTCAGGAATGTGGACATTGAATCAGTCAACCTTTTCAGGATTACCAGGAATGGGGATTTTACCTTGGAAGAAAGTGAGGATATGGATACTAATTTCTTGGAAGAAGTAAAAAGAAAACTCAATGAAAGGAAAACGGGGAGGGTAGTGCGCATAGAGATTGAAGAAGGTTACAGCAATTGGATGATTAACCTCTTAAAGGAAAGATGGACTTTAGATGATGACAATATTTTCAGGATTAGCCGTTCAAGTATGATGGATTTCACGAGCTTCTGGCAGATTATTGGCAATAGAAGGTTCAAGGACAGGATCCCTCATCCCCCTAATCCTGTGCCCCCTTTATCCTATCCTGATGCGGCTACGGATGATATTTTCCAGGTGCTCAAGCACAAGGATATCCTACTTCACCATCCTTATAACAACATAGATCCAATACTTGATTTAATAGAAAAAGGAGCCCAAGATCCCAATGTTATGGCCATTAAGATGACCATCTACCGCTTGGGAAAAGATTCCAGAATAACCAAGGCTCTTCTGATGGCGGCAGAAAACGGGAAACATGTCTCTGTACTTTTTGAAGTAAAAGCACGATTTGATGAAGAAAACAATATGCGGGAAGCAAAAAAGCTTCAGAAGGCAGGGTGTTTTGTAATATATGGGGTCAGTAATTTTAAAACACATACCAAACTTTTATTGATAGTTAAAAAGGACGAAAAGCGGATAACACGATATGTGCACCTGGGTTCCGGTAATTATAATGAAGAAACCTCCCGCTTGTATACTGATATTGGATTATTGACTACCAATGAGGTTTTGGCCAATGATGTTTCTGAATTTTTTAATGTTATTACGGGACATTCTATGCCGTCGACTTATAAAAACCTGCTGACAGCACCGCGGGATATGCGAAAGCAGTTAATTAGTTTCATTGAAGATGAAGCAGAACATGCAAAAAAAGGCTCGCCTTCCGGTATATTTATTAAAATCAATTCACTGGAGGATAATGAATTTATTTATGCTTTATATAGGGCTTCCCAAGCTGGGGTGCCTATTCAGCTGGTGGTAAGGGGAATTTGCTGTTTAAGACCGGGTAGAAAAGGTCTTAGTGAAAATATTGAAGTTTTATCCATAGTGGGCGATTTCTTAGAACATTCCAGGATTTATCATTTTCATAATAATGGGGAGTCCAGGACTTATGTGGGAAGTGCAGATGCTATGGTGAGGAGCTTTGATAAAAGGCTGGAATCTCTTTTCAGGGTAAAAACCCCTATCCTGGAAAAGCAACTGATGAATATCATTGCCTTTAACTTAAAGGACAATGTCAATTCCTATTTGATGAAGGAAAATGGTACCTATGTGCCCAAACATCCGAAAGAAGGGGAGGAGGAGTTCAATATCCATAAAGAGTTCTTTAACCTAACTCCCGCTATAATCAATAATGTGAAATTGGTTTGAATTAATCAATGGCGTTTAGTTAAGGGACATTACACAGAATAAAATGAGGATCAAATTTTATGAGGAGTGGGTGAGAAAAAATTTTTCTTTGTTCCTTTCGAATAGTACGTTGATTACCCCGTCCTTTAATCCGACATCAGGAACGATCATTCTTTTGGAATTAGCCGCTTTCATGGCTGCCAGATATATTTTGGCGGCAGGAATGATCACATCTGCCCTGTCCGGATTTAAGCTTAATATATTTATTCTCTCATCATAACTGAAGCTCTCCAAATAAGCCATGATTTCTTTTATTTTGCTCACATCCAAAAACCTTTTTCTCTTGGCCGGTTTAGATAATTCAAAGATTTTATTGATATTTCCCCCTGTCCCGATACAGATAATTTGTTCTTTTCTAACCAGATTTTCATGTATGAATTCATCCATGCTTTCCCAAACCTGAGGTGAATTCTCCCCGTCCAAAATTCTAACGGATCCCAATCTAAAGGATTTGCTGGCTATTTTGACAGAATTCTTATAGATATTCAATTCAGTGCTGCCACCACCCACATCAATGTGCAAATAGGTTTTATCGTCTATATAGCTCCAAAGGGCGACGTTGATCAATTCCGCTTCGCGGTCACCATCTATAATATTGATTTTGAATCCGAAATCCTTTTCTACTTCATCAGCGATTTCATTTCCATTATCAGCTTCCCGCATGGCTGATGTGGCGCAAACCATGTAATCATCTACTTCGTATAAATCAACGAGAAGTTTAAAAGCATGCATTAACTTAATAAATTTCCTTTTATTTGGTTCGCTGATTTTATGGTTGAAAAATACATCTTTTCCCAATCTTAAAGGAAACCTGAGATATTCTATTTTTTTAAATGTAGTTTTTTCTTGATAGTTGGTTACGTTGGTGATCTGCATTCTGATTGCATTCGAACCGATATCTACTGCTGCTAACTTCAAATTCCAAAAGATTGATTTAAATTCGCTTTTTTGAGTGGGTGAATTTCCGCTATTCTAAACTAGAAATATAGAAAGATTAATTTTACAACACGGCCCTAAAATTAGAACAAAAGAGGTGAATTCACCTCTTTTGATTATTTCTTTCTGGATGCTACTACAAGAATCACCCCTGCCACCAAAGCTGCACCTCCGGCATAAGGGGGCCAATTTACACTTTCCTGTTCCTCTGCGTTTAGTTCAAGAGGGCCTGCATCAATAATCGTTTCCTCTGTGGTGTAGGAAAAACCGGTAATGATAAACATCACAATTCCGACTACAATTAGTATTATTCCCAAAGTTTTCATATAGCTTAAGTGTTTGTTATTTCATTTAAGATGCAAAAAACCAACCAAAGTGGTTACATTTTGGAATAATACCCCTTTTTAATTCTTCTCCTAATCTTGAAGAAATTTGCGAATCCAACAATTATCAGCACTAGACAGATAATGAAAGAAATATATCCGAACCCTCTGACTTTTTCCAGATCTTCAACCTTAATTAGGGCAACGCCACTTACCAAGAAATATAAACTTGTTCTTATATAGGATAAAAGTGTCCTATCATTGGCCAATGTGGTTCTTTGCCTGGCTAAAAAATCACGTATAATCAATTCATTCTCATTCTTCTTCTCCATAATTAAAGGGGAAATTATTTGATAAAAATAAATTTAACGTTTTAAAACTAAAAGCAGGATGAAAGAAATTTTGAATTGTAGCAAAAAACTTTAAATTTGTTTATAATTATGGTAGTTAAATAATAGTTGGTTTAGTTTTCATTGAAAAAGCAGGAGAATTTCCCCTGCTTTTTTTTGACACCCTGGGATGTTTTTTAGCTTCCTCAGGTTCTTACTACCTTTTTCTTTTTATTTTGAAAGGCCTTTAATCCTTATATTTCTAAAGTAGACAACATCTCCATGGCCTAAAAATCCAATATGGCCGCTTTTCCGTTGCAAGCCCGGATGATCCCTACCATCTTTGGTTCCTTTTTCTCTTGCCTCGGATATATCAACATCAAGGATTAAGGCTCCGTTGAGTTCTACTTGGATTTTGTCACCCACAGCACGGACTTCCTGATAATTCCACTCCCCGCCAGGCTTAAGATGACCCTTTTTTGCCGCTGCAATTCCATAAAGCGAGCCATGGAACTGGTACTCCTCAAGATCTTTGTAGATATCGGCGGTATTATCCAGGATTTGTAATTCCATTCCAGCATAGGCAGCATCCCCTTCCAAAGGAGATCTGATCCCCAGGCCATTATTGGCCCCGGGAGTGAGCTTGAATTCAAAGCGGAAGATAAAGTCACTGTACTCTTTTTTGGTAAAAAGATTACCTTTTCCACCCCTGTCGGGATAGATGACGATTTCACCATTTTCAATGACATAGTCTGTGGTGTTTCCGGTCCAATGATACATATTGTCCCCATCAAACAATACTTCAAACCCTTCTTTCTTCTCCTCCTCATTGAGTTGGAAAGATTCTGTACGGGGCAGTTCTCTGATATAAATATCCCTGTAGGCTACATAGGTCCCATGGGCTTGAAGTTCAATTTGTTCTTCCGGAAAAATGGGCAATGATCGATCCCAATAGTTTTCTAAAATTACATTATCCACCACCAATTCTCCATTAAGGTATACCGTTACCCGGTCACCTTTCATGATGATGTGGAAGGTATTCCATTCACCTACGGGATTGTCTGCCACTTTTAGCGGTTTGCTCGGATGGGTTTGATTGTTGTAAAGTCCTCCAGAACCTACCTCAGCACCTACATCCACCAGGGAAGTATCCCAAATTTGAACTTGCGGTGTTCCGCGAAGGTATATGCCAGCGTCTCCTTCTTCAGTAATTTTCCAATCAATATACATTTCAAAATCACCATATTTCTTTTCTGTAGCCAGGTTATTGCCTTTACCAGTAAAGACAAGTAAGCCATCTTTGACTTCCCACCCTTCGAGCATTTCTTTATTCGCTTTTTCCTGTTCCTTTCCTAAGGTAGCAGGGGACATGGCTGCCCTTTTGATTGGATCGGCCACTAGGCCTTTCCATCCATTGAGGTTTTCTTCATTGAAGATCGAATGAAGCCCTTTTCCTTCTGGCATTTCATCCAGGTGTTTTTGAAGGGAGGTCTTGTAATATTGACTGTCCGGACCACTAATAGCCTCAATGGTCTTTTGGACGATGGCCCTCACTTCCTCTCCATAAATTGAAGGGTCTGCCAATGCTATGTCCATTACGGCTCTTGCTGCTTGCTGTTGAACTGCGGGATCATTCAAGTATTTACCAGAAACCAACAAAGCCTGAAAAGTAGGATATTGCGCTAATTGCCTTAAAATGAGTTGCCTGTTTTCCGTACTTTTTGCCATCTCCAATGCTTTACGAAGCAAGAGCACTTTTCCTTCTGCTTTGTGAGAGGTTGATCCTATTAGGTTGATATACCCTTCAAGTGCCCGATTGGAAATGTCTTGATCTGTTTCACTTTTCGCAATTTCATAAAGGACATCCATGGCTTCTGAATCCCGCCAATTAGCAATGGCTTTCAAGGCAGCTTTCTTTTGGGTGGCATTTCCCTTTTGGTAAATATCATTTAAGCTGTTAAGTGCAGTACTCCCACCTGTATGGGAAAGGACATCATATAGGTACAGTTGCTTTTCTTTGGATACGGTTTTTAAAGTCTGCAATGCCCATTCCGTTTGTTTGGCCGCATTCTCCTGCTGTACATTGGCAGTAATAATTGCTTTTTGGATCAGTTCCAAATCTTCCGGATTTTGATTGGTTTTTAAAAATCCCACCAATTGGTCCAAATGAGAAGGGGCCGATAATACACTTAATGAGGTTAAGGCCGCATTTTTAACCTTACTATTTGAAGAGGAGACCTCCTCTAGGATGATATCCATATGTTGTGCTGAAGGACGGGCACCCAATACTTGGATCAAAGCCACTTTGGCTTCCTCAGATGCTTCCGGTATAGCTTTGGCTACTTCATCGCTGACATCATTTCCGTTCATGGTCAATAAAGCCGATTTGATGGCATCAATTTCTTCCTCATTGGAGGTATTGATCAGGCTTAGGTAATCTGATAATACCTGGTTCTCTCCAATTAAAACAGCGGAGGCTATTGCTTCCTTTTTCACTTCTGAATTACTGCTCTGAAGATAGGGGCGAACCGCTTCAAGAACAGCCTCCCCTTCCATTTCCCCCAATGTCCGTATAATATCCACTTTTACTGGATCATCCGCTTTGCTCAAAGTTTTGATCCACCTATCCAGATTGTCTGCTAAATTTCCTTCCAGGGCCAGATCCAAGGCGACATTTCTGTAAACGGCATTGGAGGATAAAGCAGCTTTTCGCAATTGCCTGATCGCCTTCTTACCAGAGCTTAAATTGGTCATAAGCCTCAATGCCCCTGCTTTGGTGTGGGGTTGATCCATTTCGTTGGTGCGCTTATGGATGGTTTTAGCTATGGACAAGGCCTTCTTGCTTTCCCCTTGTTTGGCCAGATTATTGGCGTAATTTAAATACTCGGAGGAAGCATTGGTTTCTTCATACTTATAATCAGCAGCATCAGCCGCATCGGCCAAAAGATCTTCAGAAGAAAGCGCTGCTATATTGGCCAAACTGTATATAGCCACTTTTCTCATATTTTGATCATTAGAACTCACGTAAGGTTCTATGATTGCTGCTGCGGCTTCGCTTTTACTTTCGCCCAGAGCTTCAATCAAGGAAAGTTTGATGGCATCTGAATCGGCTTTCTCCAAGGCGGCAATCAACACCTTTTCGGATGTGGACGAGTTGATGGAGGCCAAAGCCCTGGCGGCAGGTCCTGCAAGTCTTTCATTATTAAGGTAAGGGGACAAAAGAGGAACGGCCTCATCATTACCTACTATGCGAAGTTGGCGGATTAAAAAGGCTTTACCTTCTTCGAAATCAATTTGATTCAATGCATCTCCGTATCCCTGGACTGCTTTTTTTACCGAATCACTTTTTTCCTGTTGGCTGGCATAAAAGGAAAACCCCGATAAAGCATATTCCAATTTTTCATTGCTTCCATTTTCGGTAAACATAAGGGCCATTTTTGCCAAATCCCCGGCCTCTAAAGTGGCCATTTCCGTCATGGCTTCTTCAAATGCTGTTGAATTCTCCGTTGGGAACCTGTTCAATAGGTCGGCTATCTTAGTTTGAATTGTCCTATTGGCATCTAGATTTTGTTGTGCCCAAAGCGTGTAACTATTTATAAAGCATAGGGCAATGATTAGCCCTAATTTTGGTACAGACAGGTATCGGTTTATTTCTTTTATTCTCATTTCCTTTTTAAGTATGGATAATTAAACAGTGTAGGGGGCTCTCATGGGCTGATTTAGCAACCTGTTGGCTCCTTCATCATTGATAAATACCTGCTCTTTTGGATCAAAATTTAAGGTTCTTCCTAATCTCAAAGCCGCTAAGCCCATATTGACCACCGTACAGGAACGATGGCCGTTCTTTTCATTGAGGGCGAATTTACTCCTGTTCTTGACCGCCTCTACAAAATCAACTACCTGAGGTGCTGGATCTGGGAACTGGGATAATTTCCTTTCCATATCAGGAATATCGGATTTAAATCCGATATATAAGTTGCCTTCGGGGCCGGCGATATAGGGAGCTTGCTGGGTTCCCTCTCCATCCAAAATAATCTGGCAACCATCTTCATAAGTATAGGTTATCTTTCTCCAGGTACCGACGGCATCGGGGTGCTGTTGTGGAGCATCCACCTCTACTTTTATGGGGTTGGTATTATCCTTTCCAAGAAAATATTGAACGGGGTCAAGATAATGTTGGCCCATATCTCCCAAGCCGCCGCCGTCATAATCCCAATAGCCCCGGAATGTTCCATGAACCCGATGCTCATTATAAGGGCGATAAGGGGCGGGTCCCAACCACTGGTCATAATCCAGTTCTTCGGGAATGGGCATGGGTTGCAAGTTGGTTTTGCCCACCCAATAAAATTTCCAATCGAACCCAGTCAGCTTTCCTACGGTGACTTTTAAAGGCCAACCCAACATTCCAGAATCTACCAGTTTTTTTATTTTCCGGACTTCTGTATTCATCCCGTAAAAGTTTTCACTGAACCTGAACCAGGTGTTCAATCTAAAGATATTGCCATGTTGCTTTATGGCCTCTACTACTTTTTTTCCCTCACCGATGGTCCTGGTCATTGGTTTTTCACACCATATATCCTTACCATGCCTTGCCGCATCCACACTCATGATCCCATGCCAATGGGGAGGGGTCGCAATATGGACGATGTCTACTTCAGGAAGTTGGATAAGATCTCTGTAATCTGAGAAGGTTTTGACGCCATTCCCGAGCATATCGAGAGCTTGTAGTATGTGGACGTGATCTACATCACAAATGGCTACAGTTTTGGTACCGGCATATTTAAAATGGTTCCTGCCCATGCCCCCAACACCAATGACCCCTTTGGTCAGGTGATCACTGGGAGCAAGGAAACCTTTGCCTAATACATGTCGTGGCACAATTGAAATCCCCCCAAGAGCTAAAAGAGAACCCTTTATGAACTTCCTCCTGGAGCTTTTTAATTTATCATTCATGGCAACCTAATAAAATTTATTACAATATAAATATCGGCTTTCGATTTAATTGGTGAATATATCTTAAGAATTCCTTACAGGCAAGATTTTATCCACTTCTTCTAAAAAATGATAACAAATGGAATGGTTTTAGCTGTTTTTAATACCTGAAAGATTCTGATGGGCGCTCATTTTGATGGCATCATCTTTTAAAATCCGGTTAGAATTATTTCTTAAAAATTGCAGAACATTGATAAAGCATGGACTTATGATTAGAAGGAAAGAAAAGTTTGTTGAAAAAAATAAGCAGGATACTAAAGTAACTGAAAATTCATTTACAATTGCGGTCAAAAAAGCCAGCGATGGTGGGGAAAATTCAGGATTTGAAAAGGAAGCTCTTACTAAAAAGACATTTGGACTGTCACAAGAGGAGGAAGCCGAAAGCTTATTAAAGGCAAAGGATGAGCTGATGAGGGCAAAGGAGGCGCGAAATGAAACCACCAGTGAAAGCGAGCAATTTAGAAGGGACGAGAAATAGGGGCTTTTATAAAAGACCCTCAGGGAAACATCGAGTAGAGAAAAGTGAGGGCAAGTGTAGAAAAAATGCAACAGCGATTTTATTAAAGTCCATTATCGTTCTCCCTTTCTTTGTTGCGTTTTCTTATTGAAATTCTCCAAAAAACGAAGCCGATAATAACAATTATGGGGAGCACGATATAAATAATAATATTAGCGGTAGAACTGAAATCAATTGGCCCCATGTCTTTAGGGATGCCCTGGGGGATTTGTGCGCATACCCTTGGGCTGAAGAAAATATAGAAAAAAGATAAAAGTAGGAGGGGGTGCTTTTGTGGAGAGGTTATGCCTGTGATTTTCATAATAAAAAAGGGGTTAATTAAAAATATATTACTGTGTAAAATCAATGAAACTTTTATTATCCCTTTATAAGAGCACAATTTTTATGCTAAGTGTCCCATTTTCTTACAAATAAAGTTTTTAATTAACAATTGCCCGATTGCTGAAATGGCTTCAATCACTCAATAGCTTATTCAATTCCTTTTCTACCTTTTCAAAATCAAAGGCGGCCATTCCTTGCTCCATTTTTGCTCTTATTTCATCCAGACAAAGGCGTCCGATACTTCCTTCATGACTGTGATTTATGGTATGTTTGGGGGTGAAACTACCGGATTCAATGTCCATACCTACTTTTTTATAAGCATCCCGGAACGGCACCCCTTCCAATACCAGCCGATTGACTTCCTCTACACTGAAAAGGTGCTGGAAAGACTCATCTTGTAGCAGGTTGGATTTTACCTGAATATGCTGTAACATAAACGTGGTGATTTGTAAACAATCGTTTAATTTTTCAAAATCCGGGAATATGGCTTCTTTGAGCAACTGCAAATCCCTGTGATAGCCCGTGGTCATATTGGTCAGCTGCAGCATAATGCTTTGGGGGGTAGATTGGATCTGATTGGTTTTGGCCCGGATCAATTCAAATACATCGGGATTTTTTTTATGGGGCATAATGCTGGAACCCGTTGTCAGTTCATCAGGAAATTTGATGAATCCAAAATGTTGGTTCATAAAAATCACCGTGTCTGTTGCCAATTTATTTAAAGTACCTGCCAATCCCGCCATGGCAAATGAAAGTACCTTTTCTGTTTTTCCCCTGCTGTTTTGCGCATTGATCACATTGAAGTGCAATTCCTTAAAACCCAAAAGTTGTGTGGTCAGGGACCTGTTCAAAGGGAAGGAAGAGCCATAACCAGCTGCAGATCCCAGTGGGTTTCTGTTGACCAGGCTAAATGCGGCAATCCAAAGGTCCATATCTTCCGCTAAGGATTCTGCCATGGCCCCAAACCATAGCCCGAAGGAGGAAGGCATGGCCAGTTGGGTATGGGTATAGCCCGGCATTAAATCGCCTTTGTGTCTTTCGGCAAGGTCGATCAATAAGTCAAATAACACTTTTGTTTCCTTCATCACCGATTGCACTTCAGCACGGTAATATAACTTAAGATCTACCAATACCTGGTCATTTCGGGACCGCCCACTATGTAGCTTTTTACCCACCTCCCCATATCGCTCGGTCAATAAGAATTCCACCTGGCTGTGCACATCTTCCACCCCTGGATCAATGGTGAATTTATCCTGTTGAATTTCCTGGTAAATTTCCAGAAGTCCCTTTTTTAGGGATTTTAATTCTCCTGAAGTAAGCAAGCCTATGTTTTCCAGCATAATGGCATGGGCTATAGAGCCCATCACATCAAAAGGGGCTAATAAAATATCAAAATCCGGATCCTTCCCGATAGTGAATTTTTCTACTTCAATTTTGTTGCTGGTGTTTTTTTGCCAAAGTTTCATGGGTAGATGATTTTCTTTTCAATGGTCACGACTTTCCAAAAAGCGGAATTTATTAATTATTGAACTGGACATTAACTAGACTAATAACGAAGATCAAAATAGGTTTGGAGTAACTGGATATAAAGTTCTACCCCTTGCCGGATTTCTTCCAAATATATAAATTCATCCGCTGTATGGGAACGCGCAGAATCCCCGGGCCCTATCTTGACAGATGGAAAAGGGATCAGGGCCTGATCAGAAAGGGTAGGGCTACCATATAGCTCCAGTCCCATTTTTTTGGCAACTTTAATGATTTTATGTCCTGGGTCTATGGTGGATGAATTCAATCGTAAAGATCTGGGTTGCAAATCCGCTTTCAGGACTTTTTTTAATTCCTCCAATGCACCTTTCAAAGTGTAAGCATCAGTAACCCTTACATCCAAGGTGTAGGAACAACTATCAGGGACTACATTATGCTGGCTTCCGGCATGGATAATGGTCGCCGTTACTTTGTTTTCCCCCAAATAATCGGACTTCTTCCTGAAGCGGTAACTTTTGATCAGATTTAAATCGTCGAGAGCTTTGTAGATGGCATTTTCACCTTCTTCACGGGCCGCATGTCCTGCTTTTCCTTTTACAAAAGCATCAATCACCAACAGTCCCTTTTCCGCTACGGACATGTTCAGCAAAGTAGGCTCCCCTACAATGGCTAGCTCTAATTCAGGCAGTTCAGGTAGTAAAGATTCAATCCCATTTTTGCCACTTATTTCCTCCTCAGCAGTGGCTGCCAATATCAGGTTATAAGGTGTTTTTTTATCATAGTAATAAATAAAAGCAGCAATTAAAGTAACTAAACAGCCCCCCGCATCATTACTGCCAAGTCCATATAGCTTTCCTTCTTCTATAAAGGCCTGATAAGGATCTTTTGAATAACCTTGATTGGGCTTTACCGTGTCATGATGGGAATTGAGAAGAATGGTGGGAAGTCGGGGATCAAAATATTTGTTGGGAGCCCAGATGTTATTACCTTTTTGGTTAAAAAGAATTCCATTGGAAAGAAAGAAGTTTGCCAATAGTTTTGCAGAATTGTCCTCTTCCTTGCTTAGGGAAGGGGTTTGAATCAGTTTTTGAAGAAGGGATATGGCGTCTTCCTTCAATTTAGGGTGTATGTCTAAATCCAATTTTACATCAAAAGTATAAAGGTGACTTATTAATAGAGGTCGTATCTGTGTTTCTCGATACAGGTACCTGAATTTTTACCTTTTTCTGCAAGCAAAAGATTTTCCGGTAAACCCAACCACACCTGGCTCACCCCTTCGTTTAGAGCCTTGAAAGCATTATCCAGTTTTGGGATCATCCCAGAATGAATGACATTTTCTTTTTTTAATTCTTCGTAAATTTCTTCATTGATCAGAGGAACCAAGGAAGCATCGTTTTTCTCATCTATTAAAACCCCTGGCCTGTCAAAACAAATATAAAGATTCACCGTGTGCTTTTTAGAGAGGGATGTGGCCATTTCAGAAGCAATGGTATCAGCATTCGTATTCAACAGCTGACCTTTTTTATCGTGCGTAATGGCACAGACTACCGGGATAATTTGTTCTGAGACCATTACTTCCAGTAAATAGGTGTTGATCTCCTGTACATCCCCAACATAGCCATAATCAATATCTTTGATGGGCCTTTTTTGAGACCTGATCAAATTTCCATCCGCACCGGTCAATCCCAAGGCATTTTGGTTTAGTCTCTGAAGTTTGGCCACCAATTGCTTATTGATCAATCCTGCATAGACCATTGTCACCACGTCCAAGGTATCCAAATCAGTGATTCTCCTTCCGTCTTTCATCTGCGGCATGACGCCCAGGGTTTCCCCAAACCGGGAAGCCATGATCCCGCCGCCATGGATCAGAATTTTTTTTCCCGGAAATTGGGAAAAAAGCTTTAAAAATCCCTCCAATTTTTCGGGATCGTCAATGACATTTCCTCCGATTTTGATAATACTTATTGTCATAGTTGCAGGACTTTAACCAGTGATTTATTTCATTAATTCATCCAACACCGCCTGAGCAGCATAAATTCGGTTTTTAGCTTGCTCTTGAACAAGACTCCGGGAATTGTCCAATATTTCATCTGAAAGCTCTAAATTTCTCCTGACTGGGAGACAATGCATTACTTTTGCCGAAGGGCTGTTCCTCAACTTTTCCTCGGTAAGCATCCATGATTTATCCACATGGATGATTCTACCATAGTCATTAAAAGAACTCCAATTTTTAACGTACACAAAATCAGCATCTTTAAGTGCCTTGGCTTGATCATATTCTATGTTTGCATCCTTGGTAAATGTAGGATTAAGCTCATATCCCTCAGGATGGGCAATGGTCAGGTCATGATCACAGCCAAGAACCCATTCAGCAAAGGAGTTGGCAACCGCATGGGGGATGGCCTTGATGTGTGGTGCCCAGGTCAACACCACCTTCGGCTTTTTTCTATCCCCGCTTTGCTCTCTTATGGTAATCATATCTGCCAAACTCTGTAGAGGATGTCTGACAGCACTTTCCAAACTGACTATAGGAATGCCGCTATATTTAATAAACTGTTTGATAACATAATCTTCTGTGTCTTCCTGTTTATTAGTTAAAGAAGGAAAAGAGCGCACTGCCAGTATATCAAAGTAACTTCCCAGGACTGCAGCAGCATCTTTGATGTGTTCCACCTTGTTCTTGTTCATTACCGCCCCATCTTCCATCTCAAGTGCCCATCCTTCTTTGTCCATGTTCAGGACGATGCATTCCATTCCCAAGTTGGAAGCAGCAATTTGAGTACTCACTCTGGTCCGGAGACTGGGGTTCAAAAAAATTAACCCTATTCTTTTTCCTTTGCCATTTTCCCGGTTTAAAAGAGGTTTTTCCTTAAATAGTAAAGCCTTTTCAATCAATTTCAAGGCTAATGTTTGGTTTTCGAATTGAATAAACTGATCCATGCTTGAATGTCATAATCTTAAACCTTATTTAAAGCCAAGATTTTCTTAATGCTTTCCAAAAATAAAGTTAATTCTTTTATTTGAATGTTAAGTGGCGGCAGTAAACGAATGGTATATTTTCCTGCGGAACTGCCTGTAAGTATTTTATAGTTATTGATTAAATCCACCCGTATAGGAGTAGCTTCTGTTTCAAAATCAATGCCAATTATCAGCCCTTTTCCTCTTATTTCCTTAATGCCTTCGATGTTGCTTAGTTGCTCTTTTAGAAACTCCCCACTTCTCTGGGCCAAGCTTAAAAGACCTTCATTTTCTATGACTTCCAATACAGCCAAGCCTGCAGCACATGCGAGATGGTTGCCCCCAAAAGTAGTCCCAAGCAAACCATATGAGGCTTTGATGTCAGGATGGATCAACACCCCGCCGATTGGATATCCATTTCCCATTCCTTTGGCAGTGGTAATCAAATCCGGTTGTAGATCCCCGACCCATTGATGCGCAAAAAACTTACCCGTTCTGGCATATCCAGACTGTACCTCATCCAAAATCAACTTTGCCCCATGTTTTTTACACAATAGGAACAATTGAGTCAAAAATTTCCCATCTGGAACTTGGATGCCATTTACCCCCTGGATTCCTTCAATGATGATTCCGGCAATATTTCCCGTTTGAAGTTGCCGTTCCACTGGTTCAATATCCCCAAAAGGAAGAATATGTACCTGATCATGTTGATTGAAAGGGGAAATTATTCTAGGATTATCTGTTAAGGCTACGGCACCGGAAGTCCTTCCATGAAAAGCACCGCTAAAGGATATAAACCCCCGCTTTCCAGTGGTAAAAGAGGCAAGTTTCAAAGCGTTTTCGTTGGCTTCTGCCCCTGAATTACATAAAAAAAGGTCATAATCCGGGTAACCGGAAATACTGCCCAGCTTCTGGGCCAGTTCTTGCTGAATTGGGTTTTGAACGGAATTGGAGTAAAAAGCGATTTTCTCCAATTGATCCTTGATCCTGTAATTGAAGTGTGGATGGCTGTGTCCTATGGAAATGACGGCATGACCGCCATATAAATCCAGATATTCCTGGCCCTGATCATCCCAAATTTTCGATCCCTGCGCTTTGACAGGAGTTACATTCATCAATGGATATACGTCAAATGGCTTCATATGAATAATTTTAGCATCTTATCAGTAACTTTGGTGTTTTTTCTTCTGGCTTGTCCAGGTTGAGATGTTAAAAAGCGATGGTTTTAAGGTTTAATCCTTCTTTTTCATTGAAACCAAAAGCCAAATTGAAATTTTGAACAGCTTGTCCGGAGGCGCCTTTCAGTAAATTATCAAGGATGGAATAGACCACCAATTGCCCCGCTTCCTTCTTAACGTGCAGGAAGCATTTGTTTGTATTTACTACCTGTTTCAGGTCAATATCCCTTTTTGAAACCAGGGTAAAAGCAGCATTCTTATAGAAATCCTTATAGAGGGCATAAGCTTCTTCTTCAGTGCCTTCAAATGGAAAATATGCTGTGACCCAAATGCCCCTGCTGAAGTTTCCCCGGTAAGGAATGAACAGCATTTCCTGATTGAATTCAGGATCTAAATGCTTAAATGTTTGGGTGATTTCCTTTAGGTGTTGATGGTTAAAAAGCTTGTAAACCGATATGTTCTGATTTCTTTCACTGAAATGTGTGGTTTCACTCAACTTTTTACCTGCCCCTGTGCTGCCGGTGATCCCGGTAAGATGTATGGTCTGATGGATCATGTCATGGGCTATAGCAGGAGCAAGGGCCAATTGGATAGTAGTGGCAAAACAGCCGGGATTGGCGATTCTTTTTGCCTTCTGGATCTCCTCTTTTTTTATTTCGGGGAGGCCATAAACAAAGTTATGGGATCCGTCTCTGAAATCCGTACTGAGATCTATAAGTACCGTATTGGCATCAAATGAATGTTTGTCCAAAAATGGCTTGGTTTGACCATGCGGCAGTCCCAAGAAGACGGCATCTATCCCTTCAACTTCCACCTGATCGGTAAAAACCAACTCAGATTCCCCAAGCAGATCAGGATGAACCTCTTCCAATTTTTTACCATTTTGACTGTTGCTATGGATATATACCAGTTCACAATAAGGATGATGGATCAATAACCGGATCAATTCTCCGCCCGTATAACCAGCTGCACCAATAATGGCTGTTTTGATTTTATTCATGAGATGGGGTTAAGGTATCGTTGACTTTATGAAAAATAGCCGTCTGGTTTCCCAATATTTTTGTAAACCCTTTCACATCTTCTGCTGTGTAACCTTTGTTCATTTCCCCGTAGCTGCCAAACTTGGATGACATCAGATCATGTGCAGAATTTATCCCGATCAATGAGAACCTATATGGTTGCAAGCAAACCTTTGCCTCACCTGATACAAATGACTGGGTATCTGCCATGAATGATTCCATATTTCTCATTACAGGATCCAGGTAATGACCTTCATGCAGGTGATTGCCATAAAATTCTGAAATTTGGTTTTTCCAGAAGGTTTGCCATTTGGTTAAGGTGTGTTTTTCCAATAACTGATGTGCCTTAATGATAATTAAGGGGGCAGCAGCCTCAAAGCCAACACGGCCTTTGATGCCAATAATGGTATCCCCAACATGGATATCCCTTCCAATGGCGAAAGGTCCGGCCAATTCCTGCACCTTTAGGATGGCTTTGACAGGGTTATCGAACAGTTCGTCATTGACCCCTTTCAATTCCCCCTTTTCAAAATGAAGGGATAGGGTTTCAGACTCATTTTTTGTCAGTTTGGTAGGATAGGCTTCTTCCGGTAAAGACTGATCAGAAGTAAGTGTTTCTTTACCCCCTACAGAGGTGCCCCATATGCCTTTGTTGATAGAATAGGTGGCTTTTTCGAAATTCATAGATACTCCATGCTTTTTCAGGTAGGCTATTTCTTCTTCCCTGCTCAGTTTTAAATCACGGATAGGGGTGATAATTTCCACCTCTGGAACAATCGTTTGGAAAATCATATCGAAACGTACCTGATCGTTTCCTGCGCCGGTACTCCCATGGGCAATAGAGGTAGCATTTATCCTTTTGGCATGTTCAGCTAAAGCTTTGGCCTGAAGGATCCTTTCAGCACTGACAGAAAGAGGATAGGTTTGGTTTTTTAGCACATTTCCAAAAACCAAATATTTTATCACTTCCTTATAATAAGTATCCCGTACATCCAGAACCGTGAAAGATGCTACATTCAATTGGATGGCCCTTTCTTCAGTTTGCTTTAGTTCTTCTTCACTAAAGCCTCCTGTATTGACCAGAACGGCATGAACCTCATATCCTTTTTCCCTGTTCAGGTGAACGGCGCAAAAAGTGGTGTCCAATCCGCCGCTGTATGCTAATACTACTTTTTTCATAGGTATATTTTAATGCCTTAGTTAATTTTTTCCTTTGTCTTCTTCAGGTTCAGAAAAACATATTTTTTGAGCCGCACCCATCTTTCGAAGAGTTTTAGATTCTTTTTGAAATCTTTTCTTAATTTAACATCTGGCTTTTGTGCTTGCTCTTTAGGGACATATAACAGAGCGGTACAAAGACAATTTTGCCGGTTCTTGCTTTTTAGGATTTCATAATTAACGCAGCTTTGACATCCTTTCCAAAATTCCTCATCATCGGTAAGATCCGAATAGCTTACCGGGTAATATCCCAGTTCCGAATTGATTTTCATTACTGCCGCACCCGTGGTTAAGCCAAAAATTTTGGCCTCGGGGTATTTGGCCCGACTCAGTTTGAAAATTTCTTTTTTGATTTCCCTGGCCAAACCTGATTTTCTAAATGTCGGAGACACGATCAATCCAGAATTGGCCACATATTTTCCATGACTCCAAGCTTCAATATAACAAAAACCTGCCCATTCTCCTTCCGTCGTCAAAGCGATAACCGCTTTACCTTCCGTCATTTTCGCAATGATATAATCAGGTGACCTTTTGGCAATCCCCGTCCCCCTGGCCTTGGCAGACAAAGCCATTTCCTCAACGATTATTTCCGCATATTTGGCATGTTGTATTCCGGCAACGTATATATTAAAATTTTGCTTTACCATGATCAATATTTGTTCTGGCTTAAGTTTAAAGATGATGTATATTTCATTTCACCGAATAACAAATTAAAAATGAAATACATTAAGTAAGATGGTTGAAGAAAACGTAGTTCGAGGGGGCAGGTATCCACGTAGGAAACCAAAAATAACATAGGGACTATGCCCTAAAGTTGTGCCTGTAAACCCCAAGAGGGAAAAAAAAAGGCAAGGCAATATTAACAGCTGATAAAATATCAGTTTTTAGATGTGTTATCTCTATGTTATTTGAACGGCTCATTTTTTGAAGGTACAAAGTTTCAAAATATTGAATTAAAATGCAAATGAAAACCAGTTTACTTTTAAATTTCAATTACTTTTCAGCTACTGATTTAAGAATACAAGATTAAAGGTTTTTTATCGTACCAACTAAATTTCAGGAAGGATTCTTCTCGCATTACCAGAATGTAAATCTCTTGAAAACAGTTCATTTTGATCAGGTACAATTAATAAAAATGAAAGGAATTAATTAATAGATGGGTAAAATTTCAATGGTAAGTTTAATTTTAATAATTTTGTCCACGCAAATTATAGAATGGAATACTTTCAAAATCAACCTTGACATCATCAAAGGCTTTTTTTCCAAGATATTTCCAGTAAAGGAATTATTGAAAAACAAGGGTCGTTAAGAAGAAGATAACCTTTGATCATCTGTTGATTAATTTGATTAATGTAATTTTTATTAAACCTATAAACTAAAAAACTAAAGTTATGACAAAAATTAAAGTTGGTATCAATGGATTCGGAAGGATCGGTAGATTGGTTTTTCGTGCAGCTCAAGAAAGAGATGATATTCAGATAGTAGCCATTAATGATTTAATTGAGCCGGATTATATGGCCTACATGCTCAAATATGATTCCACACACGGGAAATTTAAGGGAGAGGTAGCCGTAAAAGACGGTAAATTAGTGGTCAATGGTCAAGAGATCCGCGTCACATCAGAAAAGAGTCCTACCAATCTAAAATGGGGTGAAGTAGGCGCTGAGTATGTGGTAGAATCTACCGGTTTGTTTTTGACGAAGGAAACAGCTCAGGGCCATATAGACGCTGGAGCAAAGAAAGTAGTGATGTCTGCTCCTTCCAAAGATGATACCCCTATGTTTGTAATGGGCGTAAATGAATCGACTTATACTTCAGATATGGCCATCGTATCCAATGCTTCCTGTACGACCAATTGCCTCGCCCCATTGGCTAAGGTAATCAACGACAATTGGGGGATAGAAGAGGGTTTAATGACTACGGTCCATGCAACTACGGCCACCCAAAGAACCGTGGATGGACCATCTGCCAAAGATTGGAGAGGTGGAAGAGGCGCAGGACAGAATATCATCCCATCCTCTACGGGAGCTGCTAAAGCGGTAGGTAAAGTAATTCCGGAACTGAACGGTAAACTTACCGGAATGGCATTCCGTGTTCCTACTCCTGATGTATCCGTAGTGGATTTAACAGTGAAGCTGAAAAATCCTGCTTCTTATGAAGAAATATGTGCTAAAATGAAAGAAACAGCAGAGGGTGAACTGAAGGGCATATTAGGCTATACAGAAGACGCTGTGGTCTCCAATGATTTTATCGGTGATGCCAGAACTTGTATTTTTGATGCAGGTGCAGGCATCCAATTAAGTGATACGTTTGTAAAATTGGTTGCTTGGTATGATAACGAGTGGGGTTATTCTTCTAAAGTGGTGGATTTATTGGAGTATATTGCCAGAAAATAATTTCTGACTAAATTTTGATAGTAAAGGTACAAGCCATCTTATGGTTTGTACCTTTTTGTTTTATGGACATGGGTAGTAAGCTCCCAAAGCGGTGTCATATCCTAACGTTGGGTAAAGCCCTGCGTTAAAGTGGCGGGGAAAAACCCCCCTGTAAGGGCGAAAGTCCTGTCGTCGTTTGGGATAAACCTGGGAAGGGATCAAACTCTCCAAGTATGCCGATAATCGGCTGACGGATCCCATTCCTCAGTAAAGATCATTGGGATGTCGGCCGCTCATGCTTTTTTGTTTCTTAAATAATTATCTTCATATAAACTGATCCAGTCATCCGGGGAGACTTTTTGCATTAGCTCTCCGATTAAATCAAAAGGAATATCGTTGGGCTTTTTAAAACGGATACAGCTTTTCCCCATGTCCAACTTCTGTTGACTATGTTTGGGAAATTCCTGGACAAACCAGTCCAAAAGCTCCTTATCAATATAAATCCCCATATGGTAAACAGCAACAAAATTTTTCTGGGAAGCAATACTGACAAAAGGTAATGGAAGCTTTGGATCGCAGTGGTATCCTGCGGGATACTTGCTATGAGGTACTACATAGCCAATCATCCCATAATTTATTTCCTCTTGGAACCCTTTCGGCAGGTTATCTGAGATAGTTTTCCTAAGGTGCTTAAATGCGGCCTTTCTTTCTTCCGGTATCTTCTCCAAGTAATCAGCTACGGTCGTTGCGTTTAAATTCATGATTTGGTGATTGGTTATTAAGTGATTGATTATTCTGGGTCGCGTTTTTCACCCCGCCCTGAAGGACAGGGCAATAAAAGGCCACGGAAACATTTAAACTTTTTCTCATCCCTTGAATGAGTCTTAGCGAAGCCAGGACCTGGGTCCAAAACTACTCTTGGCTTCAGACAGGACTTTAAAGAGCCCTGAATGGGCGTATTATCTTAAAATCGGGTGTAACCCGATGAGACAACACCTCCACAAAAACACATAGCCCTGAAAGGGCGAAAGACTAATTGGTGCAGAACACGGTGTGGATGGAATCCTTTATGAGCAGTGACGCCTTTTCAGGGCTTGATTGGCTCTAGCTCTTTAACGGCAGGGCTACACCCTGCGTTAAGATATGCCGCCCCTTTAGGGCTTTTCCAGCTGCACCCAGTCCAGGAATCACCTACCATATTGCAGTCAATATAAATAATAAGCTGTAAATATTTATTACTTCCTCCGTTAATTATTTACTTTGGAATGAATTTAAACACTGTACATTACATTCATCCTTGTCCCAACTTTCAGAAATAATTCATATTTAAAGCCTCAGATGAAAAGTGATTTTACAATTTCTTTAGCCACAATAGTGGTGATCATTGGATTTTTAGGAAGCTCTTGTAAAGGGATCCATCCTGCTGCCAATTTTGGTAAAACTGCCATCGGAAGAGAGGCAATGGTAGTAACTGCCCATCCGGAAGCCACAAAAATAGGATTAGAAATCATGGCCAAGGGGGGCAATGCGGTGGATGCCATGGTAGGGGTTCATTTTGCCCTGGCGGTAGTATACCCTTCTGCAGGGAATATAGGGGGTGGGGGATTTATGGTTCTTCGGGATACTTTGGGAGAGGCTTTTTCCCTGGATTTTCGTGAAAAGGCACCTTTGGCGGCGCATGAGGACATGTATTTGGACGAGGAGGGAGAGGTGATCGATGGGTTAAGTCTTTATGGCCAAAAAGCTTCCGGGATTCCAGGTTCTGTGGATGGAATGTTAAAGGCACACGAAAAATTTGGAAGCCTTCCATTAAAAGAATTAATTGATCCCGCTATCCGGTTGGCCAAAAGAGGGTTTAAGATTTCAGAACAGCAGGCCAGGAACTACAATCTTACCAGGCAGGATTTCATCAACTATAATAGGGACAGCCTTAATATTCCTCTGGTCAAAAAAGAACTTTGGGAAAAGGATGACAGACTTCAACAGCATGATCTGGCGCAAACTTTAGAGAGAATAAAAAATTCCGGTAGGGCTGGCTTTTACGAAGGGGAAACGGCAAGATTGATGGTAGAGGAGATGAAAGCCGGTAATGGGATAATCACGGAAGAAGACCTGCTCCAATACCAGTCCGTATGGAGAGATCCTGTCATTGGCGATTATAAAGGGGTAAAGGTGATCAGCATGGGTCCTCCCAGCAGTGGGGGAATTGCCCTGCTACAGTTGTTGACCATGGCCTCTTCCTTTAATTTAAATGGGTATGGTCACAATACCGCCCAAACCGTTCATCTGATGACCGAAATGGAGCGAAGGGTATATGCCGACAGGGCCAGTCATTTGGGGGATTCAGATTATTGGGAGGTACCACAGGAATTGTTATTGGATGAAAGCTATCTAAATGAAAGGGTTGCGGAAATTTCATTGGACAGCGCCACCTCCAGTGAAGAGGTTCAGGCAATGTCCTTGCCTGAAATTCAGGAGAGTGAACAAACGACTCATTATTCAATCATAGATGCCGATGGAACAGCAGTTTCAGTAACCACCACTATCAATTCAGCCTACGGATCCAAGGTATTTGTGACAGGGGCAGGATTTTTGCTCAATAACGAGATGGATGATTTCAGCAGCAAGCCTGGGGTACCAAATACTTACGGTTTATTGGGTGGGGCCGCTAATGCTATAGCGCCGGAAAAAAGGATGCTGAGTGCTATGACACCGACCATCCTCGAAAAAGACGGGAAGTTGTTAATGGTACTAGGGACACCTGGAGGCTCAACCATTATTACCTCTGTTTTTCAGACCATTCTCAATGTTTTGGCCCATGATATGTCGATTACAGGAGCCGTAGCGGCAAAAAGAGTACATCACCAGTGGAAACCGGACCTGATACAAATGGAATCCGATGCACTCGATCCCATTACCCGGGAAAAGCTTGAAGCCAAGGGACATCAGTTGGATCAGCGGAACAGTATCGGTAGGGTGGATGCCATTTTGGTCAAACCTGACGGAAGTTATGAAGGTGCGGGAGATCCCAGGGGGGACGACTGGGCAGGAGGATATTAGAAAGGGAGACAATTTGAGTCTTGGGTATTGAGGCTTGAGTCTTTGGTCTTAAATCTTGTTTCTGGAGCCTTGGTTCTTGCTCTTGTTTCTTGTTCTTTGCTTGTACCTATGAATTGGTAAATTGAAACCCTGATAAAATGATAGTTATTGTAATGGGTTTGCCGGGATGCGGTAAGAGCTTTTTCGCACAACGGCTTTCTCAACGGCTGAAAATAAAATATATAGGGAGTGATCAGATCCGGAAGGAGATGAAATCCATGGGAAAGTACAGCATGGAAGAAAAGCTGCAAGTGTATGAGCAGATGGCATCTTTAGCTAAGAACGCCATCCAGCAAGGAAAGAGCATGATACTGGATGCCACTTTCTTTAAGGAAAAACTTCGGAACAGTTTTATTTCATTGGCCCAAAGTCAAGATGTTCCTTATGGGCTTTTATGGATAGAGGCATCAGAAAGGATCATAAAAGAAAGATTATCCGCGAAAAGGGAAGACAGTGAAGCGGATTATGGGGTGTACTTAAGCCTGTCCAAACAATTTGAAGAACCCACATTGCCTTACCTGAAATTGGAATCAAAGCAGGACAACATTGACCAAATGTTAAATCAGGCGGAAGATTATATTCATCAACTAACATAAAATCATAGAAAGCAAAATATATCCCTATGAATCGCGAGGAATTTGAATCTTTTGTCCAAACTGCCCGCTTTAATGGAAAGCCATTGAATGATCAAATGGAAGAAACACACATTTCCTGGATCTCCTTTACCAAAAAGTATGTGTTCAAGATCAAAAAGCCGGTTAAACTCTCATTTCTTGATTTTTCAACCTTGGGGAAACGAAAAAGATTTTGCGAAAAGGAGTTGATGCTTAATCAGCGGTTTTCAAAGATCTATCTGGATGTTTTACCCGTGATAATGGGGGAGAAAGGGTGGTGCCTGGGAAAAGAGGAGGGTGATATTGTGGATTATGCCGTTCAAATGAAAAGAATGGCTTCTTCAAAAAGAATGGACAAAATGCTCCAAGAGAATAAAGTCGGTAAAGGATCCATGCAAGCCTTAGCCGAAGAAGTGGCATTCTTTCATAAAAAGGCTGAGGTCATTAAAACGCCTTTTGATAGAAATAAGGCTAAAGCCCTGTTTAATGACATAGGGGATACTGGCGATTTTATCCAGAAGGAGTTAGGGCAGGAACAAAAGGAATTTATCCACCGGTCCATGAATTGGAGCAATGAATTTTTGGAAGGCCATGCCCAACGTTTCCAGGATCGAATTGAAAGAGGTTTTAAGCGGGATCTGCACGGAGATTTACATGCAGGAAATATTTTTCTTTATCAACAGCCGGTTTTGTTTGATTGTATTGAATTCAATGATGAATTCAGACAAATTGATTTGCTTTATGAAATCGCATTTTTGTGTATGGAGTTGGAAGCAAAAGGCCATCAGGAATTTTCCGATCAATTTTTATCCACCTATTGCAAAAAGATCTCCTGTTTGGAAACTGATGAAGATACAGATCTTTATCTATATTTTAAATGTCTCAGGGCGAACGTAAGGGCAAAAGTCCGTTCACTTAGTATAAAGGAATCCTCTGGTGGAGATAAAAATGACCATCTGAAAGCCATTAATATTTACTTGTCCCTAATGGGGGAATATATGCGGCAAATAGAAGGTTAATGGGCCTTCACCAGAGAACCATACACGGTTTCTCCACATACTTGCATCATTCATGATTTGAAAACCAGTAAAGGTACGTGTGTATGGTAAGCCATTTTGACCACATGGCTGCTATTAAAAAGATATTCTAAGAAAGATTTATTTTTGGAAAACATCACCAGTAAGGAACCAGGTGCCTCGTTGAGATATTGATTGATTCCCTCAATAGTGTCTTCAGCAGAAAAGCTGGTAGAGGAAAAAGGGGTATGAGAATAATTTTCTTTCAGATATACTTCCAGTTCCTTAAATATTGTCTCCTTTTCGACATGATGCTCTTTTTGAATATGAAGTGCCCTATAGGACATTTCCCAATTCTTGGTCAAGTGCATCAGTTGATCAAAAAAATGCCCCTCCTCCCCAGTCAATTCTACCGCCATGGTGATTTCATTGAGGGTTTCAAAACTTGCCTCAAAAGGAACAGCAAGTACCGGTACCTTGCTGTCTTTTATCACATCAGCAGTATTGGATCCTATCAATGACTTTTCTATGCCACTGGCTCCTTGGGTTCCCATGATAATGAGGTCATAATCTTCTTTATAAGCGGTTGAGGTAACTGCTGTTGCTACTGTACCCTGTATGATTTTATGATCCACAGTGATACCAAAGTTGTGCCTTGAGTTAATTTGGTCTTCCATGGCTTTGTTGGCAAATGTTTCTATTTCATGAACAATTTTTGCCGCTTGGGCAGCAAAATCATAGATTGTATAATAAGAAAAAAGCAGGGTGATTGTACCCATGTTTAATTTGGCAACCTTTTTGGCGAATTCAAAGGCATGTTTGGCATTGTCCGAGAAATCAGTAGGCACCAGTATTTTCATAATTAGATTTTTATTAACTAGCCGAGAGCTACTATAGTATATGTGTTTTGATAGTATTGTAAAAATCATTTGGAAGAAAAGGCTTCATAACATAGGCTGCCATGCCATAATCATAAGCATCAAGTTTACTTTTATCCCCCAAAGAAGCCGTCATGGCAATGACGGGCATATCAGGTTTGATTTTCTTTATCTGTTCAGTTGCCTCAAAACCATTCATAACGGGCATCTCTAAATCCATAAGGATGAGATTTATTTTGTCCATGTTTTTCAAGAATTTATCTATAGCTTTCATCCCATTTTCGGCCTTGATAATTTCCCCTTTCCATTTTATTATATAGTCGCTTACCACCATAGTATTTACAGAATTGTCCTCAACTAGGAGAATGGTTTTATGTTTGAGATCTTTATTTTCTACTATCAAATCCACGTTATCGGACTTTTGGTTGGCTTTAGCTGATTTCAGATTAAGTTGAAATGAAATTTCTGTTCCATTTCCTAATTCACTCGTGAGAATTGTCTCGCTGTTCATTTCTTTTAACAAACCCTTTACTATGGACAGCCCCAGCCCTGTTCCTCCATACCTTCTGGAAGTACCGGATTCAGCTTGGATAAATTGATCAAAAATAACAGACTGCATATCTTTAGGAATTCCAATCCCGTTATCTTTTATCGAAAACAACAGGGTATTCCATTCTCCTGATTGCATCACTTTTTTTATAGAAATATCAATGATGCCATTTCTTGTGAATTTCACGGAATTGTTCACCAAATTATTTAGAATTTGTCCTATTCGGAGCTCATCACCTATCAATTTCTCAGGAAGATTGTTGTCATAATGAACAAAGATTTTATTTCCCAACTCATTCGCTTTCTGGATATGGGATTCTTTCACGGCTTCTACAAGACGTCTTAAGACAAAAGGATTCGCTTCAAGGGTGAGGGCGCCTGATTTTATTTTTGAATAATCCAAAATGTCATTTACAATAAGCAATAAACTGTCAGAAGAGAACTTTAAAGCTTCCAATTTTTCGCGATGTTGACTTTCATTTAATTCTTCCAGTAGTAAATTCGTTATGCCGGTAACTCCGTTCAAAGGGGTTCTTATTTCATGGGACATCGAGGAAAGAAAATTTGATTTTGCTTTATTCGCTTCATCAGCTTCTTTTTTTGCTATAATAAGATCTTCCTTGAATTTCTTGTTTTTAGTAACATCTACTATTTGAATAATGGCATATACAGGATGTTCTTCTTCATTTTTCACGATGTTTATACTCAAGTTGCCCCATTTGACTTTGCCACCTTTGGTCCAGTACTTCTTCTCCAATTGATAAATTCCCAACTTCTTTTTTAAAGATTTTTTTGCCAGTTTCAGTGCGTTGTTCAAATCCTGAATAAGCTTTAATTCCTCCAAGGAGATTTTTTTCAATTCCTCCTCAGGGTATCCAAAAAAACGACATAGTGCTAAGTTTGCTTTTACCCATTGCCCTTCAGGGGATACCAGCCCGATTCCTATTGGGGCCAATTCAAAGGCCGCGTTAAAACGCCTTTCACTTTCCTGAAGTATAAGGTCTTTTTCTTTTTTTTCTGTAATATCCTGGAGAATACCATAACCCCGTGTGATTTGGCCGTCATGCCATTCAGCACATCCCACGCTCTTCACCCATTTTTTGTTGCCTTTTCCCGTTAAGATTTGAAGATCCGCTTCAAACCCTTTACCATTTTTCAACAAATCTTCAACGTGTTTTCTAATGATGGGCCGGTGTTCTTTGATGTAGTAACTTATAGCTACATCAATATTAAAGTGAGTTCTTTCCACTTCGTAAATATCAAAAATCTCATCAGTCAAGATTGTCTGATGGAACTTTACATCATGTTCCCAACCGCCGATCTTGGCGACTATACCCGATTTAGTAAGTATTCTATCCCTTTGCTTTAATTTATATTCAATTTGCTGTCGGTTTTTCCTCTCTTCTGTAATTTCCCTAATGATGGCTGTAACTTCTTCCACCCTTACCTCATTTTTGACATGGATTGGAGCTATTTTGGCCAAAAACCATTTTTCTTCCTGATTATGGGAGCAGGGAAATTCCATATCAACCATTAGGTCGGTTGATATTGATTTTTCCACCGCTTCTTGAAATAAACTGACCACTTCTTCAGGAAAATGATCGCCCAGGCACTTTCCTTCAAACGTTATTCTGTCAGAAAATATGTTGGAAGCATCCGATGACCAAGCGTTTTTATAATTTCCTTTTCGGTCCAATTTGAAGACCACATCCCCCAAAGATTTGATGATTGAAAAAAACTGCTCCTTTTTATCCAAAAGCGTTTGCTGTAGTTTGATGGTTTCTGAAACATCTATTGCTGAAAAAACGGCATATTTTGCCTGGAAAAGATCTCCTGAAATTTTAAAAAAGGCTTCATTCCCGTCAATTTTATTGACTATGGGAACAGTAATATGATCCGGTTTTTTGCCGGAAAATACTTCTAGAACCATTTCAATGAATTTTTCTGAAAAACCACTGCCCAGGATGTCTTTGGCTTTAAAGGATTTATATTCTTCTGGCGCAAGACCAGTAGCGTTAAGCCAAACTTGATTGCAAAAAATGCTCCCCCCCTTTTCATCTACCACAAATACGGCTATGGGCAAATGGGACACAAAAGATGAGAGATCATTCAAAATATGATTATCATGGGTTTTGGTTTTCATGACTAAGGCAAAATCTCCTATTAAGTTAATCAATTTTGGTTAGAAATCATTATTGAGTTTTTCTTTCTATTTAGAAAATTTCCGGATAGTTTTTGTAGGGTTTGGCTTATAAAAATCAATTTTATTTACTTCATTCGAACTTAAAGAAGTTTCTCAATTATTGTTCCGAAATTTAAAAATGGGATAAGATGATAAATCTCACCTAAAACCAACACAAAAAATATCGATTATTTAACTAATAAAAATACAGGTTTCAACCGATGGTGAATGGGTTTAATAAAAGGCGGCATTGAATCAGCCTTTCCATTCATCGGAAGAAACCTGCATAACATGGGTCATGATAGGATCATGGAGCAAACGTTAAACTCCTAAATTCCACCCTTCTCTATATTCGCGCTTGACAAATTGGTTGGCCATATCAAAATTGGTTACTTTCATATTGTCATTGTCCCATAGCAATTTGGTGTTGCTCCCAGGATAATGGTTACCCCTGCCTGACTCTCTGGGAACAGGAATATCCGCTACACGAATCCCTAAGTTGGCCATTAAGATAGCTTCTGTCAGTGGTCCGGCCAATTCAAAGGAGGAACTCATTTGTTTATTCCCATACCCTGCTATGGCCCCTTCCACCCATTGGGCATAATGTCCATTGGCGCTACCGGGAACGCGTTCCAAAGTTTGATTAACCTTTACTTCTTCATTTCTGGAAAGCGGCAAGAGGCGGGGGTTGGCCGCATATTCACTGGCCATCATTTTTCCTTTGGTACCGATAAATAAAATGCCACTGTTCCCGTCCCCGAAGAGTTCATCCGCACCTAATTCTTCCGGGCGTTCCGGTTTAATACCTCCATCCATCCAATGCATGGTGACAGGTCCTTTGGTCTTGTCTGTTTTAGGGAAGGTGAGGGTGGCATGGCTGGAGGGAGGACAGCTGTCCGGGAAAAATCCCCTTTTACCGAATTCGACAAAAACACTTCCGACGCTTGCCTGGACATCATTGGCATATTTGAGGTCCAAGACCCTAAAGGGAGCTTCCATCAAATGACAACCCAGATCACCCAAAGCCCCGGTTCCGTAATCCCACCAGCCTCGCCAGCTGCCTGGAATCAAATTATCCACGTAATTTTTTTGAGGCGCTGTGCCTAACCATAAATCCCAGTTTAATCCTTTAGGGACAGCTGGAGAATTGGTGGGCCAAGGGATTCCCTGGGGCCAAATCGGCCTGTTGGTCCAAATCTGTACCGTATGTACGTCCCCAATAATATCGGCATCATACCATTCAACCAACTGTCTTACCCCATCGCCGGAGGCGCCCTGGTTGCCCATTTGAGTTACCACCTTATATTTATCTGCTGCTTCGGTAAGCATCCTTGCTTCATAGATATCATGGGTAAGCGGCTTTTGCACATATACATGTTTACCCAATTGCATGGCGGCCATGGCCTGGACGGCATGGTTGTGGTCCGGGGTGGACACCGATACCGCATCGAAATTTTTTGATTCCTTATCGAGCATTTCCCGCCAGTCCTGGTAATATTTGGCTTTGGGATATTTTTCCACCGATTCTTTTGCCTGCCGGTCATCCACATCACACAGAAAAGCAATGTCCGCTTTTCCGCTTTCATGAAATTTCGCTAAATCCGATCTGCCTTTTCCTCCCACGCCAATTCCGGCAACAAGTAAGCGGTCACTGGGGGCTAAAAAACCCTTGCCACCCAATACGTGGCGTGGCATTATCATAAAGCCGGCAGAAGCTACTCCCGCAGCTTTAATAAAATTCCTTCGTGAGGATTCAATTTTTTTTGGGTTCATTGATTTTTGAAATTTTATAGGTTAATTGTTATTTTATTTCTATCAGTGGCAAGGCCATTTTTCATTATAAGTAAACTTCCCCATTGATGTAAATCGACATTTTAATACTTTCTTTAATTGGCTATTGCATTATAATCATTTTTGTTCACATAGACAATCCTTCCCGGTCACTTTTTGGAAGACTGTTTCCTTTGATTCCTGAGATAGA
Source organism: Anditalea sp. (assembly GCA_040905145.1). GTDB lineage: Bacteria > Bacteroidota > Bacteroidia > Cytophagales > Cyclobacteriaceae > DATGMS01. Next base: position 50,297 of record JBBDSC010000023.1, read on the forward strand.
TCACTTTCTTTCAGCTGTTTATTTTGCCTGTCGCTGTCACGTCCTGAATTTAGTTGATACTTTTCCACCTTAATATTTTTTCCGTTCAAGCCATAAAACTGCCAGCTGGGGAAACATTACAATAAATGCTTTTGGCTATTTATTCAATTGCCGTTGGCTTTAGCCAACGGGAAAATGGACAAGAATCCTTTGGCTTTAGCCACATTATTCCCCTTCCGTCATCGACTTCATGTCTTTTTCAAAGCAATCAACAAACCCAAATAAGTGAAAGCAGCATTGATCAATAATATCTCAAAGCCAAACTGATAACCCCCAAACCAAACTACTGCATTTTGATCAAGAATAAATGAAGCAATGGGACTTAGAATGCAGATAGGGGGAACCCATTTGTCCCTGATAGAAAAGGTATTGCTCAAACCAAATGCAAACAGGCCAAGCAAGGGACCATAGGTAAAGCCAGCTGCTTTGAAAACAGCACTGACCACACTACTGTCATTGATTTGATTAAAGATGACTATGGTAAAAAAAATTATCATCGTGAATCCAACATGCACCAATAGTCTGACATGGTTCTGGTTCATTTTCTTTCTTTCAGGCAAATTGATAATATCTATACAAAATGAGGTAGTCAGGGCAGTTAAAGCCGAATCAGCACTGGAAAATGCAGCTGCTATAATCCCTATCATAAAAACGATCCCCGTGAACTGATTGAAGTAATTCAAGGCCAAAATAGGATAAAGTTCATCGGATGCGGAAGGTATAGCTATGTTGTTTTCAAAGGCATAGAAATAAATAAGCACGCCTAGTGCCAGAAAAAACACATTGGAAATGAAGAAAGAGAGGGAAAACCATAAAATATTCTTTTGAGCTTCTTTTTTGTTTTTGCAGGTGAGGTTCTTTTGCATGATGTTCTGGTCCAAACCGTTCATGGCTATCGTGATAAAAATACCGGCAACAAACATTTTAAAAAAGTTCTGGCCTGAAAGCCAATCCCAGACAAAAACAGTGGACATATCACTTTCGGCCACTAAGCCTACCATTTCAAGACCATCCATGTCCAATTGGGAGGCGATCACAATAATGGTGATGATGACTGCCGAAAGTAAAGAAGCCGTTTGTAAGGTATCTGTCCACACGATGGTTTTGATGCCACCCTTATAGGTATAGAGCCAGATCAATACAATCGTAGTAAATACTGAAACATAAAAAGGAATGCCAAAAGCATCAAAAAATGCAATTTGCAGAACTGTTGCAGCCAGGAAAAGCCGAAAAGAAGCACCTATGGTTTGGGAAACCAGAAAAATCAAGGCACCTGATAAATAGGATTTCGGACCAAACCTGTCTTTCAAATACTCATAGATGGAAATCAGGTTCATCCTGTAGAACAAAGGGATCAAGATCAGGGCAATCACCGCATATCCGACCATATTGCCCATAACAAATTGTAAATAAGACCAATTGGTATTGCCTACTTCCCCAGGGACGGAAATAAAAGTTACTCCGGATAAAGAAGCCCCCACCATCCCAAAAGCCACCAGATACCAAGGTGATTGCCTGTTGCCTGTGTAAAAGGTAAGCATGTCGGATTTTCTGGAGGTCAAAAAACCAATAAGCATTAACAAAAGAAAATAACCTGTGATAACGCCAAAAACTAAAAGAGGGGCCATAGGAATTTTAGGATGTTTTCATTAAAAGAACTATCAAAAGGTCATCCCAACTAAACCTTGAGGTTTGGCTGGCTATCTGACTGGGATTCGAAGATAGGGAAATGATCAATAATTATATTTCTTTTCAGCGGTAATATGATCCGTGGTTTGGGAAAGTTGTAATGTCCTCCTGTCTTACTCAATTTGATAGGTTTCAAAATGAGGAAATTCATTTATCCATTGGATTGTTACACAAGAATGAATCGAATAGAGCAGATAAGGAATAAAGATTTGGCGCAGGAATGTATTTTTGCAGCTTCTAGGAGCAGTGGGGCAGGGGGGCAAAATGTCAATAAAGTAAACACCAAAATAACCCTGCGGTTTGATGTGAAAAACTCTGCTTTGCTGGCTGAAGAGGAGAAGGAGATTATTATCCGAAAATTGGGGTCAAAAATATCTGGAGATGGTATTCTGGTCATTACTGCTCAAAAACACCGGTCTCAACTCCAAAACAAAGAAGAAGCCCTCTTTAAATTTAACCAGCTTCTAAAAAAAGCTTTTACTTTCAAAAAAATACGAAAAGCCAGCAAACCTTCAAAAGGAGCAATAAAAAGGCGTTTAGACGACAAAAGGAGACAATCCGAAAAGAAGAAATGGAGACAAAAAGATTAGGTTATCTAATCACATTATTACACCAACCTGACGAATCCCGCGAAACACCGGGACGGGAGGCAAAACGATAATGGGAATAACGGAAAGGTGTAATAATGGACGCTGTTGTTTTTTCATTTGCATTTTTCCACTAAGCCAGAAGCTTCTCTTTTAATTCATTCATCTTTTCAATCGTAATTGGCTTATAAATATAGCCCGTCACAATATCATACGATTTGGATTTTTCCATATCATAAGGGTCAATAGAGGAGGAAACAATAAATATTTTTATTTTTTTATCAATAGGGATTTTAATCAAGTGGTCTAAAAATTGCCATCCGTTCATTAAGGGCATACTGATATCCAAAAAAATGATATCCGGTAATTTACCTTCTTGTGAAAGGTTTGATTTAAGCCCTTCCAATGCCTCCTGTCCATTTTTAAAAAAAAAGAATTCTTGGCAAAATTCTGACAATTTCAGCAGTTTTTTCATGCTGAAAATAAAAAGGGGGTCGTCATCAACGACATAAACGAGATCAATTTTTTCCATTTAGAGTTTGTAAAGTTTAATCCAGATTATTTACCGATTTAATTATTCTTTTATTCTTTGACCAGAGGTTTTATGGGAATTAATAAAATAAGTGCTCCTTTAAAAAAAAAATAATTTTTTGAAAACATTTATTCTTCAATTTTAATAATTCCAGTTTGAATTGAGATTTTTATTCCTTTTTGCTAATTTTTTATAATATTAAGGAACTTCTATGGAAAAAAGCAAATAACTACATTATATTTATTTAATAACTTTCCATCTGCTTCTTTTTTGTTAATTTGAGGCCTAAATTATTGTTCAATACTAAAATAATATCCATGAAACATCTTTTTCTCATAGTTTTTCTCCCCCTCTTAATTGCATGTAATACGGAAAACTCTTCCGTTAAGGAGAATGTAGAAATAATTGAAACCAAACAAGATCTGAGTATGAATGATGAATTGTTACGGCATGTGGTGCTGATCAAATTTAATGAGATGGCTACCCCGGAAGATATCTCCCAGGTAGAGGAGGCTTTTGGTTCCCTTCAGGACAAGATTCCAGAAATAAAAGGGTACGAATGGGGCATAAACAATAGCCCGGAGGGAATCAATAAAGGATTTACCCATTGCTTTTTGGTCACTTTTGAAAGTGAGGAAGATAGGGAAATTTATTTGCCCCATCCAGATCACAAGGCATTTGTGGACGTATTAAGTCCCCATATGGAAGATGTTTTGGTGGTGGATTATTGGGCCAAGTAGAAGAAGTCGGAAGAGTGGTGGACGGAGATCCAGGAGAGTCAATAGTTATAGATCATGGATTTGATCAGATAAGTCCTGATCTGGATTCAAATACAACCACCGGTTAACAAAATAGCAAAGACTCCCAGGTTTTTAAAACCTGGGAGTCTTGCTTCTTGAGAAATAGTTTATTTTTTTTCCTAGATTCGTTTAACATTTTTTACCTTCAGGGAGAAACAAGGAAATGCTCCAATAAGTATGGTGGTTTTAGATGGACACTGACAGAACAGATTCCCAACAGATAAAATTCCGGCTTGTAATCGACATGGAAGAGGAGGAATTTGTAGAGGGAAATATCCTTCCAATTGTTGAAGACATTATAGAACGTTATGAGGTTTTCAACCTTGAGGCGCTGCTCGAGTCGCTGAAAGGATTAAAAACCGAGGAATCACTTTTGCTTTATCTTTCAGATGATCAGCTAAAGGATTTACTGCCCCGACTTGCAGGTTCAGGTATTAAAATAGCAGTACTTCCTCATCCACAGGCCAGGGAAGCTTGCTTGGGAATGGGAGTAGACAGGAGCCTGGAAAAAGCCATTGACCATTTGAAGGATGCCCCGCAACCAATAAAAACAGATGTTCTTTTTTGTAATGGCCGGCCGGTTTTTAACAATATGGTTGTTGGCCAAACCTTCAAGCTTACCAGTGAGGATTTGTCAAAATCAAATGGGTTCTGGAAACGAAAACTAAACTATATCGGCCGTTTTTTTAATATAAAGCCTTTTCGTGTTGACGTAGACCTGCCCAACGGCAAGAAATTAAAAACCTCTGTAGCGGGCATTGTAGTCTCGGAGCATCGGAAAAACTTTTTTATTTCGCGGCTCGTCTTGGCAGATTCTTCAGTAAACGACGGGAAAATGCACGCATTTCTCATTATTCCCCGAAGCATTGTGGAAATGTTTCGTTTTGCTATACGTTCTCTATGGGAACCCGGCAAATTCCCCTCTTTTGGTGCACACATCAAAACAACAAAAATCAGTCTTTCATTTCCCGATGGTGAAAGGGATTTCCTGGTAGACAAGGAAAAACTTTCTTCTCAAAACATAGACTTACATATTGGGAAAGAGCAAATTGATATTATCCCGGGAGCTAATCTGGAACTACCGGGGTCTTTAACAGAATCCGCTGAGATTTTCAAGGTGAAAGCACTTCCAGCAGGAGAAGCAGCCGAAGGGCTTTCGGGTCGTAAACTCCCATTAATAAGACACGCATCCTTTGAGGAGTTCAAAGAATTGTTTCAAATATTAAGGGAAAATGCCCGTTTGAAGAATTCTTACCTGGTATTAATGGTATTGTCAACAGTGCTGGCCACCTTTGGCCTTTTCGCAGATTCCACCCCGGTAGTCATCGGGGCGATGATCCTTGCTCCGCTCATGTCGCCCATTATATCGCTGAGTATGGGAGCACTTCGCCAGGACAAAATGCTGATTACAAATAGTTTCGTTACAATTCTTGCAGGGCTTGGTCTGTCATTGGTGTTTGCTGTTCTGATAACCTGGTTAACCCCCATTCAGTCTGCCGGATCAGAAATTCTTGCCAGGACGCGGCCCAATTTGCTGGACTTGGGCATTGCTGTGGTTTCGGGTATTGCAGGTGCTTATGCACACGCCCGTGAAGAGGTGGCCAAAACACTCGCAGGCGTGGCTATTGCCGTGGCCTTGATACCTCCACTTGCTGTTGCTGCGATTGGTATTGGTTGGGCGGATTGGAGTATATTCTTTGGGGCGACTTTACTTTTTGCCACCAATCTGGCGGGTATGGTGTTGACCGCCTCATTGACTTTTATGCTGCTTGGGTTTAGTCCCTTTAAACTTGCCAAAAAGGGCATGGGTATTTCGCTCCTGTTGGTGCTGCTCCTTTGTATACCTCTGGCATTGGGATTTAAACAGATGGTATATGAGCATCAAGTAAAAAAACAGCTGGAGGATTTACAAACGGAAATTGCAAACATCAAAGATGTTAAGGTGCAAAATCTCTCTCCAATGAAGATTTCCCTAAAATTAGTTTCTGAAAATCCCATTGGCGCTAGGGAAATAGACCTGATAAAGACTTTGATTGAAGATAAAGTCAAGCAAAGTGTGGAAATAGAAGTGGTTACGGTTATCTCGAGATGATAAAGCAGCTAAAACTATTCGTTCAGACCTTATCGTTCATGATTCTGTTCCCTTAAACCTTCTCTTCCAGGATAGGAACAGTGAGTATTTGGAAGAGTTGGGAGGTGCGGATTTAAAGCAGAAGGTATGGGAATATATGGATTACGAGGATAGTCCACGGTCAATAAATTACCAGTTGAAGCTGTTGAAGAAGGTGGGATTTAAAGAGGTAGAGGTTTTGCATAAAAATACCATTTTTGCAGCCTTTGGTGCCATAAAATAAATTACTTTACTTCCACAATTTCCGAAAGTCCGGATATGCCGTTTTCATTAAAGGATTCGATGGCAAAATAATAGGATTGATCCCTTCCCAGGCTTTTCATTAGATGTTCATTTTTGTCATAGACCAGCCAGTTGCTGTACAGCTTGTCGGGAGCAATGCCCCATTTGATATTATAACCTTGAGCATCTTCGGTTTTATCCCAGGTGAGGGTAATGTCCCGTCGGTCCTTATGACGATCAACGGTCAGATTTTTCACTTGGTTGGGGGAAGAACCGGATCCTTTTCCAAATACACGCAGACCGGAAATTGCCAGGTGAGGGGTGGGCACATGTATATTTTTAAATCTTACATACCTTACCTCTTCAGGCGTGCTCAGTTCAACATAATCATTGGGGACATCCCGGAAATTATTGCTTCTATCGACCAATGTTGTCCAATTTTCCCCATCCTTCGATCCTTCAATCAGGTACCGGTGATAAAGCCCCGGGATTTTTCCATACATGCCCGATTCATAATCATGATAGTTTAATTGTATGGCATATACTGTGGAGGAATTTAAAAGATCGATTTTCACATATTGCTGCTCATTGTTTTCTTCTGCCACCCAAAAAGTTTGTATGTTTTCATCAGTGATATTTTCTGCTTCAAAATTTTCCAAGGTGGAAGGTACCTCCACTGGTTTTTTATAGGATAACATCATCCATCCTGTAAATTGCCCTTTTTTATCCCCTTCTGCCGGTCCATAATGTGGATAATCACCATAAGAGGTATTTGAATACATGAGGCCATCCTCATCAAAATAAAGGGGGAACATGCCAATGCGTCTTTCCCAGCCAATGTTTACCGCCAGGGCCATGGTGCCAAAGTGCCAATATTGACCCTGAGGCCCTACCACGCTACTTCCATGTCCGGCACCATTGATAAATCCGCCGGGTTTGTAAACAACCGGATTATTGGGGGCATATTCATAGGGGCCAAGGGGAGAATCAGAGATATATACCCCATCACCGTATACGTTGAATTCTGTTCCTGGAGCGGCATATTTCATGTAATATTTACCCTCATGTTTAGTCAGCCAAGGGCCTTCAATATATCCTCCCAAAGTTGCGTCTGCATGGTTTTCCCCAAACCTTTCCCAGCCATGTTTTTCTTCATCCAGGTTCAACAGTTCATATTCCTTTTCAGATGGACGGAAAGAATTGTGTATGTCCAGTGTTTTTGCCCGTATGGGATAGACGTTGGAGGAACCCCAAAACACATAGCCTTGATCGTCATCGTCTATAAATACATGGGGATCCTGAAGGTTGTTCAAAATAGAAGGAACCGCTTTCCAGTCTCCTTTTTTGGGATTATCGGTGTAGAGCATGCTCATTTGACCGGAAGGATTTCCTGTTACATATAATACCGAATCTTTATAATTATGTGCACTGGGAGCATTTGAGCCTTCAAAATACCATTTTTCGGGGGTGATAAAACTCCAGTTTAGTAAATCCTTAGAATGCCAATAGCCCATGGACCGGGTCACAAACATATAATATTCTCCCCTGAACTCCGCTACCGCGGGATCCGCGCCAGAGCGATAGGAGAGATCATTATGTGCATTATAGATCATATAAGTATAATCCAGATTAAGAGGATTACAATAAGTGCTCATCCGGGTATCCTGGCCATAAGCAGGCTCAAACCCAAATACACAGGTAATGCTTACCAAAGCAAAAAGCAATATGGAATATTGAAGTTTTTTCATCACCGATTATTTTATCCCGTCACTGCAATTCATGTTTTCCGAAAAGGCCTTGCATCGGGTAATGGAAGGTTCAATATAATAAATGAGGCCCTTCATCCATTTTTCATGGTCAAGGATTACTTTCAAATCCAAGTTTATCCAATCCTTTCCGGACTTCGGGGGCTTTCATAAATAAATCCCAACCCAATCCGGTCCTGTGGTTTTCTATCATCGCGACAATGGGCCCCTGATCAATGGCCAGGTACCGCTCGGGATAATAATTATTTTCAGGGCTCAAGGCGTCATAGAAGCCATAACGTCCTAAGACTTTTTCCCCGTAATTATAGTATAGGTTTTTGATCACGGCCATGGATTCTTCGGGAGTATAGGGAATCGATGAAAGCGCCGCGGTAGGGGAGATCACTCCCACATCATTCCCTGGATGGTGCGCTGAGTACCCATTGACAGAATAACTTGCGGTCAGTCCCCAAAGGTCCTCGCCATAGCCTTTAAAACCCTCTTTGTTTTCCACGCACCAGGCGCGGTTGATTAAAGTATGGTTTTTATTCAGTTCCCAATAATCTGCGTATTCATCTTTTAGGCCTTTGGGATTGAGCCCGATGTAAGAATAATGGGCCCAAAACAAGGGGCCTCCCATTTCTTCTGCCCCATTGTGTTTGAGGATCATATCATGCCCAAAAGCTTCATTGGGGCTGGTGATATTGCCGTTTCTGGCCCACCCTTTATGATAAGTATCTGCGGACACCGAATGGGTAGGGGAGGAAGCGGCCAGCACATAGGTAATCAGACACTCATTATATCCTTCCAGTGGAAAATCCTTTATCCATTCATATTCGGGGGACCAGTGCCAGTACAGTACATCTTCCCCGCCTTTGGTGTACCAGTCCCATTCCATTTCTTTCCAGAGTTGATCTATTTTTTCCGCTATCTCTTTTTCCTGTTCATTGCCATTTTTATAATATTCCCTCACGGCCAATAATCCCTGCATCAGGAAAGCGGACTCTACCAGGTCCCCCCCATCGTCCTCTTTTCCAAATGGTTTTACTTTCCCGGATTCCCCATGGATCCAATGGGGCCAAACCCCGTGAAACCGGTCTGCCATAGTCAGAAAATCGGTTATTTTCTCAAAACGATCCGCACCTTCTTGCCGGGTAATCCAGCCTCTTTCAATGGCCGCTAGAATCCCAAAGATGCCAAATCCCGAACCTCCTGTAGTCACCACATTTTCGTCATTTTGCGGATAGATCCCGTCCATATGGATCCTCTCCCGGGCCAGTCCGGAGGTTGGTTCAGCTCCTTCCCAAAAATAACGGAAAGTATAGTATTGGATCATGTCCAACAGTTCCTCATCGGAAAAATCCTTTGTGGTTACTTCGGCCATGCCTACGGGCGTTTCTTCTTCTGTGGAACCCAATGCCACTACTTTGTAGGTCAAGGAAAGATTGGTGCCCAGATCATTGACAAAATCCATAAAAATGGTATCCTCTACGGTGGCCCTTTCCGTATAATTATTCCCATCGGAACTTACCAGTACCTGGTAAGTGACGGCATTTATGTAATTGGGCCACTGTAATTCCACGTGTCGGTCATATCCTTTGGCCAATAGTTCCGCCTCTTTTTCCTGCTCCATAGTATTGCAGCCAAATCCAAGTAATACCGATAGGCAAAGGAGATGAAATCGAGCACGAGAAAGGTTCTCACACACCAGGGTGATTATTTCCGCAAGATTAGAAGTGACCATTGGAGAATAAATTAAAAACACATGAAATGTAGGAGCTTTCATAGTCGTTGTAGTTATTTGCTGTTAGAAACTTTCAATAAGTTCCTTGATGCCTATGGTCCAGCTTCGGATGGTTGATACGCTTAATAGGAATTTGTTCTCCTCCGGTATTCTCCAACCAGCTCCAAATTTCATCCCTCAGTTCTT
>JBBDSC010000024.1:0-12111 GCA_040905145.1 Anditalea sp.
CCCCCGGGACAGGAGGGCTTGTCTGCCAATTTCAACACCCTACAGTATAAAAGACCGCTTTTGTCTTTGTTTGATGCTTCAAAATTAATAAAACATCTGATATAATAAAAATAATTTAACAATAATTGTTAAAATATATGGTATTTATAATTTATAGCGTTTATAATTGATTTTTTGCTAATCTCTGATGGCCTGGAAAAAAGGATTTTTGGATTATTTTCAACCGGGGATCTTTAGGGATAATAGCAGAATAATACCCATCAAACAGCTCCGGCCTTTTTTGGAATAGCCTCTTATTCCCGCTGTTGGCACGGCTTCTTGCCGATAACCAAACCGGAAGCAGGATTAACTTCCTGCTTCCGGCATTGTTTAATGTTTTCCCACAGCCCGGAAGGTTTATCTATGGATGTTTTCCTTTTGGTCCACCCTCCGTGTGGCAGGGAAACCTTTGGGTCATATAATGGTAAACCTCACGGTAGTGGGGGTTTCCTGTACCTCTTTTCCGTTTACTTCCTGGAAAGGGGTGACTTTCAGGGTATAACTGCCGGGGTAGAGCCCGGATCCGAAAGAGTAGTTTCCGTTTTTGTAGTTGTTGAGCACATAGGGGGCCGACCCGGAAAATGAAGTTCTCTGGGAAGCGCCGCTGAGCTCAAAGAGCACCCGTCCTTTAAAGGAAGGGTCGAGGTTGGCCCTGACCGTTAATTTGTGGGTACCCAGGTCCTTGGCGTATATTTTTGCCCCGTCGGCGATTTTGCCCCATTCGGTATTGGTGTTTGCCTGGATCATGGTAAGGCTTTGGACGGTGGGCATGATGCTGGCGCTTATCTGCCCGTCCACAATGCTGAACCTGATGGTGGAGGAGACCCCCTGCAGCTCTTTGCCGCCTTCCTGTAGGAAAGGGGTGACTTTCAGGGTATAACTGCCGGGGTAGAGCCCGGATCCGAAAGAGTAGTTTCCGTTGCTGTAGTTGTTGAGCACATAGGGGGCATTCTCGGAATAGGAGGTCTTCTGGGAAGCGCCGGTGAGCTCGAAGAGCACGCGTCCTTTGAATGAAGCGCTGAGGTTGGCTTTGACCGTCAGTTTGTGTGTTCCCAGGTCCCTGGCATCCAGCTGTGCGCCATCGGTGATTTTGCCCCATTCGGTATTGGTGTTTGCCTGGATCATGGTGACACTTTCCACGGTGGGGAGGGCGCTGTCGACCACTTCCTCGTCCACCACCCTGAAGCGGATGGTTTTGGAGGCTGCGGCCTTTCCTTTTGCCTTCAGTTCCGCATATGGGGTGACTGTCAGGGTGTAATCGCCCAGTGGAAGGCCGCCGGAATGGTAGTATTTTCCGTTGCTGTCATCGCCGAAAAGGGCAAAGGGGGCCTTGTTGTCGATATAGCTGTTTGTTTTGGGTCCCTTCAGGTCAAAGAGGATACTGCCCTGGAAGCCACTGGTCATTTCGGCGCGTATGCTGACCCTTTCGGTCTGCAGGGACCTCCGGTTGATGGTCCCCCCGTCTGCAAGTGTTCCTGCGGGCTTATTGGTGAGTCCGTTGATCAGGGTGAGGCTTTGGATTTCCTCCACGTCGAGTCCCCAGCCCTGTATGTTTTCCTGTGAGGGTATCATGTCCTGGTAGGTGGCGTTTTCGCTTCCCATGCGTATGTTGTCGTAGTAGGCGACGCGGAGCTCGGTATCGGTCTGCGTTGAAGTGCCCCATGAGGGCTTGTATATTCCGAGTTTCCATCTTGGCAGCGGCCCGTCGGAAAGTGTCGCGCCGTTCCTGGAGAGGATTTTCTCCCCGTTGTGCCAGATTTCGATGGCCCCGTCCTTTCCGGTGGAATGGACCACTTGGAAGGTGAACTCATGCCATCTGTCCTTGGTGGCCGGCCCCAGGTCTATGGTCTGTGTGGCGGTGGCCGAATTGATTTTCATCATCAGGAGGAACCTGTCGTTCTGGACCCTCAGGGACATGGGGGCGGTGGTGACGCCGAGCTGGTGCCACTGGCTGAGGATGTCCTTGTTCCTGTCGGTGGCATATCCGTCAGCGGGCAGGAACAGTCCGAAGGCATACCACCTGTTTTTGTGGTCCGCCTGGGGAAAATAGATTTCCGAGCGCTTGCCGTTCTCGGTGGCCTTGGGGTCGTTTCTTCTTAGTTCAAACCTTCCGGAGTATTTTCCACGCAGGCTTTCCGTGGAGGAAACCGAGAGGGAATGCTCGGAGGAGAGCTGTTTCTTAACATAGGCGTAGAGGGGCTCGCTGCCTTCAAAGGTTTCTTCATATATCACGGGAGAGGAGGAGGGGATGCCGGTGGATTTGGCAACAATGTTTTCCTCCTGCACCGGGTTTTCCTCCATGTCGACCATCTGGCAGGAAACGGCGGTGATGCAGATCAAAAGAAGGTTGGTCAGGTGGGAAAACCTGAATTTGGTAATCATGTTCATCAAATGGGAAGGTTTGTTGTTTTGAAAGTTTGTTAAAGAAAGCTGGATGGGGCCGGGAGTGTTTTTCTGCCGGCCCCCGTTTCCCCTGGCCGGTATTTTTCGGGGCTGGTTTTTTAAGATGTCCGTCATGTTTCTGGTTGCCTTTGGTCCCTGGATCTGTTCCCAGAACCGGAAGGTATTTGGTATATAAGGTTTTGGTTTTTGGAAATAAAAAAAAGAGATTTATGATTTAAAGTATTGTTTTTTGGATTTAGCAGCTGTTTAAATGTCATTTTGTAAATATTTAATATGAAGGTAATAAGTGGAGGTTTATTTATATTTCCAAACCTGGTCCGGTGGGTGGGGGAGCTGAAAAAGAGCGTTGGGGGCAGGGAAATGTGTTGACCACCAAAATACCTGGATTGAAAGAAAATTTTCCTGATGTGAACCTGTTTTAAAAAAAAATGAAAAAAGTGGAAAAAATTTTTAAAAAAAATTAGATAATGCTGTGCTTAAAACAAAAAAACCTTTAAACCTGCTTTTTCCCGCTCATCTGCCTGTTGCCCCTTTGGGGCTTTTGATCAAAAAAGAAGGTATTGAAGATAGTTTCGGCGGGGGTACATTCCGGTAAAAAAAAGAGGCTGTGATCAGTTCACAGCCTCTCCGGGTCCATATCTTATAAAATTCTTTTGAATGGGGAAAATCCCACAGTTATTTACAGCTCCACTCCAAACTTTTTCCCCAATGCCTTTAAATCTTCCTCCACGATCTTCAGCAACGGAATGCCGTTTTCCCTTCTTTCTTTTTCCAATTCCCGCTCCGGGTCGCCCGGAATGAGGACCTTTTCATGTCCCGGGGTGGTTTTGGCAGCACGGAACCTTGAAATCCAGGTATCCATGTTTTCCTTGAATTCATCCGAAGGCCGAAAAGCGTCTACTCTCATGGCACCAAAAAAATGGCCCAAACCTTCTCCGACCGGATTGGGATCAGGTTGTAAAAAGGCGACAAAAGGAGGGACCCATGGGCCATAATTGGCTCCTGAAAGGACTGCGGAAAAAATATCCACAATGGAACCCAAGGCATATCCTTTATGACTGCCATGCTCCCTATCTCCACCCAAGGGAAGCAATGCTCCTCCGTCCTTTACGCCCAAAGGGCTGGTGGTGGGATAGCCTTCTTTGTCCTGGATCCAACCTAAGGGGGCTTGCTCCCCTTTTCTTTGTAGGATTTCCAATTTTCCATTGGCCGCAGTGGTGGTGGCCATGTCGGCGACAAATGGCGGCTGATCTTTTGCAGGAATGGCGATGGCAATGGGATTGGTGCCCAATAATCTTTCAGAGGAAAAAGTAGGGCTGACCAAGGGACTGGCATTGGTGAGCGATATACCGATCATATCATGCGCCAAAGCCTGCATGGCATGAATACCTGCAATACCATAATGGTTGGAGTTTTTTACCGAAACCCAGCCTGTACCTGCAACCTTGGCTTTTTCTATGGCCACCTGCATGGCAAAAGGAGCTACCACAAGCCCCAACCCTCTGTCACCATCGACTACTGCCGTACTGGGGGTTTCATATATTACTTTGATTTTGGGGGTAGGGTTAATCCTACCAGCTTCCCAAAGCCGGACGTAACCGGAAAGTCTGGCTACCCCATGGGAATCCACCCCCCGGAGGTCTGCTGACAACAATACTTCGGCAGCAGTTTGTATATCCTTTTCAGGACAGCCGATTTTTTTTAATATTTCTTTAGTAAAAGTCAGTAAGCGGTCTAAGGTAAAATTCATTTTTTATAGGTTATCGAAAAATCAGGTGATTTCACTGTCGGTTAATCTTTATCTCAACTGATAAACAAGGCTTCCCTGGAATCTACGAGCTGGGCAATCACCCCTTCTTTTAAAGCATAAGTGGAGCAGATAATGTCAGGAACATCAAAATGTTTCAATACATGTTGTATCAGACAAACGGCGACCACAATCATATCCACACGCATCGGGATCATCCCTGGAATTTTAAGCCTTTCTTCCTTATTGAGAAGGAGAAGTTGTTGGGTGATTTTTTCAAATTCTGCCCTTGGAAGCTTAAAATTTCGCTGTTCTTTTGCTTTGGCACTTTGACAGGAAGCGTAATACATGTCCGACAAGGTATCGAAAGTACCAGATGCCCCGATCAGTTGAGTCGGCTCCAAATTCTTGATGGCCCCAATGAGCGGGACCAGTTGTCTTTCAAAAAACTTATTCAATTCATCTATTTCCCCAGGTAAAACCGGGTCATGGGAGGGGAAAAGATCCAGCAATCTCTGTCCGCCAATTTCAAAACTTTGCTTCCAGAGGACCTCTTTAGCATCTCCTATGATAAACTCGACCGAACCACCACCAATATCCATCATCAGCGATTTGGTGGAATTTAAGCTTCCGCTGAATTTGATGCCTTCATAAATCAACTGGGCTTCATGGTCCCCATCAATGACATTCACCTTAAAATCAAACCTATTTTGTATTTCCTTGACAAAATCACTTCCATTGACTGCAGTTCTTACGGCACTCGTGGCAAAAACATACACCTGATCAATTTTTTCCCCGTCAATCAAATGCTTAAAGTGGGAAATAGTGTGAAATGCCCTTTCTTGTGCCTCTGGGGTAATGGTGTTTTTGCTGATCCCCCCTTGCCCAATCTTCACTGGGACCTTCTCCTTATAAATCATTTCAAAACCGCTGTCAAACAACTCAACCATTAGCAAATGGAAGGTATTGGTGCCTAAGTCAATTACAGCTGCCTTTTTTTCAATCATAACGGCGTAAAATTTAGTTGTGCGAATATAAAGATTTATTTAAAAAGCGTAAAGGTTTGTATTTTTATTATACAAATGATTTATCCAGGATGTTTTTGGCATTTTTAAGTATAGAAAAGCTTTATAGAAAAAATGGGGCCTATTCCTTCTGGAGCTTAAAAATTTTCTTGTTAAATATAGCCTCCCTATATTTGACCAAACCTTAACCCATGTTGTTCCCATGAAAAGTCCTACCAAAGAAGTGAAGTCCATCCCTGATAATCAGGAAAAAATAGAGCTGCTAAGAATAAAGAACAAGGAAGCTCTGGAGGGAGGGGGTAGGGAAAGGATTGCCTCTCAACATAAAAAAGGAAAATTAACCGCCAGGGAAAGGGTTGCCTTACTTTTGGATGAGGGGTCATTTCAGGAGATTGACAAGTTTGTGACCCACAGAAGTAAGGAATTCGGTTTGGAAAAGGAGCAATATCTGGGTGATGGGGTGGTTACAGGTTTTGGTTTGGTTCACGGACGGCTGACCTATGTGTATTCCCAGGATTTTACCGTATTCGGAGGTTCTCTTTCGGAAACTCATGCGGAGAAAATCTGCAAAATAATGGATATGGCCATGAAGAATGGGGCTCCGGTTATTGGTTTGAATGATTCAGGAGGAGCCAGGATCCAAGAAGGAGTGAATTCATTGGGAGGATATGCAGATATATTTTACAGAAATACTTTGATTTCCGGGGTGGTCCCCCAAATTTCGGCCATTATGGGTCCCTGTGCCGGTGGAGCGGTCTATTCGCCAGCCATCACCGATTTTATTTTTATGGTGCAAAATACCTCTTACATGTTTGTAACAGGACCCAATGTGGTGAAGACAGTGACCCAGGAGAATGTCACCGCGGAGGAACTGGGGGGGGCAAGTGCCCATAGTACCAAGAGTGGAGTCACCCATTTTTCCTGTGAAAATGAGATGGAATGCATCAACCATATCAAACAGCTCTTAAGCTACGTTCCCCAAAATTGTGAGGATAATGCCCCGGTCTATCCCTATGAAATAAAGGAAGATGAATCACGCATGGTCCTAAGTAAAATTGTTCCGGAGAATCCCAACCAACCCTATGATATGCGGGAAGTAGTAGATGGGATAGTAGACGAAGGTTCATTTCTGGAAGTGCATAAGGATTTTGCGGATAATATCGTGGTAGGCTTTGCCAGGATTGCAGGAAGAAGCATAGGGATAGTGGGCAACCAGCCAGCTTCTATGGCAGGGGTCCTGGACAACAATTCTTCTGTTAAAGCAGCCAGGTTCGTTCGTTTTTGTGATTGTTTTAATATCCCTTTATTGGTGTTGGTGGACGTTCCCGGTTTCTTGCCTGGCACCGAGCAGGAATGGAACGGAATTATCACCAATGGAGCCAAGTTGTTATATGCTTTCTCCGAGGCTACGGTCCCAAGAATTACTGTGATCACCCGGAAAGCTTATGGGGGAGCCTATGATGTAATGAACTCCAAGCATATTGGGGCCGATTTGAATTTTGCCTGGCCTACCGCGGAAATTGCCGTCATGGGGCCCAAAGGTGCCTCAGAGATTATCTTCAGAAAAGAAATTGAACAGGCCCAGGATCCGGAAGCCAAACTTCAGGAAAAAGTGGATGAATACACCGCCAAATTTGCCAATCCTTACAAAGCAGCCCACAGAGGCTTTGTGGATGAGATCATCATGCCTTGGGAGACACGCCAAAAGCTTATCCGCGGCTACAAAATGCTAGAGAACAAAGTAGACGTACTGCCAAGGAAGAAGCATGGGAATATTCCGCTGTAGGTTGGTTATTGGTTATTAAGTTATTGTATAAATTTGTTAATGGGTAACAGACTTTTGAGGTACTAGGTTAGAAATTTGTTTTAATTGAGTTTAATTTTGAGGGTATGAAAAGTTTTGAAGAGCTTGAAGTTTGGAAAAAGGGGAGGGAAGTGAGGTTACTTGTTTTTCTAATTGCCCAAAAATTTCCAGTGGAGGAGAAATAAAAATTGACTTCCCAAGCTAAAAGGTCCTCAAGATCAATAACCAATAATATAGCGGAAGGTTTCGGGAGGTTTCACTTTCAAGAAAACATTCAGTTTTGCAGGCAGGCCAGAGGTTCACTGACAGAAACTTTGGATCATATGATTATTGCTCATGATGAGCAAATGATTTCCAATGAAGAGCTTGAAACTTTCAGGGTTTTGTATGATAGTTGCTTAAAACTTTTAAATGGCTACATTGACTACCTTACAAGAGCCAAGGAACAAAGTAACTTTCAAAAACCTAATGTTCCCACAAAATAATCATATCTAATCATATTATAACATTATCACTACTTTAAATTCCATAAACAAGTACCCCAATAACTAATTTCTAAATAACCAATAACAGTTAAATGCAAAAGCAAGAAAAATTTCTCTATAAATACCTTAACAATGCCTCACCGACTGGTTTCGAAGCCTCTGGGCAGCAAATTTGGCTGGATTACATCAAACCGTTTGTTGATCACCAGTTCACGGACCAGTATGGTACTGCCGTGGGCGTGATCAATCCCAATGCAGAATTTAAAGTGGTGATTGAAGCCCATGCCGATGAGATCTCCTGGTTTGTTAATTATATTACCGAGGAAGGGTATATCTATGTGGCCAGAAACGGTGGCTCAGATCATATGATAGCCCCATCCATGAGGGTAAATATCCATACGGATGAAAAAGCCATCAAAGGAGTGTTTGGCTGGCCAGCTATTCATGTGAGGGATAAAGCAAAAGAAGAAGCGCCTAAAATGGACAACATCTTTATAGATGTAGGGGCAAGATCAAAAGAAGACGTGGAGTCAATGGGTATCCATGTAGGTTGCGTGGTCACCTTCCAGGATGAACTATTGGACCTGAACGGCAAGTTTTATTCCGGAAGGGCCCTGGACAATAGGATCGGGGGATATATGATTGCGGAAGTAGCTAGAAAAATTCATGAAAAAGGATTTAAATTTCCTTTTGGGCTTTACATCGTTAATGCGGTCCAGGAAGAAATTGGTCTTCGGGGAGCAGAGATGATAGCGGCCAAGATCAAGCCCAATGTGGCCATTATTACCGACGTGTGCCATGATACCACCGCTCCAATGTACAGTAAGATAACCAGTGGGGAACAAGTTGCCGGCAATGGTCCTGTGTTGACCTATGGGGCTTCCGTACACAAAAAGTTATTGGACCTGATCATAGATGCTGCAAAAAAGAGGAATTTACCCTTCCAGAGGGCAGCTGCTTCCAGAGGTACGGGAACGGATACCGATGCTTTTGCCTATTCCAATGAGGGGGTACCTTCAGCCCTGATATCATTGGCCTTGAAATACATGCACACCACCGTGGAAACGGCCAGTAAAAAGGATATAGAAAGTGTGATTGATCTGATGATCGCCTTTTTGGAAGATTTGGATCCGGGATATAATTTCAAATATATTCAATAGGAAAATTTTTCATCCCATAACGACAAGGAGATAAGGAAAGGATTGGCAATGGCTAATCCTTTTCCTGATAAGCGACGCTCAGGTAACTCAATACGGATCCAAAAGCCTCAGCGGATTTTTGTAATTCCTCTGTTACTTTTTGGCCGGTTAACCTACATAACAACAGGCCATAGATGCCATTAAGGCATATTTGGATTTCATGGCCCAGATCCTGCCCTTCTGCGGCACTGATAAAGTCCAGGAGATGAGGTTTGACCTGATGGTAGATCTCAAAATACTCCCTGTCCTCTTTAAGCAAATCCCAATGGATCTTGGCCAGGACGTCCACTTCTTTTTGTATATGTGATAAATGGCCCTTGTCCTGAATGTCTTCAGCTTTCATTTGACTGATCAGGGATTCAAACCAGAAGGCCAACTCAATTTTTTCTTTTTCGGGAATTGGATAGTGGGAGATTACATATTGTCGGATTTCATCTAAGCTAAAATTATAGGACCTGATCAGATCCTCCATTTGGTACATGTAGATGATGTATTCTCCTATATTTTGCTTTTTCTTCTTTTCCGCAACGCTTTTCATATTTAATTATTATTCGCCTACCTATTGAAAAACTATTCAGGTTTTATTTAACCCTTACACTCATCCAAATAGCTTCCATTATTTGGTTTCCCTCTATATAAGCTTTACCGGATGGTTTGATTATATGGTTACTGACCAATTCAATCTCATCCTCCCTGTCCCATAAGTCTCCAAGTCCCTGGATCTCCGGTCTCATCCTTCTTCCCACTACATCTCACCAAGTGTTTCCAATTCCTTTGTGAAAAACAGGTCCCATTCCTTCTGCTTCTCCCGGTTTCTTGGTTGGGTAGTGGCATGGTCATATTCCCTATCCATCAAAGACCAATCCTTATAATTGTTTCTCACAATGGAATCCAGTTGCGCCTGATAATTTTTTTGATCAAACGTGAAAGCGTCTACAATATGGACAATTCTATGGCCAATAATTTGAGCTATTTTGAAATGGCCGTTTTCATGATGTAATACCTGCTCTTTTGTTGCTTTTTTTGCCCTGGTCAGGAATTTGGTTGAGACTTGTGAAAGCTCCTTTTGCTGCTCTATTTTTACCCTTAAATCAATTTTTTTAAATTTTCCTTCATCAAAAATCCTGTTGACTTCAAAATCAGTGGTGCTGATACAAATGGCATTGATGCTTTCACGTCCCGAAATCAGGCTTACTTGTTTGAAGTCACTCCATAGTAGTTGCCGATTAGGATAAATCGCTATTTTTTTAGGGAAATAGGTCCCGTAAAATCCGAAAGTAACCAAAAGGAGTAATCCGGCCAAACCCCAACCATACTTTTTTGTTTGAAAAGATTTATTCATGTTTGCTGGATAATTATTGGATATTTTTTTGGCTTTGCCATTGTTTTATGCGGTACTAAATACTTGATACGAACATCAGTCTTTCGGTTTAAACTCAGATACCGCAGGATTTCCAATTTAAAAATAATCCTTTTTAACATCAAATCTCTTCTGATAGCCCAACAAAGATTGGAGAGAGTAGAATAAAGTCTTTGAAATAACGATAAAGCAGTAACAATTTACTAATTTTGCACCCAGAATGGATATGCAAAAAATAAGAAATTTCTGTATCATTGCCCATATAGATCATGGTAAGAGTACCTTGGCAGACCGCTTATTGGAATATACCAACACGGTGACGGGCAGGGAGATGCAAAACCAACTATTGGACAGTATGGATTTGGAGCGGGAGAGGGGGATTACAATCAAATCCCATGCCATCCAAATGAAGTATTTATTTAAAGGGGAAGAATATACCTTAAACTTAATTGATACCCCGGGTCATGTGGATTTTTCCTATGAAGTATCCCGATCTATAGCTGCCTGTGAAGGCGCTTTGTTGATAGTTGATGCTTCCCAAGGAATTGAAGCACAGACCATATCTAATTTATATTTGGCGTTGGGACATGATTTGGAAATCATCCCGGTATTGAATAAAATTGATTTACCAGGAGCGCAGCCTGAAGTGGTAGCGGACGAGGTGATCGATATGATTGGCTGTGACAGGGAAGATGTTATACTTGCTTCTGGGAAAGAAGGTACAGGGATAGAAGATATCTTAAAGGCCATCATTGAAAAAATACCTTCGCCAAAAGGTAATGTCGAAGAACCTCTTCAGGCAATGATCTTTGACTCCACATATAATCCCTTTCGGGGTGTGGAAGTACTTTTCAGGATCTTTAACGGCACTATCCATAAAGGGGACAAGATTAAGTTTGTCAATACCGGCAAGGAATATGATGCCGATGAAATCGGAGTTTTGGGGATCCAACAGATTCCAAAAAAAGAACTCAGTGCAGGAAATGTCGGCTACCTGATCTCAGGCATAAAAGTGGCCAAAGAAGTCAAAGTGGGGGATACCATTACCCATGTTAAAAGGCCTTGTGCCGCTACTGTTCAGGGGTTTGAAAATGTTAAACCCATGGTGTTTGCAGGTATTTATCCAGTAGAAACCACCGAATTTGAGGAATTGAGGTCTTCTATGGAAAAATTGCAGCTAAATGATGCCTCTCTTGTCTGGGAGCCTGAAACCTCTGCAGCTTTGGGTTTTGGGTTCCGTTGCGGATTTCTGGGCATGCTGCATATGGAGATCATCCAGGAGCGGCTGGAGCGGGAATTTGGCATGACTGTCATCACCACGGTTCCCTCAGTACAGTTCAAAGCCTTGATGAACAATGGTGAATACCAATTGATCAATGCTCCTTCGGACATGCCGGATCCCACCAAGTTCAAACACATAGAAGAACCCTTTGTTAAAGCATCTATTATCACTGCCTCGGAATATGTCGGCCCGGTAATCCAACTGTGCATGGAGAAAAGGGGGCTGATCAAAAATCAGGTTTACCTGACTTCTGAACGGGTCGAACTGATTTTTGATATGCCTTTGGCTGAGATTGTGTTCGACTTTTTTGATAAGTTAAAAACCATTTCCAGAGGGTATGCTTCCCTGGATTATGAACTGAAAGGCAATGAAATATCCAATATGGTGAGGCTGGATGTCATGCTCAATGGAGAGCCGGTTGATGCCCTTTCCGCGATTGTCCATCGCGATAAAGCCTATGAATGGGGAAAACGTTTATGTGAAAAATTAAAAGAACTGGTACCGAGACAAATGTTTGAGATTGCTATCCAGGCAGCGATAGGGAGCAAGATCATTGCCCGGGAGACGGTAAAAGCCCTTCGTAAAAACGTATTGGCAAAATGCTATGGGGGGGACATTTCCCGAAAAAGGAAACTGCTGGATAAACAGAAGAAGGGGAAGAAACGAATGCGCCAGGTAGGCAATGTGGAAGTACCCCAAGAGGCATTTATGGCAGTACTGAAGCTGGATTAAAGGAGGTCCGAAGGGAGGGAGCTGGAAGACCGGAG
>JBBDSC010000025.1:0-6717 GCA_040905145.1 Anditalea sp.
AGAATCTGGTAACCAGGCTATAATAAATGGTTAAGGCCGCAACAAGCATTTGACGTTTGCAACTGGTTTAGCCTAATCCTGTCGCCTTTGCTCTTTCTATTAAGCTTTTATGGCTTTTTCTTGTTGCCTGTACCGATATTCCCTTGGGGTAAGGCCAATGATCCTTTTAAATTGGCTGTTAAAATGAGTAAAATTGTTAAAACCTATTTCGAAACATACCTGTGATATGCTTAGATTGTAATCCAAAAGAAATTTACATGCATTGCCAATTTTTATTTCATTCAAAAATTGGGTATATGTTTTGTTGGTATGTGATTTGAAATATCTGCAGAAAGCTGTGGCGCTCATGTTCGCTATTTCTGAAATTTGCTCTAAGGAAGGGCTTTCTGCATAATTATCCATTATAAACTGGTACACTTTATTTATTCTCTCACAATCGGCTTCACCTATGTATTTTGTGAAGGCTCTGCTTGCTAGCAAGTCATATTCTTTGGTGTCTGCCATGGTTTTCAGAATATTGAGCATGCCAATTATCCTATCAAGGCCACTCTTCAGATTGTCAAGCTCCAAAATGCGCCTTCTTAATTCCTCCTTTGCCTTTCCTTTTAATTTTATCCCCCTTTTAGAATTGATCAATAGTCTTTTGATAGTCAATGTGTCAGGAAGGTCCATAAAGCCCTGCCCTAGAAAATTTTCTTTAAAATAAACGACAATAGCTTTTGAATTGAGCCCGGAGTTTTTTTCGTAATATTCTGAGTCACTCCTGTAAAGATGCGGAATTTGAGGCCCATAAAACACCAGGTCTCCTGATTGGAACCTCTCCATGTTATCACCGGCAAATCGCATGCCTGTACCTTCCAGCACCAACATGATTTCGCATTCGGGATGAAAGTGCCAGGAAGGGAAAAAATAAGCCTCCTGAACCTTCATAATTCGAAAAGCCCTATTTTGTTGGTTGTCAATTATTTTTAACAGTGGCTTCATTCGTACTATTCATTTTGGGTTTATTAATCTATAAATTTTCAATTCTCTTGTATAGTTTATATGAAGAGTATTGTCTAAAAGGGATTCAATTCCCAGAAACGTCAAATTTTTCTTTAATGAATTCCTCCGGGGATTGAGGGGTCACTCCAAAGACAAATTTTGCCCCGTTTTGCCAAGGTTCCTTCAATTCAAAATTTTCGAAAGAAATGCCATTGGGTATGGGAGATTTACTGCTCCAGTAAGTATAGCGTCCGTTCACCAATCCCATTAATTCAGTGTCAGGATCTTCTTTGTACCAGTATTGGGTAGCTTTCAGACCGTAATATTTCCAATGCCCATTGGTATCCGGACCATATTCAACATCCTGAAGGTCCTCTTCATCAGGGGCGGCAATAAAGTATATTGCCCCGTTCCTATCTCTGATCATTTTGTCCATGGAAGTGGAATCGTGCGGAACAAAGTGAATATCTTTATAATTTGGCCAAAGGTCAAGAGAGGATTTAATGCTGTTCTTGAGGTACAGTGTCCTTAATCTGGCAAAATTTCCCATTGTGGCGGTAACAATAAAGCTTTCCAGTTCCCGGACCCCCTCATTAGTATAAGTAGTTATTTCCACTTCATATGGTTGGTTTTCATAAAACCTCAACCTTACATACACGTCTGCGCCATTATCAAATGGCTCTGAAAAGATGAAAACACTAAGGGTTTCTATACCGTCAATTTCCTGGATCACTCCAGAAGCCGGGAATTCTTCCTGTAAAGGTTCTGTGCTTAAAGAATCATTGGCACTCCAAAATCTTTTACCCCTAATTGAGTCCAGCTTGCTCATTTCCAATTCCGAAAATCCCCGTTGCTTTTCGCCCAGTGGGATGGGTTCAAAGGCGATGAAATTTATCATTTTCTCCTCCTTGTGTCCCAGATAGGGGGTATAAATCCGCAACAGGCCCCTTGGCCCTGGCATAGGGGCAATCCCTATCCTCATTCCGTTTCGGTGTCCCCAGACCGGTTGGGCAGGCTCCCCTTCAATTGGCTGTATCCAGTTTTCCCCAGCATTTGGAGGGCTGAGTTTTACCCAATTTTGTACAGGTGGTTTACTGCAATTTATGAAGCAAGAAATAATTCCTATCAACAAAGTACTCCTAAATACACTAAAGGGGATATAATTCATCATTTACATTTCCTTACTTCTTTATTGAAAATTTGGGCATGATAAAACTGTATACTTCATAGCTTAGCTCACTCCAGGCGCTTTTCTTTGGATAGGGATAGCCGGGGTACAACTCGCGATCTTCGGGTATGAATTCTACTCTCACGCGGATTGCGGAACGTCCCTTGGTTAGATCGGCAGGGATTAAAAATTCATCTTGCCGAAACCGGCGGTTGGAGGTCTGAACCTCATATTTTCGTTCACCGAGTTCACCTTCTGGTGGAGAATAAACATAAGTATTTGAGCCGGGGGTGTACCAGATCCCCGCATATTCCCACTGGGATTCATCCGCAACGCTGCCGGTATTGGCTTCATTCTCAATCGAATCACTGGCATCAGCTATATAAACCTCTGCCTTTTGATTGGGGAAACTGTAATCCATAGTCCTCCGCAACATCGCCCCCAGATTTTCCTGTTCCAGTAAAACCGTGAATTCAGAGCTTCCCCTCGTATATCGCCCATTTTCTTTATGCGCCGGAAATATTTCACTTCCTATGAATTTGCCTAAACCTGCCTTTACCTCATCATGCATTCCCCAAGTACCTTCCTCAAAGGTATCCGGTCCCAACCCATCATAACGTGAGACGATCTCCTGAACCTCTGAAGCGTGTGGAGACTCATAGTTATGATATTCTTCGCTGGCTGTATTCCCTATATTTATTTCATCTGTTTTTATCAAAGAAGAAGCTGGCAACCCATACCAATACGTTACAGTCTCGTAATGTTCTTTGGACAGGTTCCATCCCCCGTGCTCCAGGTTTATTACAGCACGGTTGCCAAAAGGCATTGCATCAGCAATCAAAAATCGATAGGCTGAGTGGAGAAGGTCTTTTTCATTTTTTGCTTCCTTTGCACGACGGGCCCCAACAGGATGACCGGCAAACGGTAATGTCATCGTTTCCCCACCCCAATAATCTCCGCCACCGCCCCATTCTTCAGTTCCGGTTCCATGAGCTTGGGGAGTTCTGGCCCCGTCAAAGAAAAAGCGCGGGTCTGCTTCCAAGGTCCCTAAAAAATTTCTCTTGGTAAAAATAAAGGATGTGCCCACAAAATTTCCTGACCATTCATCATGTCCCTCTATCCCACGTGTGTCCAACAGCGTCAAGTCCTTACCCAATTCGGGATCTGAAAAGTTCTTATAGGTTGCATGAAAATAGCTGCTTTGATTGGGAGCGTAATCATAAGGTTCATAACGAATTTCATAGTCAATTTCCGTATCCCCTGGATCGATACCGGCAATTTCAAACCTAGCAGACTTAAAGAACGGCATCGGATAATAACAGGCCAACTCGACCTTTTCGTTTTCATAATCAAAGCGGATGTTAATGGGAAACCCTTTAATCAAATGTTCTTTCTCGTCACGATTGTATAAGGTTCCGGTTCCAAAAAACAAGGCCAGTGGGGCATCAATAGAAGGGGATATGCGGTCGTCCCAGGTAACCAGTAAACGCAGTTTTTCCAAATCCTCGGCTTCCTCAAGAGGCAGGGTAAATTTAAGGGCACGAACCGCTGAGGGATTATCGTTAATCTGGGCAAAGAGTACCCTCTCCTGATCAAGTTTTAGCGTTCCCGTTTTGGTTTCAATGTTTTTCGGAGCTATATCGGTACCCGATCGATTGAGTAGATCCAGTACCTCCTGATCAGGTTTTTGATCAATATCCCAGGCCCGGATAGGCTGCGACAGGTAGTCTTCATTGGCATATTTCTTGTAAATATAGTAACCGGTCCCGTAATAAGTGAGTGAATAGGCCAGCTGAAAAGATTCTTCAAATCCAATTGGAACCCACATCAGGTCGGCACCTTTAGTCGTGGTCCAGGTATAGGTCAGTGGTTCAGGAAAAGACTCTTCCGGGATAAAGGTTGAATGATCGATGGTTGATTTTGCGGTATCGGGATCTTCCGTTCCCGATTCCTGAATAATATAATCTGTACCATCCACCACATAGTGCCAGGGGCTTCCATGCCAGTGGTTCGTTCTCTTAAAGTAAAGTACTCCTGCCCCAATCACATCCATAGTGACGTTAAAATCCTCATCCTCTCCCATCCAAAGAAAATTACGGGAGTCTGCCGCCCTGTTCCCACCCTCTCGCATATAGGTACTTATCATATAGGCCCTTTCGCCTATCCTTTGTAAAGGCAATTGATCCCACATACGGTAGGCATCCAAACCAACGGGAATAACAGGAGGATTATTTGACTGATTTTCGCCTGCCTGAGCAGGGCTTTGGGCATTCACCTGAAAAAATGAAAGCAATAGTCCGCAAAACATCCATAGTAATGTAATTCTTCTTTTTTCCATAATGTTGATTATTTAATATAATTCCGCCAAGGGGTTTTGGTATTGTTAAATTCAAAAATTCAACCATCAGATTTTGATTTAAATATCATCTTCTTCAGGTGGAATAGCCCCCAAAGGGGGAACGTTATTTTCATATCCATCATACCCGTAATTTTGGTTAATGACACCTAATGTGTTTGCATCGATCATGGGCTGGGGAATTGGCCACAGCACATGATAAGGACTGATATCGTAGGTTTGACCGTTAAAAGCTACTATATTATCGCGAAAAAAATTGTTTTTTTCCATTAACCAGTCATAGTAAAAGTTGCTGGTCCCGAAACTTTCCATGGCATAACTTTGATCGTTGAATGGTTTCCCTGTTTGCGCAAAAATATAGGAGATACGGGTGAGTTCTGTCTTTCTTGGCTCCTCCCAATATAATTCACGCGCACGTTCAGACAAGATAGTACCAATATCAATTTGACCCGCATTGGTATAAGGAGAGCAATGGGCCCGTGTCCGGACTGCATTGATGTCGTCCATGGCTTGTGTCAGCTGGTCTTTCCACCAATGGGCTTCGGCCCTCAACAGGTAGGTTTCGGCCAATCGGAAAATATACCAATCGCCTGCACCACCCCGGGCTTGAGGAGTCCTGGGATCCGGGACATATAATTTATAGTGCGGCCATCCATACCAGTTACCGATGGTATCGGAGGTAAGGACTGTTCCATCGTCATCCCGCAACTGCAACGGCTCTCCATAATATTCACTGACTCCCTTAAGAGAAGGAGCGTTATACACCAAATCTTCCATGTTCATCCAGTTATATTGTTTATGGCGCAGATCATTCGGGTCGTCCCATATTTCAAAAGCGTGATAATCGGTTGGTGGAGTACGGCCTATACCTCGGCCAAAGGTTTTCACCAAGTCAATTTCCAGCCCAACCTGATCCGAGGTGCCTGTTCTGCCATCAGGGGTAAAGATTTGTTTGGCGGCCGTTTTACTCCAAAATGGAAGCGCCTGTCGCATAATTTGAATATTGACACGAGAACTCGGTAGATCTTCATGTGAATTGACCATATACAAAACTTCCTTATTCTCCGGGGCGTGTTTATTGGTATACCAATGCAAACGTGCTATTACATCATCCCTGACCACCCCCAAATTTCTCAAGTAATCCCCTTCTTCCTGGGGTATTTCACCGAAAGGCTCACGCATCAGCGAATATTCACCGCCATCAATCACGGCACTTGCGGAAGCAATGGCATCATCAAATTCCCCTAAGGCAAGGTTAATCTTGGTGAGTAGATGATAGCACGCCCCCTTTGTGGGTCTTCCTCTGTCCACATTGTCTGAAACCCATTGTACCGCAAATTCCAAATCTTCCTTCATTTTTCGAAGAATGACATCACGCCTGGTAGTATAAAAATCCAGCCGGGGAGCTTCAATATGTTTACCCACATAGGGCACATCACCGAATTGATGTGTCAAACGGTAATAACGCATTGCCCGGTGAAAGTAAGCAGTCCCTAATATTAAATTCCTCTCCGCTTCTTCTATCTCCAAATTACCCACGCTTTTAATGACCACATGGGCATTTCTCAGCCCCCTGTATGCATTTTCTATGTGCCATAAAATTCTATTGCCATTACCGTTATTCAAATTGGCCGTAGGCGTCACCATCAGGTTCGCATTCTGATTTGTACCGGGATTGTCGTTCATACCCTCAACTGCAAGGTCTGAAAACATCAGTTCGGTTAGGTATGGATTAGCATCTCCATGTGTTTCCTCTCGAATCTGAACATCAAGGGCGGCAAGCGCATTATACATACTTTCCACGGTTGTTAAAGCATTCTCCGGTGTAAATTCAGATAGTGGTTCTGGCCTTAGAAATTCTTCAGTACAACTGTATAGAATGATCAATAGGGTTGTCAATAACGTAAGGCTTAACACTATATTCTTGGTTTTTTTGAATAATGTCTTCATATCAATTATCATGTTATAGTTTCAAATTCTAGAGTGTGAGGTTAATACCTGAGGTGAAAATCCTCGGATATAAACCTTCGGTTTCAGGGTCAGTTAATTCCCAATCAGGTGCCCAGAAACCCACATTCTGAATGTTAAAAAAGACCTTAAGGGTTTTTATATTAACTTTTTCCAGGTAATTCTGTGGAACAGTGTATGCCAAACTCATTTGATCAAGACGTACAAATGACTTATTCCTATAAACATCAAATGGAACACC
>JBBDSC010000025.1:6817-12011 GCA_040905145.1 Anditalea sp.
CCCATCCACGTCTTTAAGTTTAAAATCACCGGGAAATTGCCCGTACTCAGCTGCTTCCGCTTCTTCTCCTAACTGCCAGACACCCAGCACCCGAGGCTGCCATATTTCATCGATGGCATGACCAATAAACCACCTGTTCTGAATGTCATCTGACTCCCGTTGACCGCTTACATTGCCCTGTTCATCCAAGATATCTTCCATATTACCATACAGGCTGACGATCTTGTTTCTGTTTAGCGTAAAATTGAAACTTGTGTTCCATGACAGATTAGATCTTCTTATTAATGAGGCGTTTAAAGTTAGTTCTATACCCTTGTTTTCAATTTTCCCCAAATTGTCTGTCACACTAGGATAAGCATTAACTAATGGCAAACTTCTATCCACTAACAAATCTAAAGTAGTAGATCGGTAAATGTCAATAAAACCGTCAAGTAACCCTTCCTTGATGCTAAAATCGAAGCCAAGGTTCAATTGCCGGGTTCTTTCCCATCGCAGATTATAGTTAGCCATCCTGGTGATAAACATCCTGTTCACTTCGTATGGGGCACCCGTATTTAGTGAATAATACGGATATTGGCTGATACCTATCGGAGATAAGGCATCATAAATACCGAGACCAGAGTTTCCGTTTTCCCCCCACGACAAACGCATCTTTCCGTATGTCAGAAAATCATTGCTAAACATGCTTTCATCACTGAATACCCAGCCCAATCCTGCTGTTGGAAAATAGGCCCTTGGATTCCTAGAACCAAAAGCGGAAAACCCATCGCGGCGAAGTGCAAAGCTTGCCATGTATCGGTCGTCGAAGGAGTAATTCAACCGCCCCATCAATGCATCACGTGTACTGTAGGTATCGTAACTTCCTGTGTTTCTGGTTTCACTACTTCCTGAACCTACATTATTATAGCCTAAGACATCAGAAGGGGCAAATTCCTGCACACTGAGAAAATCACTCCATTCCTGAACCTTTTCTGCATTAATCAAAACAGTGGCATTTAAATTATGATCATTGAACTGTTGCTGCCATTTGATGATGTTGTCCAACTGCCATGCGTATGTTTCCTCGTGTTCCCTATTCACTTGTCCACCAAACAAACCCCATTCCTGATGCGCGGAAGATTGGTGGTTAAAGTAGCGTCTCATCGTGAAATGAGGGGTGAAATTTGCCCGGTAGGATATTCCTAAAGGCAATTTTACATCTGCAAACAATGTACTTGTAAGGGTAGTAATGTCTAACAAACGATCCGTAAAAGCCCTGTCATAATGGGGGTTGCGTGTAGCCACCAAATCATCTACCGGACTTAATCTTAAAGTTTCTCCGTCAGCTTCATACATACTTCCCCACGGAGATATTGTTTGGATATTTGTTCCCGCATTCACATTGCTTTCATCTCTTCTGGCAAATTGATAGTGTACACCAATCCTTAACCAATCGGCTACGTCGGCTTCGAGATTAATACGGTTTCTGATGGTTTTGAACTGATCGCCTACTAACACCCCCTCATTATTATTGTAGCCCAGAGAAATAAAATAGGATAGGGTATTGGTTCTGCCCGATACAGATAAATTGTGATCTTGTCTTAAAGCCGTCTGATAAATTTCATCTGCCCAATCAATTGAATTCCCGGCTTTGTAATTTTCAATCTCTATCGGCCGCAGACCTAACCGCGACAAATAGATATCTATGGGTTCCCCGCTTAACCCGGCACGCCATTCATCCATGGTGACCCCGGGCGGAATATTATCCGGATGATCATACAAATACAGCTTATCCATCGTCTCAGGGTTATGATAATTTAATGATTTCATTAAATCCGAGCGCCAACTGACGAATTCATGGGGACCACGCACTTCCGCATATCCGGTCGCCTGCGCCAATCCCACACTGGAATTAAAATTGATGAGGGGTTTCTCACTTACTTTACCCCGCTTTGTCGTGATCTGGATTACACCATTCGCACTACGTGAGCCATAAATAGCCGCAGAAGAGGCATCCTTCATGACATCTATCGATTCAACATCATGTGGGTTGATATCCGAAAGATCCCCCAGATAAATCACTCCATCAAGAACGATGAGTGGATTTGTAGAGGTTCTTAAGCTGTTATTCCCACGTATCTCAAGGCTCCCCCCTCCTTTGGCCGAGGATGAAACCCCAACCGCTAAACCCGGTGCATTGTTGCGAAGGATATCCGTAATGTTTTGTGGCCTTTCATTTTCAAATTGATCTGCACTTATCGACTCGATAGCCCCGGTTAAATGCCTTCTACTTTGCTCGCCATAGCCAATGACAACCACTTCCTCCAAGGATGCATAATCCTCCACTAAAACCACATCAATAACAGATCTTCCATTTATCTGAACCTCTTGTTTTTGATACCCTATAAAGGAAAAAATCAAAGCTTCACTTTGGTCGGGTACGCTGATACTGTAATTCCCGTCAATATCCGTTACTGTTCCGGTGGTTGAGTTTTCTACCATAATGTTAACGCCAGGTATGGACCGCCCCGTTTCATCGACTACTGTGCCTGTTATTGCGGTTTGCGTATAGGCGTGATGCGAAGTGAAAATGAATATAAGGAAGAGCAATCTCCGCAACAGGGTAGAAGTAAAATTTTTCATAGGTTATTGGGATTAAATGATAATCGTAACAAATTATGGATAGCACTTTGACTAATGATCATGAACTCAAAAGAGTCAATTCCAGTTACATACCTCTATTATTTTAGCCATTAGTTTATTTTTAATATAATTGATTTTAGCGTAAGTTAGGTGGTTTTAAAACTATTAGATTGAAGGAAATTAGCCAATAATTAAACTATTTTAGCAAAATTGCAACGACCATATTCTCTATATTTCCAACCTTTTTTGACAATTCCCAATGCTATCCTGGTCGGGTTTCATTACAAAGCATCGATTATCATAGTTTTCCAACTTGATCAGCTGACCCATCCAAAAAAACAAATAAATAGTGATTATGATAAATTTCGTAATATTCAGTTTTAAAAATTATTATTTTATTAAGTAAATAAATTACAGTATTAATTAAACTATTTTGCTAAATAGGTAATTTCTTTTCTTTTTTTATTGAATTCATCCATTAACGGCAACAGAAAGTCAGCAGTCTGTTTTGCAGCAATATCCGGATTAGGTATAGGAAGGATTTCTGCTGAAATCCATCCATCGTAGCCCGCCTGGAGAAGATCATTAAATATTTTCTGAAAATCGGTATGGCCCTGCCCCGGCGCTAACCTGTTTGAATCTGCAAAATGGATATATTTGATATATTTTATATTTTTAGCGAGTTCGGGACCTATTGTTCTGTCTTCAATATTCATGTGAAAGACATCCGGCATCAACATCATATTGGACATACCTACTTTCTTCATGAGCTGTACACCTTCTTCTACACTATTAATGAAATCAATCTCGTAGCGGTTGACTGGTTCCAGTATTAAGGTAACATCTTTGGCAAATGCATAATCGCAGAGTTCCTTGGCTACTTCCACAAACAAGTCTTCAACATGCGATTTAGGCCTGTTCCCAATTTGGCCCCTGACACGACCGATATTCACTGTTTTTCCAAAAATTTCAGCCAAGTCTATAAATTCTTTGAAAATGAATTTTACCTGGTCTCTTTTTTCAGGGTTTTCATGCGTCAACATTAGCCCGCCGTCCGCAAATACCTGGCCTGTTGAAATACAGGAGACTTCAATTTGATTTTCCTCAAGAATCTCCTGAAGTAGGTCAATTTTTATTTCATCTGCTCTTTTCAAAGCAAGTTCAACACCGTTGAACCCAAGCTTAGCGGCTTTGGGGATGCATTCCTTGAACCCCCTGTAAACTACGAATGCACTTGGTAAAGCATGTGTATCTGCAATAGCAATGGATAATTTCATACTGGTTAGTTATTTAATTTATGGAGGGCCTCAATTTTACAAACTCAACCTTTTTTATAATGATAAAGACAAGTATAAAACTGAATGGATGCAATAATCCTGAAATAATAAAAGCAGGGCTATAGCCAAATTGTTCAATAACAAAACCTATAACCAAACTAAAAAGCATGGCTCCATAAGTACCCATACATCCCATCAGGCCGGCCACAGAACCGATTATTTTTGAGGGAAACATATCTGCAGCTAATGTTTGAACAATTGTTGACCAAAATTGATGGCCGAACATGGCCATACTGAAGAAAAACAGTGCCATAAACAGGGAAGCATTTACGATTAATAAAGAAGCAGGCAACATGGCAGCTGCTATCCCAAGACATATCTTTCTTGACATATCCAGTGAAACGTGTTTCTTAATTAAAAAACTGCTTAACCATCCTCCAATAAAGCTTCCGGCCCCCGCAAAAGCATAAGGGATCCATGCATAAGCTCCGATCCCTAATATATCCAACCCTCTTTCATCACTTAAATACTTTGGGAGCCAGAAAATAAAGAAAAACCATCCCGCATCTGTCAGGAACTTAATGGTCATAAGTCCCCATATTTTCCTGTACTTAAACAAACTCAACCATGGTAATTTTTCTTCCCGAGACTTCTCGTCGGTCTCTTCTCTTAATTTTTCTGCTTCTAAAGATGAGGTTATATACTTTTTTTCTTCAGATGTTATAAACTTGCTTTTCACTGGTAAAGAATAGAAGTACAGCCATCCGATTAGCCAAAAGAAGCCAAGTGATCCCACTATGTAAAAAGCCCACCTCCAATCCAATGTAGCAATAATGATGGCAATCAGCGGCGGTGCAATAATAGCCCCCACACTTGAACCTGTATTAAAAATCCCAAAGGCAAAGGACCTTTCGTGTGCAGGAAACCATTCGGAAACCACTTTAGCTGAAGCAGGAAATCCCCCTCCTTCACCCATGCCTAGAAAAAATCTGGCGACACCGAGCCCCATTACACTATTCACCAAACCATGGCCCATATTGGCCAAACCCCACCATATGGTAATTATAGTATATCCAAGCTTTGTTCCCAGAATATCGAGTAGTCTTCCACCTAACGCATACATAGTACCGTAAGCAAGAAGAAAAATACCGTTAATCATTCCATACTGCGAGTCACTGATGATGAAACTATCCCTCATCTCACTTATCGCAACAGGAAGGGTTTGTCTGTCGAGGTAATTATTTGCCGTTGCCAAAGCAACCAGCATGATGATCAACCAACGAAAGTTTTTTATT
>JBBDSC010000026.1:0-11831 GCA_040905145.1 Anditalea sp.
TTTTTTGATTTACTGCCTTAAAATATTCCTGGGAGGCAAGATTGATCACGATTCCGTCTTTGGCTGCGGCATCTATGGCCTGTGCGATTTTATTTCCCCAATAACCGTAAAGATCCTTGGCTTTTTTGTTTTTAAGTTTAATGCCCATTTCCAAACGATAAGGCTGAATAAGGTCCAAAGGTTTTAATAGCCCATATAGGCCTGATAAAATGCACAAATGCTCTTGGGCAAAAGCCAATTGGTCTTTGGAGTAGTTGTCGACATCCATTTTTCTGTACACATCCCCCTTAAAAGTGAAAAGGGCGGGTTTAGAATTCTCCGGCGTAAAGTGAGCTTCGAAATTTTTATATCGCTCTTTGTTCAAAGTAGCTATGTTTTCGCTGACACCCATCAATTTTTGAATTTCAGCTTTGGACCTCTTCTTCATAATACCCACCAACTCTTTAATCTCTTTTTTGAATTCCGGCTCGGTACTTACCTCCAATTCTGTGACACTTAAATCCAATGTTTTGGCAGGTGATATCAGTGTGATCATATATTACTCTATTACTACAATTGCTTCTTTTAATACTTTCTCAATACCTTGATTTTTGCTTTTAAACCTTATCAAGACTGGATAGGTTCCGATGGGGACGCTTTTGCCATTTACAATGCCGTCCCATTGGCAGAAGGCGCTAGCTGGTTCCACATTCTCATGTGCACAGTGAAAAATCAATTCCCCCCAGCGGTTATAGATCAACACTTCGACTTCATCAATATATTCATTGGCATAGGCCAAAAAATTCTTGTCGTCCCGTCCTGGTATCATTGCATTGGGAAAGGTAATCTTCAATTCACAATCTTCAATAACTTCAAAAGGAACTACAAATTCGCAACCTGCCTCATCCTTTACAACCAATTGGTAATTACCTGGAAGGGTAGGGGTAAAGGTAGAACCCCCGTCCAACAATTCATCTTCCAACCACCATTCATAAAAGGACCAATTCCCCAATGAATCCAAGGTTGCTGTCACGCCTTCATCTGCACAAATGGTATAGCTTGGTTCTAGGATTGGGGGAATGGCTTCTGATTGAAGGATGGAGATTTGATCGTTGCCAACGATACATTGTTGATTAAAGGATTCATTGATCAATATTACCTCGTAAACACCTTCTTCTTGTACCGAGATTTCATCCATATTATTAAATTCAGATAGGAGATTGCTGGTGCCATTGGTTATTTTATGCCATTCAATCCGGATATTGGCATTGGCGGGCATTTCAAAATCAGCAAGGATAATGGTTTGGGAAATATCGGAACATAGGTTTGAAACCGAAGACAAGCTGACATCCACCTTTCCATCAAAAGGGTCTACGGTAAAACTGATAGGTCCTTGTGGACAGGCAGCACCTGCCCGGGGTTGTACCTCTAATGAATATTCCCCTCCCTGAGGTGGAGAAAATTCCTGGCTTCTTCCAATAATATCCCCCAAAGAATTTCTCCAGAAATAGAAATAATCTGCAGGATCAGCATTTGCGTCAAGTTCAGCCCTGTACCTGACCCCGGTGTTACAATCAAAAACAGGATCTGAAACATCAAAATCCACTTGTGGATTGATGGTGACGGTCATTTCACGGGTTCTGGGGCATAAATCCCCATTAGGATCTATTCCAGTAACAAGGTAATTTCCATCAGGTAAGACATAGTTTCCATCAGGACCTATAGGAATTTCATTACCTGATTCATCTGTAATGGAATATTCAATTCCACTTATTGGATCTGGATGAAAAACAAATTCCTCACAACCTATGGTTTCTGTGGGGATGGTGAAATTAACCGGAAGCTTATCAGTGATAATATAGGTATCTTGTTTTGGAACAGCACATCCATCGGGGCCAGAGACTTCTACCGCATAGGTTCCGTCCCTTAAAGGGACACTTATGCTCCCTTCGAATTCTTCTGATACTTGGCTGCCATCTTCTTCACGGGTAATTACATAGGTACCACTTTGATCGGGATCATTAAAAGCGATTTCAATACTTCCGTTTTCCACCCCATCAGGTCCGCATTCTTCATCAAATAGGCTTACTTCATAATCAAAACCTGCAGGTGGATTACTGTTTTCTATGTTGACTGTTTGGGTAAAGCTACAGCCATTCAATTCGGCAGTAATGGTATATATGCCGGGATCTAGATCTTGTAGAGGGATAATCTCTCCAGCAGAAGCAGAGGGGAAATTTAACTGGGGCAATTCTTCAATGGATAAGCTATCTGCATCTGTAACCATGAGGATATCAAAACTGCCATCAGAGGTCTCACAATCAGCGGGATTAATTTCATCAATGGTAAAATCCGGCAGGGGATGAACCAGGAGTTCTGTTCTTTTTTCTACCAAACAATTATCAAGAATAGGATCTTCAGTAATGAAAATGATATCATATAATCCCGCTTCAGGTAAAGTTTCCACATTGAGTTCTATTTCAAACCCTTCTCCCAAAGGAGTGGGAGGTTCAGTGCTTCCCTGAAGTTGGTAAGACCATTCCCCACTTACCGGGGTATCCGGAGCAAAAGTGATATAGTTTTCTTCATAACAGGATTCTTCTTCCGTCTGTGTCATTTCAAACTCAAAAACCGGTCCTACAAAGACAGAGGTGGTAGCTGGGCAGGAAAGAATATCTTCACCTCCAGGGTTCACATGAGATACCGTGACAGTATAGATGCTCTCTTCGGTTACTTCTATGGAGTTGGTGGAGGGAAATAC
The DNA here is from genome assembly GCA_040905145.1 of Anditalea sp. GTDB lineage: Bacteria > Bacteroidota > Bacteroidia > Cytophagales > Cyclobacteriaceae > DATGMS01. The sequence goes on from JBBDSC010000026.1 coordinate 2,741, forward strand.
TTCCCCTGCGGCATTGGTCCATTCAAAGGTGTAAAGCCCTTCACTATCCTCATAATCCTCGATGGCAGTAAGAGTTACGCCATTATCACTACAAAGGCTGATATCATCCTGAAGCGTTAATTCAGGAGGAGCAATCACTTCTACCTCCATGCTGAATGTTTCCTCCCAGAGGGTGCCACAGCGGTCCACTTCAAGCTCAAGCGTATATGTTCCTGCTGTGGGAAAGCTGTATTCAAGTGTTTGGAATTCTTCTCCCAGACCACGGATGCTATGTACCACACTATCCGCCTCATCGGTAATGGTCCATATGTAGGTATCAATGTCTGGTTCACCGCCCCCTTCAAAAACCCCGACAGCCCCTTCTTCCGGATCCAGGCACAGCCTGTTCGGTCCAGCCAGGCTGGGGTCCGGTATATTGCTGCCGGAGTTTTGTACAAAAGAAGGAAGGCCCAGATTGGAAGGACCCGGCATGGCCTCCACGGCATTTTGATTAAATGAACTGGGGTTGCAATCCTGGCCCACCTGGATCTGCCCGATCAGGTTAGATCCTACTACGGCGGCATAGATCTGGCCATTGGGCCCAATTTGTAAGGCACCCAGGGGGAGATCCTGGGTGTCGGGGACAGTGGCCCTGCTGTCAAGGATACACTGTTCAATTTCATCCGGTGTAGTGGCATTTTCAAAACAATCGGTACAAGTGGAGGTCCCAGGATCATCTGGATCCGAATCGTCAGTAGCTTCTGTTGCTTGAATAAAGAATTCCTCCACAGGTCCGCCGTCCTGATAGGACACAAAAACCCTGCTTCCGTCATTGGAAAACTCCAGGCCATAAATTTCCCCCTGGTTTCCCAAATCCAGCAGCGCATATTCCGTCAACTCACCTGTTGCTTGGTCAAAGTCAAATATTTCCACCCGATTAGTGCCCCCTTCATTGATGGTGACTGCCAGTTTTGTACCATCGGGACTGAATTTCATACTGCCTACCCCCGTTCCAAAATCATGGTTGCCACCCACAGAGCTAAAAACAGGTTGGCCAACGCCTTCAGAGCTGACCGGATAAAGGCGAAAAGTATTGTTGCCCAATTCGTGAAAAGCCACCCAGGTGGTGTCGCCGGATCCCAGGGCGGCTGCATGTTCCGTGCTTGGGCTAAAGAGGAAATTATTGCTGCTCACGACATTTCCCACCCCATCGGGGTTGTCGCCTTTGATATCTACCAATGAAAATTTAACCTGATTACCCCCTGCGGATGTTTGGGTGGTAAATAAGTAAAAAAGGGTTTCTTCCTGCGGCAAAGGAACAGCCAGGACACTTTGGGAGGATTGATTGTCTCCGCCAATGTTAAGGCCATTTTGCATCGGATTGCCGTTCAGGTCCCAAACCGTCTGCCCATCGGTGTAAAACAAAACTTCCCCTGCCTGATCCGAAATGGTGGTTACCCCGGCAGGGATGTTCTGTGGATGGGGGTTTTCTATGGGTCGTGGCGTAGGCCCCTCGGGATTATCCGGATCTACGTTAAAATCAAGGCCTGCCCCATTTCCAAAATACCAGATATTGTTCGACTGGTCGACCACATCCCATATCTTGACACGGATGCTGGCATAAGCATAGCAGTTGGAGCCCTGTTCCCTGACCAATACCCAATAAAATCCCGGTAGGCAAACTTCATTGGGGGCTTCGGGGCCCCATCCTTCCTCTTTTTTATTGGACCAGAAATATTCGTAATTGCCTCCTTGGTCACCTCCTTGTTGTCCTCCTCCTCCTGGAAGTCCACCCGGTAATCCGGGAATTCCCCCACCTTGTCCACCTCCCTGTTGTCCTCCGCCTCCTTCTTCACCACTTTGTGCTTCCAGAATTTCCGACAGATCAATGCATTCCGGCTCACAAAGCGTGGTGTCGGAGGCACTGAACTGTGCTTGGAGATTATTTTCGGTGAGGGGGATGGAGTGGGTTACATCCCGGGTATCCCCGTTGGCAAAATTAACCGTAAGGGTGACCGAAACACTTTGCTCTGAAGTGGCATCCGCAGGAAGGAGTAAGTGTTCCTCGTCCAGGTCTATCTCGATTTCTTCGCCTTCCTCATCGGTCAAAGGAGGGTTGATGGTCCATTCAAAGCTCACCGGTTGGTAATTAGCGGGCGTTATTTCACTGGTAAGCTGCAAAGGATTGTTCATACAAGGGTCCTGGGGTTCCCAGCTAAAATCCACCTCGTTAGCCAGATCTATATTAGGTGCAAAAACCGGAAAAATACGACCACAAAAATCCGTGCCGTTAAAAGGATCTTCTTCCCATTCGATCAAGTCAAAATCCTCCTCATCAGGATTGGTGATTCTTCCTACCAATTGCGGGCCTCCTTCTGTTTCTTCATAGATGTAATAAATTTGGTCATCAGGCCCGGCCTTTACATCATAGGCTTTAAATATTTCAGTTTCTAAAGGAATTTCCTCCGGTGCTGCTGTAGGATCTGAGGTAGGGATCCTATACAGCTGGTCCCCCTGGGAGTAATATACATAAGCTCCTTCCGGGGAAAAGGAGGCCCCTTCTATAGGATCACCTCCCCCGGTTTGTGAGAGGGGGACCGGTGTGCCAAAAGTACCATCCGAAGTGTTAAAGGGAATTTGGATAAGATCTTGATTCAGGTCAGAAGGAACAATCATTAAGGTCTGGGAATCTTCATCAAAAACAATCGCTTTTGGACGGATGTCGATCGGTAATCCTCCTGTAAGTAAAAATTCTCCCCCGGTTGTGCCAATTTCCCGGGCAACCAAACTGTCTTCCTCAAAGCTGATCAAATAATTGGGAGAATCCGGGGCTTTTACCACCGCTAGGGCACCGGAGGCAGGTCCTAATATATCTCCTGGAGATATGGCCCCGGCTGGAGGCTGGTTTACCTGTGCCCCTCCCTGGTCATTCATATCGGCTATCACATATTCCAGCTCCCCTGATTGGTTAAGGAAGAAAATGTAAAACAATTTGTCCCCCCCTTCTTCAGTGGCGTAGTCCAACGCTGAAATGGCCACAGTTTGCCGCTCAGTTTCTATTCCTCCCAATTCTCCCTCAATTCCCTGCATGGGTTCGTTAAGGTAATTATATACCAGGGCCCCGTCGGTATAGAAAAGGGTTTTCCCGGTAATGGGATCAATCGCCATGGCCGAATTTCCTTTTCCAAAAGTGATGCCTTCCGGTATGTTTTTTACTTTAGCTTCGCCATCTTTGCCAAAGGAAACATAATTGTTATCCCCGTCTTCACAATACCCAAAAATCCACTCGTTATGGTTGAAGCCTTGGGAATGAACCCTGTTAATTAAAGAAAAAGAAATCAACACATAGGCTACTATAAAAATAAATTTTATGGAAATGGGATGGATTTTCATAATTTGTAGGCTACTTTATAAAACAGAAAAAGCAGCAAAACGTTTATAACCTAGTTATCATTCAAATTAACGGACAAATCTTTGTTTAGGTCTCAATTACATTCAGTTTTTTTTATACTCATCTTTTTATCCTCTGCTTTGGAAAGCTTTGGTCAAGATCCCCAATATAGTCAATATTATGCAGCACCGCTTTACTTGAACCCAGCTTTTGCCGGGTCTGAGCTTCGGGGAAGGATGGGCCTTAATTATAGAAACCAATGGCCTGGTATGGATGCCAGCTTCACCACTTTTTCTGCTTATTATGACACCTTCCTGGATAATTATAACAGCGGGGTAGGGATAATGATTACCAACGATGTGGAAAGTGCGGCAAATTTGAGATCCACCAACATTTCCGGTTTATATGCCTATGAATTGAAAGTAGGGGAATCGGCTTATTTCAGGCCGGGTTTTCAGGCAAGCTACATGAGAAGGGATATTGGATTTTATGAAAACCTTGTTTTTGCCAATCAAATTGATGAACGGGATCCCTTTGGGCCGATAGGATCAGGAGATGAAATTCCCGGATTGGGAGAGCCTGTAAATATGCTCTCTTTATCCATGGGTGGGTTGTTCTTTACGGAAAATTTCTGGTTAGGAATTTCTGCCCATCATGTTAATCAACCCAATCAATCGTTTTTGGAAGAGGGGATCAGTAATTTGCCCATTAAATATTCCCTTCATACCGGATACCGGATTTCCCTTGGCCCAGGTACCATGAGGAGGGATTTCACGCACACGTTTAAGCAAAGATATATTACCCCAACTATAAATTATAAACGGCAGGGTCCCTTTGAACAGTTGGATGTAGGTGCTTATGTTTATATGGAACCCTTGATTTTTGGACTGTGGTACAGGGGACTTCCCTACAAGCCGGTGAATAACCAAGCCAATCAAGATGCGGTGGTCATGTTGGTTGGCTTTAACCTTCCTTCAGGATTTAACATTGGATATAGTTTTGACTATACCATTTCCCAGTTGGGGATACAATCAGGGGGAGCCCATGAAATCAGCCTGTCCTATATCTTTCCGGAGAGAAACCCAGGAGCTCCGCGTAAAAGGGACACTATTCTTCCCTGCCCAAAATTTTAATGTTGTAGTACAATGGATGTAGAAGGATTGAAATATTTGATCATTGGAGTGATTACTTTAGGTTTTGTTTTTGAGAAGATCTTAAGTTGGCTGAATGTCCGGAGAGAGGTAAAAGAGGTTCCTCCAACCTTGGCTGACCACTTGAGCCAACAAAAATTGCTGGAGGCAAAAACCTACCAATTGGCCAATTACCGGTTTGGTATGATAACGGGGACATTTACCTTTATCTTAACGCTGGCTTTTATTTGGTTTGGCCTTTTTGGTGAAATTGACGGATGGCTAAGGGAATACATTTCACATCCACTATGGCTTTCCATCATCTATTTTGGATTTATATTCTTAGGTTCTGAACTAATTTCCCTGCCCTTTGATAATTATCATACTTTTAAGATCGAGGAGGATTTTGGCTTTAACAAAACTACACGGTCCACCTTTTTTATGGATAAAATTAAAGGGTGGGGCTTGACCATTCTCATAGGTGGCGGTTTGCTATATGTTTTGCTTTGGCTGGTTCATAGCATGGGGCAGTCCTTCTGGTGGCAATTTTGGTTGGTAGCTGCGGTTTTTATGGTGCTGATCAACCTGTTCTACACTACTTTGGTTTTGCCCTTGTTCAATAAACTGACCCCATTGGAAGGGGGGGAGCTGAAACAACATATCATGGATTATTCCAAAACCGTCGATTTTTCATTGGACAATATCTATGTCATAGATGGGAGTAAAAGATCCTCCAAGGCCAATGCCTTTTTCTCCGGTATTGGGAAGAAAAAGAAAGTCGTGCTATATGACACATTGATTAATCAGCATAGCTCTGATGAACTGGTGGCCATATTGGCCCACGAGATCGGCCATTACAAAAAGAAGCATATTCTTATAGGAATGATTACCGGCGTTTTGCAGGTGGGCCTTTTGCTGTATATACTCTCGCTATTTATTTATAATGAAAACATAAGTTTGGCTTTGGGTGGTAGCCAAATGGCCGTTCATCTCAATTTGATAGGCTTTAGCCTGCTGTTTTCCCCTATTTCCACATTGATTGGATTAGGGATGAACCTATTGAGCCGCAAAAATGAATTTCAAGCTGATAGGTTTGCCAAGGAGACTTTTGCCGGGAAACCACTCGCGGAAGCCCTTAAAACCCTCTCCATTAAAAACCTGAGCAATATCAATCCCCACCCATGGTATGTCTTTGTCCATTATTCCCATCCGCCTTTGTTGGAAAGGCTGGAGAAGTTGGAGTAAGGGATAAAAAAAAACCACCACAGATAGGCACAGATTAACACAGATAGAAAAAAATTTGTGAGAACCTGCCGGCCGACAGGCTGGTCTGGGTAATCTGTGGTAAAAGAAATCAGCCACAGATGCAACGGATGGGACATAACGCTCCCTACAAAAAATCCACATCCACATTAAGGGGAATCTTCATCAGGTACTGCAGGGCCACTTCGACTTTGAATTCTTCGAACAACACCTTGTGCAGGTTCTCTGTGATCGGTGCCCGGAGGCTTTTTCCTTCCAAAAAAAGCTTGATCAGCTTAACGGTATTGATACCTTCCGCGGTTTCTTCCATTTCCTGGATGATCTGGTCCAGCTTTTCCCCTTTCGCCAGCCTAAAGCCTACCGTATAATTCCTGGACAGCGTCGATCCGCAAGTGGTTACCAGGTCACCAATACCGGCTAATCCAATGAAGGATTTGGTGCTGCCGCCCAATGCTTTTCCCAGATGGATCAACTCTACCATTCCACGGGAGATCAGCAAGCCTTTTGCATTTTCACCCAAACCCATACCTGCCAGGGCTCCTGCCGCGATGGCAATGATGTTTTTCAAGGCCCCGCTGAGCTCCACACCTATGATATCTTTATTTCCATATACCTGGAAATTATCCCTTCGAAGCAGTCTTTGCCCTTCCTGAATGACTTCATTAAATCTGCTGGCAATAACCGTGGCCGCTGGTTGATCCATTGCCAATTCCGTGGCAAGATTTGGCCCTGCCAAACACCCAACCCTTATCACCACGGTTTCGTTCTGAATGACTTCGCTCATGGTACAGATGTTTGCCCTTTCGATTTTATTTATATCCTGTAATGTTTTATCATCCGGCAAATTCAGGGAAAGTCCCTTTGTCCCATGGATCATGATGTGATAAGGGTGTAAAAAAGGCGAAAAATTCTGCATTACCTCCCTAAACCCGGAAGAAGAAATCATGGGAAACAAAACATCACACTTTTCACAGATATATTGTGGATCGTCGGTAGCTCTAATTTTTTCGTTTAACTTATTCCCATCTGCCGAATGAAGGTGATTGATTTCATCGACGATTTCTTTTTTCCTTGCGTAGACCACGACACTGTTTTTTTCCGCAAGAATATTGGCTATGGCAGCGCCAAAGCTTCCTATGCCAATGACCCCAATGGGCTTTTCATTAAAAGAGTTTTTCGAGCTCATAACCATTAAGTCTGTTGTGATAAAAATACAGTAGACTCATGTCTTCCGTTACGATTTCGCCATTTTCATTTTTAATTAGGGGCCGCTTGGCGTGGTACATTCCCAAATTTGCCAGGCCGTGTTCGATGATCAGATCCATGTTCTGCTTAAGGTGGGGCGCCACATGGACTTTTCCTTCTTCTGCCAGTTCATTGACCCTGTTCAACACGTTTTGACATTCCATTTTAAACCCTTGGTAGGATAGTGCGATATCTTCTTCAGGCAATCTCAATAAATTGAACAGGTCAAGTTTTTTGTTTTCTCGCTTTATCAATTGAAAGGCAGTGAAAGCCACCAAATGACTACTAAAGACCCTGTTGATCTTATGGAACTCCTCCACAATCCTTTTTCCAAGCTTATGGGTGTATTCGTTTTCCCGCTGCTTATCCACAGTTATCCTTCCATTGGAAATGAAATAATCCTTGCAATCAATGATCCTGCCGTGCTTGTCCAGACTGTTTCCTTCTGCATCCACGTAATTGCCGAGTATATCCATGGCTTTTCCGATGGAGACGGAGATGTCAGATCCTTTGGTGAAAAACTTCACGAGAAATTTTGAGATTTTGTAGGAGGTGGCAAATTCATCGGATTCCTGGTAATATCTCTCTTGTCCGGTGAGGTTCAAATGGTGTTTGATCAAGCTAGGTGCTTCCAAAACAAAATGGTAATTGATAGTCACCGGGACTATAAAAATCTTTCCGCTGATGTCTTCTATTCCTTTTTGATAGTTGGCCCTTTGGGCTTCCACTGCCGAGCTTAGCAAACCAAGCTTTAATGTCCTTTCCAGTTTGCCACTTCTGGACCTGGTGCCTCCCGGAAAGAATAAACTATGACAGCCAAATTGTATGGCTTCGCTGGAATAGGTCTTTAAAGTTTCTAAATAGAGCAGGTTTTTCTTTCTTCGGTCCACTTTATAAGCTCCCAATGCATTCATGAAATAAGCAAATATTTCAATATTAAAAAGATTAAGGCCAGCACCGTAGATAAAAGGGGGCAAGCCCAATGTACTTATTGTCCAGCCGATAAGAATGCTGTCCAAATTGCTGAAGTGGGTGGGGACCATTACAATGGTGCCTTTTGAAGCCAGATCCCTGAGCTGGTCGGTCTCACCAATGATCTGGATTTTATCCTGAAGGGTATATTGACTGCTGAAAATTGACTTAAAACCCTTAACCCTGGCGGTATTCAGCAATCGGGAAAACCCAAAGGTGACAATCCTTCTTGTGAATTTATAATGGCTGTGTTTAAAGTTACTGGCTATTTCCTCGATATATCTTAAGGCAATATCTTCAAGGATGGCTTGGTATTTCTCCTTCTTTTGATTTTCAGTTATTCCGTTTTCAGAAGTAATAACGACCAGGTTCGACTTTACCTTGGACCAGAAATTTTCCTCATCATCAGGATCTATCAACCACGGGTTCTGCTTAATCCGCAGCCTTTCCCTGTAAAGGGTGGTTTCCAGTTCTTCCTTGAGTGAATCGGCATTATTGCCGGTAATATTCAGGATGCGGTCACGGCTGGCGTTAGCTACTTGGTTTATAAATCCTTTTCGGTTTTTGCTTAGCTTTACTATTGGCCATTCATTCTTTCTGGGAAGAATGGGGTCATATTTATGTTTTATATAATCGTCAGTCAATGATTTGGCTTTTTTATAGATCAAATATAAACAAAAAATAACTAGGGCAAGGGGGAATGGACTTCATTAATACTCCTTACACAATTTCCAAGGTGCCATAAGCTTAAAAACACAAACCTTAATTGAATAATCAGGTCCCTTGAATTTAAGAGAGGCGGTGATTATCCTTATCCTTATTAAAGCCAAACACTTTTTGGCTACTCGTACTTAAAATAGACTGCTTTTAAAATGTATCAAAAAGTACAAAAATAATTCATTTTATCTATTTTTTTAATTTTCGAGAATGGATACCTTTGATCAAGCCCATAAACTATAACTGCAATTGTGCCATAAGCAATCAAACTGACCGGTATATCACTGATTGTAGGCAATTATTAAGAACGGGTTATTAATTTGGTGATATTTATGAAAATACAAAAGAAATGGGTGCTTATTCTTTCTCCGATCGTTTTAATTATAATGCTAAC
>JBBDSC010000027.1:0-1916 GCA_040905145.1 Anditalea sp.
CAGTCTGGTATACTTTCGCGCGGAATGCTGGTATACTTTTGTCGGAATATTCATGCCCCTTCCCTATCCTGAAAATCCAGGTTTTCGAATTCCCGGAAATTGGCCAGTTTTTCGGTGGGGTCTACATACCTCAGAAAAATACCGGTCTCCCGAATATTCTTAAGGGTGTTGCCAATAAGGTTGTAGATAATCCCCGCCGTTATACCGGAAATAATAAGTGCAAGAGGTAATTTTAACGACACCTCAATAGTAAGTACAGAAAGTGCCACAACCAAGGTGAAAAAGGCAAAAAGTATGGGATAAACCAGGGACAGGTAAATAAACCATTTCCGGCGGCGGATAAAATTGGCAAAATCCTCGAAGTGTTGCCGGTTAACGGAGAATACATGCCATCCGAAACGGTATGCCAGGATTCGTTCTTCTTCAGAATGCCCATCATACAGCAGCAGGTATTCCCTGAGCTTGTATTGCCATAAGGGTGTTTTTGGATCGAACTTTTTCATGGTTCATCATTTAATGAATTTAAACAGGTGCTCCCCAAGCTTTCTGCATCTCGTTTCTTTTCCTTTCCTCGGTAACTTTCACATAGCGTTGAAAGCTCTTGTAATCGGCATGGCCTGTTATCTTCATCACAGTCTCCGCAGGGATCCCTTTTTCCAGGGACAGGGTAGCAAAGGTTTTTCTTCCGGTGTGGGCACTGATAATTTCATATTTCTTGTACATGGTGGATTGCTTGGTAGCCCCTTTGTACCGGATGATTTCAATGGGATCATCAATTTCGGCCAGTTTGCAGAGTTCCTTGACGTATTTGTTGAACTTCTGATTGGATATAATGGGAATGGGGCTGGCCAAGTTCTTGTATTTTTTTAAAATGGCCTTGGAATAACTGTTCAAGGGGACAATGGAAGGCTCCTTGGTTTTTTTGATGGTCAGTCTGATTTCCATTTCTTTAATGTGCTCTCTTCTCAATTGTTGTAGGTCAGAAAACCGAAACCCGGTCACACAGCTAAAGCAGAACAAATCCCGCACCTGGTCCAATCGTTTGTTTGAGCTCAGGTTAAAATTAAAAAGCCTGTCCAATTCAGCTTGGGTCAAAGCGATGACTTCCAGTTTGTCTTTCTTGATAGAAAAATCCTTGTACCCATCATTGACCTTTATTCCCTGCCTTCTGGCATACCCAAGAAAGGTTTTAAGGGTGCTTAATTGCTTGGCAATGGTAATGTTATTCAATGATTTAACCGTGCCCGTTGTCTCATGGACTTCTTCCCAACCAATCAAGTGATTCTGGAAGCTTTGCATAAAGTTATAGTCGATTTTATCAAAGCGGATTTTTGTCCTCGTCTTTGCCTGGTAATTTTTTAAATGTTTTTTGAGGGATTTATAGACCACCAGGCTTCCCTTAACCCGCGTCAATTCATGCTCCTGAATGTAGCGGTCGATAAAATCATAGATTAGGTTGGAAGGATCTTCTTTTTTGGTTAGTTGCTGTTTTGATTCCTTTATTTTTTCCACCAGCATTTCCACACTATAGGCTATTCCCTTGGACCTATAACTTTCTTCCAACTTTCGGACTTTATTTTTTAAATCAATAAGATCATCCTGGTACTGGATTAGCGAATGCTTGTTTGGGAGGTTGTCCCCATATTTTTTTTGGAGTTGGAATTTAAGCTTTGTTGTTAAGTTTAAAATTTGCTGGCGCTCCCCCGACCAAAGTTCGGGAATCAAATTAATACCTGTACCGACCTTTTTCCTTTGGCTCGCTAGGTGGATCAATAAGGTTAGGGGTTGTTCGCCTCTTTTGTTTTCCAAATCCCGTCTTAACTCATATCTCAATGATGCTTCCATCGGCTGATTTTAAATAATGATGTCTAAATTTACAGAAAAAAAAATTCAGGGGCGAATTCAGGGGCGAAAAA
>JBBDSC010000028.1:0-11579 GCA_040905145.1 Anditalea sp.
CTCAACATCAGCGGTGCTGTTGCAGGCATTATCGTAGCTGCTCTTTCTATCCCCCGCGGGCCCAAGACGGAAGACTATGGTTTGTGGGACAAGTATGTGAAGTAAATTTTACAGGGCCCAAATATTTAAATGATAAATATATGATGGAAGGAATGGAAAACTGTTGTGGAGGTATGGGGATCGGAATGTGGGTTGGTGGAATATTAATACTAATGGTACTGGTCTTATTGATTGTATGGCTGGTAAAGCAGATAAGAAAGTAGCCAACTGTAGAAAGACAAATGAACAGCCGGATTAAAGGAATGCTCTATGACGGATAAGGAAATATTTGAAAGCACAAGAAAGGTTCTTTATGAAAATATGATCAAAGGGCATAAGGATGGTCAGCTTAGCTTCCATTATACCAAACCATCCCCTGGTCGTTATCCCTTTCAATTTTTCTGGGATACCTGTTTCCATGTATTTATCCTGTCTGCCTTAGGTGAACATAATATGGCAAAAGAACACCTTATCAGCCTCTTTGCCATGCAGGAAGAAGATGGTTTTGTTGGGCATATGATCTATTGGGACCGGCTGAAACCTGGAAGGGTGACAGATGTATTTCAATCAAAGCCCCGGTTAAAGAATTTTTCCCACAGCCACATGAGCTCATTGATCCAGCCTCCTTTGGCCGCACAGGCGGTAACACGGGTTTATAAGGCATCCGGTGACAGGGATTTCCTAAAAGATATGTTACCAAAGTTAAAGAAGTACTACAGGTGGCTTGCAAAGAACAGGGATTTTGATGGAGACGGTCTGCTTAGCATCATATCGCCTTTTGAATCCGGAATGGATTGGAAACCCACTTATGATGTAGCATTGGGGCTGCCGGAGAAAAAAGCAAACTGGCGGCTTTTCCTGAAGGTTGTTGGAGTGGACCTGCGGAACTACCTGAACAACTACAACCTCGATGCCATTTACAGAAAAGGATATTTTCTCGTTAAAGATGTTGGCTTTAACACCATCTATACTCAAAACCTGCAGGCACTGGCGAATTTATGTAAGGAAGTTGGTGACCAGGATGGAGAGCAGTTTAAAGCATTGGGAGACAAAATTATCCAAAGTATGCTGCACGTAATGTACGATGAAAAAGACGCTGCTTTTTATGATGTATATGGCAAGGAGAATAGGAAAATAAAAATACATACACCCACTATTTTCTATCCCGTTGTAATTAAGGGAATGCCCGATGCGGTGACGGAAAATGTAATAAAAGCTCATTTCTTGAACCAGGAAGAGTTTGGGGTGGAATATCCTATTCCTTCTGTAGCTAAAAACCATCCTTCCTTCAATCCACAAGAATCCATGTATATCTGGCGTGGGCCTACATGGATAGTCAATAACTGGTTCATGCACCAGTTCCTGATGGAAAAGGGCTACAAAAAGGAATCAAGAAAATTGATTGACAGCATTAACCAACTGATTGAAAAAAGCGGGTTTAGGGAGTATTACAATCCCTTTACGGGTGAAGGTTATGGTGCCAAAGATTTCACCTGGGCGGGTTTGGTGACAGACATGATCCGGATGGAAGAGGGAAAGAAAGAAAATTCCTGTTGCGCGGAAAAGAAAGAAGGTGCAAAAGAATGCTAAAGCATGATGTATAACTATTAAATTCTTAAGAGATGGGTATTAAAAAATTCTTCAGTAAAATTAAGGAGGAGGAAAAGGTAATCAAAGGAGAGGCTACCAAAGACAAAACCTACTCAAGTGAAAAGGAATTTCCTACACACGAGGATGCGGCAAGGGAATTTAGAAGGTCCATTGAGAAATTGTTTCTCGTGAACCAATGGTCAGATATGCCGGGAATTACATCTACATTCACACTTTATAATTCCCATGGAGTAGAAAAGGAGGCTGACAGACCCGATCTTAATGATTACATAAAAATAATTTTACCAGGGCCGGTTCCTGAAAATTGGGTAATAGTAACAGATATCAAAGAAACTGATAATAGTGCCGAATTTAGGGTTAGTCCAAGTACCAATCCTACCAAAAGAAAAGGAGACCAAAAGGAAATCGAACATTTCTTTATTGATGAGGCTACCAGCACGTTTAAGGTAGAACTCCTTGGTAAAACTATTTATGCTTATGAAATAGGAAAAAATGAAGGAATAAACAACGAAGAAGAAGACGCAGGTAAGCGTAAATTTATTAACACACTTATTGCAGAAGGTGGCTGGGCCGGCGTGCAAAAATTCCAGTGGGAAAAACTAACGGGTTACCTGGTTCATAAGATTGAAATTGAATGAAAGTAGTTTTAACCACTGTGATATGTCTTTCAGCCAGTAAAAAATCAATAACTTATGAACGGAAAAACAGAATCCGGGGAAATTCGCCCAAGTATAAAAGGAGTAGTAATGATCACAGGAGCTTCGGCAGGAGTAGGCAGGGCCTGTGTGCGTGCTTTTGCCGACAAAGGCTATGATATTGCCCTGCTTTCCCGCGGGAAGGAAGGATTGGAAGCGGCTAAAAAAGAAGTCGAAAATATGGGGCGCCGGGCTGTATATTTTTTAGTGGATGTTGCAGATGCCGATGCGGTAGAGGAAGCGGCCAAAAAAACCGAACAGGAATTGGGACCTATAAAAGTGTGGGTAAACAACGCCATGAACAGCGTGTTTAGCCCGGTCAAAGAGATGACGCCCAAAGATTACAAACGGGTTACCGATGTTACCTATCTGGGGCAGGTAAATGGCGCCCTATCTGCTTTGGAAAGGATGTTGCCCCGGGACGAAGGTTCTATTGTGTTTGTAGGCTCCGCCCTGGCTTACAGGGGCATTCCGCTTCAATCTGCATATTGTGGCGCAAAACATGCGGTGGAAGGGTTTTTCGATTCCCTGCGTACAGAGCTCCTGCATGATAAGAGCAATGTAAAAATATCGATCGTGCAATTACCCGCCCTTAATACCACACAATTCGGGTTTGTAAAAAGCCGTTTGCCCAAGAAGCCAAAACCTATGGGTGCCATTTACCAGCCCGAAGTAGCTGCCGATGCCATCTTGTTTGCCGCAGAAAACGACAGGCGCGAGATCATGGTAGGCTGGTCCACGATTAAGGCAATAGTAGGTAATAAGATTGCTCCCTGGTATGCGGATAAAGTTTTGGCCCGAAGTGCTTTTGAAGGACAGCAGACAAATGAGCCGGAAGATCCTAACAGGAAACATAATTTATGGGAGCCCCTTCCGGGAGATCATGGGGCTCACGGCGAATTTGGGGATCATGCCAAGTCTTCCAGTGTTGCATTGTGGTTCAGCAAAAACAAGGAATATGTGGTTTGGACAATCATAGTGCTTGTTTGCCTTTTGATCATATTGCTTTTAATATAGCAGCTAAAGGAGAAATCAACAAAGTGTTGATTTAATGTAAAGAAATAACTACTTAAAAGAATAAACCGTTAACAAGAGTTTTTGACCAGACGATAAAACCTTGTTAATCGAGAGAAAGAAAAATTAGTTAGCGTAAATAATTTGTAAATTTTATATTCTTAAGAAATTGTTCAATATCTATTAAAATAAAAATGTGGGAAAAAATATATTCAAAATCCTGGAAGCAGAAACAAAGCCAAAAAAAGTACGTGAAGAACTTCGCAATAGCCAATCAGAAGATTTGGCGAGAAGAAGAAAAATAGTAGTGCTCTCAGTTCTGGGGCTGGCAAACTTCAGCCTGATTTCTTTATTACAGTCTGGTGTTATCAAAAGGTTGCCCGATATTCCATCTCCAGTATTTGATACGAACGGTTTAATTACGTCCAAACTGGCCTATGTCGCGGGCGTACCTGATGCCCCCATCAGTAATGTTCTTTTTGCCATGACTATGGCCTTGTCGACTGTTGGCGGAAGTGAGAAAGCAATTAGAAAACCGGTCTTTGATTTGCTTTTAGGGGCTGTAGCATTAGGTCATGCTATTGGTGGGGCATATATGATCTACGATATGCTCTTTAGAAAGAAGAAGCTCTGCATATACTGCCTTGCTGGTGCAGGTATAATTTTTTCCTCCGCCGCTATCATTGAACCAACTGTGACAAAGAGTGCCAAACAGATATTTGGCTTCTCTACGTATTCTAAGAATTAAAAAATACATTGTTGTCCGGAAAAAAGGAGCCATAAAAAAGGCTTGTCCTTAAAAAACTGCTCAAGCTCGGTGTCGGTAATAGTTAATGCTTTAAGGCTTAGAAATGCAAAGATTTAGTGAGGCCGGAGCTATTCCAAAGTAAAATTGCTGCTTTCTGAAATTCAGATCAATGAGGTTGTAAAAGCACTGGAAAAGCAAGGCTTTGCACTTTTAGAAGATGAAACCAATGTGCTTTCCGGAAAGATCAGATTAAATTTAACAGCTTATTTAACCTTACAGGAAAATCAGTAACATCGATTATTGTACTTACTTCCTACAGAAAACAGTGCGCCTCCCGAAAAGAAGACCATGAAAGAACAAAATTCCATAACATAAAATCACAATCTTGTATAAACCTTAAACCTAAGAGGCCGTAACTTTAATCACGGCCCAAAATGGACCATAAATCTATTTCTAACCATAAAAAATTTAATCATGGCCCACAACAAAGAATTACTTCAAAAATTAGCGGAATGTGCAGCAGCATGTGAAATGTGCGCGGATGCCTGTCTGGACGAACAGGACATTAAAAAGATGGTCCAATGTATCCGACTGGACAGGGATTGTGCCAAAATCTGTTACACAACGGCCAGTTTCGTTGCTTCCCATTCCCAACATGCAGAACATCTGGTAAAAGAGTGTGAAGAAATCTGCAGAGCGTGTGCTGAAGAATGTCAAAAACACGAGGCGGACCATTGCCAGCAGTGTGCTGAAGCCTGTCGTGAATGTGCCGAGGCCTGCGGAAGTTTCTCAGGGGTTGAAGGATAACAGACCCGATAAGAATACTCCTAAAACACCCGGCAACAGACTTGAACAATATTTTATCTGTTGCCGGGTGTTTTTGTTATATGCCCTGATAAATAACCCAGAAAAATTTTATGAAGCAATCAATACTTTTATCCTTAATGTTCATGCTTTGTTTTTCCGGGTTTTCACAGCATGGACAACACATTAATCCTGAAAGCACAGTCCAGGATTCATCCCAGTCTTACGCCCCAGGCCCAGAAAGATATGTGCAGCCCACCGGAAACAACACTACCTACAATCTTACCGTAAGCGATACTGCCGTCAATTATACAGGCAGGAAAATGCGTGCCCTGGCCACGAATGGCCAGATTCCGGCACCGACATTAAGGTTTACGGAAGGTGATACTGCTGTGATATATGTGCACAACCGCACCAAAAACACGGTATCCTTTCACTGGCATGGAATTCTTTTGCCCAATAAATTTGATGGGGTTCCGTTGCTTACCACAGAACTTATTGAACCTGGTGAAACCTATCTTTTCAAATTCAAGGTCATCCAACACGGGACCTATTGGTATCATTCCCATACGGAACTGGATGAACAGATAGGACAATATGGCCCTATCGTTATTCTGCCGAAAGGGGGGATAGATACAAAAGAAAAAGTAATCCATCTTTCAGGTGATCAATGGCTCCGGCTCTTCCCACTTCTGGTTCCAGTTTTCAGGCGGCAACATGACGGTAGTGGCTGCCGACGGCCTGGAAGTAGCGCCTGTTAAAGTTGATAAAGTATTCATCGCCACAGCGGAGACCTACGATGTGGAAATTACCATCCCTGAAAGTGGCAAATATGAATTCCGGGCCACTTCCTGGGATGCGTCAGGCCATGCCTCGGTCTGGTTTGGCGAGGGCACGGCATACCCGGCCCCGTCCCTGCCACAACCTGACTATTTTAAATTGGCCAAGGAGATGAAAGAAATGAACGAAATGATGGATATGACCATGGGCAGAGCGCCCAAAGACATACCGGAAACAACGGTTGTGCCACAGGGTGAAGCACCCATGCCGGACATGGATATGGATAACATGTCAAAGGATGATAAAATGAAAAACATGCCCGAAGACCAAAATATGGAGGAAATGGAGGGCGGACATAACATGGAAGATAATACGGATAGCACGGGGATAAAAAAACCTATGCAAAATGGCCACCAGCAAATGGGGCATCAAACCATGACAGATACCGCGGCCACTGAAGGCAAGGTTTACAACGCTTCTGAAATGGGCCAGAATGATATGATGATGGGCGATATGGACATGGGACCTTTAGCGACCACCATGACAGGATACGAGCAGGTGCAAGCCGCATTCCCTAATGAAACATTGCTAAACTATGACATGCTTAAGGCTATACAGCGCACCACTTTACCAGCGGACAATCCCACCCGGACGGTACATCTCTTCCTGACGGGCAATATGTTCCGTTACGTTTGGACAATCAACAACAAACCATTGTCACGTGCCGACAGGATTCTGATCAATAAGGGCGAAAATGTCCGATTCGTGATGCACAACACCACCATGATGAGCCACCCCATGCATTTGCACGGCCATTTCTTCAGGGTGGTGAACAAACAGGGGGAATATTCCCCATTGAAGCATACAGTCAATGTAGCGCCTATGGAAATGATGACCATTGAGTTTGAAGCCACGGAAGACAAAGACTGGTTCTTTCACTGTCACCTGCTTTACCACATGATGGCGGGAATGGCAAGGGTGGTCAGTTATGAGGGATCGGATGTGCCGCTTAACACAAAGAAGAAATATTCAAAATTTGTTTCAGCTGACCGTGAGCTTTTTCCCTTTGGCGAGGTGATGCTGCAAAGCAACGGCATCTGGGGTGAGTTTAACGTGGACAACACCTACTGGCGGTACAGCGTGGAAGGCGAGGCCAATTGGGAAGGCAACTATGAAATAGAACCTAGAATACAGCGGTTTATAGGCCCCAAACAATTTTTCACAGCTTACGTCGGGGCAGAAATTTCCCGTGAAGAAGAAGAAAATGCTGAAACGGGTAACATTACCATGATTGATGAACAGGTAGCCACATTGGGTATCCGTTATTTTCTTCCCATGCACTTATGGACCGATCTGCGCATAGATCACGAAGGTAATTTTCAATTGGCAGTAGAGCGGGAAGAAATACCCATTACGCAAAGATGGCGCATTGGTGGCGCTTTGAAATATGACCTTAAAGATGATTGGGAATATACCATTAATACCTTTTATATAGTTTCTAAATATACCGCCTTATCCGTCAACTACGATAGCGAATTTGGCTTTGGGGGTGGCATGATATTGGTATATTAAATTTGATCACGCTAAACTTAATATTATATAATAAACCTTAATCAATTTTCTCACCCTATAAAGTATGAAAAACGAGATTTTAAATGCCCGAAATTTATCGAAGCTACTGCGATTGCCCTCGCTGATAATGATAACAGGACTAGTTGTATTTTCCAGTTGTACCGATGAGGATACCATGCCGTCCATCAATGAAGACTTTATGGATGAAATGGAAGCGGCACGGATGAAAATGATGGAAGACATGAATGCAGCCCCCATGACCATGGATCCCGATGTTGATTTTGCCGAAATGATGATCCCCCACCACCAGGGCGCTGTTGACATGGCCAATATTGTTTTAGAATACGGGGAACATGAAAATTTGCTTATGCTTGCAGAACAGACCCTTGAAGAAAATGAGGCAAGTATGGCACGTTTGAACAGTTTTCTTGATGCCCATGGCGCTCCCGTTCCTCAAGAGGGAACAGGTTTTATGGAAGAAATGGACATGGCCATGATGAAGATGGACGAGGTGATGAAAGCCATGCACTATACCAGTGATCCGGATTATGATTTTGCGGAAATGATGATCCACCATCATCAAAGTGCCATAGATATGTCCCATATAGAGTTAAAATATGGAGTAGACGAGATGGCCCGGATGGAAGCACAAATGATTATAGATGATCAGGAAGCAGAAATCATAGAACTTGCCCGGTTCAGGAATGAGCATGGGCAACCGAAGTAGATTTGTAAAGCTCGATGTATATCGGGCTTTACCTTCTATAGCTATCAACTCTTACCCCAAGAGGACGGCTCTGCTGCCTCCTTACAGTTACCTTACGAAATAAGCGGGGCAGACAAAGATAAATTTAAGCAAATTCTGGGAGGGCCCCTCCGAAGCGAAAATTTTAAGGAGATAAGCTCGCAAGAGAAAATCATTGATGCTATATAAAATTTAGGCAACAAAAAATAATTAAAATGGTCAATTATTCAAAATAGTATAAAATATAGCCAAGATTTTGTACAATATAATTGGTTTTAATGTAAACCTTTGAATTATGTGGTCGTTCCTTTAAAGGGTATTTAGGAAATACACCAGGAAAGCCAGCGAAAAGTTGACACATCTGCTATTAATGTACCGGATGGATATGTCATTCAGGCTTTAGCCGTTGGATTGAGTTATCCGGTTGGAGAAAAAAAACGAATGAGTACCTGATCATAGACAGCTTAAACCATGAAATGGTGTAGCTACCTTCGTTGGTGCTGTTACAGGGCTTGCTATTGGGGGGTTGACGGGAGGACGGATCGGCCTACATCGCATTGTAAAAATAAATAATTTGAGAAGCACTGATAGAAAGGACGAAAGTGGAAAAGCTGTATAAATGTTTAATGTTGCTGATTGCTTTGCCTGCCCTTTATGGCTGCTATGGCATACGGCCCTCCCAGGGAGGGGGAGAAGCTAAAACCTCTGAAAGAAAAATCCATCCTAAGGACATTGCCCTCCCCAAAGGTTATGCGATAGAAGCCGTCGCAACAGATTTGACCTTTCCCACGGGCATTGCATTCGATGGGCAGGGGCTGATTTATGTGGTTGAATCCGGCTATGCCTATGGCGAAACCTGGGCAGAACCGCGCCTGTTGAAAATAGGACCATCAGGTAAAGCTTCCATAGTGGCAACCGGTGCAAAGAATGGCCCCTGGAATGGCATTACCTTTTACGAAGGACAATTTTACGTATCGGAAGGCGGTGAGATGGACGGGGGCAAGATCTTAAGGATCAGCAGAGAAGGCGAGGTGACAGCACTCATAGAAAACCTGCCGAGCATGGGAGACCATCATACCAATGGGCCCATAGTTACCAATGGATATGTATATTTCGGACAAGGCACAGCTACCAATTCAGGCGTTGTCGGGGAGGACAATGCCCGATTCGGCTGGTTGAAGCGTCACCCTGATTTCCACGACATACCCTGTAACGACATCGTACTGAATGGCAAAAACTACGAAACGGACAACCCATTGACCGATGACCCGGATGATAAAGCCACTACGGGGGCGTTTGTCTTTTTTAATACCAAAACCCATGAAGGGCAAATCATAAAAGGATCCCTTCCGTGCTCAGGTTCTCTAATGAGGATTCCCTTGGACGGAGGCGAACCTGAGCTTATTGCCTGGGGCTTCCGAAATCCTTATGGCATGGCCGCCCATGATGGTAAATTATTTGTTGTGGAAAATGGTTTTGATGACCGTGGCAGCAGGCCTGTATGGGGCACAGGGGACCTTTTATGGGAGGTCAAGGAAAACCAATGGTATGGCTGGCCGGATTACTCAGGTCATGAACCTTTAGACCATCATGGATATAAAGTCCCCGGAAAAGGCACGGTAGAACTGCTGCTAAAAGAACATCCCGCTAAACCTCCCAGCCCTGTAGCCGTGTTGGGTGTCCATTCATCTTCCAATGGAATGGATTTTTCAACCGGTGATGTTTTCGGGTACAATGGAAAGGCGTTCATCGCCCAGCTGGGGGATATGGCCCCCAATGTAGGAAAAGTGCGGGGACCGGTCGGGTTTAAGGTGGTGGTGGTGGATGTGGAGCTGGGCATTGTACAGGATTTTGCCGTGAACAAAGGAAATAAAAACGGTCCGGCTTCACTGCTTAGAAAAGGCGGATTGGAACGGCCCGTTGCAGTTAAGTTCCATCCCGATGGAAAATCTCTTTATGTGGTGGATTTTGGAATAATAGATACATCCGGCAAAGGAACCGTTTCCCGTAAGGGCACAGGGGTTGTCTGGAAGATTACAAAGCAATAAACATGATTCGATCCAAACAAATTCTCGCCCTTTTAGCTCTGGTGTTCTTAGCAGAAGCATTTTTGCCCGGATGTTCTCACAGATCAAGCCTTCCCCTTACCGGCCCACAGGTTTTAAATGAAACCGAAAAAGCGGGAGAAAAAGTCTTTATGCAAAACTGCCAAAGGTGCCATCCCCAAGGGGAAGCCGGACTTGGGCCTTCCATTCTCTGGGCACCCGGTTTTGCTAAACGGTTTCAGGTAAGACATGGGGCAGGCGCTATGCCCGCCTTTGATAAGGAACATTTATCAGAAAAAGAATTGGATCAGTTAATGGAATATCTGAAGGCACTTAAAAAAAACTAAATTATGTCAAAGTATAAGGTCTCATTAAAATGGAAAGCCGACTCGGAAGACTTCTCATACAAAAAATACAACCGCACCCATCAGTGGACCTTCGGAGGAGGAAGTTCTGTAAAAGCCTCTGCAGCCCCGGAATATTTAGGGAACGCGGAATATGCAAACCCTGAGGAAGCGTTTGCGGCTTCATTGGCCAGTTGTCATTTACTTACCTTTCTTGCCATAGCCTCATATAAGAAATACCAGCTAAACACCTATGAGGATGAGGTCACGGCCATTGTTGAAAAGAATAAAAACAACAAGCTGGCTGTGACTAAAGTCATCTTACGGCCCCGGGTAGCATTTACCGGTGAAAAGGCCCCTGACGAAACAGAGCTGAAAAAGATGCATGAAAAAGCGCATGCCGAGTGCTTTATTTCTAATTCGGTGTTAACTGAAGTAGTGGTTGAACCACAGGATCAGGAAAGAGTATCCGGTAATAATGCCGATCAAACTGACTCCTTTGGACCCGTAGCCGGAAGCAGAAGCCAGAATGTAGAATCCGCTGAAGAGATGAAGGAACGTGAAAGATCAGATGATTAGATGGAACTTTAAAAAGAAAAATCATGAATAAAGAAGAAGAGAAAAAAAGGCTTCTGGATTTCCTGGATATAAAGGCTTTTGATCCCATCATTAACAAATCCAAAGAGGATTACGATTCTGAAAACAAAAAGAAGAAATTTGAAGATGTAAAGAGGAGTACAGAAAAAGAGAAAGAGCGTTTCCATAACTATAATACGGCAGAGGATATAAAAGAAAACTATCGTAGAGATCTAAGCTCCGAACCAGCGAAGAAGGTACATGCTGAACTGAAATATCTTGACCTTCCAAGGCTGCCAGACCTGAAGGATGAATTTTTTCAGCTTTGCGACGACTTGAATGTGAAATAAAAATAGGGATGGAATCTGGAAAGGCCAATTATGAAGAAGCCTCTAAGGAATTTCTTGAAAATAAACTTCCTACTTCTAGGAAAACCATAGTCACAAATGGCCGATAAAAGTTATGATTTAATAGTAATAGGTGCCGGATCCGGCGGCCTTGGTGTAGCGCTCGGAATGCTGCAAATGGGTTTTAGAGTTTTGCTGGTGGAAAAACATGCCGATAAAATTGGCGGGGAATGCCTTAATACTGGCTGTGTTCCCAGTA
>JBBDSC010000029.1:0-1899 GCA_040905145.1 Anditalea sp.
ACTAACTTCTTCGGTAATCAATAATTCTTGGGTAATACCTTCCAATATCCCCTTGTCCCTCCTATTCTCTCCAAAACACCCTTTTCTTTAAGGGTATTTACCTGCTCTTTTGCAGTGTAGTAGTTAATCTCCAACTTTTCAGAAATTGTCCTTACTGAGACCGTTGGATCTTTTGCTATCATTTGAACGATCTCTTTTTGCTTCTCTGGTAAACCGATTGTAGCGGGTATTGGATCGGGTTCATCTCCGGATTGGGGGGGTATTTGGGGGGGTATTTGGGGGGGTATTTGGGGGGGTATTTCCCTCTTCTCAATCTCTTCCAAAAACCAAGGGTGGATGGGGACATTCACCTGAAAGAAACTCCTCTCCTCATCGGTAATGAAGTCAGGCATGGGAGAGCCATTAGCTTTCATTACCTTATAGATGGTAGGTATTCCTGTTGCCTTGCCTTCCGTTAAATCCAATTCCTTGAGGAAATCCCCCAAACGCCTGTTTCGGTACCTGCGGGGAAAAACGCTGCCTTTTCGAAATTCAGTTAATTTAATGCTTCGATCGGGTCCTCCATAGTTAATCACCATCACCTTGTCTGGATAAATCCGGATTTCTACTGGTTCCCGGGTTTGGTATTCCCTATGATAAAGCGAATTGGCTATTATCTCTTCAAATGCCTCATAGGGATAATTCCAAACACGCAAAGATTCGGACTGCCCCTTAATTTTTCGGGTCATTTGTTTCAGTACATTGATCTTAAGGTAATCCATGGTGCGATTAATCATGTAATCCACCGGACCAGAAATATAAGGTGCCTCAAAAAACTCCGGATCGGCTTCACCCTTGGGAAAATGCACAATTTCCACCCTGGAATAGGGAAAATATTTCTCAGGATTTTCCGTAAACATCATCAAGGCCACATTCCTGGGATGAAGTCTTTCCGGTGGACCATAAAGCAATTGCATCTGGAAAAGCAGTTGTTCCTTTGAAAGGGTTTCCATTGAGGCTAAAAGTTTGCTTTCGACCTTTTTCAGGTAATCCCGCACCAGTGTCAACGAGACTTCATTAAAGCTAACCTGTGTGTTTGGTCTGTCATCATAAGGTGTTTTGCCACTCTGGGAGATCAGCTCTTCCCTTTGGCTTTTGTTAACCCTGACCGAGCTGGAACCATAACGAATATAGTAATGATACCTTTTATCCTTCGCCTTGATTTCGGCCGGGACTTCGTAAGGTCTGTTGTCACCCGCAAAGGCCCATATGACCAATATATGCTTGCCCTGAATTTCTTCAACGCTGATTTTGGGATGATAGGCAGGATTAATTAGGTTATTCATCTGGATAATTTCTCTTTGGATGCCATCCAGTTCTTCTATACTCAATCCTGCAGGAGGTAAAAATGGTCTGCCATTTTCCTCTTCAATTCCCAAAATAATATAGCCACCACCAATGTCATCGAAGTCATTGGCAAAAGCGCAGATGGATCGGTAGATGGGGCCGGGGTTCCAGCCTTTCTTGTATTCTATGCGTTCGGATTCTACTGCCCGCCCATTGATCAGATCCAATATATTAATCGGTAATGCCATATCAAGTAATCGAAAAATTACGGATGGTGATTTTGTAGTAAATCCAATTTTATTTTCATCCAATCTCCAAAACTAAAATCAAAATTTAAATTTATTTGGATAAAACCTCAATGTCTCGCTCAAAGGCCCCAAAACCTCCCCTACCTGCATGGCCGAATATTGATAAGTTTGGACTTCGTCGTTATCTCCTTAAAACCTGATGGTGGCACTTAAATCCCCTAGTTTGGAATATCCCCGATATTGACAAGGTTGAAGATAAAGAAAACGGTGTGAACCGGTTCTTCTGATTCCACAATCAGTCTTGAAAATGAACCGTAGGTGGACA
>JBBDSC010000030.1:0-56921 GCA_040905145.1 Anditalea sp.
TCATAGACCAGTTTGTAAATCATTGTTGACCTGAACTCAAGTGGTGGAATTAGTTGGCCAGTTATTCTCCTCAGGAAAGATCAACCAATTATATGAAATATCGGATTACTTTTGAATATCCGGCCATTGGTCCAATGTGGTATTTATCAACCTGGTCTCTTTGTACCTCAATAGTTATTAAAAGAACAGAAGAAGCCAAAGAATTTGAGTCGGAAAGGTTGTACTGTCATAAGATACTTCTGTCAAGAAATGAAAGGAAGAATTGTCAACACTCAATGTTCAACACTCAATTCTCAAGTAGTTGGAAAACATCTAACAGCAAGCATTCCAGCATTGGGCATTGATTATTGTTTTATTGAATATTGAGAATAAGGTATATTCAGGCCACTGATTATGGTTACCAAACCTCTTGCACCACATCCCCTACCTTAACCGTACCGGTGGTCAGGGCAATCATGTTTTGGCCAAAAAGCACTTTTTTACCCACGGTCCTGTATTGGGCCAGAGTCTTTAAGGGATCTTTCCCTGTAATCGCTGTTTCTTGATCCACGGTGGTCACAACACATCTTCCACAGGGTTTGGTGATCTTAAAAAGGCATTCACCGATCTTCACCTTTTCCCATTTGTCTTCTTCAAAAGCCTCCCCTCCGGAAAAAACCAAGTTGGGACGGAACCTGTTCATGGGGACTGGAACTATGAGTTTTCCATTGAGATCATCCAATGATTTTTGGCCTATTATTAAAAAGGGCATGGCGTCCGCAAAACTTACAGTTTCCTGGTTTACCGCATGCTTCTCCTCGATGTGTCGTTTGGTGGATAAAGGCATACGGACAAGCCGGCAAGGAATGCCAAGGGCCCGGGAAAACCAATCATTGGATTCCGGGCTGACCAATTGGCCTATCACCGTATCATCCCAAACGGTCACGGGAATGAAATTATTGGTTTGAGGTTCAAACGGGATCCAATGGAGCAATTCCGGTTGTTGTTTATGCATGATTTTCAAACCTTGTGACTCAATTATCACCTGCAAGAGTGCCAACTCGTGAAGAGTTCGTTGAGATAGAAAGCGGCCGTTTTCATCCACTAACATCCATCTTCTGTCGAACTGAAATCCGCGGATCTCAACCTGTGCTTCTGAAACCCGGACGCCGCCGAGGGATTTGATGGGATAGATATGGATGTCCTGGAGTTGCATGGTGGTTTTTCGGCTAAGATAAAGTGTTCTTATTTAAACCTTGGTCAATTTTTGCTGAAAAATTACAGTGGAAGTTTACTTTAAGCTGAAAAAGCAAGAATCTTTAAAGTCTGCTTTCATTATTAGAACCTAATTCATCTTTGGTAGACAGCATTATTCCTGCCATTGCCATTTTAACCTTTTTGGCTTGGAGGAATATTTTATTATGTGGCAGGAAATCCGGAGTATGAAGCAGACTGACTGACAATCTGGCATAAATGGAGCCGCAAAATCAGTTGGCACATGTGTTGTTAATAAGGTTTCAGTAAAGGAACTTGAATCGAATAAAATAGATTTGATCACTGATAAATAGTAAAAAGATATGGGAAAAATTATTGGTATAGACTTGGGGACCACAAACTCTTGCGTAGCTGTAATGGAAGGCAATGAGCCTGTGGTGATACAGAACAGTGAGGGTAGGAGAACTACACCTTCAATTGTTGCATTTTTGGACAATGGTAATGGAGAGAGAAAAGTAGGTGACCCTGCAAAGAGACAGGCAATCACAAACCCAGCCAATACCATTTCCTCTGTAAAGAGGTTTATGGGTAAAAAGTTCTCTGAAGTTACTGATGAGAAGAAGCAGGCTTCTTACACAGTTGAACAAGGGCCTAACGATAATGTAGCCATTAAAATAGGAGACCGTACCTACACGCCACAGGAACTTTCTGCAATGATCCTCCAGAAAATGAAATCCACTGCGGAAGATTTTTTGGGACAAGAAGTTTCTGAGGCGGTGATTACTGTGCCAGCTTACTTTAACGATGCTGAGCGTCAGGCAACCAAAGAAGCCGGGCAGATCGCAGGCTTGGATGTAAAAAGGATTATCAATGAACCGACTGCTGCTGCCTTGGCCTATGGAATGGACAAGAAAAACAAGGACATGAAAATAGCAGTTTATGACCTTGGTGGGGGAACATTTGATATTTCTGTGCTTGAGCTTGGCGATGGCGTGTTTGAAGTGAAATCAACCAACGGGGATGTTCATTTGGGTGGTGATGATTTTGATCAGGTGATCATAAACTGGTTGGCTGATGAGTTCAATACGGAAGAATCCATTGATCTCCGAAAAGATCCGATGGCACTTCAGCGACTAAAAGAAGCTTCAGAGAAAGCAAAAATAGAATTGTCCAGCTCTGCTTCAACTGAGATCAACTTACCTTATATTACAGCCACTCAAACTGGCCCTAAACACTTGGTAAGGACATTGTCGAGGGCTAAATTTGAACAATTATCCGAAGATTTGATTAAAAGGTCTTTAGGGCCTGTGAAGAAAGCGATGAAAGATGCCGGATTGTCGGCCTCTGACATTGATGAAGTCATCCTGGTAGGTGGATCTACCCGTATTCCAAGGATACAAGAAGAGGTAGAGAAGATCTTTGGTAGGAAACCTTCAAAAGGAGTAAACCCTGATGAGGTAGTTGCCATTGGAGCAGCGATCCAAGGTGGGGTATTGACTGGCGAAGTGAAGGATGTCTTGTTATTGGATGTCACCCCGCTTTCTTTAGGAATAGAAACAATGGGTGGAGTATTCACCAAACTTATTGAATCAAACACTACTATTCCTTCCAAGAAGTCAGAGGTATTTTCTACAGCGGCAGATAATCAACCAGCGGTAGATATCCATGTGCTTCAGGGAGAGAGGCCTATGGCGAAGGATAACAGGAGTATAGGTAGGTTCCAGTTGACTGATATTCCGCCAGCCCAAAGGGGAGTGCCTCAAATTGAAGTTACCTTTGACATTGATGCCAATGGGATCCTGAATGTGTCTGCAAAAGACAAAGGAACTGGTAAAGAACAGAAGATCAAGATTGAAGCTTCATCTGGATTATCCGAAGAGGAAATAGAAAGAATGAAGAAAGAAGCTGAAGCCAATGCCACTTCTGATAAGGAAGAAAAAGAAAAAATCGATAAACTTAATCAAGCAGACAGTTTGGTATTTCAAACTGAAAAGCAATTGAAGGAATTTGGCGATAAACTTTCAGAAGGTAACAAAACAGCCATTAACGGAGCCTTGGATAAGCTGAAATCCGCCCATCAGGCGCAGGATGTGGCTTCCATTGAGCCAGCCATGGAAGGTTTGAACAAAGCTTGGGAAGCTGCTTCTCAGGAAATGTACAACACTAGCCAAGGAGAAGATGCACAACAAGGTGCTCCAGAGGCTGACAGTTCTTCTACATCCGATGGATCCGGAGATGGCGTATCTGATGTAGATTACGAAGAAGTAAATGATGAAAACAAGAAATAATCATTCATAGTTTATAGAGAGAAAGTATGGCGTTCCATTATATTGGGATGCCATTCTTTTTATTTGCCTATGACAAGGAGCGGGAAACCGGAAAATTTACCAGGCAGAGTTGTGGAGGTTGATTCCAGTTTTTCACATCATATTGATATAAAATAAAAATTGTTCGCTATGCGTATTACATCCGAGAATAAGTTAAGAAAGCTTGTCATTGTAGGGGACCGGGTTTTAATTCGGCTGAAGAAAGCCAGTGAAAAAACTTCCAGTGGGCTTTATCTTCCCCCGGGAGTTCAGGAAAAGGAAAAAGTACAGCAAGGGTATATTATGAGGGCAGGTCCCGGATATCCTATCCCACTTCCTTTGGAAGATAATGAACCTTGGGAAGATAAAGAGGAGAATATAAAATATATTCCTCTTCAAGCTAAAGAAGGAGATTTGGCCATTTTCTTAGTGAATGGTGCCCATGAGGTGATATATGAGGGGGACAAATACTTTATTGTACCCCAAAATGCCATTTTGATGTTGGAAAGAGAAGAGGAATTATAAAAAAAGTTCATTGATTTGAGCTTTTTTTATTTTCACCTTTTAGACTTTAATCATTTTG
Organism: Anditalea sp.; assembly: GCA_040905145.1. GTDB lineage: Bacteria > Bacteroidota > Bacteroidia > Cytophagales > Cyclobacteriaceae > DATGMS01. The sequence goes on from JBBDSC010000030.1 coordinate 4,084, forward strand.
CCAAGGTTTTTTGTTTTTTGCTTTTGGCCCGGTAATTTTTTCTCTTACTCTTAACTCAGATGTAACCTCAGATTTATTGGCGTCATCTTGCCATGGCTTTCTATTCTTATAAGCAGGTCCTTTTACTTCCTTTTCATCCACTCTTACCACCAAGGCGCCTGTTCTTGCCTGTTGCTTCCAAGGTTTGTAATTCTTGGCCGCAGGGCCTTTAAGATCTTGATGAGATTGCGCATAGGACACATTAAAGGCTAGAAAAAATGTGGATAACATAAATGTGGATCTTAACATAATTGACAGGGTTCTATTTCTAATAAATATTACTTCTGTATATTACGTAATGGGAAAAAAATGTTTGTTTACCAGGGGAATTTTTCTACATTTTTTTCGAATTATTAAAATTATATGCTGCTCATGAAGCCTAAATATTAAAAAATAGATATATTTTAAAACATGTAGTTGTATTTTTTATGCTTAATCTTCTGTTTTAGGTTAAAAAATAAATAGAATTTTTAGAAAAGGACAAGAAAACAGCAAGCCATGGTCTCTATTTAGAACCATGGCTTATTGTTTAAAAATAAATTTTAAAAAGAGAATACGGCGGCAAGTAAAAAGGAAGTTAGGCTTTTGGAATCTTCAAGGCTGTTGTCGATAAAGAAATTTTCAGACATGGAGTCCAGTCTTATTTCTGGAATCAACATCAAGTTATTGGCCACTTTCGCATTTCCGGAAAGGGTCACGGCAAATACGCTTCCATCATCTTCACCATTAACACCGATTACATCTTCTAGCCCACCATTGAATACGTTGAAATATTCTGCTCTGGCCCCCAAGGCAAATTTCTCAGAAGTGGTGGCCTGTATATAGCCGGCAATCCCATAAAATCCGGATCCATTACCATCTATATCTGAAATGGAGCTTCCATTATAAAATTCTCCGGCAGAAGTGGTGTTATAAGTGGTATTAAGGCCTAGGTAAAGAGCCTCTGTGGCATTGTAGCCTGCGGTGAGATCGATTTGAAAAGTGTTTCCAGCTGACATTTGGTTTCCTGATAAAGGAAAGTCTTCATCTAATCTACCATCCTGGTCACCATAGAGTAAGTTAAGCCAAGTGCCTCCGGCCTCAGTTTCATACCCTACTTGAGCACCTATTGTATAGGTTCCAAGCAAGTTGAACTCGGTCATATCCGTGGGGTTCATAACAGCCGCCATAAAGGACAAGTTGTCAGATAGGGCAAAGTCGGCCTTTAAACCAGTATGGGAAAATGGACCATAGGAGAACATGTAAGAGGTGGAGTAATTGAAATTGCCGGTAGGGGAAATTACTTCGTACCCTAGGTAAGTATTGAAATTGCCCATGGTAAGGGTTAAGGCATCGTTTACATTCCAATACATGTATAATTGGTTGACAATTTGGGAACTTCCGGCAAGTCCTCCTGTATATAATGGAGAACCAAATACCGCATCCTCCCCTCTGGGGCCGAAAACCAGATCTGCTACAAAGCCTACTTTTTCACCCTCGTAGGCTGCAATTATGTTGGCCATACCTAGTGAAAAGCCAGACAGGTTTCCAAAAGAAGTGGCAGGTGCCTGCATAAATTCACCTTTGTTGGGAGCATTGAGATTTGCTCTGTAATAGGCATCTACTGATCCGGAGAACGTTACACTTGAATCTTCTATCTCTTCTTGTGCCAACACAACATGTAGTGAGGATAAAAGTAATAATACAATTAGCAGTTGACCTTTTTTCATTTTAGTTTTGATTATTGGTTGATTTTTAGATTGACTGATAAGAACCCTGCCCCAGTTTGAAAGAGAGTGGTGTTTTTTTCGAAGGGCAGGGTTCTACTTTTTTTATGGCTTGTTGTGGATGTTTGATTATTCGTCGTAAACGATTGTATATCCTCTGATTCCGTGCTCGTGAGAATCCAGCCCGTTTCTTTCGTGTTCCTCAGAAACCCTGATTCCTACGGTTACTTTCAGTACATAGAAGATCAGAAAGGCTGAGAGGAAAGCGGTGGCTCCGCAGATAAGAACACCTGCCAGCTGTGTCAGGAACGAATGGTCTGGGTTGGTAGAGAAAATGCCCACTGCCAAAGTGCCCCATATCCCGCAGGTGAGGTGTACAGATACGGCTCCGACCACATCATCTAGTTTCATTTTGTTCAGGAATACTGAAGAGAGCACAACCAGTATGCCTGCGATAAAGCCAATAATAAGTGCGAAACCGGGAGTGACTACGTCAGCTCCAGCGGTGATGCCTACCAGACCTGCCAAGATCCCGTTTAGGACCATGCCCAAATCCAGTCTTTTGAATATAAAATAAGCGGCGAGGAAACCGCCTAATCCCCCGCCACATGCGGCAAGGCAAGTTGTTACCAATACAAAGGATACCAAGGCAGGATCGGCAGAAAGTACTGAGCCTCCGTTAAACCCGAACCAACCCAGCCAGAGCAGGAATACACCGATTACGGCCAAAGGAACACTGGCGCCTGGTTTATCTATTGTTTTCCCGTTGACATATTTCCCGATACGCGGACCAACAAGAATAACGCCGGCCAAGGCTCCCCATCCGCCCACGGAGTGAACCAAAGTGGAACCGGCAAAATCGTAGAATCCCCAGTCATCTAGGACTCCGCCGCCCCATTTCCAACTGCCGATCAAGGGATAGACAAGGCCTACATATATTAAGGTGAATGCCAGATAGGCCCAGAGTTTTACCCTTTCTGCAATGGCACCTGAGACAATGGTGGCTGCTGTGGCGGCAAACATGGCTTGGAATAGGAAGTCTGTCCAGTAAGTGTAGCCTGCATCTGCATAATCCGCAGATACATCGGCATTTTCAGGGGAGAACCAGAACATGCTCCATCCCGCTCCATCAAATCCGAACCATCCAGGAACATCGAAACCGGGATACATAAGAAAAAACCCACACAATGCGTAAGATACTATACCTATAATAGGTGTAACAGTATTTTTAAAGAGAATATTGACTGTGTTTTTGGCTTGTCCAAAGCCTGCTTCCACCCCGGCAAAACCAAGGTGCATAATGAATACGAGTGCAGTGGACAACATCATCCACACATTGTTTGTTGTCAGGAGGCTTTGGGTAAAGTTTACTGATAAATCCGCGCCTTGTGCGAGATTCTCAGTGCCTACTTGGGCTAGCACGGTAAAATTCCATTTCATAATATTGGGTTTTTAGAGAGACACATTTTTTTAAAATTTAATGGATTGACATTTAAATCTTTCTAAATGTAGACACTTTTATAGTTAATAAACAAACCTATGTTAGAAAATATTGTAAAAAATAATTTAATGTAAGTGTTATTTTAGACCTACTATTATAATAAAAATGTAAAATGGTTAGTTTTTGATTATTATTTAGACCTATTCATTCTTTGTTAAAGGTTTTAAATTAATAGAATCTGTCCATACTGTCGGGGCCCGCAGATTTGTCCGACTTGCCTACCGGCAGGTCCACGCAGATAATCATAGGCCTTCATCCGCGAAAATCTTCCTAGCCTTTAATCTGTGGTGAAAAAGAAGGATCTAACCACAGATGGGCTCAGATTAACATAGAGAAAGAACTAAAAATAATCTGTGAGAACCTGCCCGGGAGGCCATAGCCGTCAGGTTAAGATCATAAATGCCTCATTTGAGATAGCTTCCCTTTTTTCTTTTCGAGCTTGAATTGCCTGGGAGCTATTTCCCGTGATCTGATGAGGATTTTTTCCATCTGGTGTCTGTTCTTCAGTGCCTTTCTGATCTTCTGGGAAATCAGGGATGCGTACTTGTAATATTTCCAGACACTGCACAGCTTTCTGTGTTTTGTCCGCATAAACATTTGTCTGGGGAGAAAGCCTGTTGACAAAAAATGCTCTTTCACCGTATATTTTTTAAGGTAGGTTAGAGTACAATACCCCAGGTTTCTGATGGACAGATCATCCTTCTGAATGTCTTGGGTAAAATCTCCGGAATCCGACTGGTCGTTTTTCCGGCCGTTGGCCAGTCTGAGGTCCATGGTTTTGCCACTGAGCAGATCATACCTTGCCTATCGGCAGGCAGGCTCGTACTGGATGCTTATCATGGCCTCGGAATTTGCCAGGACACCTCCGTAGCCTTTGTATTTTTCGGCAAAGGCCCTGAGAAGGGCAAACTTTGTTGAATCTTTTATTCTTACCCTCTTGAAAGCGGAAAGTCCTTCCACATCCTTGACGTCATTGAATTCCGTGGAAAGCAAGTGGTCGAGTATCCTGTTGAAAAAAAGGACCGCTTCGGAGGTGAACCTCTCATTGACTCCCTGTTTAGTGATCTCTATACCATATTCTTCCAGAAGATCGGCACATATCTCCATAAGGATCCCAAGGGGGATCTATGTGAATTTGTTTAAATGATTGGCAGGCGATGACTTAGACGCTTAGCTTGACGGCTATGGGCTGCCGGCAGGCTGGTCTGAGTAATCTGTGGTGGATTTTCCTAAGCTTGTAGTTTATAGACAGACACGGTTAAGGGAAAAGTGCGGATGTCACTTTTGCAGCTGGGCAAATTCCTTGGCAAAGTAACTTAAGATGATATTGGCCCCTGCACGTTTGATACAAAGCAGGGATTCCAACATGGCCCTTTCCCCATCCAACCAGCCACGTTCAGCAGAAGCCTTGATCATGGCATATTCCCCACTGACATTATAGGCGGCGATGGGAAGTTTAAAGTTGTTCTTTAACAAGCGGATGACATCAAGATAAGCCAATGCGGGTTTCACCATTAAAAAATCTGCTCCCTCCCTCATGTCCAATTCAGCTTCTATCAAAGCCTCTTGAAAATTGGCTGGATCCATTTGGTAAGTCTTTTTATCCCCTGATTTGGGTGCAGAGTCCAAAGCATCCCTGAAAGGGTTATAGAAGGCGCTGGCATATTTAGCAGTATAGGACATAATGGACACCTCGATAAAGCCATTCTCATCCAAAATTTTTCTTAGATAACCCACACGGCCATCCATCATATCAGAAGGTCCTATTATATCAGCGCCAGCTTTGGCTTGTGCCAAGGCCATTTTACCAAGGATATCCAAGGTTTCATCGTTCAGGATTTTTCCGCCCTTTAGCAGGCCGTCATGTCCATCGGAACTGTAAGGGTCCATGGCTACATCGGTCATAATGCATGCTTCGGGAAAAGCTTGTTTGATTTTATGGATAGCTTTAAGATAAAACGTCCCGGAATTATAGCTTTCGGTAGCATATTTGTCTTTTTTGCTTTCCGGATAAGCAGGGAAAACATCAAAGGTCATAATTCCAAGGCCCATGCACGCTTCGATCTCCTCAAGCATAAGATCTAAAGAATACCTGAAAATGCCCGGCATGGAATTCACCTCTATCTTCTGGTTGACACCATCAATTAAAAACAGGGGGAATATAAAATCTTTGACAGAGAGCCTGGTTTCTTCTACCATGGAGCGGATAACGGCTGATTTTCTGTTTCTTCTAGGCCTTTTATGCATACTATTATGGTTTTAATTTGGGGCTTAATTCAAAATTTCTTTGATCTGATCAACAGAGATGGTATGGTAATCCTGAATATATAATTGGCAAGGCGGCAACTCTTCTTTGGTATGGGAAGATAGTACCCCTACCACTTGCATGCCTGCATTGAGGGCCGCAGAAACACCGGAAAATGAATCCTCGAATACCACGCAGTTTTCTGGGGGAACAGCAAGATTTTCGGCTGATTTGAGATAGATCTCGGGATCCGGTTTATGCTTGCTGACATTTTCACTGGCAAGGATGGATTCCATTTTTGACCTAAATCCCAAGGATTCCATGATCAACTCCAGGTTGGATTTTGGGGCAGACGTGGCTACTCCCATTTTGAACCCGGCATCCTTGAGACTTTCCAGGAATTCAATAAAGCCTCCAATAGGGGCAATTTCATTGGCATAAATTTCCCGGAAGAGTTCTTCCTTTTCATTTTCCAGGTCAATAAATTCCTTTCCTACAATTTCCCTCCCCAGGAAATGATTAAGAATATAGCTGTTGTTTTTCCCATACATATGTTGGACAAATTCCTCCTCGGTAGGGTAAAGACCTCTTTTTGCAAAAAAACGTTGATAGGCTTTGGTGTGATAAGGGTTGGTGTGGCATATAACCCCATCCATGTCAAAGATGACGGCTTGATGATTTTTGTTCATGCTTTCAAAAATGTTAGTTTTTCACAAATCCGCAAAGGTCTTCTCAATAATGCGGCAACAATCACTCAATTGATCCTCGGTTATCACCAAAGGAGGGGAGAAACGAATAATGTTTCCATGCGTTGGTTTGGCTAGAAGCCCATTATCTTTTAAGGCCATGCAGATATCCCAGGCAGTGGAACTTTCTTCTGTATCGTTGATTACAAGGGCATTTAATAATCCTTTACCCCTAATAGTATTTATCCATTTGTTGCTGTTGACCAGGTTTTGCATCCGGCTACGGAAAATTTCCCCCAATTGATCTGCATTTTCGGCTAATTTTTCATCTTTGACTACTTCGAGCGCAGTCATCACTACCTTGGCACCCAGTGGGTTTCCGCCGAAAGTAGAGCCATGTTGTCCTGGTTGGATTACATTCATGACGTCATTATTGGCGAGGACGGCAGAGACGGGATAAAAGCCTCCAGAGAGGGCTTTGCCCAGGAGCAAAATGTCGGGAGTGATCTGTTCATGGTCACATGCGAGAAGTTTTCCTGTTCTTGCGATGCCTGTCTGGATTTCATCCGCTATAAAAAGCACATCGTGTGCTTTGCAAAGCTCAAGGCAATCGGTTAAGTACCCTTCATGGGGGACATGTACGCCTGCCTCGCCTTGAATAGGCTCTACCAAGAAGGCAATTATATTTTTCTCTTCAGACAAAACCTTCTCTAAAGCAGCGGTATCATCATAGGGAATCTGAATGAATCCAGGGGTGTAGGGACCAAAGTTTTTTCTTGCATTTTCATCACTTGAAAATGAAATGACGGTGGTAGTCCTTCCATGGAAATTATTTTCAACTACAACAATTTTGGCCTCATTTTCAGCCAGGCCTTTCTTTTCATATCCCCATTTTCTTGCAATTTTAATAGCAGTTTCCACGGCCTCCACCCCGGTGTTCATTGGTAATACCTTGTCAAAGCCAAAGTATTCGGTGATGTATTTTTCGAATGCCCCCAAAACATCATTGTGAAAAGCCCTTGAGGTCAAGGTTAAGGTGCCGGCCTGTTCCATCAGGGCTTGTTTAATTCTAGGATGACAATGACCTTGATTTACAGCGGAATAAGCAGACAAAAAGTCGTAATATTTCTTGCCTTCGACATCCCAAAGAAATACGCCTTCCCCCTTTGTTAGGACTACGGGCAGCGGGTGATAGTTGTGTGCTCCGTACTTCTCTTCCAATTCAATGGCTTGATAGGTGGGGGTTGTGGATTCAATCATAAATTGTGTAATTTTGTTGCTTGGAAATTAAGGAGAATGGGAAAATTCCCTTCCGGCAAATATAGCAAATGCCCTTTGTAATAATCAATGAAAGCTAAAAAGAAGCCAACGGAACCTTTGAAGATCAAGCCAGGGGATTTTTATATGAACGAAAATGGTTGGATGGTCTTTACCGCCCAATATCACCTTAGGCGGGGATACTGCTGTCACAATGGGTGCAGGCATTGTCCCTATGCAACTAAAATGGATGAATAGCAGTAATATGGCAAATAATTTTCAGGAGCCTTTTTGGTTATTCCCAAATAACTTCCGATATTTGCAAACTCAATTATAAAAACGTCTTAATTTATTACGATCATATATCATGGCAAAAGTTTGTGACATAACTGGTAAGAGGGCTCGGGTAGGAAATAATGTATCACACGCGAACAATAAGACCAAGCGTAAGTTTTATCCAAACTTGCACAAGAAAAGTTTTTTCATTCCAGAAGAAGACGCTTGGATCACTTTGAAAGTTTGTACCAAAGCATTAAGGACTATCAATAAGAAAGGCATCAGTGCCGTATTGAAAGAGGCACAGGAAAAAGGTAACATTATTATAAAATAACTATTACCCGTATTAAAAACAGATAGAGCGATGGCTAAGAAAGGTAACAGAGTACAAGTGATATTGGAATGTACAGAGCATAAAACAAGCGGTCTTCCGGGTACATCAAGATACATCACTACCAAAAACCGCAAGAATACTACTGAAAGATTGGAGTTAAAGAAGTTTAACCCCATCATGAGGAAGGTTACGGTTCATAAAGAAATTAAATAAAATAAGGCGTGTGTTATTGTTGGTAAGCTTATTGACCATACACCAAACCTTTAAACTTCAACAATATGGCTAAGAAAGTAGTAGCAACCCTGAAAAAAGAAGGCGGTGTCACTTATGCTAAAGTGATCAAGGCTGTAAAGTCTGAAAAAACCGGTGCCTATTCCTTCAAAGAAGAAATGGTTCCAACCACCCTGGTTCAGGATACCCTAAAGAAATAATTGAGTTGCAGCATTGTGCATATAATAAGATCCCTCCCGATGAGAAACGGGGGGGATTTTATTGTTATATTCAAGGCTTATTTGATGAATGACTATGGCAATTTTCGATTTCTTTTCCAAAGATAAAAAAGAAAGCCTTGACAAAGGCCTTCAAAAATCCAATGAAAACCTCTTTTCCAAACTGGGAAAAGCGATGGTTGGTAAGTCCAAAGTAGATGAAGATATCCTTGATGAATTGGAGGAGATCCTGATTACTTCGGATGTAGGGGTGGATACTACCATAAAAGTTATTCGTAAAATAGAAGCGCGGGTGGCTAGGGACAAGTACATCAATACTGCCGAACTTGATCAAATCCTAAGAGAGGAGATTGCTGGATTGTTGGAGGAAAATAAGAACGGGGAATTATCCGATTTCGATCTTCCCAAAGATAAAAAACCCTATATCATCATGGTGGTGGGAGTTAATGGGGTGGGTAAAACGACCACTATTGGCAAACTTGCTTATCACTACAAGCAGGCAGGTAAATCCGTTGTCTTAGGTGCCGCAGATACCTTTAGGGCGGCTGCTGTGGACCAATTGATTCAGTGGGGCGGTCGAGTGGATGCACCTGTAATTTCCCATGGCATGAATACCGATCCGGCTTCGGTTGCTTTTGACACTGTAAAGAAAGCAGTAGATATGGGAACAGATGTGGTGATTATAGATACAGCGGGCAGATTGCACACAAAGGTAAACCTCATGAACGAACTGGGTAAGATCAAACGGGTAATGCAGAAGTTTATAGCCGACTCGCCGCATGAGGTTTTGTTGGTGTTGGATGGTTCTACGGGCCAGAATGCTTTTATACAGGCCAAAGAATTTACCAAAGTCACCGAAATCACTTCCCTGGCAATCACCAAATTGGATGGGACTGCCAAAGGCGGGGTGGTGATCGGCATTTCCGATCAATTTAAAATCCCTTTAAAGTATATTGGGGTAGGGGAAAAAATGACTGATCTGCAAGTATTCAACAGCAAGGAATTTGTAGATTCATTGTTTAAAAAGAAATGAAACATGGTAAGAGTTTCCCACACACCAAGATGATTATTTCAGCGATATTCCACTTACCACTGAAATAAATCATATACACATTAAATAGGCTTTCACCCAATAGTAAGGTACTCCTTCTTCCGGGTTTATTTATCAGTCCAAAGGTTCCTTCTTGTCCTCGACAAGTTTTCCCCGTTCCTTTGGCTTTACATAGCTGGGCCGGATCAGTAACCGAAGGGCCGGGTCAAAGGAGAAATAATTCCAGAACCAATCCAAAAAAACCAAAATTTTATTTTTTACCCCTAATATGGCCATAATATGAACAAATAGCCATATTATCCATGCGAAAAAGCCCTGAAACTTTATAAAGGGCAAATCTACCACTGCCAACTTTCTGCCTATGGTGGCCATAGATCCTAAATCTTTATAAACAAACTCCTTAAGCGGCTTATTCTTCAGTAAGGCTTTAAAGTTAGCAGCAAGATTGGAAGCCTGCTGCATGGCTACCTGTGCTACTTGAGGATGCCCTTTGGGATATTCCATTGTTTCCTGTAGGCAAAGATCCCCCAGCACATAAATATCCTCGGAGCCTATTAATTTATTGTAGAGGTCTACCTTTAATCGGCCATTCCTGGAGATTTGATCTTCTTTAAGTCCTTGGATCTGATTGGGCTTAACTCCAGCGGCCCATAAAAGGGTTTGGGTTTGAATGGGTTCATGGCCCTTGATTTTGATGGTCATGCCATCATAATCCTCGACAGCGGCATGAAGTAATACCTCGACGCCCAATTCCTGTAAAAATTCCAATGCTTTTTGGCTTGCCTGTTGGGACATTCCCATCAGCAGGTTTGGCCCCGCCTCGGCCAATACGACCTTCATGTTTTTAAAATTGAGCTGAGGATAATCCTTGGGCAGGACATTGTTCCTCAATCCTGCCATGGCGCCTGCCAATTCCACTCCCGTTGGTCCCCCGCCTACAATGACCACATTCATCATGGATTTACGCAGCTCGATATCTGAAGTATTGATTGCCCTTTCATAATTGGATATAATTTTGTTCCTAATGTACAAAGCCTCCGAAACTGTCTTCATGGGCGTACTGTTTGCCATGATGTTCTTCATTCCAAAAAAGTTGGTGTCCGCTCCTAAGGCCAATACCAGAGAATCATAATCGATATGCCCGACATTGGTGAAGAGCCGCTTTTTATCCTGATCTACTGCCAATGCCTCGGCCATCCGAAAAGTTACATTGGGGGTATCGTGAAAAATTTTCCGGAGGGGAAAGGAAATTGCACTTGGTTCCAATCCCGCAGTAGCTACCTGGTAGAACAGAGGTTGGAATTGATGATAGTTGTTTTTATCCAATAAAATCACCTGGTAGGGTGCACCCATTAACTTCCTGGCCAGCTTTAATCCAGCAAACCCAGCCCCCAATACTACAATTTTTTTATCAGCCGTGTCAGGGAGATTGGGTATGGCTGTAGTGCTTGAAAAATCCATCGCAAATTGAACAGGTTTTATGTAAATTTAAGTATTCTAAATGGTAATATTCAAAAGATATTCCGAAAGAACAGGGGGATATAAAAACTTATTTGTTTTTAAAGGAATGGTAAGGGCAAATCAAAAGATTTATTAATTTTACAAGCATATGGGAAGAGCATTTGAGTTTAGAAAAGAAAGGAAGTTTAAGCGTTGGAGTAAAATGTCCAAAGTTTTTACGCGATTAGGAAAGGAAATAGTAATGGCTGTAAAAGCTGGCGGACCTGACCCGGACAGCAATTCGAGGCTTCGAACCATCATTCAAAATGCCAAAGGTGCTTCTATGCCCAAAGATCGTATAGAAGCCGCCATCCTTAGGGCAAGCAACAAAGAGGAAAAAGATTATGAAGAAGTAGTATATGAAGGTTATGGGCCTCATGGTATTGCTGTTTTGGTAGAAACGGCTACGGACAACATCAATAGGACAGTGGCGAATATTAGACATTATTTTTCCAAAGCAGGCGGTTCCTTGGGTACTTCAGGCTCAGTGAGTTTTATGTTTGACAGAAAGGCTGTTTTCAGTTTCCCGAAAGCCGATTTTGATGTGGAAGAATTGGAATTGGCACTAATAGATTTTGGGTTGGATGATATTGATGAGAATGAGGGCGAAATTTTTGTTTATACGGTATTTGAGGACTTTGGGAGCATGCAAAAAGCATTGGAAGATAAAAATGTAGAAGTGACCAGTGCTGAATTCCAGAGGTTTCCTATGTCTACGACCGAGCTTTCTCCGGAGCAGGAGGAAGAGGTGAACAAAATGATTGAACGGATGGAAGAAGATGACGATGTAAACCATGTTTTTCACAACATGGCATAACGAATTGAACCAAGACAGACTCAAAGATTTTTGATAATAAAGAATTAAGCCATGGCTTTCCCAAAAAGAAAGAATTTACAGGAGAAAAGAAGACAGCATTTAGTGATCACTGGAAGTCGCAATCCAGTGAAAATCAAATGCATAGAAGAAGCTTTTCATATGACGTTCGAAAAAAGCTTCATGGTCCAAGGCTTAAATGTTGGCTCAGGCGTGGGCAAACAACCTTTAGGGGATACCGAAACTTACACAGGAGCTTACAACAGGGCCTCAAATTCAAAAATTGCCTTTCCCGAAGCAGATTACTGGGTGGGTATAGAAGGAGGGACAGAAGAAATAGGCGAAGATTTGACCACCTATGCCTGGATAGTCATTATGGATAAAAACGGAAAGGTGGGGCAGGCAAAAACCGCTACTTTCTTTCTGCCCAAGGTGATCAGCAACCTGGTAAAAGGAGGAATGGAATTAGGCGAGGCAGATGATCAGGTTTTTAACAGGGTCAATTCTAAACAGGGCAACGGCGCAGTGGGTATTTTGACCAATGGAACGGTCAACAGGAAGGATCTTTATAAACAAGCGGTGATACTTGGCCTCATTCCCTTTATCAACGGAGATATGTATTGATTAAGGAGATAAAAATGTCCGATAGGTTTTATCAATTGGTTTGATAGGTGAATAGTTTTTATCTTTGAGACATCGTTTAAAGCTTAAAAATAAAATAAAATGTTGCAGGAATTAGAGAAGGATAATTTACAGGATATCATCGCAGAAAACGAATTGGTAGTTGTCCAATACGGTGCAACTTGGTGTGGCAATTGCCGGATAATGAAGCCTAAAATGAAAAGGTTAAGCAAAGATTATGAGAACATTAAATTTTTATACGTCGACGCGGAAAAGTTACCTGGATCAAGAAAATTGGCAGAGGTAACGAACTTGCCCACTTTTGCCGCCTTTAAAGACGGCAAATTGGTTAGTCAAACACAAACAAATAAAGAAGATAACCTTAAAAACCTGATCAATGAGATTGCCGATAATTAAACATGTACTGGGTTTTATCGAAGAAAATGATGAAGATTGGGTCAATGAAACCATTGAACTTCTGGAGTCCATGACAGAAATAGCTTCTTTAAAAGATGAAGAAGTAGAAGTTATGGGTGAATTGCTCTCCAATCTTTATGGAACTTTGGAGGTTCACAAGATGGTAAAGGAAGGCATGGATAAAAAAGAAGCCATGAATACCTTTATGAAGCGTGTGATGGACTCTATTGATAAATAACCACCCTTGAATACTTAATCATAGTTGTAATTTAGCCAAATGTTAGCCACAAAAAAGCAGTGTGGTTGAGGTATATCTTTTCTGGGTATACCTTTTTTTAATTCGTAACAGGATCAAATTTGCAAATTCTTTATAAAATTGATCAAGGCTACCTTCCAGTTGGGATCTGCATCCCAAACTGAGCCAATATAAAGCTCGTCTCTCACTAAGAACCTGATGTAGTACTTTACCACTATCCTTTCAGTATCTATGGAATCAGGGATTTTTACTCCCATGCTTTTCATTAAATCGCCTTCTCTGCCTTGGAGGCGTGTCAAAACGAACTGTACCCGATCATTGATCAGTTCGGCATCGGTTTTGGAAGAACCTAGAAATTCTACTTCATATGGGTAATAGGTTTTAAAGATGTTTTCCAACTCTTTTTTTTCACCTTGTTGCTCTGCAAGCATTTGTTCACTTGATTTCCCTAACAAATCATACCTGAAAGTAGTGAGAAAGCTTGATTCTCCAGTGGCACCTGAAAGAGGTACGCCTAACTTAAACACATCTAAATTTAAAGGTTTCCTGGGCAAGAACGGAGAAGAGCCTTTACTTTCAACATCCCCAGAACCAAATTCAGGTACATCAATTACCAAAAAATTTCTGGACGGCCTATTTACTCCGATAGCGGTTATCCTTTCCCCCAACTCATCCACATTACTGGCGGAGACTGACCAGGATGTCCCTTGGGCAGCAATGTTTTTGTCTTGTGTAAAAGGCATAATATGGATGGACAATTCCGCATTTTCCTTTCGGGTAAGGGTGATTACATTTTTGATCAACCGTTGGGCAAATGCGTCAGCATAACCTGCTTGTTTTTCTTCTGATATAATAATATCCTCCAATTCATAATAGGCTACAGGATCGCCCCCTGCTTCTATTAATGCATCATGGATCTTCTCGGCCAAAGTACCCCATGACATTACCGGCTTGGCGCCAGGTGCGGCAGAAATCAGGACAACGGACTTCCCTTCCATAAACCCTTCTAGAGGGGAGGGTTGCCCAAACCCTTGTACCATAGAAAAAAATAGAAAAAGTAAGACTGAAATATATTTCATACAGGATTGCATTTCGAAAGGCTAAAGTTTAGTAATTTTACGAATATACATAACGCATATTATATTTTATTCATATGATTTTACGAAGAACTTGGCTTTTTCTTCTTTTTATAATGGGTCCTTGGCTTCTTTTTGCACAAAAAGTAGACAAAGAGATACTCCTTCAGGACATCAGCTACCTTTCTTCAGATGAATTGGAAGGGAGAAAGGCATTGACTGAAGGAAGCCTGAAGACAAGGGAATTTATCAAGCAACGGTTTGATTCTTTGGGCCTGACCAGCCAATATAGCGATTACACCCAGTTCTTTTCCATCAAAGATGAAAGGAGCGGGGCCATAATGGGTCAGGGTGCCAATATAGTTGGCTTTGTCCCGGGGCAGGAAAGTGCCAAAATTATCGTCATTATGGCACATTACGACCATCTGGGAAAAGTGGGTGATAGAATTTTCAATGGAGCAGATGACAATGCCTCCGGTACTGCAGCGTTACTTGCGCTTGCAGCGTATTTTGCGGAGGATAAACCGCAGTATTCGCTGATGTTTGCAGCGGTGGATGCAGAAGAAAAAGGACTTCAGGGGGCTAGGGCCCTGGTAAAGGATTTTCCATTTCCCCTCAAAGATGTGCTGCTGAATATTAATATGGACATGATCAGCAGAAGTGAGAGTAATGAATTGTTTGCAACAGGGACAAAGCATTACCCACACTTAAAACCCATATTTGAGGAGGTTTATGGAACTAAGGTAAACTTAAGATTTGGTCATGATGAGCCTGGTACAGGCTCAGATGATTGGACATACGCTTCAGATCATGCTGCTTTTCATGAGGCTGACATTCCCTTTATTTACTTTGGGGTGGAGGACCACGAGGACTATCACAAAGCTAGCGATACCTTTGAGCACATCGACCAGGATTTTTATTATCAGGCAGTTACCTTTATCCTACAGTGTGTAAAGGCTTTCGATGAGCACTTGTAATCCAATTTCAGCTGCATATAATTTTGCTTTTCAATGGTCATGGAATAGCCAAGACGTTTATTCAAAGGTTGAGGGATGAATTTTTAAATTAAGAGCATTTTCTTTATACCGCCTTTAAGCTAATATCCATACTTCTTACGTGATGGGTAAGTGCTCCAACGGATATAAAGTCCACTCCGCACTCTGCCACATCTGCTAATGTTTCCTCGGTTATCCCTCCGGAAGCTTCTGTAAAACACCTGTCACCGATCATTTTTACCGCGGTTCTCATCGTGTTGAAATCCATATTGTCCAACATGATATATGCCACTCCCCCTACTTTCAACACTTCTTTGACCTCCTCCAAATTCCTGGTTTCCACCTCAATTTCCAGGTCAAGTTTATTGGACTTTAAATAAACCTGTGTGGCCTCAATGGCTTTTCGGATGCCTCCCGCAAAATCAACATGGTTATCCTTGAGCATGATCATGTCATAAAGAGCAAAGCGGTGGTTTTGGCCTCCTCCCAAGGAAACTGCCCATTTTTCGAGCATCCTAAAGTTTGGGGTAGTTTTCCTGGTATCCAAAAGCTTTGCTTTAGTGTGGCGGATCAATTGGTTTAATTGATGGGTTTTAGTAGCAATGCCGCTCATACGTTGCATACAGTTGAGCAGGAGCCTTTCTGTGGTTAGGATGGAAGCAGCTTTGCCTTCCACAGTTAACCCTACATCCCCTTTTTTTACTTCCTGGCCATCTTTTAAAAGCAGATTTACCTCCAGGGCAGGATCATGGTATTTGAAGATCATTTTGGCCAATTCCAAACCGGCAATGACACCATCTTCTTTGATCAGCAAATTTGCTTTTCCTAATTTATTCTTCGGTATGGAAGCTAGAGTGGAGTGGTCACCATCGCCTACATCCTCTAAAAAAGCCGCTTTAATAAAAGCCCTTAAGTTTTCGGGAGTCAAATATTGTTCTTTCACGCGGTAAAAATAAGAAAATTTCAATTAGCTTGTCCTTTCTATTATTACTCTCTACTAATTTCTATGCTGTAGATGCTGACTATTCCATTTTCCCACTTGCCTTTTACCAGCACTTTAAAATCGGCCTCTTCACTCAAATAATTACCGATTAAATACCAGAGGTTTTCGGAGGATTCTCCTTGGTGTAGGATTTGAAAATTTTTGGGCGGGAATTTTTTGAAAAAATCCCGGAATATCAATTCCGCTTGGTTTTTGGAATAATCACTTGAGGGATTATTAATTTTCAAAGCAATGGTATTGTTAAAATGTTCGGCCAACTTCCGGCTGGACCCCGACTGTATGGCTTGGGCTATTTCATCAGTAGATGGGGCAATCGCAAGGACTGTACTTGATAGGAGGAATAATATACCAAAGTAATAAATTATAAGGGCATTCATTTTATTCATAAAAACGGCTTGTTCAAATTCCAAGCCAATTTTATAATTTATGTGGTTAAGATTGCCTAAGCAAGAAAAGGGGTTGTTTAACCCCGTTTCCCTTTCCATGCTCAGATTAAGTCATTAATTTGCGCCCTATTGCCCATAAAACATTATATTTGTTAAATGAATAAGAAAGTTTTACTCATGATTTTGGACGGTTGGGGGATAGCAGCCAACCCTGATGTTTCTGCGATAGACAAAGCCAATACCCCTTTTATAGATAGTCTTTTTATCAAATATCCGCATTCCCGATTGGATGCCTCGGGGTTATCCGTTGGGCTTCCTGACGGGCAAATGGGCAATTCCGAGGTAGGTCATATGAATATTGGAGCCGGAAGGGTGGTTTATCAGGATTTGGTAAAAGTCAATAAGGCTGTTGCGGAGAAAGAATTGAAGGGAAACCCCATTCTTCAAAATGCTTTTTTGAAGGCCAAGGAATCTGGCAAAAAAATACATTTTATTGGTTTGGTTTCCGATGGAGGGGTCCATTCCCATATCGATCATTTGAAGGGCTTATGCGATGCAGCCAAGGCAAACGGAATTCAGGAAGTGTTTATCCATGCCTTTATGGATGGCAGGGACACCGATCCCAAAGGTGGATTGGGTTACCTGAAGGATTTGCAAAACCATTTTGAAGGCTCTGTGGGGAAAATAGCTTCTGTAATTGGCAGGTATTATGCGATGGATCGGGATAAACGATGGGAGCGTGTGAAGCTGGCCTACGATGCCATGGTGTACGGAGAAGGGGAGAGGTCCAAAAATATTACCAATTCCATTAGAAAATCCTATGACAATGGAGTGACAGATGAGTTTATCCGGCCCATTATTCAGGTGAATGACCTAGGGAAGCCCGTAGGTTGTATAGAAGAGGGCGACGTTGTAGTCTGCTTCAACTTCCGGACTGACAGGGGGAGGGAAATCACTGAGGTATTGACCCAGAGGGACTTTGAGGACTATAAAATGAAGAAACTGAATCTTCACTATATTACTTTTACCACCTACGATGAGACCTTCCAAAATGTGGAGGTGATTTTTGAAAAGGAGAACCTTCGAAATACCTTGGGCGAAATATTGGCCATTAACGGCAAAAAACAAATCAGGATAGCGGAAACAGAGAAATATCCCCATGTGACCTTCTTTTTTTCAGGCGGGAGAGAACAAGTGTTTGAAGGGGAATTAAGGATACTTTGTAGTTCGCCTAAAGTGGCTACTTATGACCTACAGCCTGAAATGAGTGCTTTTGAAATAGCGAAAAAAATCAATATAGAACTTCATAAGAAAGAAGCGGATTTTATCTGCCTTAATTTTGCCAATCCAGATATGGTAGGACACACCGGGGTTTTTGAAGCGGCAGTCAAAGCTTGCGAGGCGGTGGATAAGTGCGCAGAATCAGTGATCACCACCGCCCTGGAAAATGATTATACGATTATTGTCATAGCAGACCATGGAAATAGTGATTTTATGATCAATCCAGATGGGACCCCTAATACGGCCCATACCACTAACCTTGTGCCGTGCATAATGGTGGACAATCAAGATCGATTGGAAGTAAATGATGGAAAATTGGGAGACTTGGCCCCTACCATTCTAAAATTGATCGGAGTGGATATCCCTGAGGAAATGGAAGGTGATATTTTAATGCAATAGCATGATAAGAAATGCGCAGATTATTTTAATATTTGGGCTGATTTTATCCTGTAAACAGGATGAAGGTCAGCCCATGGACAATCCTACCCAAATTGATAAATATTTCCTCTTGAAGGACTTTGTGGAAAAGCAAATAAGTTTGCTTGATGGAGCTAAAGTACGGAAATTTACCAGTATCAAAGGGGAAGAGGAAAGCTCAGTACTGGAAGTGGATGCAGAAAAATGGAGAAAAGAATTGGATATTTTTATCCAGGCAGATATCAATAAATCAGCTTTGATCTCTTCTTATGAAACAGAAGAGAACAGCAATTTTCAAATACATCGATTAAAGCCTGGGGAGGAATCCCCTATCCAGGAAATGAAAGTGGCTTACGAAGGTAATCAGGTAAGCCAAATCAGTTTTATTTCGCATCAAGAGAATCTGTTTTACACCGCCGGTTCTGTGGGCAGGCTTATCGTGGATACCACTTCGGGTAAGATCAAAAGGTATCATGTAACAGGAACTCAAAAAGTTTGGTTTCTCTCCCCTAATGAAATGGAAGTGAAGGGGGAGATCATTCAATGATTTTTTAGTTTACACCAATCGAGATTACTAATCCTGTTTGTTTACCATTTTTGTCTTTTGATATTTGTTTTTTTGTTCTGGCTTGTCCAGGTTAGGCAAAGGCAAAGAATATCAGCCAAACAATGATTAATAGCGGCAATAGGACAGGGAGGGAAAATCTGATGATATACCCAAAGAAAGAAGGCATTCTAATTCCATTTTGCTCTGCAATGGATTTTACCATAAAGTTTGGGCCGTTTCCAATATAGGTCATCGCACCAAAGAATACGGAGGCGATGGAGATAGCCAAGAGCTCAAAGGAGGAATCATCATACTTGTCCAACGCGAAATCTCTTACTTCTTGTACGTTATTGATATCAGCACCCTGAGAAGCCATGGCGGCCGCCAAGAAATTCAAATAAGTAGGTGCATTATCCAAAAATCCGGAAAGCAATCCCGTTCCCCAGTAAAGGGTGTTATGGGTGATTACTGCCGCCCCCTCCGGCGATTGGGCAAAATTCCCTACCAGTTCCAAGGCTGGCATCATGGTGCCAAATATGCCCACGAAAATAAAAGCGACCTCACGGATAGGTTCAAAATTAAATTCATTTCCTTTTAAAGCCTTTTGATCAGCAAACCTAAAGGACAAATAAGTAACAGATAACATAATTATTTCTCTTATAAAGGAGAACTTCATGCCATCATATTGAATGGAAGGGACCCAATCAAGTACATTCGGATCAAGGAATACGGAAAGAATAATGATCAGCAACCACAGAAAATTTTTTCTTCCTATCAGAGAAAAGCTATTGGTATATACCTCTTCCTGCACGAGTTCATCGTCTGCGGCTTTGCCGAATCTTTTGTCCAGGAAATAAAATATTGTGGCCAATGCCCCCAAGGCGAAAATCCACGCAGGCCAGTTATGTTCTAAGGTCCAGAAGAATGGCACCCCTTTCAGAAAGCCCAAGAAGAGCGGGGGGTCTCCTATGGGAGTGAGGGAACCGCCGACATTGCTTACCATGAATATAAAAAAGATGATATGGTAAGCTTGGATATTGTTCTTGTTTAAACGGATGAACGGTCTGATCAATAACATGGAAGCTCCTGTAGTACCTATCAGATTGGAGATTAATGCACCTATTAATAATAAGGTTACATTGGCCATTGGGGTGGATTTTTTATCAATTTCTATCAAGATTCCTCCGGAGGCAACATATAAAGAGGCCAATAAAGCAATAAACTGAACATACTCTGCCAATGCATGTACTGGATTATGGACATTTTCCAATACAAATAGGTAATATAAAACCACGAAAACCGCCAATACAACGGCGATCTTAGGATAATTGTGATGCCAGAAATCTTCGTAAAACAAAGGTCCTGTGGCAATCATCAAAAGCAATACGACAAAGGGAATAACCAGCCATAAGGGTGCATGACCATGTTCTTCTATATGTTCGGGTGCCAGGACGGATTCCGGGACTTCTTCTTGATCCTGATTTTCAACATTATCTTCATATTGTTGATTTAACTCTTCTGTGTCATCGTTTTGCTGGGCTATTAAATTTGGAGGGGTTATTAAAAATGTAAGTCCTAAAATTATTGTAAATACAGCAATAAAATTTTTCATAAAGGTGATTTTATGACAGTTAACCATCAATTGTAATACAGATGAACCGAGCAATCCCCAGATGACCTTCAGGGGATTGTGCGTATAGTTTGCTAAACTACCGATTTTGGGTCATATGAACCAAATAAAATAGGATAGCTGGATAGTAATTATTTTAAGAATCTTTTTCTCCATCGAATCCATAAAGGGTTCCCCCAGAATTATCCCTGCTGGCCCCTGTGACCGAACTCAGGCAGTTATATTCATTCCTCATCCTCAATATTCCCAAAAAGCCAAAAATAAGGGCTTCTTTGAAATCAATGATTTGATTATCAGGAATAATGATTTTTACCCGCTCCCCACATTGGTAAGCCAATCTTTTTAGAAAGAATTGATGATAGGCTCCTCCACCTGTTACCAATAAAGTATTGGGGGATGCCGATAAATTTCGCAGGGCCACTTTACTTATTTGAAGGCTAAAATGTTCTACAAGGGTAGCAAGGATATTTTCTATCGAATCCTCATAGGTAGTCAGCAAGGGTAGGTATTCTTGATTAATGATCTCTCTTCCGAGGGACTTAGCCCCTGGTTGTTGATAAAAATGAAAGTTTTCGAGATCTTGAAGAAGCCCCGGAATGATCATCCCCGTTTTAGCCAGATCACCTTTATCATCAAAGCTCCGGCCTTTTTTCTTGGCAAAATGATTTAAAAGAAGATTAAAGGGAGAAATGTCAAATGCTTTCCGGCCATTATTGGTTTCCATGGAGATATTTGCGATCCCTCCCAAATTAAGACAAAAATCATACGCTCCAAATAGCAGCCGATCACCTACTGGGACCAATGGTGCACCTTGTCCCCCCAACAAAACATCCAAGGATCGGAAATCGTTGATCACCGGAAAACCTGATGTCTGATGCAGACCCCATCCATTTCCTATCTGAAGGGAAAACCCCTTCCCAGGTTGGTGGAATACGGTATGCCCGTGGGAAGCGATTGCATGAGGTTTTAATTGATTCTTTTCACAAAATGATTTTACTTCTTTTCCCATCCATTTGCCAAAAAGCATGTCAAGGAAGGTCAGTTCCTCACCGGCTAGGAGGTAAGAATTGGCCAAGCTTTCTTCCAATGATAAAGGAAATGGTATAGTTTCGGCCATGGGGATGTTAAATGTCCATTTCTCCTGTTTATCAAATTCGCAAAAAGCGATGTCAAGCCCATCTCCTGATGTTCCTGACATAAGCCCGATCATTTTATAGGTGGTTTTTGTCTCCATAGCGTTAAAGTTTGTTAAAAACACATAGACAAAGATAAATTTAAAGAGGGAATTGACCTCATGTTTTTTAAAATGGCTAATTTTAGTCCTGTTAGTTGAATGCATACTCAAATGGCAAGATTGCCTAATGGGTTTGACCGAAGAACAGATGGAGATTATTGTGGACAGTACCGCTTCTTGTTTACAAAGTGGAGTAAATTATGGAATAAATACGAAATTGAAGGGGTTGTAGCTCATTACAAAAAACAACATGGGGAACTTAATGTTTTTATTTGTGGTGGAGATGCGAATTTCTTTGAAAGCTTAACAAAAGACTACATATTTGTAATCCCCAATTTGATCCTTCATGGGTTAAATAGAATTTTAATATACAATGTCAATAAAAAATAAACTGCATTTGCTAGGCGCTTTTTGCGCTACTTTCATATTAAACGAAGGTTTTTCTCAATCAAGTTCTTCCACTTACAGTTCATTGGGCCTAGGTGATTTCAATAATTCAGGCCTCACTCATAATCAGGCGATGGGAGGATTGGGTATTAGCTATGGTAATGGGTTCAACGTTAATTTGGTGAACCCGGCGCTTTCAGTAAAAAATTCCGCCTTTAATTTTCAGGCTGCCTTTAATTACAACAGGATAGCGGCCACATCTGAATCGGGAACAGAGCACCTGGATGGAGGTGGGTTAAATTACGTGACCATGTCGCTACCAGTGGCTCCAGGTAAATGGACCATAGGCCTTGGTCTTAATCAGATAAGCAGTGTGAATTATAACCTTTCTGCTACCACTGAAGTGGAGAATTCTGACCTTTTGTCTTTAAATACGATCCAGGGAGATGGTGGCATTACAGAAGCGTATATTCAGACAGGTTATGAACTTTTCAAAAACCTAAAAGTAGGGGTCCACGGATCCTATATATTTGGATCCACCATTCGTTCCAATCAATTGGTTTTAGCAGATGAGAATTTAGCACCAGTTGGAGTTTCTACGGAATATTATGAAAGGCTTACACTAAGTGATGTAGCTATAAAAGGAGGTGTGCATTATTTACAAAAAATAGGGGACCAGAAATTTTTAAATTTTGGTGGTATTTATCATATATTTGGAGATATAAAAGGGGTGGAATTTGCTAAAGTTGCAGATTTAGGTCAGGCCAGTAATCCGGATTCCCCCGGAGATATTCTTTCTGATAATATAAATGGATCTATTTTTATGCCTAATAAGTTAGGTTATGGAGTTTCCTATGAAAAAATCAATAATTTTGTTATCGGCCTGGAAGCCCAACACCAAAATTTTAAGGATTTTAAAGGTTTCAATGGAGAACAGGAGGAACTGGGGAATTCCTTTAAGGTAGGATTGGGAGCTCAGTTTGTTCCAAATATTTATTCTATGGATAATGTTTTGGACAGAATAACTTATCGTGCGGGACTTGAATATGAGCAAACACCATACATTATTGACGGTACTGAAATAAATGATATTGGCATAAATTTTGGAGGGTCGGTTCCCATGAACAATTTATCTTTATTGAATTTCGCAATGAAGCTAGGGACTAGGGGCAGCACCGACAATGGGTTGGTCAGAGAAAATTACTTTAAAATTTCCCTGGGAATTTCGATAAATGATAATACATGGTTTTACAAAAGAGTGTTTGAATAAATTTAAAATTATGAAAATTAAAATTGCAATACTAGTGGGATTGTTGTCATTTGCAATGACAGGATTAACGCAAGCACAGGACAATTGGAAGTGGCCATCCGATCCACAGTTGGAGGCGAGAGCCAGGGAATACAATGCTTCCTACAATGACTACCAAAAGGCCGAGGAATTTGTATCGTCCACTAAACCGCTAAGCTGGTTATTGGGAAACACGCCTGACCTTAATGAAGCTTTATATATTAACGGTGTTGTGGTGTATGCTGGTGCTGCGGAGCAAACAGCTGATGAGGATCAGAAAAAGGTATACCAGGATTCGGTGATTACGCTATATGACAAACGGGAGGAGCTTTTTGATAATGAAGAAAAATGGATTGAAAACAAAGCGTATTATGCGTATAAGTTTTATAGGGGTGACAAAGATAAAATAGCAGAGGCAGTGGCCATATTTGATAGGGCTTTGGAAATCCATGGCACCATAACACCCAATCTGGTGGGAGCCTATTTCGACCTTATTTACAGAAATTATGCCTATAATGACGCCTATACTCCAGATGAAGTATTATCAAAATACGAACAATTATCCGGTATATTGGCTGAAGCAGAGGGAGAGGGGACTGATATTTCTTCCCCTAAGGGGACTTTAGATCAATTATTGGTAGCTATGGAAATCATTGATTGTGATTTCATAGAAAATTCAATGGGACCAAAATTAAAAGAGGATCCCGATAACATTAAATTGGCCCAGGAAATTTTCCAATATTCCTTACAATATAAGTGTACTTCCAGTCCTGCTTTTTTAACAGCACTTGAAATAATAGATGACAATGATCCTACCTTCTCTACCTCTCAAGCCAGGGGTAAGAGGTATTTGCAAAATGAGGAGTATGATAAGGCTGAGGAAATGTTTGAAAAAGCCATAACTTTGGCCAAAACAGATGAACAAAAAGGCGAAGTTCATTTTGATTTAGCAAGACTCCATTCCAGCCAAGGAAGAAAATCCCAGGCAAGGGATTCAGCATTAGAGGCCGCTAATTTTGATGATTCGAGATCCAATGATGCATACAACTTGATTGGAAACTTATATATGCAATCTACGAATGATTGTAGGGGTGGGCAAAGCAGGGTAAAAGACTATTCCATCTTTATTGCGGCTCATAATGCTTTTGCGAAAGCAGGAAATAATAAGGGAATGGGCCAGGCAAAAGCAAGGTTTCCTTCCAAAGAAGAAATATTCACGGAAGGATTTAAGGTTGGCGAAACGATAAATACCGGCTGCTGGATAGGGCAAACAGTTACTCTTGCAACAAGGGATTGATTTTAAAATATTAGGATAGAAAAGGCGGTTTTTTAAGACCGCCTTTTTTGTGTGTGAATCGAATAAAATAAAGATTACCCAAAAATAATTGATAAATTTGGGTATGAAAGATTATCTTTTGCTGTTTTTTTTGGCGGTTTTATTTATCTCCTGTAGGGAAGATGTAGACAAGAGCCAATTGCAATTTTATGAGGGGCCGATGAGGATCAGTCATGATATTGAACTGTTGCACAGTGATTCGGCCCTTGTGGTAACGAAGCTTACTGCACCCAAGCAGTTGGTTTTTCAAAATGGGGATATTGAATTTCCAGAGGGAATTTTGATACATTTTTATGAAAAGGATGGTCAATTGAGCAGCACCATTAGAGCGGACAGGGGGTCTTTTGAAAGAAGGGAAAACTTGTACAGAGGGGAGGGGGATGTCAGAGTCCATAATATTATCAAAGATCAAAAATTAGCCTCAGAGGAACTGTTTTGGGATCCGGACAAGAAAATTATTTATACGGAAAAGTTTGTAACCGTAGAAGAACCCAACAGGTTGATAAAAGGTACCGGTATGGAAGCTGATGAAGGGTTTAATGAATACAAATTTGAAAAAGTGTCGGGTATTATTGAGGACATTCTATAAGAATACAGCTAATGGGATTAAAAGATGTAATTTTGCTCTCTCTTTCTGCCGCATTGGTAATTGTGGGCGCTCATATTACTATGACCCAAGGAATAATGTTTTCTTATCCCGTGTTTATGTTTGCAGTGGCCCTTTTATTTTGGTTCAAGTTCCGAAAAACCAAGCACGTTGAAGAGGAGACAAAGAAAGACACTTTAAAAAAGAAAAAGAAGAAAAGGCATAATTAATGGAATATCAATATTTTGTGGTTGTTCTGGTAACTCTCCTGTTATCTGCCTTGTTTTCCGGGCTTGAGGTGGCCTTTATTTCTGCCAATCGACTACATATTGAATTGCAAAGTAAACTGGGGACATTGAACGGTAGGATTTTGGCAGGTTTAATAAAAAATCCCAGCCAATTTATGGGCACTACTCTGATCGGCAATACGGTATCACTGATACTTTACGGGATTTTTATGGCTTACTTGTTTGAGCCCATCATCGTAAATTTACTTTCTGATGGAATCACTAATCAGGGTACTGTTCTGGCCATACAGGTCTTGTTGTCCAGCCTGCTCATATTGATCGCAGCTGAATATATTCCCAAGAGCATTTTTATGCTAAACCCTAATGTGATATTGTCTTTTTTGACCATTCCCTTTTTATTTATTTATTATTTGATGTATCCGATCGTTTGGGTGGTAATGGGACTTTCCAAAGCTTTTGTCACTAACGTACTGAACTTGGACTACAGTGAAGATAAGCCGGTATTTAAGGTCACCGACTTAAATAGTTTTATCCAAGACAATTTAAAAACCGAGGGAGAGGATTCAAAAGTGGATATTGATACAGAAATTTTTGATAATGCCGTGGAGTTTAAAACCATTAGGATAAGGGATTGCATGGTTCCCCGAACTGAAATCGTAGCCGTGGAAATTGAAGATACCATTGCCGAATTGAAAAAAGTATTTATGGAAAGCGGCCACTCTAAAATAATTATTTATAGGGAGAATATAGATGAAGTCATCGGCTACTGCCACCAGCTGGAATTGTTCAAAAAACCAAAGTCCATCCAGGATATCCTTACTCCCAGCATTATTGTACCTGAATCTGCCTTGGCAAATGAATTACTTGTACAGTTTATTTCTGACAGAAAAAGCTTAGCTTTGGTGGTCGATGAGTTTGGCGGAACAAGTGGCATTGTGAGCATGGAAGATATCATCGAACAAATTTTCGGAGAGATAGAAGATGAATATGACAGTGATGACTTAATGGAGCAGCAGATTTCCGATCATGAATATTTGCTAAGTGCACGACATGAGATAGATTATTTAAATGAAAAATATGATTGGTCTTTACCTACTGGCGACTTTGAAACGCTTTCTGGCTTCATCCTTTCTCTAACCGAAAACATACCCAAAAAAGGGCAATCTGTGGTATACGGTGCGTATACCTTTACTGTTGTAGCTAAGCAGGAGCACCGTATTGATACCGTAAAATTCAAGATAAATTCCTCATCATTATCGAAATAGCAATTAATTGACAGCGAAACATTTTGAATTTACCGCTGGATGTAATTATTTTGCGACACTTCAAAAACTAGAAGAATGGCATTAATTAAAAAAATCAGACAAAGAACAGGTCTTGCAATTGGTGTAATTGCAGTAGGTTTAATATTTTTCGTCGTAGGCGGAGATTTATTGGGCCCAAATTCTACCCTTATGGGTAGCAATAGAACCACCGTAGGTGAAATTGCAGGGGAAGAAATTTCCTATGAGGAATATATTCAAAGAATTGAACAAACCAAGCTTCGATATCAACAAAATACTGGGAGAAACCCCTCCGAGAATGAGTTGAACAGCATTAGAGAGCAGGCTTGGCAAGCACTTATAGTAGAGCGGATATTTTCAGAGCAGTACCAGGAACTGGGCCTGACCATAAGCGACGAGGAACTTGTGGATATGGTCCAGGGTCAAAATATTGTACCTGAATTGCGTCAGCAGTTGACGAACCCCGAAACAGGAGAGTTTGACAGACAGCAACTGATCTCTTTTTTACAATCCTTGGAAGGTGCCGATCCGCAGCAACAGGCCTTTTGGGCCCAACAGGAAAAAATGTTTGCTGATGCGAGATCAAGGATGAAATATGATAACCTATTGATTACTTCTGAATATGCCTCCAAATTAGAAGGTAAGATGGAACACAAGATGGCCAATACCACGGCAGATGTAGATCATCTACATATTCCTTTTTATGCGGTAGCTGATTCTTTAGTTTCAGTGTCAGAAAGCGAACTGAACGAGTACCTGAATGAAAACAGGGAAAAGTTCAGTGTTTCCAATACCAGCGATGTGGAATATGTCCAATTTAGCCTTACTCCAAGTGCAGAAGATTCTGCAGCAACCATAAACGAAATTAAAAGATTAACGGAAGAATTGAAAAATTCAGAAGACGATTCAGTGTTTGCCTTTAGAAATTCTGAAGGGGCTGAACCCTTCCGGGTAATTTATCCAGGAGAAAAGCTTCCTGAAAATCTTTCTTCAAATGTCGAGGATCCCGAAATAGGTGTTGTTTACGGCCCTTATTTGACAGACCGTTCTTCCTATGTTACCTATAAAATCACCGATAGGTTTGATGGGGTTCCAAGGATGCGTGCGAGCCATATTCTCTTGAGCACTCAAGGCATGGAAGATGCTGCTAAAGAAGAAGTAAGGGTTCAAGCCCAGGAAATATTGGAAGAGGTGCAGGGTCCAGCAGCCGAATTTTCGTCAGCAGCACAGCGTTACGGTCAGGATGAAACTGCGCAACGGGGGGGTGATCTCGGATGGTTTGCCAGAGAAGATTTTATTGAGGAATTTTCCGAGGTTACTTTCGCTGCAAGTTCCACTGGCATAATCAACAAATTGGTTGAAACCGAATATGGGTTCCATATTATTAATGTGACAGAACTTCCAGAAACGCTTACCTACAAGCTGGCAACTATAGAATTGGAATTGGCACCGAGTGACGTTACCAGGAATGAGATTTTCAGAAATGCAGATTTTTTTGCATCTAACTCATCCAATGCCAGTGAATTCAGGGAAAATGCAGAAAAAGAAAACTACAGGATAATTAATGCCAATGACGTAACTTCCAATGCAAGGAATCTTAACACCTTAACAGGTGCCAGAGAAGTAATAAGATGGGCATTTTCAGATGCTTCAGTAGGGAACGTTTCCGAGATTTTTGAATTGGATAATGCCTATGTCGTAGCCCTTTTAACCAATCGTACCGAGGAAGGAACTGCGGAACTGGATGATGTGAGAGATCAGGTACTTGCTCAGGTAAAAAATGATAAAAAGGCTGATTACATCATGGAAAAGCTCGAGGGCCTGACAAGTCTTGAGAAAATGGAAGAAATCTTTGGCGATGCCGGGTCCATCGGGACCACGGCAGACCTGAAATTAAATGCAGCGGTTTTACTCGGAGTAGGTTTTGCTCCCAAAGCCATCGGCGCCATTTTTAGTTTGGATGAAGCAGGAGAATTGACCCCTCCTATCAAAGAGGACATTGGGGTGATTGTAGCTAAGCTCAATAATATTACTCCGGCTCCCGAAATAGCAGATTACTCCAGATACAAAAATCAGCTAACATCCAATTCCTCGCAAAGAACAGCCTATATGATAAATATGGCGATGGAGGAATTGGCAGAAGTGAAGGATTACCGGTATAAATTCTTTTAACTAAACATTTAAATATTTAAAATCCCATTCTCACCAGAGGATGGGATTTTTTGTTTAGGGATTAATTTTTTATCTGTCGTTTTAAAGCGTTAAATTTGAAAATGATGAGTAAAAAATTTGATATCACGTCATTTAAGGAACAATTGGAAGCGGATACCGTTTTTCCCACCTTATATATGTTTAAATTCATCGTTCCGGTAGGCAAAGAGAAGGAAGTAGCCAACCTCCTTCCTAATAATGAAATGACCTTGAAAAAGTCAACAAATGGAAATTATGTCAGCGCTACGATAAAAGCCATGATGCAAAGTAGTGATGCCATAGTTGCCGTATATAAAAAAGCATCAGAAATAGATGGTATCATTTCACTATAAATACGATCGACTATGTGGATAGAAGAAGATAATAAGCTGAAAAAAACATTTGAATTCGAGGACTTTACAGAGGCATTTGCCTTTATGACCCGTGTTGCATTTTTAGCCGAAGCCCAGAACCACCATCCCAATTGGAGTAATGTGTACAATAAAGTTATTATTGAATTGACCACCCACGATCAAGAAAACACCGTTACCCAAAAAGATAAGGAATTGGCCAAGGCTATTGATAAGCTATAAAATGCCCACACCGCTGCGTACGGACCTATATTTAGTGCCTACTCCTATAGGTAATTTAAAAGATATTACCCTAAGAGCTATTGAAGTGCTCAAATCAGTTGATGTAATTTTGGCGGAAGATACCCGGACCACAGGCAAACTGCTGAAGCATTTTGAGATACAAAGGCCACTCCAGAGCTACCACATCTTCAATGAGCATAAAACCATGGAAAGATTGGTGGAGAGAATGGAGAGGGGAGAGCAGATGGCGTTGGTAAGTGATGCTGGGACTCCAGGCATTTCTGATCCCGGCTTTCTATTGGTGAGAGCGGTAAGGGATGTCGGTTTAACGGTGAACTGTTTGCCTGGAGCTACCGCTTTTGTGCCCGCACTGGTCAATTCCGGTTTGCCGAATGATCGTTTTGTCTTTGAAGGATTTTTGCCCCACAAAAAGGGTAGGAAAACACGTATCGAAAACCTGATGGAAGAAACCCGGACGATGGTTTTTTATGAGTCTCCTTATCGATTGATGAAGACTCTCGAGCAATTCAGTTTGGCTTTTGGGGAAAATAGGATGGCATGTGTGTCAAGGGAGCTGACTAAAATATACGAGGAAAATGTAAAGGGAACTTTGCGGGAATTAATCACTTACTATCAGGAAAATCCTATAAAAGGGGAAATAGTATTAACCATAGCTGGAAAAAGTCAAAATGGATTTAAATAGAATTTTGGAAAAGACCATTTCCATAAGCAAAGAGGCTGGGGCGTTTATAAGAAGAGAAAGACAGAACTTTGACCTGAGCTTGGTAGAGCAGAAGGGTTTTAACGACTTGGTTTCGTATGTAGACAAAAAAGCGGAAGAGATGATTGTGGATCAACTTCATAGATTGTTGCCTGAAGCAGGTTTTATTACAGAAGAAGGTACCAATACAACCAGGGGAGAGACCTACAACTGGATAATAGACCCCCTGGATGGCACCACGAATTTTGTTCATGGGATTCCAGTTTATTCTGTAAGCATTGGACTTCAGGAAAATGAGGAGATTATACTGGGAGTGGTATACGAGGTTAATAAAAGTGAATGCTTTTATGCGATCAGAGGTAGTGGGGCTTTCTGTAACGAAATTCCGATCCAGGTAAGTTCAACTTCAGTTCTGGCTTCCAGCCTGTTTGCAACAGGATTTCCCTATAATGGCCTGGGCCGAACAGATGCTTTTTTGGAAGTGCTTAAATCATTGATGGAAAAATCACATGGCTTTAGAAGGCTTGGAAGTGCTGCCGTGGATCTTTGCTATGTGGCTTGTGGCAGGGTAGATGGTTATTTTCAACATAATCTTAATGCCTATGATGTGGCAGGGGGTGCTATTATAGTAAAAGAAGCAGGGGGAAAAGTTACTGATTTTAATGGAGGGGATAATTATATATTTGGTGGGGAAATTATGGCTTCCAACTCTAATGTACATTCAGAACTCCTTATTGAGTTAAACAAATTTTGGTAACCCTCCCCTTTATAGAAAATTATAAATACTTATTATGGAACTTCGTAAAACAAATAATGCATTATATTTGTTTTTGACAAATATTTATAAATATATTTGGTTGTAAGCATATATTTTACTACTTTTCTGGTGATTATAACTTTAATAAAAGATTTTAATAATTCATTCTTTTTCATATTTATATAGAATTGTTAAGTCAGAAAAATGAATTGTTATCGTTATAGTTTTAAATAGATTCACCCGGATTAATTAATGTAAAAATGACTTTAGGTATTATAGGAGAAACTAAATTAGCAGCAACTTTAGGAAATAGGTTTATCGCCCGAGGTGTAGATGTGGTTTTTGGAGTGAGGGAAGAGTTCAACTCGCAGCTCATTGAGTGGAAGATACTACAATTGCAAAAGAGTAAAGTGTCAGGGTATTGCGAAGCAATAAAGGATGCCGACATTATATTGATTTGTTGCGAAAATGAAAACTTGCCAATCATTTGCAATTGTTTAATTAATTCTACTATTAAGGAGAAGTTAATTATCGATTGTACCAATGGTCAATATCAACCGGAATTAGGTTGTAATACCTCATATATTCAAAAAATTTCAGGTCATAAAAAGGTAATAAAGGCTTTTAACAATCTAGGCTTGGATTACCCACATTCTGACCCTTTGGGATTGGTTAAGGAAACTTATTACTGTGGGGACGAATCGGCTGATAAATCCACGGCAAAACGCCTGATAGAATTGATCGGCCTAAAGGCAATAGATGCCGGCAAATTAAAAAATGCCTTTCTGTTGGAAGCAGTTTATCATTTAAGGCAAGAAATATCATTTCTGAAAACCGGGGGAATGGATTGTCATTTTCGGTTATTGACGGTGTGATACTAAAGTTGCTTATTCAATAAATCAAGACTATTTGTCAGGAAACATTTTTTTTCGTTTGAAACATTTGCTATAAGCTGTCTTTAGCGGTTTTTAAAATAATTGGGTACTGTTTTTGTTGATATTAAAGGGAAAATTAATTGAATTCCGAATTGGATAAGCAAAGGCTTGATGAAAAAGACTCTATTTGTAGTGTTGACAATTTTTGCCGTTTTATTGGTAGTCCTCATTGCTGTTCCATTTGTTTTTAAAGATAAAATCCTGGAACGGGTAGACAAGGAAATTGCTGGGGCAGTAAATGCTCAGGTGTTTTATGATTATGACAATATCAGCCTTAGTGTATTCAAAAGTTTTCCCAGTATATCCGCTACCATTGAAGAGTTTGGAATAAAGGGGAATCCTCCTTTTCAGAATGACACCTTGCTCCATGTGAATCAACTACAGGTTGATTTAAATTTAAAATCAGTAATCTTTGACGATACCCCGGAACTTACAGGGGTACATTTAAATGGGGGAAGCATATATGTCAAGGTTTTGGAAGATGGAACTGCTAATTATGATATTGCAGTTGAAGCAGCGGAAGAATCCAACCACAATTCTTCGGAATTTAATTTAGGGGTTAATCTTATTGAAATAAGTGACCTTAACCTTATCTATGATGATAGGCAAATGCAGTTTTTTGTGGCCTTGGCAGATCTTTATATGCGAGGTTCGGGGGATTTTTCCTCAGAAATTTATGATCTTTTAGCCAAAGCGGATGTCAATATCGTGCGGTTGGACTATGAAGACACCAATTATCTAAACAATAAAAACTTAGGCTTGGATACACGGATCAATGTGGATTTGGGTAAGATGGTGTTTGGTATTGAAGAGGCTGATATTTCGTTGAATGACTTCTATTTTGGAGTGGATGGATACATGGCCATGCCGGCCGATGATATGGAATTTGACATGACTTTTGCCGGCAAGGAAAATAGCTTTAAAAGTATTCTTTCCCTGGTACCGGGGATTTTTACCGAATCATTCGATGGATTGGAGACTTCTGGGACAATGGATTTTCAAGGCTTTCTAAAAGGAAGCTATAATGAAAACTCCTTTCCTGCTTTCGAAGTGGGCTTGGTTGTTGAAGAGGGAATGTTCCAGTATCCGGATTTGCCAAAACCGGTTAGTGATGTTAACATCAATATGTTGGTAAAAAACGAGACCAATAACCTGGATAACACCCAAATTAATATTTCGGATTTTGAATTGAATTTTGGGAGCAATCCCATATCAGGAAGGCTTTTACTTGAAAATTTAGTCACCTATGATTTAAATGGTCAATTAATGGGCAGGCTGAATTTAGAGGAATTGACTTCTATATTCCCGATAGAAGGGATGGAACTTAAAGGTTCTTTAAATGTAAATGCTACCGCAGATGGCCGGTATGACAGCGTGGCTAACACAATTCCGCATATAGATGCAGTCATGGTGCTGAACAATGGCTATATAAAAAGTACAGAATATCCCGCCCCTATCGAAAACCTGAATATTAACCTAACGGCAATCAATAATACAGGCAGAATGAACGACCTTTTGGTAGATCTGTCTTCTTTTGGATTTGATCTTGAAGGGGAGTCCATCAAAGGGAATCTAAAAGTTAATGATCTGGATCGTTTAAATTGGGATGGGGAAATATTTGGAACGATGGATTTGGGTAAAGTGGCTACCATTTTCCCCATGGAAGATGTGATTTTAGAAGGAAGAATAGTGGTAGGAATTGATTCCAAAGGTAATTATGAAGATGTTGAAGCTTCAAGGTACAATCGACTTGAAGCAAAAGGGAATATAGAATTAACTGATTTTTATTATGCTGATATAAATTTACCACAAGGTATCAGGATCCGGTCCGCTAGAGGTGATTTTTCGCCCGATGCCATTAACCTGACGGATTTCAATGCGAGGTTAGGGGAAAGTCCGCTTACTGCTACAGGTAGCTTGACCAACTATTTAGCGTATCTATTTGGCGAAAATGAAGTGCTTCAGGGAAATTTGAATTTGTATTCTTCTAAATTTAACGTCAATGAGTGGATGACAGGAACGTCAGAGATTGAGGATACAACAGAACTCTCCGTTATTGAATTACCAAGAGACATTGATTTTACCATGGCGGTAAAGGCAGACGAGGTGCTTTATGATAATTTAACCCTTAGTGAAGTCAATGGTTCCATGACTTTAAAGGATGGGATACTTTCTTTTAATAATGCTACAATGAATACATTAGGGGGTAAAATGGCTTTGGATGGTTCCTATAACTCCCAGGATATTTCTTCCCCTACATTTGATATGACTTTCGATGTGTCGTCTATAAGTATTCAGGAAGCTTTTAAATCATTTAACACCGTAAGAGCTTTTGCCCCTATAGCGCAACATGTCACTGGGAATTTCACGACAAAATTTGGTCTTTCGGGAATGTTGGGACCGGATATGATGCCGGTTTTACCTTCTTTGGATGGGAATGGATTAATTAAAGTAACCGAGGCAGCTTTACGTGACAGTAAAATCCTTGAAGGGATTACCAGTTTGACCAAGTTGGAAGATACGAAATCCATTAACTTCAGAAATTTAAATATTTCAGCGGAAATTGCCGATGGTATGCTCCAGCTAAGACCTTTTGACGTAAGTCTTTGGGGCTATGAGGCCGAAGTGCAAGGAAGTACAGGGTTTGATGGATCTATCAATTACTTGGTCAATATGGAGGTTCCTGTGGAGAAGTTTGGCACTCAGGCCAATAATTTATTGTCTAATCTTACCAAGACGGATTTATCGACAACCACCATTCCCCTTGCCTTTAACCTTCAGGGAAACTACGCCAATCCCAAAATTAGCCTTGTGGGTGGGGATAATATAGAAGGTTATGTAACCAATGTCCTTAAATCCCGTGTTTCTTCCGTTACCACACAAGTTCAGGAAGATTTGGCTGCTGAATTCAAAGCGAAGGAAGACAGTTTAAAGCAGGAATTAAGGACAAAGGCAGAAGTGGCCAAAGACAGTGCTAAAATGGAGGCAGAAAAAATCATCAACCAAACCAAAGACAAAGCAGTCGATGAATTGAAAGGTTTACTCAAAGGGTTTGGGAGGAAGTCAAAAGCGAAGCCCGATACTGTTCAATAAGGGCCTTCTGAGACCTGAGTTCCTCTGGCGCGCCTCTGCGCACCATATCCCATTTTATAACTATTGCAGAGTTAGCTGATTTTATGGATAAATCACAAAACACAAAATTCAAATACCAAATAAGCTCCAAATCCGGATTTCTAAATTCCAAACCGGTAGCAATCCCAATCGCAGGTTTTTGAATTTTATATTTTGGTCATTGTTTGTTTTTTGCTTATTGTCATTTGGAACTTCTTCTGACTTCCTTATGCTCAGCCCATTAGAAAATACCAACCCGTAAGTGTCAGGAAAGAAAGCGGAATGCCTATTCCAACCATTAAAGAAGCCAGCTTGGGGTTAAGACCATGACTGATGGCAATAATTGATCCTGATATCATTGGGGCCATGCCCGCTTCCATTACACTCACCTGATATATAAGCTTATCCATAGGACTATTACCCAATATTAGCCTATAAAGTAGGAAGATGACCAAAGGAATGAAAACAAGCTTGAAAATTAAACCATACCAAAGAGTTGGCAGCTTGATCTCTTGCAGCCGCACCTTGGTTTGTAACCCTACAGAGACCAAGGCAATTGGCGTAAGAGTTAAAGTGAAGCTTTCAAGAATATTTCTGGATATTCCTACAGGTTTTGTTCCCATTAGGTTCATGGCAAGGGCAATAACAAAAAACAGAAAAGGAGGAAACAATAAAATGCTTTTTGTTATGTCTCGTTTTCTTTTTTGCTTATCGCTGTATATGGAGGCTGCGATGATTGCAAAACTACTGACCAGGATAAAAGAGCCCGGTTGATCGATCAAAATGGCTATTTTTAACCCTTCTGCTCCATAAATAGCTTCTATAATAGGGATACCAATAAAGGACGTATTTGCTAAACCTGCTGTAATGACAAGGCAACCGATGGTACCACGGTCCCATTTTTTTATTTTACCTAGGAAACCAAAGGATGCCCAAGACATAAAGAAGCCGATCCAGGCCACTAACACAGGGAGTATAAGCTCAGTGCTGATGGTAATCTCCGGAATGTATAGAATGGCAATGGCGGGTAGCACTATATAAATCAAATAGGCATTGAGGGTTTTAGGGGCATTTCCTGGAAAATCAGGTATCCGCTGAAGAAATATTCCTATAATTAAGGAGACGATTACCAAAAGGATATTGGTCATGGCTCAGGTAGTGAGGTTTTTAATAAAATCCGCATTTTTATTGCAAATGGATCAAAGGAGAAAGCAATCTGAACAAGGTTGGTTTAAAACATCCCAAAATTTTTTCGCTTTTCTTTAAAATATTCCTTTAACTGAGGATAGGCCAAGCTCTCAGCTTCTGGAATACCTAATAGAGTAAGGTTAACATTTCCTTGTTCACCACTTTTGGAAACCTCTAAAGTTTCAATCATAAAAATGATTTCCTGTAAATTTAAGGTCATTTTTGATTTTTCCGGATTTACCTTATACTCATTACCGTAAAAATCAATTACTTCAAAATATATTTCCCCGTCCAAAGGTGCTGCAAATATGCTTATTTCTTCGCCCCATTGGCTCTCCGGATAAGTTAGTTTGGCTATGAGTGCGGAAGGCCCTGTACCATCAAAATAAGAAGTCGGAGCATAATCAAAATCAATCATGTCCAAAATTAAGGGTAATCTTTGAGTAAATTGTTATTTAGCTATGTCTAAAAATTAAATAAGATATATCTATAACTAATTTTTGAATTATTTAAAATATATAATAGCTTTGCCTAATACCACTTTGATCATTTCATTTTCAAATTGCTGGCAAAGTCATGAAAACTTATAAACTTGGCATTTTTGTTATTTTGATGATGCTGTTCAGCAGTTTTTCCTTTGTGGGAGGAAAAAAGGATCTGGAAGGAAAAGTAGAGGATAAATCCACTAAAATGCCAATACCTGGAGTTGCTGTGTTTATCCCTGAACTAAACCGGGGGGTGGTTACTGACCACAATGGGCGTTTTACCTTGGCCACGTTACCTGATAGAGATCTAACCCTGCAGTTTTCTTTCTTGGGGTACAAAACCTTGATTACAAAAATAAATCCGGCCACTCTGAATGAAAAATTGATCATCCAAATGGAAGAAACCACCACTACCATTGACGAAGTGGTGGTGTCCGGCGCTTATGTGATGAGCCGTGAAAATTCACCTATTGCTATTGAAAAAATAAATCGGGATGAGCTTCTGAAAATGCCGTCGCCCAGTCTTATGTCCTCTCTGTCCAGGACCCCCGGGATCAATGAAGTTTCCCTCGGACCTGGGATCGGCAAACCTGTCATCAGGGGTCTGTCTTTTAGCCGGGTGCTGTCGGTATATCAAGGTGCCAGATTTGAAAACCAACAATGGGGAGCTGATCATGGATTAGGGTTGAACGAAACAGGGATATCCAGTGTAGAAATCATCAAAGGACCCGCTTCTATCATATATGGTTCGGGGGCAATGGCAGGGGTTATTCACCTTGTCGAAGATCCTGATGCGGCTAGTGGAGATATAGAAGGGGACATCAACTTCCGGGCCTATAGCAACACCCTCGGGGCGAGGGGGGAAGCAGGGATAAAAGGTGCTTTGCAAAACGGCATGTCCTGGAGCCTCAGGGGAGCCTTGGAGTCTCATGCAGATTACAGAGATGGTGATCAGGAAACCATCGGAAACTCCCGCTTTAATACCCAAAACTTCAAGGGAGGCTTGGGTTTGCAAAAAAAATGGGGGGATACCAGGCTCCGTTATTCTTACTTGAGCCAACGCTTGGGGCTGATCAACGAACAAGAACCTGCTGTGCTGGCCACCGGCCGCAATGATAGGAAGATGCAATTGCCCTTTCAGCAAGTTCAGGATGATTTTGTCAATTCAGAAACCAATGTCTATCTGGGTGAAGATCGGCTAAAACTCACCCTTGGGTATCATTGGAATATCAGGAAAGAAATAGAAAGTTATATGGATCAAGTGGACCTCGGTCTACGGCAGGAAAATTTCATTTACGACATGAAATATTACAAGTCCCTGAACTCCGACCTGGAAGCCATATTTGGCGTCCAAGGGTTCTATCTTCAAAATAAAAACATCAAGAATTCCAATGCTATCCTTATTCCGGATGCCAACAAAGATGACCGCTCGGTATATGGTTTATTGAATTTCACAAAGCCCAAATGGATTTTGCAAGGTGGCTTACGATATGATTACCGGAAAGTAGTGGCGGATGCCAGTGGGGATTATTTTATTGAATACGACTTTATTCTGCCCGGCAATCCTGAAAAAAGACAGTTAAACCGCTCATTTGATGGAATCACTGGCAGCGGTGGCGCTACTTTTAAACCATCTGAAAGGTGGAGGCTCCGATTAAATGTGGCTTCTGGGTTCCGGGCTCCTGATTTGGCTGAGCTGTTTTCCAATGGTCCCCATCCGGGCACTTCCCGCTTTGAATCCGGTAATGCAGCGTTTGAGCGGGAACAAAATGTACAAACCGATCTTGGAATCAGGTACCAAAACCCGGAATTCACCGCGTCATTAGAAGGATTTTATAACCAGGTAAATAATTATATTTTCTTTGCCCCTACAGATGAGAGACGGGGAAATCTGACCGTTTGGAAATTTGAACAGGACCACGCAAGACTTTATGGAGGGGAAGCCTATTTGAAAATACACCCCTCAGTCATTAAATGGATATCAGGATCCACTGCTTACAGCATGGTGATTGGCCAAAAGAGCTCCGACGATACTTATTTGCCCTACATTCCTGCTTTTAAATGGAATCAGGAAATAAATTTAAAATTTAATGACATAGACAACTTCCAACAACCCTATGTCGGACTGGCAGGTTCTTTGTTTTTGGATCAAGACAGGGCTGCTCCACTGGAAGATGCCACTCCTGGATATTTTTTGTTGGGCATCAATATGGGGGGAAGTTTCCTGCTTGGGAACCAAAAAATAGAGGCTTTTATAAGTGCCACTAATTTATTGAACCGGACCTATCTGGATCACCTTTCCCTATACAGGCCTTTTGGAGTTAACCAATTGGGGAGAAATAGTACTTTTCATCTGAAGATGGATTTTTAGGAATATGAGTTGGAAATATATTTTATATGTATTATTTGTGGCTTATAAACCTCAATTTTTTTGCTTTAAAAATAACACAACCATTCACTTATTCAATTGGAATATACGTTGTTTCGAATTACTTTTGGCAAAGTAAAAATTTTAATGTTCAATGAAGAGAGATCAAATAGTATTTGACCTTATTGATAAGGAGGAAAACCGTCAAAAAATCGGGATTGAATTAATTGCTTCGGAAAATTTCACCAGTAAACAAGTGATGGAAGCAGCCGGCAGCGTATTGACCAATAAATATGCAGAGGGACTTCCCAAGAAGCGGTACTACGGAGGTTGTGAAGTGGTGGATAAGATAGAACAATTGGCTATAGATCGGGCCAAAGAGCTCTTTGGGGCTACTTGGGCCAATGTACAGCCCCACTCTGGGGCACAAGCTAATGCGTCGGTATTCCTGGCCTGTCTTCAGGCAGGAGATGCTATTCTTGGTTTTGACTTGTCACATGGAGGCCACCTGACCCATGGTTCCCCCGTGAATTTTTCAGGGAAATTATATGATTCTCATTTTTATGGTGTGGAGAAAGAAAGTGGGTTGATTGATTATGATAAAGTTGAAGCAAAAGCAAAAGAAGTAAAACCCAAATTATTGATTTGTGGTGCATCAGCATATAGTAGGGACTGGGACTACGCAAGATTAAGGGCAATAGCTGATGGGGTGGGTGCCATATTGGTGGCTGATATTGCTCATCCTGCTGGATTGATTGCCAGGGGCTTATTAAGCGATCCTTTGGATCATTGCCATATTGTGACTACGACTACCCACAAAACCTTGAGGGGGCCAAGAGGGGGGCTGATCTTGATGAGAGAAGACTTTGCGAATCCTTTCGGGCTAACCAACTCCAAAGGAGTGTTGAAGAAAATGTCGGCGCTGTTGGATGCCGCAGTATTCCCGGGCACCCAAGGAGGGCCTCTGGAGCATATTATAGCTGCCAAAGCAGTTGCTTTTCAAGAAGCCCTTTCTGATGATTACATGGATTATATTGTTAAAGTAAAGCAAAATGCGGCTGTGATGGCGGATGCTTTTGTGGAAAAGGGATATAAAATAATATCTGGGGGAACAGATAATCACTTGATGTTGATTGATCTCGGAAATAAAAATCTCACGGGCAAGCAATCGGAGGAAACATTGGGCAAGGTGGATATCACAATCAACAAAAACATGGTACCTTTTGATACAAGGTCCCCATTTGTCACTTCAGGCATGAGAATTGGCACCGCTGCAGTTACCACCAGGGGCTTGAATGAAAAAGACATGTTGAAAATCGTTGATTTGATAGACCGGTCATTGACCGATCATGATAACGAAGCAGCACTTGACCAAATACGAAAAGAAGTGAACGATTGGATGGTTCAATTCCCTTTATACTAAAATAATAAAAGAGTGGCACTGGATCAATTTAGAGAAGAAGAAGAGGAAGAATCAGGTATGTCCTTTTTAGATCATTTGGAGCAATTGCGTTGGCATTTGCTCAGATCTGTTTCAGCAGTATTTATTTTTACTGTTCTGGCGTTTTTATCAAAGAGTTTTATTTTTGGAGTGGTTATTTTAGGCCCTTCTAGAGTGGACTTTATAACCTATACAACGCTTTGCAGGATATCAGAAGCTTTGTCAATACCGGCACTATGTATAGATGAACTGCCTTTTATCATACAAAGCCGTCAGATGACTGGGCAATTCTCCATGCACATGACCTCGAGTTTAGTGGTTGGCCTAATCGCCGCTTTTCCCTATCTTTTTTGGGAAATATGGAGATTTATTAGCCCCGGCCTGCACTTGGGGGAAAGAAGTGCTGCAAGAGGGGCCGTTTTCTTTGTTAGCTTGTTGTTCTTTTTAGGGGCTGCCTTTGGGTATTTCATATTGGCTCCCTTATCTATCAATTTTCTTTCCAACTATCAGGTGGATCCTTCCATCATGAATGAGTTTGATATCACTTCCTACATATCCACCCTCACCATGCTGGTGATTGCTTCTGCGCTAATGTTTCAGCTTCCTGTGGTGATATATTTCTTGTCCATGTCGGGTTTAGTATCGGCTGCATGGCTTAGATCTTATAGAAGACATGCTATTGTCGTGATACTGATTATTTCAGCATTGATTACCCCACCGGATATAATTAGCCAGTTGTTGATATGCATGCCTATTATAGTATTGTATGAAGTAGGTATCAACATTGCCAAAAGACTGGAGAAAAAAAGAGCAAGGGAGTTTGAGGATCTTTAAATGAAACCCATGTCTAAAACTATTGCTATCGGAGGAGACCATGCAGGTTTTGAATACAAAAAGAAGCTGGCCGGAATACTTACATCGGCAGGGTATGAAGTGAAGGACTTTGGGCCCTTTTCGGACGCTTCGGTGGATTACCCGGATTATGTCCATCCGCTCTGTAAGGCGATTGAAGCTGGCCAAATGCACATGGGCATTATAATCTGTGGAAGTGGAAACGGCGTGGCCATGACAGCCAATAAACATCAGGGAATAAGGGCGGCCATTTGCTGGAACGAAGAACTTGCAGCACTTAGCCGTGGACACAATGACGCCAATCTTTTGGCCATTCCAGCCCGGTTTGTACCTTTTGAATTAGCGGAGAGGATGGCAAATACTTTCCTCTCTACCGATTTTGAAGGGGGTAGGCATCAGAACAGGGTAAATAAAATTGCCTGTAGATAATTATAATAAGCAGGTAATGGATATCTAAGGCTGGTTCAATTTATAAATCCCTTCTCTTTCCAATGAATAATACCCCCTTAGTTCGGGGAAATGTTCAAGAAGGTCGGCAAAGATGTGATCCTCATCGATAATGTATTCAGGCCTTTCCCGTGCAAAAGCTAAATAAATAGCTGTTAAGTTTTCGTAACTTTTATATTCCTTTAAAAACGGTTTAGATAAATGGTAGTTCAAAAAAGGACCGGCTAAGGAAGCATCCCTGTAATATCCGAGATCCTTTCCCAATACCAGTACTTTGGAATTTTTGGTGAAGTCATATTGATTCCCTGAATTTACCGCATAGGTATATATTTGATCGGATATAATCTTATGATACGCCCATCCATAACCAACCAGGGGGACCCCAAAAAAGAAGATGTAAAATAATATAGCCGTTAACTTTTTCCTGTTTAAGTAGAGAAATATTTGGCTGATAAAATAGGCCAGGCCTGGAAGGACCACTACCAGTTGATAGGGGGCCTTTCGATTGGCTAAGATAATGGATAGAAGGGAAAATGCCAAAAATAAGATGATCAGTTGATTCTGTTTTTGCCGGCTAACAGTCAAATGCTTTAAGAGTGAGCCTAAGACAAAACCGATAAGAGTGAAAATGAAGGGCAAAAGAAATAAGATGGAAATGTCCCAATAGGAAGCATGGTGGTAAACATCAATAATCCAGGT
The DNA here is from genome assembly GCA_040905145.1 of Anditalea sp. Taxonomy (GTDB): domain Bacteria; phylum Bacteroidota; class Bacteroidia; order Cytophagales; family Cyclobacteriaceae; genus DATGMS01. Next base: position 46,720 of record JBBDSC010000030.1, read on the forward strand.
AGCAAAAACAAATCCAAACAGGAAATCACCCAATCCATCTATCCAAAAATAATATAAGGCACAAATCAAAAAAGGCAAAATATATCCCACTAAGAAAAGTACTAATTGATGAAAGCTAAAGCCATTTATCATCACTCCGGCAACAAGTACAAAGGGTAAAAAAAACACCAATGGAAAATGAAAGCATACCGCGATACCTCCAAATAAACCAACCAACAAGATTGATTCCGTGCTGTAATGATGGCGTACCGTTTGGTAAAAAAGCTGGCCAAGTGCCAGCAATACAAAAGTGGTACCCATGAGGGCAGGTGAAAGCGTAAGAAAATCAAAAGAGATATGGAAAAGTACGACCATCACCAATGCCGGTATATAGGTATTGTCCTCGAACGATTTACATTGAATAAACAAACTATTAATATAAGCCACCTGGAATAATATTGTTGCTCCTGCGATAAGCTGATAAGCAAAAAATGATTTACCGGCCATCAAATGAATCAGCCAGTAAATTCCTGATGAAAGAGGCCCATTATCATCAGTAATGTCGACATACATGGAATAACCGCTGCCCATTCTCTCTCCGAGAAGCCTCCAGATAAGTTCCGGTTGTAAAAGAGGTATTTCAAGTAACGCATATGGAATGCGTAAAATCAACATTAGGACTAAAATTCCTATTATCCGAAAAGGATCATTTAACTTAAAAAAACTCAGCAAGGGTTATATATGTTGAAAGGTTAAGGCAATCTAAAGGTACGAAATTAAAGGTTAGTCATTTAATTCACTAAATTTGCATCAATAATTATCAATTATGGAAAGTAAGCGTCAGCAAAAATATGCTAAATTGATCCAAAAAGAGCTTGGGGAGATTTTTCAAAAGGAATCTAAATCATTGGTGGGAAATGCCATGATCACCATCACCCGGGTGCAGATGAGCCCTGATCTGAGCCTGGCCAAGGTGTACATGAGCTTTCTTTTAGCCAATAACAATGAACTCTTTGATCGGATAAATGAAGCAAAAAAGTCAATCAGAAGAAATTTGGGAAACAGGATAGGGAAAAGCGTGAGAATAGTTCCTGAAATTGCCTTCTTCCTAGATGAATCCTCAGCTTATGCCCAGCATATGGATAAGGTAATTTCTAAGTTGGATATTCCCGAAGCCCCAGAGGAAGATAAGGAAGAAGAAAATTAACCCACTTTATTTTGAACCTCTCCTTTTTTATAGCATCCCGATATTTCCGCAGTAGGAAAAAACGAAACTTTATTACAGTGCTTTCCCGCATATCCATGATTGGTGTAGCGGTTGGGACTATGGCCTTGGTTATCGTACTTTCAGTTTTTAATGGCCTTGAAGATCTGATCAGGGGCTTATATGCTTCTTTTGATGCGGAATTAAAAATTGAAGCTGCGGTGGGAAAGTCCTTTGAAGTGAATGAAACATGGCTTGATTCCATCAGGAATATATCCGGAGTAGCGATATTGACAGAGGTTATTGAAGATAATGCACTTCTCCGCTATCGGGACAATCAAATAGTTGCAAGAATTAAAGGGGTATCCGATAATTTCCTCCATCAGGATAGGTTTTCTAAAGGTTATTTTTCAGGTGATATGTCATTAGGCACAGAGAAGCAACCAGCGGCTATCTTAGGTAGGGGAGTAGGCTATTTTTTGACAGTTGATTTGGACAATGAGTTCGATTTGCTGCAGGTTTTTTATCCCAAAACCCCAAGATCAGGATCCATAGATCCCAGAAATATGTATAATCGGGATGTAATTAAACCCGTGGGCTATTTCAGTATCGAAAAGCAGTTTGATGATGAATATGTTATTGTTCCACTTGACTTTGCCAAAAATCTCCTAAATTATGGAAATAAAAGGACTGCTTTGGAATTAAAAGTAGAGGAGGGATATGATATTGGCAAAGTTAAAAGCTTACTGAGAAGCCAATTAGGAGGAGGCTTTTTAGTGAGGGACACAGACGAACAACATGCCGGTTTGCTCCTTACCATAAAGCTTGAAAAGCTTTTTGTATTCCTTACCCTCACTTTTATTTTGGCAGTTGCTTCATTTAACATTTTTTTTTCCCTTAGCATGTTGGCCATAGAAAAGAAAAAGGACATTGCTGTACTATTTGCCATGGGGGCTACAGATAAGCTAATAAGGGCCATTTACATAAAGCAGGGGGCCATTATTGCCTTTAGCGGTGCAGCGGTAGGCTTGGTACTCGGTTTTTTGATCTGTTGGATTCAGGATACTTATGGGTTGGTTTCCCTAGGAGTTACTTCCTCCATTGTAGAAAGTTACCCGGTAAAGATGATATGGACGGATTTTTTATATACTAGTCTTAGTGTGGTAGGCATAACCTTTCTTGCCTCCTACAGACCGGCCTTAATTGCCTCCCGGGTCAACACGGTAGATCATTTATAATTGTAAAAGCATCAATTATATTAAAAAATAGCAGGAATAAATGCGTATTTTGCGAGCTATTGAATCCGAAGATTAGTCCCGCTAATTTGGGGTTGCTCTGTTTAATAATAAAAAAATTTATGAAAGTTTCTGTAGAGAAGCCATTCGAAATTGTTTATACCCTTTTTAGCCATGAGTTTTTAGGGATTCTTTTTGAATCTTTTGCCATACAGCTGGATGAAAAGGGAAGACACTCTCTTGCCTATCAGAATATTTCCTTCAAAAATGCCGCCGATTTTGAGACAGGGCTGGATAAAAATGATTATGAGCTTATCAAGCTGATGGATAATATGCAACAGGAGGCGATAGTCAAAAAATTCAACGTTAAGAATATGAAACCTAAGGATTATCTTAGGAAAATATTTGAAGACCAAGCCTCCAATGCTTCCAATAAGGAGATACAAAAACAAATTGAATACCGTTTAGAGATCGTAAGGTCCAAGATCCTGGAAAAAATCAATGGTAAAAGACTTTTCGAAATGGGGAATGATGGGAATCCTATTTGGAAAGAAATTGCCATTATGCCGGAGAAGGCCTCGGTGCTTTTTCATTTTAGAAGAAATGAGGAAAACACCCATTATTTCCCAACCATTAAATATGGGGGGGAAAGACTGGATTGGCAATATAAGGGGGGATATTTAATCTGTAAAGAACCTGCTTGGCTGGTGGTAGAGAATAAGCTCTTCAGTTTTGAAAAGAATGTAGATGGCAAAAAGCTCAGGCCTTTTCTCAACAAAAAGTTTATAGTCGTTCCGAGGAAAGTTGAGAAATCCTATTATGAAAAATTTGTAAAGCAATTGGTATCCTCCTTTGATGTGTACGCCAAAGGGTTTGATATTAAAGTCGACCGCTCCCGGCCTGAGGCCTTATTGAGCCTGAGTGTCCTTCAGGATAACCCCCCTTTGGATTTGTTTGAATCAAAAACAGAACCAGAAGAGGATAAAATTGTTTTTGATTTGAAATTCAAATATGGGCCTTATTCATTCCGCTCCGACCAAAAAGCAAACAATAATGTGGAACTGGAACAAAATGAAGATAATTTTACTTTTCACAAAGTAATCAGGGACCTGGAAAAGGAAAAATCCTATAGTGATTATCTGAAGGATCTGGGTCTTCCTGTGCGTTTTTCCCGGTACGCAATGGAAAAAGCAAGGGCTTTTGACTGGATCAATATAAACAGGGAAGCATTGGAGGAACGGGGGGTAAAGATTCTGCAGAATACCAGTGAGAAGGGGAAACAGTATTTTTTTGGTAGGGCCTCAATTTCTGTGGAAGTGCATGAAAACATCGACTGGTTTGATGTCAATGCCATTATCAAATTTGGTTCCATGGAAATTCCCTTTTCCAAGATCAGAAGGATGCTTACGCAGGGAAAATCTGAATTTGAATTACCCAATGGAAAAATTGCGGTGATTCCCAGTTCTTGGTTTGTGAATTACTCCGAGATTTTTTCTTTTCTTGAGGATGAAAAAAAGGCTCCGGAAAAAATGGTGTTGAAAAAGCACCATATTGCCTTGGCCAATGAATTGCAGAAAGGAAATTTGATCCGGCTCACCTTAAGCCGAAAATTGGAAAAGCTCAAGGATTTTTCCAATATAGATGCTTATGAGCTGCCGGAAACTTTTAATGGAACTCTTAGGCCTTATCAAAAAGCAGGGTACGACTGGCTTCGTTTCCTGAATGAATATAACTTTGGGGGCTGTCTGGCTGATGATATGGGGCTGGGGAAGACGGTACAGGCTTTGGCTTTACTTGCACACGAAAAGAAAAGTACGAAAGGTGCTACCTCATTATTGGTGATGCCCACTTCTTTGATATACAACTGGGAATTGGAAGCCCGCAAATTCACACCTAACCTGAAAATCCTGGTGTATACAGGTTCGCAGAGAATCAAAGACAGCAGCCGTTTCAATGCGTATGATTTGGTGTTGACCTCCTATGGAATTACAAGATTGGATGTTGATATTCTAAAGAAGTTTCATTTCAATTATATCATATTGGATGAATCGCAGGCCATCAAAAATCCCGGTAGTATCATCGCGAAAGCAGTAAATAATTTATCCTGCCGAAATAAGCTGATTCTTACCGGCACTCCGGTAGAGAATGGTACCATGGATCTTTGGTCTCAAATGAATTTTGTAAATGCTGGCTTATTGGGCAGCCAGGGGATATTCAAAAAACAATTTCTTCAGCCCATAGAAAAGAAGAATGATATGGATAAGGCGGCCAAGCTCCACGCAATGATTAAGCCGTTTATTCTAAGAAGATTAAAAACCCAGGTGGCAACAGATCTTCCTGAAAAGGTAGTTCAAGTGAAATATTCTTCCATGACCCCGGAACAGGAGAAAGCATACCAGGAGGTCAAAGGTTTTTACCGCGAGAAGATCATCAAAGATATGTATGTTCCTGGTGTGAAAAACCAGCAATTCACCCTGCTTCGTGGTCTTACACAGCTTAGACAAATTGCGAATCATCCAAAACTTACTGATACCCTTTATAAAGGGGGATCGGGTAAGTTGGAGGATATTATCTTTATGATAAGGTCAACCGCCAGTGAAGGGCACAAAGTTTTGGTGTTTAGTCAATTTGTAAGGCATTTGACCATTGTCAGAAATTTTTTGGAAGAAGAAGGTATTTCCTTTGCTTACTTGGATGGCAATACCAAAGATCGTCAGGCACAAGTGGAGGCTTTTCAGCAAGATAGTGAGGTAAAAATATTTCTGATTTCCCTTAAGGCAGGCGGGGTGGGCCTTAATCTGACCTCCGCGGAATATGTGTTCCTGCTTGATCCTTGGTGGAATCCAGCGGTGGAAGCACAAGCCATTGATAGAGCCCATAGGATTGGTCAGGAAAATAAGGTCATTATTTATAAATTTATCACAAGGGAAACGGTTGAGGAAAAAATCATGGCCCTTCAAGCGCGGAAAATGGCCCTGGCTGGTGAACTTATCAGTACAGAGGAAAGCTTTATGAAGAGCCTGAGCAAAGATGATATTTCGGCACTTTTGGATTAGAAAAAGGGAGTGCAAAAAAAGTAGAGTAAGAATATCATAGCCATGATACCCTTACTCTAAAAAAAATACCGAAATCTACTATAAAAAAATCAACCAAAAAAATAATAATTAGTCAGCTTTAGTGACCGTATTGATACTCTGGACTTGGGGATACAGAATAACTATTAAGTGTCTCCATCCATGCCTGATAAGCCATGGATTCCGGTAAGTCCACATCATCAAAAGTGATGAGCTGTCCCTGCTTGATATCCTTTTTCACATGTACTTGGCTCATCAAACCAATCGGCACATGGTTGGGTTGCTCCGCTATGGTAACCGCCTCCCCTCTGACTTCCATACTCCCGGTTCCTTTGTCAATAAAACATCCCGCATCCAGTTTCTTTTTGGCAATGGAAGCCACACTTATGGAAGGATAAGCTCCATTATCTATAAGGATCTCCTTTTTATGCACCAAGTTTAAAATCGTGTTTGGGATTTCGAAAAAACACAGATGCATGGGCTTGTACAGCAGATAAAAAGGCCCTTCCCCCATTTTATAGGTTTTCAATTCTGCAGCCAGATTTTCCTGATGGGTTGCGGTAATAAAGACGCCCGGGGGCGATTCCCTGGAAATGATATAATCACTCAGTGCCGTGCCCCGATTAACAGCTTCCCTGCCAAGGGCGAAGGCCCCTTCTTCAAAATTATTGGCTTCCAGCCCGATCAAACCTTGTTTGGCTATATCCAGTCCAAAATAATTCGCTACCAGGCACTGCTCTATCTGTAACTTGGTACCATCTGTAAAAGAAGTGACCGACCCTAAACTGTACCCTTGCTTCTGGGCCCAATACATCATGTCCTCCAAACTGGGGTTCTGATTAAGGAATCCTTTGATATTTCCATAGACCAGAGGTTTGAAGCCCATCTGGATCACCTCATTATTCAAGGCGGCCAAGCAACCGGGTTGGTCCCCATTGGCCTCGGTGATGGTCCCCCTCTTGGATAACCATGACCCTGAGACCACCTGCGTATCCGCATCCATGGTGACCACCGGCAAATTATAGGTAAAGGCCAAATCGATGATTCTGGTAGAGTAAATAGGATCACCTGTACCAACTACGATTACATCGGATAGTTCCATCAACTTTTCAGGGATTAAGGTCAGCAAATCCTGGCTCACCCCTAGATTTTCAATTGGACCGGTTCTCCTGGTCAAAATCCGTGACACTACCATATCACGGCGCTGGGAAATAAGTTTGGCTAGGCCCCTGGCTATTCCTCCAGTTCCAACAATACCTATATTCAATTGCTCGTAGTGGTCGCTTTCCATAATCGTGTGAAAAAGTTAATGTTTATTACGAAAGTAAAGGTATAACGAGTTTTTTATAAATCCAATTAAATGTATTTCAAATATAAAAAAAAGTCGTTTATAAATATTTGCTCCAATTTTGGTTCTTTGATAGGGGGCCAGGGTGATTATAGAATTTTTTTTATATTGAATATTTTTTTATCAATTATTTAATATTTTGAATCTATATTCTACCTAATTTTATTTACTTACGCTATGATAAAAAGTGCGATTTTAATTATTCAGTGCAAAGACCAAAAAGGTATAGTAGCCGCAGTTTCTGATTTTTTATATACCCATCAAGGAAATATATTGGAAATAGATCAACATATAGATGAAGACATAGGGGACTTTTTTATGCGGGTAAAATGGGAACTGGAGAATTTCGCCATTGTACAGGAACAAATAACTGATGTATTTGCTGAAAAGGTAGGGCGAAAGTTTGAAATGAACTTTAAGCTTCACTTTAATTTACCAAGGCCAAGGATGGCTATTTTTGTATCCAAGCTGTCCCATTGTCTATTTGATATCCTTGGCAGGCATTATTCCGGAGAGTTTCATGTAGACATTCCTTTGGTCATCTCCAACCATTCATTCTTACAGCCTGTGGTGGAAGGTTTTGGCATTCCCTTTTACCATCTGCCGATTTTTGGGGGTAATAAAATGGAACAGGAAAAAAAACAATTGGAACTTTTGCAGGAACAGCGGATAGATTTTGTGGTTTTAGCCAGGTACATGCAGATTATCAGTCCTGAATTTATAGCCCAATACCGAAATAAAATAATCAACATTCATCATTCTTTTCTTCCGGCTTTTGTTGGGGCAAGGCCTTATCATGCCGCACATAAAAGGGGGGTAAAGATTATAGGAGCCACCGGACATTATGTAACCGAGGAATTGGATGCCGGACCGATTATCGAGCAGGATGTGGCCAGGGTAAGGCATCACAACACCATTGCCAATTTAGTTCAAATCGGTCAGGACGTGGAGAAATTGGTGCTATCAAAAGCGATAAAATACCATATTGCACAGAAGGTGATGGTGATGGGTAACAAGACAATAATTTTTAATTGATTAAATTTCCCCTTTAATTTTCTTGACAAAGAAAACCTGCCTGATCCATCGGGGCAAGAAAATAGCCCCCAGAATAAGATAAGGGTAATAGGATAGCATTCTCCAAACTATACTGGTCACAAAAGTGTAACCGGTCAGGAATTCGTTGAAGAATTGAGCAAAGAAGAATTCTGCTGTGCCGCTACTCCCTGGTGTGGGGGAAATCATCATCATAATCCACATAATAATTTGTCTGGCAAAAATTATTATATGTTCCCTTACGGATAAAGATTCGAAAGCGGAGATGAGGGCATTAAGCATAAGATACCTGGACGTCCAGATAAATAGAGTAGAACTGATGATTAAGGACCAATATTTAATGCTTTTGCCTTTCATTTCCTTGGAAGCTTCGATGATCTGATCCCCATAGTCATTGGCATGGTATTTCCATTTCCTAAACCACTTGATCGAAAAAATCTTTAGGAGGATCCACTTAAATACCCGGGGCCGGTAGAATAAACCTGCCGCCATCAAAAAGGAATAAATGGCATACAAGGAGTAACTTACCCAAAAAAGATATTCAAGGCTAGAACCGATTTTTAGTTCTAATACCCTGCTTTCAGGAAAGATGTGACCCTGTGCCAAAAATAGAATGATGGGAGCCCCTATCACAAAAAACAAATTGTCCATAATGGCAGTCACCATCACGTAGGCTAAAGCTTTCCCCAACTTTATCCCTTCCTTGTGAAGGATGAAAGCAGCTACAGCCGTACCTCCTATAACTGAGGGGGTAACCGCAGAGGCAAATTCCCAAAGTACGATGACATATATGGATCTGTTCCAGGTAAGGTATTTATCGGTAATTTCCCTTATCCGGAAGACATATCCCACATCCCTTAGGAAGACAAAAAGTATAGCGAGTAATATGGAAGGGATGGACGCATCAAAAACACCACTTAAGGTTTGGGAATCGATGGATGGGTCAATATAAAACATAAAAAAAACTATGCCCAAACCTATAATGACAGGCAACCATATTTTATTGGGATTTAGAGTCTTAAAGATATATTTATTATCCAATTTCATATAATTTCTAATCTTCCTTTTTTTCTACCCAGAAATTATTGAAACCTTCTCCAATCCTGATGGTCACTTGGGTCAATTGCAACAGTTCCAAAATGGCCAAAAAGGTGTAAATAATAAATATTTTGTCGGGGTTGTATTGAATAAAATCTGTAAAGGGTACTCTTTCCTGTAAATTCAACCTCTCTAATATCAGATCTTTTTGTTGATCTATAGTGTAAGGGTATTGAATGACGGTATGTTTGGTATCATCAGTTCGGGAAGCGAATTTAACCATCACTTTTTGATAAACATTTAAAAGCTTATATAAATCCATATCTTGGATTTCTGCTTCTACATAGTCTATTTTGGTTAGTTCCTTTAATTCTGCCAGCACATTTCCCCGTTCAGTTTTTGACATCCTGCTTTCTTCTAATTGAGCAAGCGTTCCGAGGACTGATTTATATTTTTTATATTCCAACAAATGCCTGACCAACTCCTCTCTTGGATCTATCTCCTCCCCATTTTCATCGAAATCCGGCTTGGGAATCAGCATCTTGGATTTAATTTTCATCAAAGTAGCGGCAACCAAGATAAACTCACTGGCTACTTCTATTTCCATTTTTTCCAAATGACGTAGGTAATCGAGGAAATCAAGCGTGATTTTTGATATGGGAATATCATAGATATCCAGCTCATCCCGTTCGATGAAGAACAGCATTAAGTCAAAAGGTCCTTCAAAAAGAGGCAATTTGATTTCGAAACTCACTGGTTACAATAAAATTTGTCTTAATTTTACATCCTAATGGAATCCAAAGATATTACATAACTAGATAAATCAATATGAATAGGTAAATTCCTTATTCGTAAGATTATTCAATTCGTACATAATTGAATTTAATTAGAAATGCCCGTCGCTACAAGGGACCAAAGTAGTTTAAAAAATTAAGGTTGCCTCCCTTTGGCGGATATTACCAAATATATTAAACACCATGATAAATGTTGTTGTATTGTTTATAACAATTAGGGAAATGGAAAATGATTACCGCTTTTTATCTTTAAAAGAGACAAACAAAAAATGTTGATAAACCCTGGAAAATTACTTGCTCAAATTAACTCCCCTGAAGATTTAAAAAATTTTAGAAAGGACCAGTTAGTACAAATTTGCGAAGAATTAAGACAATTTTTAGTGGACACTGTGTCGGTGTATGGGGGGCATTTTGGAGCTGGATTGGGTGTGGTAGAACTTACTGTTGCCTTACATTATGTGTTAAATACCCCTGATG
>JBBDSC010000031.1:0-1884 GCA_040905145.1 Anditalea sp.
GCCTACGGGGATGTGACCCATTTCAATAAGCAGTACCACGTGGATACCTACATGCAATTGCTGATCACCGGGATCAACATTGCCAAAGACAGCGGCGATGGAAAGACATTCACCGGACTGATGAAAGAGTACAAGAGTGCCATTCTGGAATTTATGGGCACCACAGATGCCGAAATGTACAAGAGGCTGCAAATCCCAGAATACCAGGTAGGATTCTTTCCGGAGGAACTGAAAACAAAGCTACCTGCCAACTGGAAGTCCAGACTTAAGAAACTGGTGGATGACAAAAAGAGGGGTGACGAAATAGAAGATGCCATCGTATTAGAACCCACAGCAGACGAGGATGACGGAAATTAAAAAGATCCACTACAATATCCCCCAGGTAGAGATGTCCCTGGTAAGGCCACAAATGGGAACCTGTATTTGGGGCCGTGGTACAGGTAAGACAGAAGGCCCAGGGGCTGAGTTTATCCTCCGAAACGCTTTGGACATGCCCGGATCATTGGGCGGCATCGTTTCCATTACCTACGATAAGCTGCTCAACATGATCATCCCTGCCCTGAAGGTGGGGTGGCTAAGAATGGGATTTAAGGAAAACGTCCACTACTGGGTAAGGAAGGCACCCCCGGATGAATTGCAAATCCCCAATTGCTATAGACAGCCCGACACCAATGCCCACCTGATCAAATGGTTTAACGGATCGGCCCAGCTGCTTATATCCATAGATAGGGTTTACATTTCGAATGGGGCCTCATTGGCCTATATCTATGCAGATGAGGTGAAGTTTTTTCCCCGTGAGAAATTCAAAGAAGTATTGCTAACCCTAAGGGGTCAGGCCCATTTATATGGCGATCAATCCTGCTGTGAAAGTCTGTTGCTTACCACTGATCAGCCCACCCCGGGAATGCCAGGGGATTGGGTGTATGATATCGAATCTGATAGCAATACGGAAGTGGCGGCAATCATCCTGGCTGTTCAAAAGGAGATATTTGACCTTAGCCAAGAAAAAGAGAAGGCCAATAAAAAGCGACAAAAGCAGATCGATAAGGAAATAGATGCTTATTTGGATGACATCAACACCCTTAGGATAGGGCTAAACTATGTGACAAGGGCGTCCACAGCAGATAACGTTCATGCTCTTGGTATTAAGGTAATCGAGAACTTTAGGGATACATTGACCCCTTTCGAATTTTCCTTATCGGTACTAAACCGTAAACCGAACAAGCCGGAAGATTCGTTTTATCATTTGCTGGATGAGGAGAAACATGGCTACTATGCACCCAACAATGAGTTCATAGACGGGCTGACCGGGAGGACAGAGAAGGATTGCAGGTTTGATGCCGACCTGGTAAATGAGCTTCCGTTGGAATTGGGCTGTGATTATAACTCCGCCATCAACTGGGTGACCATAGGCCAGGAGAAGGATGCATCCTATGATCTGATCAACTCACTGTATGTATTAAAGCCAAAGAAGATAAAGGACCTGGTTTCTGATTTTGATAAGTATTACCGACACAAAAAGAAGGTGAACAATACCATCATTTATAATTATGACCATACCGCAGTAGGGGAGGATGCCAAGTCTGATATTAGTTTTGCTGATGAATGGATAAGGGGACTTACTTCGAAAGGATGGAATGTAATGGATAACTATATAGGCTACTCGCCCAATCATCGATCCAGATTCTATTTGTGGCAGCAGGTATTGGCAGGGGACCAAAAGCTAAAGCCATTTAGAATCAATAGGGGGAACAACATTGACTTACTGATATCCCTTAAGGCGACCGTTACCCGAAAGGATAAAAAGGGGGATTTTCAGAAAGACAAGTCATCCGAACAAAAGAAAACAATCGCACCCCAACACGCAACCCACGGGGGGGAAGC